>JAFXSD010000015.1 GCA_017525905.1 Elusimicrobiota bacterium | reverse complement strand
TGCAATTATTTTTGCACCTCTTGCTTTAGCTTCTTCAATATTACTCAAAATCTTGTCGTATACTTTACTTTTTGTTGCTATAACCATTACAGGCATTGTTTCATCTATTAATGCTATAGGTCCATGCTTCATTTCTCCTGCGGGGTAACCTTCGGCATAAATATACGAAATTTCTTTTAATTTTAAAGCACCTTCAAGTGCTATAGGATAGTTTATATTTCTTGCCAAATATATAAACTGTTTTGTGTTTTGAAATAATTTAGCAATTTCTTTTATCTTGTTTGATAGTTTTAAAGTTTCGGATATTTTTGTAGGAATATCCCTTAAATTACCGATAAATTCTGCTAATTGTTCTTTTGATATTGTTTGTTTTTTAGCAGCCATAAACATTACAAGTAAATAAAGAGCCGTAAGCTGACCGGTAAAAGCTTTTGTTGAAGCAACACCTATTTCAGGTCCGCAATGAGTATATAAAACATAGTCGGCTTCTCTGCTTATGCTTGAACCTACAACATTACAAATTGCAATTGTTTTAGATTTCTTTTCTTTTGCAAGTCTTAAAGCCGCCAACGTGTCTGCGGTTTCACCTGACTGAGAAATAAATATAGTTAATACTTTATCATCTATAACAGGGTTAGCATATCTGAATTCCGAAGCAATATTTACTTCTGTAGGAATTTTAGTTAAATTTTCAAACAAGAATTTTGCTGTAAGTCCCGCATGGTAAGATGTTCCGCAGGCAACGATACAAATTCTTGATATGTTTGAAATTTCTTCTTTTGTAAGTTTTACGGATTGTAATATTATTTTATTTTCTTCATCGGAAATTCTGCCCCTGAAAGTGTCCTGCGTGGTTTGAGTTTGTTCATGAATTTCTTTGAGCATAAAATGTTTATAACCGCATTTTTCCGCTTGTATTGCATTCCATAAAATCTTTTGAGATTTTCTTTTAATTTCGGTATCAGTTTCATCAAATATTTTAATGGAATCCGATTTTATTTCTGCGATATCTTTATTTTCAAGAAAAATTACATCTTTTGTATATTGAAGTAATGCTGAAACATCAGATGCAATAAAATTTTCATCTTTACCTAAACCTATAACCAAAGGAGCATCTTTTCTTGCAACAACAATTTTTGATTTATCTTCAGACGATATTGCACAAAGAGCATAAGCTCCTTCTATATTTTTTAATGCGGATTTTACTGCGGCAAGTAAATCACCTTTATAATATTTTTCTATTAAGTGAGCAACAACTTCGGTGTCTGTTTCCGAAGCAAACTTATGACCTTCTTTTTGTAATTGTTTTTTTAGAGAAACATAGTTTTCTATTATTCCGTTGTGAACTACGACTATTTTCCCGCTGCAATCTGTATGAGGATGAGCATTTTCTTCACTGGGTTTTCCGTGTGTTGCCCATCTTGTATGACCTATACCGATATTCCCGGAAATTTTATTTTCTTTAATGTTTTCTTGAAGGTTTATAAGTTTACCGACACTTCTTCTTCTTTCTATTTTGGAATTTTCTATAACGGCAATACCTGCAGAATCGTAACCTCTGTATTCAAGTTTTTGTAATCCGTTATATATTACTTCAACTGCATTTTTTTTACCTATGTATCCTACAATTCCGCACATAATAAAGTACCTTTTTTGATTAAATATTTAGCTTATTATACTAAAAAGAAGTATGGATGTATAGATGTATGGAGGTATAGAAACTACAATAATTGTTTACCGCAATTGTCTTTATGTTTGTTCTATTCCTCTATACTTCCATCTTTCTACACTTCAAAATTTCGCTTTGCAAAATTTTATAGCAATTCTTTGTATATCTTATCTATATCTTCTTCAAAATTTGTTGAACCGTATATTGTGAACACTTCTTTTGCCAGTGCAAGAGCAACGGAACCTTCACCGGAACGAATTATTAAATTGGAATCTTGTTTTCGTAATTCTTTGGCACTTTTTGAATAAGTTGTATGAACCAATATTTTTATTCTTGAATTTAAAGATTTTGCAATTTCTGTTATTTCTTTTGCAGGTGCAAACGGTGTGGAAATTACAATTGCTTCCGCCGTTTCTATTGCAGACATTATTAAAATTTCTCTTTGTGAAGCATCTCCGTAAATAGCTCTGAGTTCTTTAATGTCTTTTGCCTTAATTTTTTTGACGGTATCGATATTCATTTCAATAACGGTTACATTTATTTGTTTTTGTAACAATATTTTAGATATCGTTTTACCTACGGGGCCATATCCTATAACAATAACGTGCCTTAAATCTTTGGTTTCAGTTTCTATTTCGTCCGTTATTGTGTAGTAAGTTTTAAAGTAACCTTTATTTTGTAAAAACTTTATTGCGGAAGGAATCCATCTGTAAATTGTTGTGTTGAGTGTTATTGTAACAATAGAAACAAATATTATTGTATTGTATGCATCTTTAGACATTATTCCGTAAGTTACCGCAAGCGATGCCAAAATGAAAGAAAATTCTCCGATTTGACCTAAAGCGATACCGATACTCATAGCTTTTTTAAGAGGTTGTTTTAGAAATTTAATAATAAGAGTTGCACCTATCGGTTTTACGAATATTACAACAAACAACAAAATTATTGTTAATAACCAAGAAGATTTTAAAGAAGAAAGATCAAAAAGCATTCCTACCGAAACGAAAAACAAAACGGCAAAAACATCACTTATAGGAAGAGCTTCGGAGGTTGCTCTTGCACTGAACTCCGATTGTCCTACAATCATGCCTGCCAAGAAAGCTCCCAATGCTATGGATGCTCCGAAAAATTCAGTGGCACAAACCGAAATCCCGAGCGCAATAACAAGAACGGATAAAATAAAAAGTTCCCTGTTTCCCGTTTTTGCTATATGTTCCAATAAAAAAGGTATAACTTTTTTACCTACAACTAAAGCAAATACAACTAAAACCGCCAACTTTGCTATTGTTATTAAAAATGTAAGAAATAAATTATGATTTGAAGCTGTTTTCCCAAAAAACGCAGGCAGTAAAACCAATACTATAATTGTAAAAAGATCTTCCAATATAAGCCACCCTATAGCTGCATGGCCGGTTGGAGTATGCAATATTTTGTTATCGGAAAAAACTCTTGTTAATACTACGGTACTTGCAACGGATATTGACATACCTAAAATAATACCGGATGTCCAAGACCATCCTAAAGTTTTAATCAAAAGAGTTGTTATAAGTGTACATGTCGTTATCTGTATTAATGCACCTACCGCAATATTTTTTACGGCAATAAAATCTTCCAATTTAAAGTGCATTCCCACACCGAACATCAAAAGAACTATACCTATTTCCGCACACTGTTGAGCGATGCTCATATCGGCAACTATTCCGGGTGAATGGGGGCTTACCATTATCCCGGCTATAAGATAACCTACAAGAGGAGATAATTTTATTTTGTGAGCAATGTAACCGAGTATTAAGGCAATGGTTAAACCGCTTGTTAATGTGAAAAATAAACCTATTCCGTTAGACATAAAAAATCCTTTAATTTTTCAAACATTATTATATATGTGTATTAAAAAAAATTCAAGAAAAATTTAACAAATAATGCAAATTATTATATTATATACGAAATACGGCATTTAAAGTGCCTGATAAATTTTGTAAAATAGAAAGAAAATGTAAAATTTAAGAGGTTTTAATGTATAAAAAAGTTGCAATTGTCGGCAGACCAAATGTCGGCAAATCAACATTATTTAACAGGTTTATCGGCAGAAAAAAAGCTATAGTTCATAACATTGCGGGTACTACAAGAGACAGAAACGATTATGAAGTAACCTGGAAAGATAAACGATTTATAGTTACCGATACTGCAGGTTGGAGTACGGAAGTTTCGGAATTTTCCGAATCCATGAGCCAACAGTTAAACCTGGCAATAGAAAGTTCCGATATAATTCTTTTTGTTGTTGACGGAAAAGCCGGAATTCATCCGTTTGAACCGGTAATTGCAAAATCGGTCAGAGCAAGCAAAAAACCTGTAATACTTGTTGTAAACAAAATAGATACATTTGCCGAAGAAGTGAAATCTTATGAATTTTATCAGTTGGGTTTTGAAAACATAATATCAGTTTCATCTACACACGGCAGAAATATGGTTGAACTTTTGGAAGCGATATGCGATATGATAGGTGAAAACGATGTTGTTGAAAAAAAAGATAACTTATTAAAAATAATTTTCGTGGGAAAACCTAATGTCGGTAAATCTTCGTTGGTAAATTCCATAACACAACAAAACAGATGTATAGTTCACAATATTCCCGGAACGACAAGAGATTCTCTTTCCGTTCATGCAACTTATGAAGATACCGACTATTTATTGATAGATACCGCCGGTCTTCACAGAGGCAACAAACAGAAAGACGATTTGGAATATTTATCCACATTAAGTACAAACTATGCTATGGATGATGCGGATATTGCAGTTCTTGTGGCCGATGCCGAACAGGGTATAGGTGAAACAGAAGCTAAAATTTTGGGTATGATTATAGAAAAGAAAAAGCCGTGTATAATAGCCGTAAATAAGTGGGATTTGATAGAAGAAAAAGAAGACAGAATAAGATTGTTTCAACAACAGCTGGAAGAAAAACTGAAATTTTTGGATTGGGCGGACATTATATTTATTTCTGCCAAAACAAGACAAAGAGTAGACAGAATTTTTAAACTTGCACCGGCAATTTATAAAGAATATTCCAAGATGGTTCCGCAGGAAGAACTTAACGAAGCAATGAGATATGCGGTAGATAAGACTCCTTTTTCAAGAAAGGGGAAAGTGTTAAAAATTAAAGATATTGAACAACCTGTATCCAAACCGCCGACATTCAGAATTGCGGTGAACGATTTGGAATTGGTACATTTTTCATATAAAAGATATTTGGAAAACGTATTAAGAGAAAAATTTTCTTTTAAAGGAACACCGATAATTTTGAAGTTCAGAGAAATTTCAAAAGAAAAGTTTAAAGAATAAAATTTTTGTAAAACAAAAATTTGAGGTATACAAGATCAGATATGTTAAAAGTAATTGTTTATTTAATATTATCGTATTTGTGCGGAGCAATTCCTTTCGGTTATATCGTCGGGAAAATATTTAAACATACCGATATAAGAACCGTAGGTTCCGGAAATACCGGAGCAACAAATGTTTACAGAACAAGTAAAACGTTGGGAATTTTAACTTTATTTTTGGATATGTTAAAAGGGTTTATTCCCGTATATTTTGTTACGCTCATAAACCCGACATCTCATTTGACAGTTATAGCTGTTGCGCTTGTAACTATACTCGGACACATTTTTACCGTGTTTTTAAATTTTAAAGGCGGTAAAGGTGTTGCGACAGCCTGCGGAGTTTTTTTGGCAATTAATCCGTTGGCGGTGTTAATATGTTTTTTAGCATTTGCTATAATACTTGCCGTATTTAAGTATGTATCTCTTGCATCGATAACGGCAGCATTAATGTTGCCTGTAAGTTTATATATTTTTAATTCTGCTCCGGAAATAGTTATTTTTGCAAGTTTAATTTCTGTTTTGGTTATAGTCAGACATTTTAGTAATATAAAAAGATTGTTGAACGGGACGGAAAATAAAATTTTTGGAACGAAAAAATAAAATAGTAAGAGGAAAAAAATGAAAATATCTGTTTTGGGTGCCGGATCTTGGGGCACAACTCTTGCATGTTTATTGGCAAATAACGGGCATCAGGTATACTTGTGGGAAATAAATAAACAGGCTGCGGAAAAATTAGATAAAGAAAGAATTATACCGTTTATAGGCGGAGCAAAAATACCACAAACGGTTGTTGTTTCAAGTGATTTGAATATTATAAAAGATACGGAAGCGGTTTTGTTTGTTGTTCCTTCACATTTTTTAAGATCCACCGTTTTATCAATAAAAAATTCAAATATAGATTTAGGTAAAAAACTTATAATAAGTGCAACAAAAGGTATAGAAAACGAAACATTGTTAAGGGTATCTCAAATAATAGAGGAAATTTATCCGAGTACAAAAGATAATATCGTTGCATTGTCCGGACCGAGTCATGCCGAAGAGGTATCAAAACAAATACCTACCGTTGTAACTTCCGCTTCAAAAAATAAGCAGTTGGCAATAAAAGTAAGAGATTTGTTTATGAATGATTATTTTAGAATTTATACGCAATCCGATATTGTCGGTGTTGAATTGGGAGCTTCTTTAAAAAATGTTTTTGCCGTTGCCGGCGGAATAATAGACGGACTTAATTTCGGAGATAACACAAAGGCCGCAATAATTTCCAGAGGATTAAAAGAACTTGTAAGTTTGGGAGTTGCATTAGGCGGAAACGAAAAAACTTTTTACGGGCTTTCCGGTATGGGAGATTTGATGGTTACGTGTTTTTCGAGACATTCGAGAAACAGAAATTTGGGAGAAATGTTGGCAAAAGGCAAAACATTAAAGCAGGCTGAAACCGAACTTAAAATGGTTGCCGAAGGTGTAAAAACCTGTATAAGCGCTTATCAGCTCGGGAAAAAGTTAAATATTGATTTGCCTATAATAAATCAGGTTTATGAAGTTTTATTTAACAATAAAGATGCAAAAAAAGCAGTATATGATTTAATGACAAGAAGTCCGAAAGCCGAATAAGTATAAGGAATTTTTAAAATGACAAAAAACGATTTAATAGAAAAAATTGCACAAATTATGCCTTCAAAAAAAGAGGCTTCAATAGTAGTAAATAAGTTGTTTGATGAAATGTTAAAAGCAATTATAAACGGTGAAAAGGTTGTTGTTACCGGGTTTGGAAGTTTTAATCTTTTGGTTACACAAACAAAAAAAGGAAGAAATCCTAAAACCGGTGAAGCAATACTTATAGAACCTAAAAAGAAAATAAAATTTAAACAATCTAAAGAGATATTTAATGCTTGAACCCGATAAAAAATATTTAAATATAAGTGAAGTTTCGGAAAGAACGGATATTCCCGCTCATACATTAAGATATTGGGAAAAAGAATTCAAACAATTAAGACCGGAAAAACATTCCGGAATAAGAAAATATTCTTCGTTGGATGTTGAACTTATTAAAAAAATTAAAGATTTGTTATATAATAAAAGATATACGATTGCCGGCGTGAAAAAGTGTTTAACTGTTGACAGAAGAAAAAAAAATATGTCTAATAATGAGGTCCGGAGCAACTTTTCCGATTCAAAAATTCTTGAAGAAATAAAACAGGAATTGAAAGAAATATTAGATATTCTGGAATAATTGGTTTCGGGGTGTAGCACAGTTGGCTAGTGCGCTCCCTTCGGGTGGGAGAGGTCGCTGGTTCAAGTCCAGTCACCCCGATTTTTTTATGCATATGAAGTCATTTCGTTTACTAATTTTATCATTACTAATAGTCATTTCAAATGTGTATGCAGAAAGTATGTCCGTAGATAATACAGAAATTGAGACAAGTCAAAAAGTTGCACAATTTTCTCAACAAAATGATTGGATAAATGTAGATTCTTATATAGATTATGTCGGAGTTACCGAACTAAAATATGAGACTGAAGAAAAAGAATTAACAGAATCTTTTTTTGATGTGTTCGATTATATTCCCAATACAGAAATTAATTTAATAGCAACCGACAGTTTAAAAGATTTAATAAATATTAAAAGTGAAAATCCGGTTAAAATAAAAGCAAAATATCAGGATAAGTACGGTAACGAAATATCAAGTTCTTATCCCAAAATATATTACAGACAACAGGATTCTTCTCAAGATTGGAATCAAGCAGGTTTATCTTCCGCAGGGAACAATAATTTTGAAAAAGAACTATCTTTGGATTACGGAATATACGAATATTATATCGTTGCCGATAATGCAAATTATCCGAACGAATATCAATCTTCAAAGAAAACAATTATAGTTACGGAAAGGCCACACTCTTTTGTAAATTTAAATCCGAACTTACAAGACGGAAAAGGAAATTCAAATACAAATTTAAATTTCAGTTGGACGGCATCAAAAGGTGTTGAGACGGATATTTTAAAATATACTTTGTTTTTGGGAACATCCGAAAATTCCATGCAGGAATATGATTTGGCAACAGAAAATTTTTATACCGCAAAAGATTTGTCTCCGAGAACAAGATATTATTGGAAAGTTGAAGTGGAAAATCAATACGGTGCAAAATTGTTGAACCCGGAAATTTACAATTTTATTACACTGGGCGAAATAAAAAAAGTTTATAACGCACCGAACCCTTTTAATCCTCAAAAAGGACAAAATACAAGAATATTTTTTGAAATGGCACAAGACGGGAACGTGGAACTTGACATTTATTCCGAATACGGTGATAAAATTTATCATGGATTTGCGGACGGATTATCGAAAGGTAACAACGAAATTGTATATAACGGTAAAGATGATTACGGGAATGTGCTATATAACGGAACATATTTGTGTGTAATAAAGAAAAAATATTCAAACGGCGGAAGTAAAACCGAAAGATGCAGATTGTTAATAATAAAATAATTCTAATTTTAATAATATCATTTCTTGTTGTACAAAATATATATGCTACGGGAAAAAGAAAAAATTTTCTTTCTCACGGACCGTCGGTATCTTCTTTTTCGCAGGGAGAAACCGTGCTGAATTCTTTGGACGACCCGGCGATAATATTTCATAACGGTTCGTTACTGAGTTACTTCGATTATAATAATGTATCTTTAACAAGATATAATTTGTTTGACGGAACTTCATACAATGCCGCAGCAATTAATTACAGATTGTTTGAAAATTTGTTTTTGGGATTTTCCGCAATTGATTTGGCAAGCGGAGATATTGAACTAAGAAAAGATCCCTTTGATAAAGCAAAAACCGTTACAACGAATCAATGGGCATATATACTCGCATTTGCCGCAAAAATAAAACCGATAGAAACGTCTGTCGGTGTAAACTTAAAATACATTTATTTGGATTTGTATGAAAAGAAAAACGGCGGTTTTGCAATGGATTTGGGGTTATCCAAATATTTTGATAATGTGGATATAAAATATACTCAGGCAAAATTCGGTGTTGGTTTATCAATGCAAAATATTATGGGAACCGGTATAAAACTTGACGAATATAACGAAGATTTTCAATACATATTCAGACTGTCCGGTTTAATGGAAATACCGATAGTTTACAGACTTGAAACAAAAGACTCTTTAACCGTTTCTTTGGATGTTAAAAATGAAGATACTTATAACGAACTTTTTGCGGGAATCGAATATAAATTGTTGGAAAAGTATGCAATAAGGTGCGGATATTATCCCGACCATATTACCGCAGGGTTCGGTATAAATATTTCCGCTTTTACAATAAATTATTCTGCCGATTTTAACGAGATAGATTTAATAAACAGATTTTCTTTGACATACAGATGGAACAAGAAAAAGAAAAAGGAAAATGAATTTGAAAAGGAAGCACAAGCGGCATTAACCCAGGATAAATTGTCGCAAAAACAGGCACAGGAATTATTTAAAAAAGCCAAAGAATTTTACAATAAAAAACAATATTTATATTCAACGGATTTGTTACAGAAAATTATAATAGATTATCCGAATTACGATTCTCCCAATATTTATTGCAATAAAATTAAAAAGTTAATGAAAGAAAAATCTTCGTCAAGTTATGAAAGTTCTTTTGATGAATATGCTTATTGGTCCGGTTATAAAAATTATTATGAAGCAAACTACGACCAATGTTTAAAAGAATGGAAAAAATATCTTCAGTTTGATAACAAAAACAAAGAAATTATCGAATACTGCAATAAAGTAAATGCCATAGTAACAAATTCAATTGAAGAGAAAAAGAAAAAACAATTTGAGTATGAAGCAAATACAATACTTAAAAACGGAATAATTTTATACAAAAACAAGCGGTGGGTGGAATGTATCAGACAAATGGAAAAATTGCAGACTTTTGTAAAATCTTCTCAGTATACCAACACATCGTTTAATTATTATTCTTCCGCAAAAGAATATATAGATAAAGCCGTAAAAGAAATAACAAAAAATTTAAATAACACAAAAGTCACGGAAACTAAAGTTCAGGAAAGCGAACCGGAAATTATAATAGACGAAAAACTTGCCGATAAAAAATACAGGGAAGGGTTGATTTTATATGCTAAAGGCAAATATTATGAAGCGGAAAGAATGTTTGAACTTACATTAAGATTAAACCCGAATCACCAAAGAGCAATCAATGCCTTGAAGCATTTGAAATAAAATTTGCTTCATAAATTTTTAATTGCCTTGCAATTTTTTCTTATGTATAATGTAAAGATAAATTATTGTTTTTTTTAGGAGTAAATATGGAATTAACAAAGAAAGATGTTGATTATGTTGCTTCTCTTGCAAGATTGGAATTTGATGAGAAGGAAAAAGAAAACTTAGTTAAACAACTTGGTTCTATTTTGGGTTATATCGACAAAATAAAAGAAGTTGATACTTCAACAATAGCACCTACAAGTCACGGCGGAACAAGTGAAAATGTTTGGAGAGAAGACGAGGTTGTTCAAAGTTCTCAGGAAACAATAGATGCTTTGTTTAAAAATGCACCCGAACAGGACGGTGACTTTTTTAAAGTTAAAAAAGTTATGGAGTTGGAAGATTAAATTTTCGCAAAGCGAAAATTTGAGGTATAGAAGTATAGAGGAATGGAAGAATAGAAGAAAAAAGGATATAAAAATGAGTGAAATAATAAAGATGACTGCAACAGAGCTTGCAGCAAAAATTAAAAGCAAAGAACTTTCAAGTGTTGAAGTAACAAAAGCTTTCCTTGGAAGAATTAAAGAAGTAGATCCTAAAATAAAAGCATATGTTTCCGTATGTGAAGATTATGCCTTGAAACAAGCACAAATTTCAGACGATAAAATAGCTAAAGGTGAAAATGTCGGAGTATTGGAAGGTGTGCCTATAGCAATCAAAGATAATATTTTAATAAAAGATATAAGAATGACAGCATCATCAAAGATTTTGGAAAACTATATTGCACCTTACGATGCAACTGTTATTACAAAACTTAAAAATGCGGGTGCGGTATTCGTAGGTAAAGCAAATCTTGATGAATTTGCAATGGGTTCATCAACTGAAAATTCCGCTTTTTTTACAACAAGAAATCCTTGGAACACTGAACATATTCCGGGAGGTTCTTCAGGCGGCAGTGCTTCCGCAGTAGGTGCAATGACGGCTCCTTTGGCATTAGGAACGGATACCGGCGGTTCTATAAGACAACCTGCAAGTTGTTGCGGAATCGTTGGTGTAAAACCTACTTACGGCAGAGTAAGCAGATTCGGTGCAGTCGCATTTGCTTCTTCTCTTGACCAAATAGGGCCTATGTCTAAAACGGTTGAAGACAGTGCATTGTTATTAAATGTTATTGCAGGACACGATACAAAAGATTCAACATCAATAAATATAGACGTGCCGAACTATCTTTCCGCAATTAAAGACGGAGTTAAAGGTTTAAAAATCGGTCTTCCGAAAGAATATTTTATAGACGGTTTGGATGCGGATGTTAAAGCATCGTTGGATAAAGCAATAGAAATTTATAAAAGTTTAGGTGCACAGTTTGTGGAAATTTCTTTGCCTCACACCGATTATGCAGTTGCTGTTTATTATATAATTTGTTGTTCAGAAGCTTCCGCAAATCTTGCAAGATATGATGGCGTAAGATACGGTTTCAGAGCAGATTGCAATAACTTGTTGGATGAATATCAAAAATCAAGAGGACAAGGTTTCGGTGCGGAAGTAAAAAGAAGAATAATGCTTGGAACTTATGCTCTTTCGGCAGGTTATTATGATGCTTTATACGGAAAATCTCAAAAAGTAAGAACATTAATAAAACAAGATTTTGAAAAAGCATTTGAAAAAGTTGATATTATTCTTACTCCTTCAGCTCCTACGCCTGCATTTAAGATAGGTGAAAAGAGTTCTGATCCTTTACAAATGTATTTATCAGATATATTCACAATAAGTTGTAATTTAGCTGCTATACCGGGAATGAGTTTACCTTGCGGTTTTTCGCAAAAAGGTATTCCTATAGGTATGCAATTACTTGCTAAACCGTTTGATGAACAAACGATGTTTAAAACAGCTTATGCTTATGAACAAGCTACGGCTTGGCATAAAGAGTTCCCAAAAATATAATTGTATGAGGATATAAAACTATGAATAACAAATACGAAGTAATTATAGGACTTGAAGTTCATTCACAAATAAAAACAAAAACAAAAATTTTCTGTAATTGTTCCACTGAATTTCATTGTAAACCCAACACAAACATTTGTCCCGTATGTACAGGTCAGCCGGGAGTTTTACCGGTATTAAACAAACATGCCGTAGAACTTATAGTAAGAACAGGTCTTGCACTTGATTGTACAATAAACAAAAAGTCCGTATTTGCAAGAAAACAATATTTCTATCCCGACTTACCTAAAAATTATCAGATATCACAATATGAACTTCCTTTTTGCGAACACGGTAAAATAAATATTTCCGTTGACGGTAAAACAAAAAGTATCGGTATAACAAGAATCCATTTGGAAGAAGATGCGGGGAAACTTATACACGATATCGGATCCCGTCAACTTGATTATTCTTTGGCGGATTATAACAGAACAGGTGTACCTTTAATGGAAATTGTTTCCGAACCTGATATGAGATCTCCGCAGGAAGCGGCGGCATATTTGGAGTCACTTAAAAATTTAATTGAATATGTTGAAGCTTCCGATTGTAATATGGAAGAAGGTAAATTCAGATGCGATGCAAATATCAGTATAAGACCTTTCGGTCAAAAAGAGTTCGGTACAAAAGCCGAGCTTAAAAACATGAACTCTATTTCCGGTGTTCAGGAAGCTCTTTCTTATGAAGTTGAAAGACAAATTGAAGTTGTTGAATCAGGAGGCAGAGTTATACAGGAAACAAGAACCTGGGATCCAAACGAAAAAGTAACAAAATCCATGAGATCCAAAGAAAATGCTCACGATTACAGATATTTCCCTGATCCTGATTTGGTACCTGTAAATTTGGATGATGAATTTATTGATAATATCAAGAAAAATATTCCGGAACTTCCGGAAGCAAGAAAAGCAAGACTTATAAACGATTTGGGACTTTCCGAATACGATACAAACATAATAATATCCGATAAAGCTCTTGCAGACTATTATGAAACTGCTCTTAATACTGCGAATAAAGGTGCAAAGGAACCGGCTGCAGCCGCCAAAACTGTTGCAAACTGGATTATTACGGAATTGTTGGGCAAATTGAACAATTCGAAACTCACAATAAAAGAATCTCCTATTTCACCTGAAAATATAGGAAAACTTGTAATACTCATTTCTAAAGGAACGATATCGGGTAAAATAGCAAAAACGATATTTGAAGATATGTTTAAAGATAACAAAGATCCCGAAGTAATAGTTAAAGAAAAAGGTCTTGTTCAAATATCCGATGCAGGTGAGATAGTAAAAGTTTGCCAGGAAGCAATAGATGAAAATGCAAAAATTGTTGCGGATTATAAGTCGGGCAAAAAATCGGCAATAGGAGCTTTGGTCGGTGCGGTAATGAAAAAATCAAAAGGTAAAGCCAACCCGCAAATGGTAAACAAAACATTAACTGAATTGTTAAATAAATAATAAAAATATGGAAGATGTTTTTTAGGAGCTGCTATGTTAAAAGAAACTTTTTTACATCCAATACATGAAAAAGCCGGTGCGAAATTTACCGAATTCGGCGGTTGGGATATGCCGGTTCAATATACTTCTATTATAGAAGAACATAATGCCGTTAGAAATTCCGTAGGAATATTTGACACTTCTCATATGGGAACATTTATTATTTCCGGAGACAATGCCGGTAAGTTTTTGGATTATGTAACAATATCGGATATGTCCAACCTGCCTTTATATAAAGCAAGATATTCCATGTTGTTAAATAAGCAGGGCGGAATAAAAGACGATATTATAGTTTATAAGTTTGAAAATTATTATATGATGGTGGTAAATGCCGGAAATTTGGATAAAGATTTTGCATGGTTAAATGAAAACAAATCAGAAAATGTGGAAATAAAAAATATCAGTAAAGAAATTTCCATGATGGCTGTTCAAGGTCCAAAAGCGGTTGAAATCGTTTCTCAAATTGTTGACGGTGAAATTTCTTCAATGAAATATTTTACCGCAAAAGATATAACATTCAAAGGACAATCTGCAAACTTCTCAAAGATAGCTAGAACAGGCTATACCGGGGAAGACGGTTTTGAAATTCTTATATCAAACAATTGTGCCGAATTTGTTTGGACCAAACTTGTTGAACTTGGTGCAAAACCCTGCGGGCTCGGTTGCAGAGATACATTAAGACTTGAAGCATGTATGCCGTTGCACGGTCACGAAATATCGGAAGAAATTAATCCTATAGATGCCGGATTTATAAAAACAGTATTTTGGAATAAAGATTTTATAGGTAAATCCGAAATAGAAAAAATAAAAGATACGCCGTCAAAAAAACTTATAGCTTTTGTTTGCCAAAACGGTATAGCAAGAGCACATGACGAAGTTTATTTAAACGATAAAAAAATCGGTTATGTTACAAGCGGCAGTTTTTCACCGACATTTAAAAAAGCCATCGGTATGGCATTAATAGATTTTTCAACGGATGAAAGTTTGCCTGTACAGGTGAAAGTTCATAACAATCTCAGAAACATAACAATTGTTCCGAAACCATTTTATAAAAGAGCAAAAAAGTAAATGAAAAAAGTCTGTTTTAGCTTTGTGATTTTACTTTTATGTGCTGTTTCTTTGTTTGCGGAACAATTGGTTGAAATATCCATAGAAATAACTGAAATAAATAACAATAAAGCTAAAGAGTACGGAATAAAATGGGTGGATGAAATTTCCACCGGTGAACTTTTCGTTACAAACGGTGAAGGTAATACGACTTATCCGTCACTTGTTGAATTTAACGACTGGGTAAGATATACTCCGTTAAGTGCAAAATTAAAACTTTTACAGGAAAGCGGTTCTGCACAAGTGTTATCCAATCCGAAACTTTTAACAAAATCCGGAACGAAAGCAAAATTTTTGGTAGGCGGGGAATTTCCTATAGCGGTATCAGGTGTTTCCGGCGGTAATGTTGAATGGAAGGAATATGGAATTATCACGGAAATTTTGCCGAAAATTTTGTCGGACGATAAAATAGATTTGGTTATAGAGACGGAACTTTCAAGACTTGATTGGGCAAATGCAGTTCAAGGACTTCCGAATATAGCTAAAAGACAAGCAAGATCAAGTGTTATATTGAAGAATCAACAAACAATAGTTATTGCGGGACTTATAGAAAACTATAAAGATAAAACAACTTCCGGTATACCGCTCCTTTCGGATATACCGCTGTTGGGAACATTGTTCAAGAACACAAAAGTAAAAGATAATAAAACAAATGTTTTAATTTTTGTTACTCCTAAAATTATAGAACAATGAAAAAAATCTTTAACGGAATAAACAATAAAAACGGACAATCTTCGGTAGAGTATATTTTGTTCATTCTTGTTATGTTTGCGGCAAGTTACGGTATGGTAAAAGTTTTTATACTTGCATGGAAACATAAATTTGAATTTATTTCTTTCATTGCGGGAATATCAAATGTGTTGTTTTAATAACAGGGGACAATCTTTTTTGGAAGGATTGATTATTGCTTGTATAATAACCGTTTTAATGTTTGCGGCAATTCAGGTTTGTATTATTGTTGCAGACGATATGTTCTTAAACTACAGTGCATTTTCGGCTGTACGAAAAATCGTTGTAACAAAAAACAAAGAAATATCCGATACGGCAAAACAAACCGTATCAAAAATTCTTCTCCCTTATATGTTAAATTCAAGAAGTATATTCAATTATAAAACCACTCATTGGGACGAAAATATTTTAGGTAACAAAATTTCAGATCACAGCAAAAGGCAAATAAATAAACATAACGTGAAAATAGGATATTATGAAAGAATAATGTTCGCAAGATTTTTTAATTCGCTGTTTTACAGAGAACAATCGGCAAGAGCGAGAATGGTAAAATCTCCCGATGAACAATTTTATAATAAAGCATATCCTAACGCAAAAGAGTTTCCTAAATATGAAAAATAGAAAAGGACAAGTATTACCTTACATGCTTGTAATGTCTTTAATACTTATTTTAAGTTGGGCAATGCTGATAAATATTGCCAAACTTTTAAGAGATAAAATGATATTGCAAAACTATGTTGATAATACCGTAATATCAATTGCCAATTTACAGGCAAGAACGTTAAATATATTGGGTACTACAAACAATTTAATGGCCACAATCTTGTCTACCGCTTCGTATCCGGCGATAGCAATGTTTCCGAATTTTTCTACGGATAAAATTGCAGGTTCCATGATACCGGGACCGTTCAGCGATTATTATTGTCCCAAGGCGGGGTTTGCCGTGAACGAAAAATACAGCGGTGTATTGAAAATGAAAAAGCTGGTAAATTCAATACAACAATTTCAAGATATTTTGCTTAAAAATTATATGGTTCAGTCCGTAATGTTATTAAACAAAATTCCCGATAAAAATTTTAAAGTTTTTGTTGTCCCTTCACGATATGCAAAAGGAATAAATTTTGCCGGATTTAATATTGTTGATCCGCAGGTTTGGTTGGGTATCAAAAGAAATTACAAAGGTATAACTTATTATAAAACGGACAATTTTTGTATAGATTTTAAAGCTAAACATTACCATATAGTTTTACCGAGACAATATATGAAAGATAAAGTATCCTGGTATGTGCAAGATAAAGATTTTTACGATAAAAAGTTAGTTGCGGTTGGCGTTAAAGTAACCGAGAAAGATGATTTTTATCCGCTGTTCAAGAATATTTTCGACATAAATATGCCGATTCTGTATTGTTTCGGGGCGGCCGGACTGTATAATGTTAAAGGGGAAATGTTTCCCGAAAAAGAAGATACAAGTACGGGATTATCTTCCATTGTAGCCACTCTTATGTCTCCAATGATAGCACAGCAATTATTTGTTTTTTACAATATAATAGAAGATGTAAATGCCGTTCCGGCAATAGGTCAGATTTGCAGTATAATAGGTGTAGCTTATGCCGTTTATTATGCGGAAGAAACAGCAAGAAAAATGATAAGTGAACCGTTAAACAAAGAAACACCGATTTATAAATATAACGAAGCCGAGCTCGGCGGTTGGGATGCACATTTAGTCCCGCTATAAAACAATTTATAATGTACGATGTATAATGTCGGTAAAAATCGCAAAGAGATTTTTGATAAACAATTATGTTTTTTGCATAGCAAAAAACACATTAATTATAAATTATAAATTGTACATTGTAAATTAAAATTGCCTTTGGTAATTTTGTATTGTTTTTAGTATAATCTAACTGATATAAAAATAATAATTTACGGAGGAATAAGATGGCAGAAATAGTTATTACTGAAGCAAATTTTGAACAGGAAGTTGTAAAATCGGATGTTCCCGTATTGCTCGATTTTTGGGCTCCATGGTGCGGACCTTGCAAAATGTTGTTGCCTGTAGTAGATGAAATAGCAAAAGAATATGAAGGTAAAATCAAAGTAGGTAAAGTTAATACAGACGAAAATATGTCTTTATCTTCACAGTTTCAAATAACATCTATTCCTTGTCTTATAATATTTAAAGGCGGTAAAGCAATAAACAAAATGGTTGGATTCAGACCTAAAACCGCTATTGAACAGGAGTTAAACAATGTTTTATAAAAAACTGTTTATTCTTTTATTCTTTATTGTTTCTTGTGTTTCATTATCTTTTGCTGAAATTTCTTATAAATTCACATTACAAGATTTGGAAGGAAACAAAGTTTCGTTATCCGATTATAAAGGAAAAGTAGTTTTTTTAGATTTTTGGGCGACGTGGTGTCCTCCGTGCAGAGCTTCTATTCCCAAAGTGGAAAAGTTGTATGAACAATTCAAAGATGATGAAGATTTTGTTGTTTTGGGTATAAATTTGCAGGAAGATAAAGATACAATAATAAAATTTATAAGAAAACAAAAAATGAATTATCCTATTTTGTTAGGTGATAAAAAAGTTATAACAAATTATAAGATATCGGCCATACCGCAATTCTTTATAATGGATAAAAAAGGTGATATTTATAATAAATATGTGGGCTTTACACCGGGTATGGAAGAACTTTGGGAAAAGGATATTGAAAAATTATTAAAATAAGAGAGATAACTGTATGATATATGATGTTATAATAGTTGGCGGCGGACCTTCAGGAATGTCGGCTGCAATATATGCTTCAAGAGCAAGACTTAAAACTTTGCTCATAGAAAAAGCCGGTTGCGGCGGACAAATAGCTATAACCGATCATCTTGAAAATTATCCAGGATTTGAAGAAGGGATAAACGGGTTTGATCTTGCCATGAAAATGGAAAAACAGGCAAGAACTTTCGGTTGTGAAATATCTTACGGAGAAGTTTCTTGCATAGAAACGGAAGATGCAATAAAAAAAGTTATTCTTTCGGATAAAAAAGAATATTTTACAAAAACAATTATTATAGCAAGCGGTGCAAATTTTAAAAAATTAGGTGTTGAAGGCGAAGAAACTTTTATAGGTAAAGGAGTTTCTTATTGTGCTACTTGTGACGGACCTTTCTTTAGAAACAAAGAAATAGCTGTTGTAGGCGGAGGAGATTCCGCATTACAGGAAGCATTGTATTTAACAAAATTTGCTACAAAAGTTAATTTAATTCACAGAAGAGATCAGTTTAGAGCGGCAAAAATTTTACAGGAAAAAGTTTTTGCGGAGAAAAAAATAAATATAATATTTGATTCCGTTGTGGAAAAAATATCGGGGAATCTTTCCGTAGAACAACTGACATTAAAAAATGTTAAAAACGGTATTTCGTCCCAATTAAGCGTTAACGGTGTTTTTGTTTTTGTAGGATGGTTGCCGAACACTAAATTTTTAGAGAACTCAAATATAAAATTAAATGAAGCCGGTTATATTGTAACGGACGACAATATGAATACATCCGTTCAAGGTATATTTGCTTGCGGCGATGTAAGACAAAAAATATTAAGACAAGTCGTTACGGCTGCGGGTGACGGTGCAATAGCGGCGATTTCCGCCCAACATTTTATAGAAGGATGAAACCGGTTGTAATAAAGTTGGAAGTATTATGAAATTATGTTTTAATTTAAAGAAAATCAATAAAAATAATTACACGAAATTTATAAACAAGAAAAATTCGGCTATGGCGGGAAAGTTTAAAACTGTTCCTGTTTCCGAAAGGATTGTTCTTTTGCCGCATTGTATGAGAAGTACAAAAAATTGTAAAGCCGTTGATGAAGGTACTCACTATACTTGTATGAAGTGCGGTTGTTGTAAAATTGCACAAATACAAAAACTTGCCGATGAACTCGGATATAAAAAAGTTTATGTTATGAAAGGCGGAAAAGCTATTTATAACATTTTGGTGGAACAAAAAATTAAGGCAGTTGTTGCCGTTGCCTGCCACTTTGAGGGAGCACAGGGTATAAAAATGACTGACGGATTAAAAGTCATAGCTCAGTTTGTACCGTTGCTTAAAGACGGTTGTTGCGATACCGATGTTGATGTTGAAGAAGTTAAGAAAATTATGGAGCAAAAATAAATAATGGATAAACTAAAATTTACCGAACTGAATTTATCGCCGGAAATATTAAAAGCGGTTGCTGATATGGGATTTGAAGAAACCACACCGATACAATCTTTGGCAATACCTAAGATGATAGAAGGTGTAGATCTTATAGGTCAGGCACAAACAGGAACAGGGAAAACAGCTGCTTTCGGTATACCGATACTTGAAAAAATAGTTCCCAAAGAAAAAAAAGTTCAAGCTCTTATTATGTGTCCTACAAGAGAGCTTGCAATACAAGTGGCAGAGGAATTAAAATCTTTATCAAAATATAAAAAAGGAATAAATATTGTTCCCGTTTACGGCGGGCAACCGATAGTCAGACAGATGTCAGCACTTCATAAAGGTGCTCATATTGTTATAGGTACTCCCGGAAGAATTATAGATCATATTGAAAGGCAAACAATAAAACTTGATAATACAAAAGTTGTTGTTTTGGATGAAGCGGACGAAATGTTGGATATGGGATTTAGGGATGATATCGAATTGATATTAAAAAATTTGCCACAGGATAAACAAACGGTATTCTTTTCGGCAACTATGCCGAGAGAATTTTTGGTTCTTACAAAGAAGTATCAGAAAAATCCCGTAAATATAAAAGTAGTTCATGAAAAATTAACGGTTCCTCAAACAGAACAATTATATTGTGAAGTAAGAGAACATCAAAAAGTTGAAGCACTTGCAAGATGCATAGATATGGCAGATGCAAAACTTTCGTTGGTTTTTTGTAATACGAAAAAAAGAGTGGACGAAGTTACCGCACAGTTGCAAATAAGAGGTTATTCCGCAGATGCAATTCACGGAGATATGAACCAAACTCAAAGAGACAGAGTTATGGACAAATTCAGAAATTGCAAAATAGAAATTCTTGTTGCTACGGATGTTGCAGCCAGGGGTATAGATGTTGATGATGTTGAAGCGGTATTTAATTTTGATATTCCGCAGGATATAGAATCTTATGTTCACAGAATAGGCAGAACCGGCAGAGCGGGAAGAGCGGGTAAAGCTTACAGTTTTGTTGCAGGGAAAGATATATATAAAATAAGAGATATTCAAAGATATACTAAAGTTACGATAAAAAGGATGCCTGTTCCGTCACTTGCCGATGTTGAAAATGTAAGAATTTCTTCTTTTATGGAAAAGCTTAAAGAAACTTTAAAGAAAAACACATTCGAAAAATATATAACAAAAATCGAATCTTTAATTACCGATAACATAACCTCCGTAGATGTTGCCGCAGCTCTTTTTGAAATGATGTTGCAGGTGGAAAATCCGGAAAAGCATGAAGATATAGATATGTCCGTAAGCAGTTTCGAAAGAGATTTTTCAAGAGACAGAGATTCCAAAAAGAAGTTTTCAAAAAGTAAGAAAAACAGACACGGTGCAGCAAAAGAATACGGTATGACAAGACTCTTTATGAGTATAGGTAAAAGTAAAAAGGTAAGGCCCGGCGATTTTGTAGGCGCAATAGCAGGTGAAACAGGTTTAAGCGGAGATATTGTAGGTTCAATAGATATATTTGATAAATTCTCTTTTGTTGAAGTACCGAACGAATATGCTCAACAGATTATAGATGCATTAAATAACAGTAATATAAAAGGGCATAAAGTTGCCGTAGAAAAAGCTCAAGGAAAATAATATGCCATTATTTGAATTTGTTTGTAAAAAGTGCGGTAAAAAATTTGAAAAAATAGTTTTTTCGACTGATAAAGAAGAAATAGAATGTCCGCAATGTAAAAGTAAAGAAGTAGAAAAACAGTTTTCGACATTTTCCGCAGGAAACTCCAATGCAACGGTTCCGTCCTGTTCGGCTAAACAAAGTTCGGGATGTTGTAACGGTTGCTGCCACCATCATCATCATTAGGAAATAATAATGTTAGATTTGTCTTTAAATTTAGGTATCAATTTAAAAGAAATAAAAAAAACTTGTGTTATTTGTCCTGTGTCCGATCATTCTTTGTTTTCAAAATTGGGAAAATCAAAGAAAAATAATCTTTTCTTTGCAAAAATAATGAATTACGATAATGTTACCGTTATTTCAACAAAAAATAATTTCCTTGTAGGCGATATAGTTTTATGTTTAAGAAATTCGGAATGTGAAAATATTATTTTGTTTGGAAGTTGCGGAGGTATAGGTGACGTAAAAATCGCCGACAAATTAATAGTTAAAAAAACTTTTAATTTTGAAAGCTTTTCCGAAATGCTTGAAATGAAAAGAAATCCAGATTCTTATTATCCGTCAACTATTTTACTTGAAAACTTTTTATCTAAAACGAAAAAAGATATAAAACAGGTTAAATGTATCACATCAAATTCTATAGTTTTACAAAGAACATATAAAGATTGGTTCGATAAAAATAAGATAAATGCCGTAGATATGGAATGTTCATCCGTATTTTCAGCAGCATCTGCAATAAATAAAAAAGCAATAGCACTTTTTTATGTTTCCGATCATGTGTCGGAAGCGAGCCCTTTCGAAACCAAACTTGATGAAAAACAAACCGCTAAACTTTTGGCAGTTAGGCAAGAACTTGCGAACTCCATTTGTGATTTTATAAATAACAATGGATAGTAATATTATTACATCTATCAACAATAATATACAACAAAAATTCCCGTTGTTCGGAATAAATAAAGTAAGGGAACTTACCCGCCTTGTTTTTGAAATATCAAAAAGAGAAAATGTTTCACCTTGTGAAATTATAAATTCCATACAAGAAAAAAATTATGAAAAAGTAAAAAATATACTCTTACAAAGAAGGTATCCGAAAACATATTCCGGTGCAAAAAAAGAGAATTTTTATTTGCCGGATTTGAGTTTAACTGATGAACAGGCAAACATTTCTTTAGAAAAATTTAATCCGAAAAATGTTTATTATACAAACGAAGTTACGGATTCTGCTTTATATAAGAGAATAAGGAATCTTTATCCAAATGCAAACTTTGTTGAAATAGAATCGTTAAAAAGCTTTTTAAAAAAAGAAAAGTTTTCTGTTGGCAAATATAACAACAGAAGAGAAAATCTTTTTTTAGTAAACGAAAAGTACGATTTTTTTAAACCTTGTCCATGCACAAAAAATGTGAGATGTTGCAATTATTCCATATTGAACATAGGTTACGGTTGTTTATATGAATGCAGTTATTGTTTTTTGCAGGGATACCAAAATGTTGCCGGAATAATTTTGCCTTGTAATTTGCCAGACTTTTTGAACAGAGAAAAAATAAAACCGATTGATAATAAAATGTTTTTTTTACCGAGAGTCGGCAGCGGTGAATTTACCGATTCTTTAATATTTGATGACATAACACTTTTTTCAAACGATATTGTTAAATTTTTTAAAGAAAATAAAGACATATCTTTTGAATTTAAAACTAAAAGTGTAAACATAGATAACTTGTTAAAACTTGGCGGAAGTGAAAATATTGTAGTTTCCTGGTCCGTAAATGCGGAACAGATGATAAAAGAAAACGAACATTGTACGCCGGGTTTGGAAGAAAGATTAAAGGCTGCACAAAAATGTGTAAAATCGGGATACAGTGTAGGTTTTCATTTTGACCCGGTAATACTATATAAAGACTGGCAAAACGGATATAAAAAAACTATTGAAAAAATATTTGATTTTATAGATGGAAAATATATAAAATGGATAAGTATCGGTTCTTTAAGAATGGTTGCAACTCTAAAAAAGGTTATAGAAAACAGATTTTTAGATAATAAAATACTCGATGAAGAACTTTTGTTATCTCACGATAATAAATTGAGATACGATGATAATACAAGAATAAAAATATACAAGTATCTTGTTGATTTAATAAAACAACATGACAGCAGTGTTGTTGTTTATTTGTGTATGGAAAACAACGATATTTGGAACAAAGTTTATAATAAGATATAAGGGCTA
>JAFXSD010000014.1 GCA_017525905.1 Elusimicrobiota bacterium | reverse complement strand
TTAAAAGTGTTTGGTAATGTAAAATTTAATTGTATTTTTATTATCTTTTTAAGTGGGTTGATGAAGTGTATATGGATCCCGTAAGGGCATACTCGATTTCCTGAGTTTCAATATTATAACCAAAATATTAAGGTCGCTATATGCGTATAAGATAATTAACAAGTTAATTATCTTATACTAAGCTTACATCCGCAATATCTCTGACTGTAAAGTCCCAATTTCTTAATTTTATGAACACCGTCATAATGAATCTTTCGCGGATCCACATAAACGAAATTTAACCCGTTTTTTTCTGCCAGTTCTTCGCACATTTGTTTTATAACATCATGTTTCTGGTACGGGCTGGAAAGTAATGTTGTTGAAAAGTTTTTTATACCGGTTTGTTTTGCTGTTTCCACCGTTTTTTCCAATCTTTTTAAATAACAATAATAACATCTGCCTTTATCACATTTAACGGCATCGTTAAGCCAAAGGTCTTCGTATTTCGTTTCATCATCCAACCAATCGGCTTTTATTTCCATTTTTTGAATATTTAACAAATCCATATACTTGTTCCAAGTATCGTATCTTGCCAAATGTTCTTTTAACGGATAAATGTTCGGATTAAACCATAAACTTACTATTTCGTATTCCTGCAACAATGTTATTGTTGATGCACTGCACGGTGCACAGCATGTATGTAACAAAATTTTTTCCATATTAAAACAACTCTTTTTGATTATTAATTTTTTTAGGCACAGGGATATTTAAATGTTTATAAGCCAGATCGGTAACAACTCTGCCTCTGGGTGTTCTTGCAATAAATCCCAACTGTATAAGGTAAGGTTCATAAACATCCGATATGGTATCCGCATCTTCACTGACAGACACAGCCATAGTATCAAGTCCTACCGGTCCGCCTGAAAACTTTTCTATTATGGTGGTAAGCAAAAGTCTGTCCATTTTATCAAGACCGATATCGTCTATCCCTAAAGCATCAAGACCTTCTTTTGCTATTTGTTTATTAATTACGCCGCCTGTTTTTATTTCGGCAAAATCCCTGACTCTTTTTAATAATCTGTTAACGATTCTGGGGGTACCTCTTGACCTTCTTGCAATTTCAAGAGCACCTTCTTCATCTGTTTTAACATTTATTATTGAACTTGACCTTTTAACAATTTGTACCAGTTCATCTGTATCATAAAAATTTAAATGTTCTATTATACCGAACCTGTCTCTTAACGGGCTTGAAAGCATACCTGCTCTTGTAGTTGCACCTATCAATGTAAATTTCGGTACCGGAAGTTTTATCGTTTTTGCGGAAGGTCCCTGCCCGATAATAATATCAAGCTGAAAATCTTCCATTGCGGGATAAAGAGCTTCTTCCACCAAATGGTTCATTCTGTGAATTTCATCTATAAAGAAAACATCACCTTCGGAAAGGTTAGTTAATATTGCAGCCAAATCTCCCACTCTTTCAAGAACAGGACCTGAAGTCGTTCTTAAATTTCCGCCCATTTCTTTTGCGATAATATGTGCAAGTGTGGTTTTACCCAGTCCCGGAGGAGCATAAAACAAACAATGATCTAAAGGCTCGTTTCTTTTTTTGGATGCTTCGATAAAAACCTTTAAATTATTTTTAAGTTTTTGTTGACCGATGAAATCGTCAAGACTTTGCGGCCTTAACGAATTTTCAAGTTTTTCTTCCGGTGATAAATTTTCCGGATCTATAATTCTGTTTTCTTCGTTATTCATATTGTCCTTAAAAAATCACTTTGTGATTTTTTGATGTATAAAAACAACTTAACTGCAAGATCCCGGATCGAGTCCGGGATGACAACTTGTTTTGTTTTTGCAGTTGCCGTTTCTATACTTCCATACCTCTATACTTCTATACCTCAAAAAAATTGTTTTACAAATTTTTTAATGCTTCCGTAATTATTTGTTCTACTGATAAATCTTTATTTTCGTTTACTACTTTATTTACAACTTCTCTTGCATCGGTTTCTTTATAACCTAATGCCACAAGTGCGGCTACCGCTTCCGAAGAAGAAGATCCTGCATCTATATTGCTCCACTTTGCGGAATCTTTTACGATAACATTTGCTATTTTATCTTTTAATGCGGCTACCAACTTTTCCGCAGTTTTCTTGGTAAACCCGAAAATTCCGCTGAGCATTGAAACATCTCTTTTCATCACTGCAGCTTGAAAATCCGCAAAAGATTTTGAAATCTTATCGAGATATTCCATGGCTTTTTTTGCACCTGTCGAAGGAACTTCATCTTTTATTAAAACAAACATATCTCTTTCTTCTTTGGTCAAAAAGCCGTAATAAGAAATTACTCCGCCGTACATTCCGGTAGATTCTATAATATATAGTTTTACCTGATTACCGTCGGCAGGCAACTTATTAAATGTATCCGCAGTTATGGAAATACTATAACCGATACCCATAACTTCCACAACTGCGGTATTTAAAGTTTTATAAGATAATGTTCCTTTAAAATAATCTATCACTTAAATTATTCCTCTTCCTGCAAGATGTCGCCTAGTGTAGGTTTTTCATCGTTGGAAGAGAATTGTTTTATCAATTCTTTTTCCTGAGCTTTTTCAAATTTCTTAATTGAAGCTTCCAACTTCCTTTCTTTCAAATCAGCCTTAATAATTTTGGCTTCAAGTTCTTCCCCTTCTTTTGGAAGTTCGCCGATTTTGTTTTCGAAAGATAATTCCGTTCTCTTAATTAACACTTCAATATTCGGTTCAACTTCAATAAATACTCCGAATTCGGCAACTCTTACAACTTTACCTTTAACCGTTGTTCCGAGTTTATATTTTTTGTAAGGATCTTCAGTTAAATGTTTTATTGATAACGCAATTTTTTCGTTTTGTGTATTAACAGACAAAACAACAACTTCAACTTCCTGACCTTTTTTCAAGAAATCTTCAGGGAACTTTGTTGTTTTAAACCAAGAAAAATCACTTATATGAATAAGTCCTTCAACGCCTTCAGGCAATTTTACAAAAGCACCGAACGGTGTAATATTTTTTACTATACCTTTAACTTTTGTTCCGGGAACATAATGTCTTGCGGACTCTTCCCAAGGATTAGGTTTCATTTGTTTTACCGATAAAGAAATCTTTTTTGTTTCTTTATCGCAACTTATAATTTTAACTTCTATATCCTGACCTGCTTTAACTTCATTTTTAAACAAATGTTCGGCATCGTTCCATGCATATTCGCTTACAGGTAAAAGACCTTCAACACCTTTTTCCAGCTCAACAAATGCACCGTAAGGCATTACGGATGTTACTTTACCTTTCATTATAAGACCTGCAATATATTTTTCCCCTGCACTGTCCCAAGGATTAACTGCAAGTTGTTTCATGCTTAAAGAAATTTTTTCGTTTTCTTTATCTATTTTTGATATTTGAACTCTTACAATTTGACCTACATGCAAAATATCTTCAACTTTTTTAACTTTATACCAGGCAAGTTCGCCGATATGCAAGAAACCGTCTACTCCGCCCAAATCAACAAATGCGGCTGACGGTATAATTTTTTTAACGGTTCCGTCCAATATCTGACCTTCCGTTAATGTTTCAAACATTTGTGCTCTTTTTGCTCTTTTTGCGTCTTCCAAAAGTTTTCTTCTTGATAAAGTTATTTTCTTGTCATATCTGTCAAACTCGGTAATTGCAAATTCAAAAGTTTTACCTATATACTTTTCAGGATTATTAACAAAAGATGTATCTACCTGAGATATATGTAAAAACGCATTTACTCCAACATCAACAATAAATCCGCCTTTAACACTTTTACTTATTGTACCTTTTATTGTTTGGTTGTTTTTGAATACTTCTTCAATTGAATCCCAAGCTTGTTTTTCCAAAATTTCTCTGTAAGAAAGTTGTATTCTTCCAACTGCATTTTTTACAAACACTTTTACGGTTTTTCCTACAGCAAGTTCTTTAGGAATTTCGTTGTTTTCAAATTCCGATTTAGGAATTATACCTTCGGATTTCATACCTAAATCCACCATAAAACCGTCATCGGTTTCGGCAACAATTACGACATCAAGTATTTGACCTTTATTGAGAGCCGTTTTTGTTTCAGGCCCCAATAAATCTGCCATACTGATACTGTCGTCTTCTTCAAACTTCGTTAAATTATCTAAATTGTTTTTTTCCATTTTACTTCTTCTCCTTTTCTTGTTGTTAACCTTCTAAAAATTTGTGATTTCTTTTATCCTCCTTTGAATGTTTTCTATAATCCAGTCGGGAGTCGAGGCTCCGGCCGTTATCCCTACCGAATTGACGTTTTTAAACCAATCCGGTTTTATTTCATCAACATTTTCTATGTGATAAGTTGTTGTTATAGCAGAACAAATTTGGTAAAGTCTTGTTGTGTTACCCGAATTTTTACCGCCTATAACTATCATAATATCTACTTCTTTAGCCAATTTCTCGGCTGCACTTTGTCTGTCAAAAGTCGCCCTGCAAATAGTATTAAACACTTTTGTCTCGGATATTTTAGATATTTCATTAACTATTTCTTCAAACTTTTTAGGGCTTTGTGTAGTTTGACTGACAACATAAATTATATCAGTTTTTTTTACACTTTCAACATCTTTTTTATCTTCAACGACAATACATTTCCCTTTACCGTAGGAGACAAGCGCCACAACTTCAGGATGTTTTTTTTCTCCCACTATAACAATCTGTTCACTGTCTTTACTTAACTCTTTTATTATGTCTTGCGCTTTTTTTACAAAAGGGCAGGCGGCATCCACTATTTTTATATTTTCCTTTTTCGATAAGTTTTCATAAATATCCAAAGGTATTCCGTGTGTTCTTAATACAAGAACACCTTCTTTTATTTTGGAAAAATCTTCAACAACTTTAATGTTTTCCTTTTCAAGTCTTTCAACTTCCTGCGGATTATGTATTAACGGGCCGAAAGTGTACACTTCTTTATTTTTTGAAGCAATATCTTGAGCCAAATCTATTGCTCTTTTTACACCGAAACAAAATCCCGCACTTTTAGCTACTGTTATTGTTACCATTTATATTTCCTATAAATTTTTTATTTCATCCAAAACCTGTTGAGCTATTTTTAAATAATCTTCTTTTACATGCTCTTTAGGCGGATATATAGGTTTACCGTATTTCACTTCTATTTTTTTAAACTTCTTCATATTGTTGGTATTAACAATTTTTACAGGAACTATAGGAACTTGGCAATTACAAGCAACCATTCCCACTCCCGCTCTTGCTTTACCCAACTGCCCCGTCTTTGATCTTGTTCCTTCCGGAAACATCAACAGAGCTTTTTTGTTTTCTAAAATGGTAAAAGCATTTCTAAACGCGCTCATATCCTGTGCTCCCCTTTTTACGGGAAAAGCATTCGTTCTTTTTATTAAAAAACCCAATACCGGAACATCAAAAAGTTCCTGCTTTGCCATAAAGAAAAGATCCTGTTTCATAAAGCAACCCGCCAACGGAGGATCAAAAAAACTTAAATGATTGGGAGCTATTATAAAACCCGTATTTTCGGGAATATTTCCCTGTCCCGAAGCTTTGCATCTGTATATCAATATAAACATCCACTTAAATACAAATTTACCCAAATAATATAAAAAACTGCTTCTTTTCCCTATTTGCATATTTTTTCTAACACCTCATAAAAATTTGCAAAAGATATTTTTACGCAATCGCTGTTTACAATTTCGGTTTCACCTTCGGCAATAAGTCCGGCCACGGACAACATCATTGCAATTCTGTGATCATCAAAACTTTCAACGGTTGCACCTTTAAGTTTTGTCGGACCGTTGACTATAAAACCGTCATCGGTTTCTTCTATATCCGCACCCATTTTATTAAGTTGCGAAGCAACGGCATGTATTCTGTTGCTTTCTTTAACTTTTAACTCTTTTGCACCGGAAATAACCGTTTTTCCTTCCGCCTGTGTTGCGGCAAGAACTATTATGGGAATTTCGTCTATTAAAGAAGGAACTGTTTCTTTACCGAAACTTGTTGAATTAAGTTTTGAAGTTGTTATTTCAATATCCGCAACCGGTTCACCGGAAACATCTTTGACATTATCCAAAACAATATTCGCACCCATATTTTTCAAAACAGTTAAAATCCCGTCTCTTGTTTTATTTATATTTACATTTAAAATTTTTATATTTGTATCTGGAACAATTAAACCTGCAACAATAAAAAATGCAGCCGAAGAAATATCACAGGGAACAGTTACTTCCTGTGAATACAATTTATCGCACTTTTTTACACTTACGGACAAATCGTTTACCGTAATATCCGCACCGAAAGTTTTAAACATTCTTTCACTGTGATCTCTCGATTTTATCGGTTCGGCAACCGTAGTTATACCGTCGGCATATAAACCGGCAAATAAAATACACGATTTTACCTGTGCACTTGCCACAGGACTTATATAATTTATTGCTTTAAGATTTTCTCCGGGAGTTATTGTCATGGGCAAGAAATTGTTTTCTTTGGCAACGATATCGACACCCATTAAAGATAACGGTTCAATAACTCTTTTCATAGGTCTTTTAGATAAACTTGCATCACCTGAAATTGTCGACGAAAATTTTTGACCTGCCAAAACTCCGGATAACAGTCTTGTAGTTGTTCCCGAATTTCCGGCATAAATTTCTTTTACGGGATTTTTTAATCCGTTAATTCCCGCACCTTCGATTATAAGAGAATTTTCTTTCTGTTCTATTTGCACACCCATCTGCTTAAATGCGTTTAAAGTCATTAAACAATCATCAGATTTCAAGTAATTGTTAATAACACTTTTACCGTCTGCAAGAGCAGACAACATTATTGCTCTGTGTGTAATTGATTTATCTGCGGGAACAACAATCGTTCCGTTAAGTTTCGACACTTTATTTATTTTCATTGTCTTGTACTTTTATCTAAAATTTCTCTCAATTTCTTTTCGTCGGAAAAGCTGTTAACAAATATTTTTATTTGTTTGCATAATTCATTTGATAAAATTTTTAAATTTTTCTTGTTGTTCAAAAATATCGGAATCCACATTTCGGGAGATGATTTTGCCACTCTTGTTAAACTTTTAAAAGAGCCTGCAACCAAATTATTTATATTTTTGTTTTTATCTTTTTTCTCTTTAAACATTTTATAAAAACTGAAAGATATTATGTGCGGAAGATGGCTTGTAAACGCTACTGTTTCATCATGTTCTTTTGCGGACATAAAAAAAGTTTTACATCCGATATCTTTCCATAACCTGGAAATTATTTTTGTGTTTTTTTCTTTAGGATTTGAAGTTATTACAACAGTAGCATTGTTATATATATCCAAACTTGCATATTCTATACCGTTTTGTTCTATCCCGCACATTGGATGACAACCTATAAATGCAGGACTGTTTTTATGTTGAAGCTGCTTTATTTTGTTGTCAACATTAAATTTTATACTGCCTATATCGCATACTATAGTTTTGTTGTTTACATATTTAGATATTTCTTTATAGAAATTTACTATAGTGTTGACGGGGGTGCATATAAAAATTATATCCGCACATTTCACGGACGAAAGTTCGGTGGAATAGCTGTCTACCGCATTTTTATCTTTAGCAAGTTTTAAATTTTTTATATTTCTGCCTATACCTATAACTTCGTATTGCCTTGAGCCGTTTTTTAATATATGTCTCAAGGCAATACCCAAAGAACCACCCATCAATCCCACACCGATAATGGCTACGGTTTTCATTAGATTTCTCTGCCCAATGCTTTTGCCAAAACTTTAAGTTCAGACACAAGCTTTTTGTATTGATCGGTTAACAAACTTTGTGCACCGTCCGATAATGCTTCTTCCGGTCTCGGATGTATTTCCAATGCTATTGCATCTGCTCCTACAGCCAAACATCCTTTTGCCATTGTAGGAACATGTTCTCTTATTCCTATTCCGTGCGAAGGATCCAATACCACCGGCAAATGTGTAAGTTTTTTTACCACCGGTATTGCATTTAAATCCAATGTAAATCTTGTTGCCGTTTCAAATGTTCTTATTCCTCTTTCGCACAACATTACATTGTTGTTTCCTTCAGACAAAATATATTCCGCTGAAAGCAACCACTCTTTTATTGTTGTTGCCATACCTCTTTTTAATAAAACAGGTTTCTTTTGTTTTCCGCATGCTTTTAACAAATCGTAGTTTTGAACATTTCTTGCTCCGACCTGAATTATGTCACAGTATTTACTTACCAATTTTACCTGTTCAACAGACATTGCTTCACTTATTGTAGGAAGTTTGTATTTTACTCCTGCATCATGCAAATACTTTAAACCTTTTTCTCCTAATCCCTGGAAAGTGTATGGCGAAGATCTCGGTTTATATGCTCCGCCTCTGAGTATTGTTCCGCCTCCGTCTTTAACGATTTTGGCTATTTCGTCCAAAACAAATTTGCTTTCTATTGCACAAGGTCCTGCAATAATGGGAACTTTGTTTCCTCCTATTTCTACACCGTAAGGAAGTTTTATTATTGTATTTTCCTGCTTAAAATCTCGTGATGCTAATTTGTAAGGTTTTTCTATCTCACTTATATGGTCAACTTCGTCCATAGATTCGAAAAGTTCACTGTACTTTTCCGCAAGTTCACCAACCATACCTATAATGGTAACATCTTTACCTTTAGATATGTGAGGTATGTAACCCAACTTCTTTACTTTGTCTACTACTTTTTTTTCTTCCTGCTTTGTTGCCCTTCTTTTTAACGTTATAATCATCTTTTTCTCCCTTACTACACCACTAACTTAATCTCACATTATATAAAAATAAAAGATTAATGTATATAAATAAATTTCATAAATTCAAATTATATACATATTATATTACAAAAGTTCTATGGCTTTATTTGCTAAAAGGATACCGAAAATTCCGGTAATAACAGGGGTTGAACCTAAAATTTTAGGGCCTCCGTTTTTACCGTATTTTTTGCCGTCTTGTTCCGGTAACGGGATAGGTTTTACCTGCGGAGATTGTTCGGAAAAAACACACGGTATTCCTTTTAAAATACCTAAAGATCTTAAATCTCCTCTTAATCGTTCGGCAAGTTTACAATGATGTGTTTCAAATAAATCCGCATATTTTACGGAAAAAGGGTCGGTTTTCAATGCGGCACCCATCGAAGATATTATTTTTATATTATTTTTGTAACAATATTCCAAAAGTCTGAGTTTAGGATTGTATGAATCTATAGCATCAATAACAATATCGGGAACATCGGAAAAAATTTGTTCAAATGTGTCTGTGTTAACAAAAACATTTAAAGTATTAACTTTGCAATCAGGATTTATATCCAAAACTCTTTTTTTTGCAAGTTCCGTTTTCTTTAAATTTATCGTTGAATGTAAAGCATATAATTGTCTGTTAATATTAGATTCCTGCACAACATCAAAATCAACGAGTGTTAATGTTCCGACTCCCATTCTTGCAAGTATTTCAACGGCAAAACTTCCAACCGCACCAAGGCCTATAACGGTAACCTTCGAGTTGAATATTTTTTCCGTTTTTGTTGTACCCAAAAGAAGTTTTGTTCTTACAAATTGTTCTTTGTTATTTGTTTGTGTCATGTAATTAAAATACAAATTTTACATTTTTTATTCAATACAAACATTGAAAAATTTTTCAAATTTTATTATATAATTATTAAAACCCTTTTATAACAAGTTTGTAAACATGGATACAGAAAAAAGAAAATTTCCCAGACAAAGAGTGTCGTTATCCACAAACATTTTGGAAACTAAAACAGGAAATGTTTTGGGAGAGTGTATTTTGACCGACATTTCAAAAAACGGGTTTGCTTTTGAAAGCGAAACAACTTTTTCGGTTGGTCAAAAGTTTAATTTGGAACTTATAATATTAAACAGAACTATCCATTTAAGCGGGAAAGTTGTAAGAATTTGCGACGGAATATTTTATCCCATGTACGGGGTGGAAATTATAGACAGTGAAAGTAAAAATTTGGATTTTTTCAGAAAATATATAGATTATTCATTGAATTAAGGAAGAAACATGAAAATAATAAACGGAAAAGAAATATCTCAATCCATAAGACAGGAACTAAAAAATAAAATTGAACAATTAAAAAGTAAAACTTCAAAAGTTCCCGGTCTTGCAACAATACTCGTGGGAGAAGATCCTGCAAGTAAAGTATATGTCGGTTCGAAGATAAAAGCTTGTGAACAGGTAGGAATAAAATCATTTCATAATCCGTTACCGGCAAACGCAACACAGGAAGAAATAATAGAATTGATAAACAAATTAAATGCAAACAAAGATGTTGACGGAATATTATTGCAACTGCCTTTGCCGAACGGGCAATTACCGGATAAATGTATAAATTCAATTTCTCCGGATAAAGATGTTGACGGATTACATCCTTTTAATGCAGGTATGCTTACATTGGTAAAAAATTGGAAAGAAATCGTAGATCAAAAATTGTTGGTTTCCTGTACTCCTATGGGAGTGGTTTATTTATTAAAGTATTCCGATATAGATATTCAAGGGAAAAATGTTGTTGTTTTGGGAAGATCCAATTTGGTGGGTAAGCCCGTATCCATGCTTATGCTTGCCAATAATGCAACCGTAACAATGGCACATTCAAAAACACAAAATTTAAAACAAATAACAAAACAGGCGGATATTTTAATTGCCGCCATAGGTAAAGCAAAATTTGTTACCAAAGATTTTGTTAAAGACGGTGCAACAATAATAGATGTCGGTATTAACAGATGTGAAGATAAAAAACTTTACGGAGATGTTGATTTTGAATCCGTAAAAGATATGAATATAAACATAACTCCGGTTCCCGGTGGCGTAGGACCAATGACAATAACGATGTTGTTGCACAACACAATATTGGCATTTGAAAGACACAATAATCTGTAAATTTTAATAAAAATTTGATATATTACTTTTTTTAAAGTATAATTATTGAATTATTCTGTAAATATTAAAGAGGTTTAAAATGACAAAGAGAACTTTTCAACCAAACAAAGAAAGAAGAAAAAAGAAAATTGGCTTTAGAGCAAGAATGGCTACAGCAGGCGGAAGAAAGGTATTAAGTGCAAGAAGAAAAAAAGGCAGAGCAACACTTTCGGCATAAAATGCTTAGCAGCAGCAAAGGTTTTTCTTTTTGTTATCTTGAAAGATTACATACTTCTGCAGATTTTAATAAAGTCTTCAAATATGGCAAAAAACTTAAAACTGTTTTTGTTGATATTTGCGTATTAAAAAGAAAAGATAATAATGAAATTAGAAGATTAGGTCTGGTAACATCAAGAAAAGTAGGAAAAGCCGTAAAAAGAAATACGGCCAAAAGAAGATTAAGAGAAATCTTTAGAACAAATAAACATAAGCTGACACCAGGTTTGGATATAATATTTTTATTAAAACCTCAAATTACTTCGACAGGGTACGGCAAACTAAAGACTACAATTTTAGATTGTTTAGAAAGTGCAAAATTTTATAACAATATATAGTTTAGTATGAAGCATATTTTGCTTTTTATTATTAAAATATACAGAAAATTTTCATCACTTACCCCGCCAAGATGCAGGTTCTATCCAACTTGTTCGGCTTATGCTTATGAAGCAATCGAAAGATTCGGAGTTATTAAAGGTGTATACCTATCCGTAAAAAGATTGCTTAAATGCCATCCTTTTAATGACGGTGGCTATGATCCTGTTCCAAAGGAATAAATTATAAGCACAGGCAGGTATAAAATGCAAAAAAATATGATAAAGTTCATATTATGGACAACGATTTGTTTGTTGGCTTGGTATTTATTTTTCCAACCGAAACAAAACGAGCAACAACTTTTATTACAGCAACAGGAAACTGTAACACAGGAACAATCCGATAATAACGCTGCAATAACGGATGAAAAAACATTCGCTAAACAAGAAGCTGCCGTTCAACCGGTAAAAAACATTAAAGAAGAAGAAATTGAAATAGAAACAGAAAAATATAAAGCTGTATTTTCAAACAAAGGTGCAGCAATAAAACATTGGTATATAAAAGAACAAAACGATGCTTTGGTTGATTTGGTTTTACCGGAATCTTCACCCGTTCTTGCAAATTTTCCCGGTTCGGTATATGAAATAACAGAAAAAACAGATACAAAATTGGTTTTGTCTTATACTTCAACACAAAACTGGAAAATAACAAAAACATTTGATTTATCAAAAGATTATTTGCATGCTATGGATATAAAGCTTGAAAAACTTACCGAAGATGCAAAACTTCCAAGTATAGAATTTAATTGGGGCCCAGGACTTGGTACGGATGCAAAAGAATTAAAAGAAAATGTATCCGTTACAAGAGTTATAGGTTATACATCAACAAAACCGGCAAAATTGGAAAAGATAAAAACAGAATCCAATCCGGCACAACTTTATAAATGGGTGGCAATAGACAACAGATATTTCCTTGCAGCGCTCATTCCCGACAATTCATTAAATTTTTCCAATGTGGGAATGGTAAAACAGAACAAAAGAATGCCTCCTGTTTTAATATTTGATGCAAAAGTAAAACCGGAAGAAGCCGTTCAGAATTTTTCATTGAAATTTTATGTCGGACCGAAATCTTATTCATATTTAAAAACTCTTGATATGGGTTTTGAAAAAACCGTTGATTTCGGATTTTTCGGAATTTTAGGGAAAATAGCAACAGCTGTTTTGTTTTCTTTATATAAACTGACAAACAACTACGGTTGGGCAATTATAATACTTACAATAATAATACAAATTTTGGTGTTGCCTTTAACATTAAAAAGTTTTAAAGCTATGGCAGGCATGAAAAAAATTCAGCCTTTGATGAAAGATCTTCAAACAAAATATAAAAATGATCCGAAAAGATTACAAGTGGAAATGATGAATTTATATAAAACTCATAAAGTTAATCCTTTCGGAGGATGTTTGCCGATGTTTTTACAGTTGCCTATATTTTGGGCATTGTTTCAAACATTAAGAAATGCTTATGAATTGAGATATTCTCCATGGATTTTGTGGGTAAAAGATTTGTCCGCAAGCGATTCATTGTTTTATATGGGTTCAATATCATTCAATTTGTTACCTTTGATTATGGGTCTTATAATGTTTTTCCAACAAAAACTTACAACAGCAACATCGGATCCTACTCAAAGAAGAATGATGTATATAATGCCGATAATATTTACATTAATGTTCTGGGGTTTTCCTTCGGGACTTGTATTGTATTGGCTTACAAACAGTGTAGTATCAATAATAGTTCAAATTTTTGTTTTGAGAAAAATTGAAAAAAATTCCTCGGGGGTAAAAAATGTTAAAAGAGCTTGAAACATCAGGTAAAAATATAGAAGATGCAATACAAACAGGATTAAAAGAATTAAATTGTTCCAGAGAAGATGTTGAAGTAAAAATCCTGGATGAAGGAACAAAAGGGTTGTTCGGTCTTATGGGTGCAAAACCCGCAAGAGTTATATTAACGGTAAAAGATAAAAATAATCAAACAAAAGAAAATGTTAAGGAAAAAAGAGAAGCCGTTAAAAGAGAAATAGATTTTGATTTGGCATGCAAAAATGCACAAGAATATGTATCAAAAATAGTTTCAATGATGAACATAAAAGTTAACGATATAGTTGTAAGTCACGATGAAGATACCGTAAATATAGATATTTCTACCGACAGCGGAAGTTTGTTGATAGGAAGAAGCGGTCAATCTTTAAATGCTTTGGAATATGTTGTTCAGCTTATGTTAAACACTAATCCTTCAACAAGAGCTAAAGTTAACATTGATACGGAAAAATACAGACAAAAACAACAGGACAGATTAAAAGCTATTGCAAACAAAGCAATAGAATATGTTAAAAGAACAAAAAAAATATACAGGTTTGATCCGATGTCCGCAAAAGACAGAAAATTTATACACACATACTTAAAAAATATCGGCGGATTTGACACTTTTTCCGAAGGAGAAGGTGCATTAAGAAAAGTCGGAGTAAAACTTTCGGTAGATAAATATTAATGAACTTATTTAAACAGGAAGATACTATTGTAGCTCTTGCTACAGGCAATATAAAATCCGCTTTGGCAACAATAAGAATAAGCGGCAGTATTGCAAAACAAGCAGTATCTTCCGTTTTTTTTACAAAAAAGCACAATAAGATAGAACTTGAAGACAAAAAAGTTTGTCACGGATATATTTTTGACGATAATAAAAAAATCGACGAAGTGATTTTATATTATTTAAAAGCTCCGCACACATATACCGGGGAAGATACGGTTGAAATTTCCACACACGGGAACCCGTTAATAGTTCAACAAATAATAAATTTATTATTATCTAAAAATATACGACTTGCGGACAGAGGCGAATTCACATACAGAGCATTTATAAACAATAAAATGGACTTATCCGAAGCCGAAGCCGTAAACGAACTTATAAACAGTTCAAGTTCAAAATCAGCCGAACTTGCATTGAATTCTTTGCAAGGTTCATTATCCGACAAAATAAAAGATATTAAACAAGATTTAACCGCATTATTTGCATATCTTGAAGTATCGCTTGATTATCCGCAGGAAGATATAGATTTTTTAACAAGACAACAGAAAAAAGAAAACATGCAAGAAATAATTTCCAAATTAAACGATTTAATTTCTTCTTATTCGTTAAGTAAACTTATAACCAACGGAATAAAAATTGCAATAGCAGGAAAACCCAATGCGGGAAAATCTTCAATACTGAATTCGATTTTAGGTTATCAAAGAGCAATCGTAACCGATATTGCCGGTACCACAACCGACACAATAGAAGAAACCGTTGAATATAACGGAATATCTCTTACTATTATAGATACCGCAGGTATAAGACAACACACATCAAACTCAATAGAAAAAATAGGTCAGGAAAGGTCCAAATCTTCCATAGAAATTGCCGATATAATTTTGTGGGTTATGGATTCAAGTATCAGTTTGGATGATAACGATAAACAAATTTTTGAACTATTGAAAAACAAACTCGATAAAACGGTTGTCATCTTAAACAAATGTGATTTGCAACAAAAAATTTCTTTACGGGAATTTAACAATTTTATCGACACAAACACAATTGTAAATTTTTCTGTAATCAACAAAACGCCCATAGAAAATATTTTAAACAAAATATATGAGATTCTTAATATAAAAGATATTGAAGATAACGGTAATATATTGTTGAATGCAAGACAATACAATTTACTCTGTAAAGTTCAAACACAATTAAATAAAATTTTGGAACTTATAGATAAAGGCGACAGTGATGAAATAGTTTCTTTTGAAACAGAGAATGCTTTAAATTCGTTAAATGAAATTTTAGGTATAGATGTTAAAGAAGATATTTTGCATACCGTCTTTTCAAAATTTTGTGTTGGAAAATAAAACCTGTCTAATTTACAATTTATGAATTATAATTTAAAATATATAAAACAAAGCCAAGGAAACACGAAATGTTAAAATTTAATTTTGAAGAACAATTAAAAAATGTAATAGATAATTTCGCAAAGAGTAAAGGTATCGAAGAAAAGGTATCTTTCGTTGTTGAAATTCCCCCCAAAAATATCAATGCGGATTTAGCATTAAATGCCGCTATGATAATTGCAAAAAAAATAAGAACAAATCCGAGAATTATAGCAACAGAGCTTATAGAAATTATTTCCAGAGAATTTTCCAATACGATAAAATCGGCGGAAATTGCAGGCGCGGGTTTTATAAACTTACATTTTACCGATGAATTCTTACAGCAGGAACTGAACAAAATATTATCCAAAAAACAAGATTATGCAAAACAAGAAAATATAAATAAAGATAAAATAATGGTGGAATTTGTTTCCGCCAACCCTACCGGACCTTTACATATAGGTCACGGAAGAGGTGCCGCAATAGGTGATTCTCTTTCAAGAATATTAAAACATTTGGGATACAATACAGTTAAAGAATATTATCTTAACGATGTCGGTAACCAAATGAATGTGTTGGGCGAATCCACAAAAACAAGATACAGACAACTTAAAGGTGAAGATATACCTTTTTTGGAAGACGGTTATAAGGGTGAATATATAAGAGAGATTGCTCAGGATTTAATAAACGAAGGCAAAAAGTTCGAAGAAATAGATTTTAAAAAAGAGTCTCATACAAGAATTTTGGGAACAATAAAAAAAGATTTAGAGAAATTCAGAGTAAGTTTTGACAGTTGGTTTTCCGAATCTAAAATTGCTTCCGATAAAGATGAAAACGGAAAAACACAAGTTGATAATGTTTGCCAATACTTAAAAGAAAAAGGTGACGCTTTCGAACAAGACGGAGCATTGTGGTTAAAATCCACTTTATACGGAGACGACAAAGACAGAGTTTTAAGAAGAACAGACGGAAGATACACATATTTGGCATCGGATGTTGCATATCATAAAAATAAATATGAAAGAAAATTTGCTCAAGTTATAAATTTGTGGGGAGCAGATCATCACGGATATGTTGCAAGAATTATGGCAGCAATTCAAATGCTCGGGCAAAAGAAAGAAGCGTTGAAAGTTATTTTATATCAACTTGTAAGTTTGGTAAGAAACGGACAACCGGTCGCAATGTCTACAAGAAGCGGAGAATTTATTACTCTCAGAGATGTTTTGGATGAGGTTGGAACTGATGCCTGCAGATTTTTCTTTTTGTTAAGAGCACCGGATTCACAACTTGAGTTTGATTTGGAACTCGCAAAAAAACAAACAAGCGAAAATCCCGTATTTTATGTTCAGTATGTTAATGCAAGATGCCAATCAATTTTAAAAGAATACAAAGAAGATTCTTCATCGGCAAATTTAAGTTTGCTGAATTCAAAAGAGGAAAAAGATTTAATTAAAAAACTGATATCTTTTGAAGATACTTTGCTTATATGCGACAAAACAAAAAGTCCGCACCATTTAACTACATATTTAATAGAAACAGCGGATATTTATCACAGATTTTACGAAAAATGCAGAGTGTTGAATACAGATAACAAAGAGCTTGAAAAAGCAAGGATACAGCTGCTTAAAGCTGTATCGATTGTAATTACGGTAGGGCTCGATTTGCTCGGTGTTTCGGCACCCGAAAAAATGTAAAAAAATTTATAATTTACGATAAAGGCTTAATGACAATTTTATTTATTAAGGAGAAGAGATATGAAAATAAAAAATGTATTAGCTTTTTCAATTGCAGCAGTATTATTTTTTAGTGTTTCTATTTTTGCAAAAGAATCTCAAGAAGTGCAACAACCGTTAAACAGGAATCCCGTATTAAACAAATATCAGAAAGATAAAAAAGTTCAAGAAATTATTTGTGTGCACTTTGTAGAAGGCAGCACTGCCATTTTAAAAATGTATGTAAGAGATAAAACTCAAGACAGCGGTTGGAATCTTATTTTAGCTACGGATGCTTTTATAGGACAAAAGGGATTAGGTAAAGAACAAGAAGGAGATTTAAAAACTCCCGAAGGTGATTTTAATGTAACCCAAGCTTTCGGAATAAAGCCAAATCCGGGAACATCTTTAAATTATATTAATGTTAACAACAACATTTATGCCTGCGATGAAGATTGCAAATATTATAATCAAATTATAGATGCGGCAAATTTAGATCATACATGTAAGGGAGAACATTTAATAGACTACGTACCTCAATATAATTACGGATTGTGTATAGATTTCAATCCTCAAAATATTTTCCCCAACGGTTCAAATATTTTTATACATGTAAAAGGTAACAAAGTTTATACCGCAGGTTGTGTTGCCGTTGATGAAGAAAGTATGATAAAAATTCTTAAAAACGCTACGAATAAAACAAAAGTAGTTATTTATGAACAATAAAACAACGGCACAATTTATATGTGCCGATCAGCGGTAATATAATTTTAAAAAGAGCAGAGAATTTTCTCTGCTTTTTTTTTTATTCAAATCTTTTCTTTACAGTTAATACTAATTATTATAAAATAACAAGATATAAAAGTGTCAAAAAATTGCGGAGCAATTTCATAGACTAAAAACAGTCGATATAAAAGGTGGAAAAATGAAAAATTTTCAACAATTCATCGGTTCATTTTCTTTCGATCAAAGGTTGGCAGAAGTAGATATTGAAGGTTCAATTGCACATGTGCAAATGTTAATAAAAACAAAAATTATACCTGCTTCCGACGGTAAAAAAATTATTGCGGGATTAAATTCCATACTTAAAGATTTGTCTAAAGGATGGACTCTTCCAATGGAAGAAGATATCCATTTTGCAATAGAAAAAGAACTTATAAGAAGAATAGGTGCTATCGGCGGTAAAATGCATACGGCAAGAAGCAGAAACGATCAGGTGGCTACCGATTTAAGACTTTATATAAGAAAAGAAATATTGTCCATATTCGACATGTTAAACGCTTTTCAAAAAGTGCTTGTACAAAAAGCGGAAAAAAACATTGATGTTATAATGCCTGGCTATACTCACTTACAGCCTGCACAACCTATAATTGCTTCTCATCATCTGCTTGCTTATGCTTGGATGATACAAAGAGATAAAGAAAGAATTATAGATTGTTTAAAAAGAGTAAACGTTATGCCTTTGGGAAGTGCCGCACTTGCGGGAACTTCTTTCAAAATAGACAGAAATTATACGGCAAAATTGTTGGAATTTTTCAGACCCTGCGAAAACTCTTTGGACGGTGTAAGCGACAGAGATTTCTGTGCTGAATTTATTTTTGATTTATCTTTAATTTCAGTCCATTTATCAAAACTTGCTGAAGAAATTATTACATGGTCTTCGGTAGAATTTAATTTTATACATATAGACGATATGTTTACTTCCGGGTCGTCTATTATGCCGCAAAAAAGAAATCCGGATACAGCCGAAGTTATTAGAGGTAAAGCAGGCAGAGTATTCGGTGATTTAACGGCAATGCTGACAATAATGAAAGGACTTCCTATAGCATACAACAGAGATTTGCAGGAAGATAAACCGCCTGTATTTGATGCAACCGATACAGTAAAATTGTGTTTGGAAGTTATTACCGATATTATGGCATCACTTGAATTTAAGAAAGACAGAACTTTAAAAAGTACCGAAAAAGGATTTTTGCAGGCAACGGAAATTGCGGATTATTTGGCAAGAAAAAATATTCCTTTCAGAACGGCACACGGAATAGTTCAAAAAATTGTTCATTATTGTATAGATAACAACAAAACATTAGACAAACTTTCGATTGAAGAATATAAAAAGTTTTCAAAAGAAATTGAGTCGGACTTATACAAATTCATAGATGTTAAAAATATAGTTAATGCAAAAACTTCTTACGGCGGAACATCAAAAAAATCAATATTAAAACAAATATCAGATTTAAAAAAATTGGTTAGGGTGAAATAATGAAAAAATATTTTATTTTATTGTTATTGTTTGTAGTATCACCGGTTTTTGCACAAGGTGTTGAAAGAGTATTAACTTTAGATGAGTGTACCAGACTTGCATTAAACATAAATCAAGACATTTTAATCGCTAAAGAAGCTATATCATTTGCGGAACAAAGAGTAAACGAAGCAAGATCTTTATATTTTCCGAAATTAGATTTAAACTTTAACGTATCAAGATTTAGTAACGATTTCCCCACTTTAATAAACTCACACTATTTACCTGCAACGATTTTGTTGCCTATGATCGGTGATGTGGATTATTTTTATTCCACAAAATTGGCATTATGGCAACCGATTTATAACGGCGGAAAAACAACAGCAACAAACAAGTTGGCAAAAATAAATTATGAGAAAGCTAAAACCAGTGCGGAAATAAAAAAGAATGAAGTTGTTGCTCAAGTAAAATCACAATTTTATAAAAACATAGCATTAAAAGAAAAAATAAAAATTTATAAAGATTATTTGTCAAAAAAAACCGATGCGAATTTGCAGGAACAGTTGGAAATATTGGAACATCAATACGAACTCGAAACATTGGAACTTTTGTCATTAATCGGTTTGGAACTTGATACGGTTATTGATATTGAAGGTACACTTGAAACCGAAAAATTAAATTTGGATTTACAACAATGTATATTATGGGCATACCAGTTCAGACCGGAAATAAAAACAACACAGTATCAGGAAAGTATGGATAATATCGGAGTAAACTTAATAACCATGGAAAAATTTCCTACGATAATGTTGGGTGCATCTTACGATTGGTTAGGTGACGACCTGGAAAAATGGGAAAGAGATTGGTATGTTTCTTTAAACATAAATTTACCTTTATTTGAAGGCGGGGCGGTTTTTTCAAGATTGAAACAAAAGAAAATAAAAGCAAGACAAACAACAATAGAAAGAGCAAAAATAGAAGACAAAATTAAGTTGGAAGTAAGAAAAGCTTTCAGTGAATATACTTTTTGGTATAACAAACTTTTAAAAATAGAAGGAAGCAAAACCAAGAGTGTAGAACAAGATATTTTGAAAGCAGACATAAAATATAATTACATTAAAAGTTTAGCAGAATTGTTGAACGTTATGGGAAAACAATAACGACAATTTATAATTTAAAATTTATAATTTATAATTAACTACCAAACTAAAATTATGAAATTAAGATTAAAAATTATTACAGCAATTTTATGTGCAGTATTATTTTTGGGTAATACTGCTTTTTGTTTTGATCAAGAAGAGTTTATTATTGATCATCTTTACTATAAAACAATAAATTTGCCTAAAGAAAAAAGGCCTAAAATAATTTTGGTTTTAGGCGGCGGCGGAGCAAGAGGTTTTGCTCATGTTGGAGTTTTAAAAGCATTAAGAGAAGCTAATGTTCCTATAGATATGGTTGTAGGTACAAGTATGGGAGCATTGGTAGGTTCCTTATATTGTTCCGGAATTAAGATAGAAGATATAGAAAAAATAGCCGAAGATATTAAATGGGCGGATATAAGCAACTTGGGAGTTCCATCTTTAATAACAATGGTCACTTCAGAAAAATTGTTATCTACGGAAAAGATGGAAAAATATGTAAACAAATTGATTGGTGACAAATATTTCTTTCAATTAAAAATTCCGTTTGCATGTGTGGCAACCGATATAAAAACAGGTGAAAAAATTATTTTTAAGGAAGGTCCCGTAGCACCTGCCGCAAGAGCAAGTGCAAACATTCCCGGAATCTTTGCTCCCGTGGAATACAGACAAAGATTCTTGGTTGACGGCGGGCTTGTAGAAAATATACCTGTATCGGTAGCAAAACTTTTTGATCCGGATATTATAATAACAGTTGCCGTAAGTGCCGATATTACAAAAAATGCTTTCAGCAATATATTTTATACTCTCTTTCAAACGATATATATTCAAGGTCAACAAAGTGATAAAAATAATTTGGCTATGTCTGATATTGTAATTGCTCCCAAGGTAAGTGATGTTTCCGCAATAGAGTTAGGTAAAGCGGCTGAATGTATAGATGCAGGTTTTATTGCAGGTAAAAACAGTTTAAAAAAAATAAAGCAACTTATTATAGATAAAACTTATGAAAAAAATGTTTTATAAAGAAATAAAAATATTATTATTACTTTTAATATCGTTTTTTATACTTCAACCTGTAGCAGGGTTTTGTGATGAATCGCAAGAATCCGCTTTAATTACAAACTTGCAACAAGCAAAAAACGAAAAACAGGAAAGAAGAGCGTACTTTAAACTTTTGCAATATTATATGAAAGAAAAAGATTATGAAAGTGCAATTACCATAGGTAACGAAATTTTAAAATTAAAACTGTCAAAAAGAAGAAAATATACTGTTTATTACGATTTAGCCACTTCATATTTATATTTAGGTAAACCTGAAAAAGCATTGGAAGTCGGACAAGAAGCACAATTTTTGTATCCAAAAAAAGTAGAAACTATACTGTTATTGGGAGACATATATAAAAACAACAGTTTAAATGAACTTGCAATAGTAAAATATAAAGAGTGTTTGGAAGCAGATGATGATAATCTTGAAGCATTAGTAAATTTGGGAAACATTTATAATTTTCAGGAAAATTATAAATTGTCTTTAGATTATTTTGAAAAAGCTCAAACCGAGGCTGCACAACATCATAAAGATTTATCCGTAAACGATTATATAAACATGGCAATATCAGCTAAAGAAATCGGTAGAATAAATCAAGCACAAGCCATTTTGGAACGCATTAATGAAAAGAACAAAACCGCTTCACTTTTACTTGTACACATTTATCAAATTAAGCACGAATATGATAAAGCTATAAATACATTGAAACCTTTCGTTTATCACAAAAAAACAGATATTGAAATTTATTGTAATTTGGCACAAATGTATTTACTTTCACATAAGTTTAACGACGCTAAAAATTTGTTGTTATATTTCAAATCTAAAAACAAAGACAACAACGAAGTTGTAGATATATTGTTAATAGAAGCATATAATAATATATTTCATGATAAAGAAAGAGTATTACAAGAATTAAGAATTATATACAACTACACACAATTGGATTATATAAAGAGAATTGTAGGCAAGGTAATAGATATTGAAAAAGCACTATAAATTATGCCTATAGCTCAATTGGATAGAGCATCAGTTTCCGGAACTGATGATTCCGGTTCAACTCCGGATAGGCATAATTTTTTAATAGAGTCCGATTTAATCACGATAAAAATTTAAACTTCCAGTTACAACTTCATATTTTTAAAGTTTATGTACCGCTTCGCTTATGTACACCACACTTTAAAAATATTTCGTTTCACTGATAAATTTTATTTCTTCAGTTCATGACAAACTATAAATTTTTGTTTTGGCAATTACATTTATTGAGAGGATTTCTCAATTTTATTTTAAATTATAGAGTTCTATTGTATTGTTTGCAGTAATATTACAAACTTCTTCAAAAGGTAAAACTTTTATTTCCGCTATTTTTTTTGCAACTTCCGTAACATAAGACGGTTCGTTTCTTGTCCCTCTATATTTTTGCGGTGCAAGGTAAGGGCAATCTGTTTCAACTAAAATTTTTTCAAGCGGAACATTTTCTATAACTCTTTTTAACTTATTACTTTTAGGATAAGTGCACGGCCCGTCTATACCGATTAAAAAGCCCATATCAAGTACAACTTTTGCCTGCTCATAACTTCCCGAAAAACAATGTATTACACCTTTAGGTAAACTTTTAAATTCTTTAAAAACAGTTATCATATCATCATAGGCATCTCTGCAATGAACACAGATAGGTTTATTTATTTCAAGAGCCAAATTTATTTGTTTAACAAAAATTTCTTTTTGCAATTGTCTATTATAATTTTCATAATGATAATCAAGTCCTATTTCCCCCACCGCAACACACTTCTTATCACTTAACAAACATTTTAATTTATTGAAAAGTTCTTCGTTGAATTTGTCTGCATCTTGCGGATGAAGACCAAACATTGAATAAATTTTTTCTTGTTTGGAAAGTTCTGCCACTTTATCCCATAACGGCGGTTCACAACCTACTTCTAAAATATATTTCAGTCCGCTGTTAAATGCTCTGTTTAACACTTCTTGTCTGTCCGTATCAAAATGTGCATCCGTAGTATGTGCATGAGAATCTATTAACATAAATTTCCCTTAAAAATATTTTTAATTCTTTGAAAGAAAGAAATTTTTATATTCTCTTTCTCCAAAAATTTATTTGTTTTTTCAATAATCTAAATATTAAATAATTTTGTTTTTTGTTTATTCTTTCCCTCCAAATATTTTTTTGCTTCTTTAATAATTTAATTATTAAAGAATTTTCTTTTTTGCATATTCTCTTATCCCAAATATTTATTTGCTCTTTTAATAATTTCAACATGTCGGTAGACATGGAAGAGTTTTCTTTTCCATAATCATAAGATTCCTCATAAAAATCTAACAAGGCTCTTCTATCAACTAAATTTTTATCAGCAATTTCATCCGGGCTAAATTGTTTTGGCATTGAAGGTAAATTTTTAACTCCCAATACAAAAAAATCAAGTTTTGTTCTTATACACTTTTCGCAATGGCCGCAATTTGAAGATAAATCTTCTTTATTCCTCCAACAAACTCTCAAATTCTCAAGACATGCTTTCCAATTTTTAACGACATTTGTTCTCTCTATTCTTGAATGTTCGTATCCATCGGCAATAAAACGAAAAGTATCACTGCTAAGATATCTGTCCGTTATTGGATTCATGCCCCAAGGTATATGGTAGTGTTTTACAGAATCATCAGCTGCAGCGCCGTAAAAATATTTTTTACTGAAAAAATTGAAAATTGCAACTATAACTGTTCCGAAACAATGTACCCAATTGCTTTCATATTGTCTAAAATTTGTTTCTACAGGAATTAATTCTATTCCCAAATCGTCAGTCATTTTTTTTGCTTTTGAAAAAGCAAGATCAAATGCTTTTTTATTCGTAATAGAAATATCTGCTCCGAGAATCATTACAGACCTGTCTAAATCATATTGAAATCTCTTGTCTAAATTTTTTTTATATTTATATGCCGTATATGCAGCATCTATTCCGCCGGAAAAGGCTGTTATCATTTTTCTGTTTTCAGGTCTGTAATCATCTTTTATTTCGTTTGCAATAATTTCGACTTCTTTATATCGTTGAGGCTCCCATATATGCCATATCCGGCAAAACATTGTTATATTATCCATGACGGATTTACTGACATTACCATTTATCTCGAATGTTCCGCCTTCTTGCATCATATAAAAAACTAAAGCATATACAAAAGGATCTGCTCTGTCGGTTAAATCATCTTCAACTTTTTTTGGGAACTTAAAATACACATTTGGAACATTTTTTATTGTCGTGAGAGCTTCTTTAACAATATAATCATCTTGTACATAAGTTTTAAATGAAATTTGATTCATTACTTAACTCCTGATTTCGGTTAATTTACAATTGATTATATAATATTTGTTATCAAGATAAAAGAAAATTTTTAAGCAATATGTAGATTTTTATTTTTTAAAATTTTAATTTTATCAACAAAATTTAACGACAGGTAAATAGTTTAGATTTTGAGAATTTTAAGGGCATAAAAAATGCAAGTTGTGGAATCCCTTCATCGTATGGAATAAAACCCAAACGGCAGCCGGTTCAGATTCTCTGCAGTTCACAACTTACAACATAAGTATAATACAAAAACTAATATATTCAAACAACTAAAATAATATTATTTCCTTTTAAAAACTTGTGAAACAAGTTTTTAGGCAATATGTAGATTTTGTGTTAGAATGAAGAAACACAGAACCGATGTGTACTCTTTGCGGTACTCAAGGTTCTGTGTTTCAAAATTATAACCAAAATATCAATATTGCGGTTAAAAGTAATTGCTTTGCAATTACTTTATAACCTCCTCTCCGCAGAGGTTGCAAATCTTCTCCCACTTTGCATCAACATCTGCTTGAATATTAGCCAACAATTCAGCATTTTGAGGTTTCAACAAATGTTTGAATCTTGACTGATATTTGAAGAATTCGCCAACAGGAAGTTTCTTTCCGCCTCTTGGTTTCTTTGTCATT
>JAFXSD010000013.1 GCA_017525905.1 Elusimicrobiota bacterium | reverse complement strand
GTTTCCTAATTTTGTTTTTGTCTGTCCTTCGAATTGCGGATTGGGAACTTTAACCGAAATAACTGCCGTTAAACCTTCTCTGACATCTTCTCCGGAAAGAGTTAAATTTTTATTTTTTGATAATTCGTTTTTCTTAATATAGTCGTTAACAACCCTTGTTAATGCCGAACGAAAACCCGATAAATGTGTTCCACCCTCTACGGTGTTAATGTTATTAACAAATGTATGAATTTGTTCGTTATAAGAATCGTTATATTGCATTGCAACTTCAACGTCGACATTATCTTTATTCTTTGTGAAATATATAGGTTCTTTGTTTATAACTTGTTTATTTGTGTTCAAATAAGAAACGAAACTTTTTATACCGCCTTCATAATGGAAAGTGTATTCTTTATCTTGTCTTTCATCTATAATTGTAATATTTGCACCGGCATTTAAGAAAGCTAATTCTCTTAATCTGTTAGCCAATGTATCGAAAGAATATGTCGTAACGGAAAATATTTCAGGATCCGGTAAAAATGTAACTTTTGTTCCTCTGTCGTCGGTTTTACCTATAACTTCAAGTTTTGTTGTAGGTTTTCCTTTAGCATATTCTTGTTTATAAATTTTTCCGTTTCTGTAAACTTCAACTACCAATTTTGTAGAAAGAGCATTTACACAAGATACTCCGACACCGTGCAAACCTCCGGACACTTTATAAGAATTTTTATCGAATTTTCCACCTGCATGCAAAACTGTCATAACAACTTCAAGTGCCGATTTATCTTTATATTTCGGATGAGGATCTACAGGAATACCTCTACCGTCATCCAATACCGTTATTGAATTATCCGGATGAATTGTAACATCGATATTTTTACAAAAACCCGCCAAAACTTCATCGATAGAGTTATCCACCGTTTCATATACCAAATGATGAAGTCCTTGTTCAGAGGTTGAACCGATATACATGGCAGGTCTTTTTCTAACAGCTTCAAGACCTTCCAATACTTGAATTTTCGAAGCATCATAATTCGATGCCGCTTTATTTTGTTCTTCGTTAGTCATTAACTTCTTCCTCCATATCTTTTACTACTTAATTTCACACTTTATATTTTTTACTACTTTTCTGCCTAAATACTGATTAAGTTTGTTTATAATCTGTCTTTTTCTTAAATTAAAATCATTCAAATACACCGCCGATTTTGTGGAAGCAAAAATTTTTCCGTCTTTAAAACCGTTTAATTCTATTTTATCATTACCTACTTCCTGCTTCCATTTGGACATAATAACATAATACGTATCATTTAAACCTAAATCATCTGAAATTTGTTTTAGGATTGAAGATACTTCTGTAAATTCCATTTTTAACTTCTCATCGGCATAACTACACAGAGATAATTTTTATTTTTTTCCGGTGTTATAACAACAGGATTTTGTGAAGTTGTATATGAAAAATAAATATTTTCATCTTCTATGTTTTGTAAAATATCTTTAATGTAGTTAGGATTAAAATTTATATCAAATACTTCGCCCGAATATTCCGTTTCAACTTCCGCTTCTCCGGAACCTAAACCTACCGTGTTTGCGGAAACTATCATTTTATTCTTTTCAAAACTTAATTTAATGGACGATGCTCTGTCCGCAACTAGTTTATCGCCTGTAAGTAATGCCATCTGTTTTACCGCTGAAATTGTATTTGCAACATTTAATTTTATTTTAGACATTGTTTTTTTAGGAATTACTTGTTCATAGTTGGGAAATACACCTTCTATTAATTTTGTTTGAAATGTTATATCTCCTATCATAACGGTCATTAAATTATCACTTAAACTTATTTGAACTTCTTCCACTTTATCATTGGAAGAAATTAATCTTAAAATATCGGATACCGCTTTAGTAGGAATAATTACTTTACCTTTAATTTTCTTGTTAACACCGTCCATATTTATATAAGATAATCTTCTGCCGTCGGTAGATACAGCTTTTACAACACCGTCTTCAACTATAAAACATACACCGTTTAAAACATATCTTTGAGAATCTTTAGATACTGCAAATATTGTTTTTTTAAGCATGGAATTTAAAACTTGTGTTTTTAAAGAAAAAATATTTTCTTTTTGAAAATCCGGAAGTGAAGGATAATCTTTTTTATCTATACCCATTAAAACAAATTTAGATTTATTTGCTTTTATATTTATTTGATTTGTTTCATCTGATTTTATTTCTATATTACCGTCTGAAACTTCTTTTATAATATCGGAAAATCTTTTTGCAGGTATTGTTATCGCACCTTCACTTATAATCTCTGCTTTTATATAACATGTTACACCTATTTCTAAATCTGTTGCTGATAATTTTATTTTATCTTTTTCAGTTTCAAATAAAAAGTTGGATAATACAGGTAAAGTTATTTTTGATGCTATTACAGGTTGAACTATCTGCATCCCCTTTATTAATTCATCTTTTGAACAAATTACCTTCATTACTTTTTCCTCCTTTTTATTTAAAAAAATTTAATTATAATAATAATATTTGTTGATAACTTACAATTTTATTCTAATTTTAAAAAAATCATAATTATCAAATATTTTTTTTATAAATTTAAAGTTAATAATTATGTTAATAACTTTTTAATATTATCAACATATTAGAATAAATTCCTTTTATTATCAAAAAATCAAATAATTAACAAAAATATTAACAACTAATTATCTTCTTTTATTAATTTAATAATTTTGTTAATTTCAGCAGCAAACCATGCATCATTTTCTACATCTTTTGATATCTTATTATAAGCATGCATAACCGTAGTATGATCTCTTCCGCCGAAAGTGTCACCTATTTCCGTAGTAGACATATCGGTTAAAGATCTTGCTAAATACATTGCAATCTGTCTCGGTACCGCAAGCTCTTTGGTTCTTTTTTTAATTTTTAAATCTTTTACTGTTAAATGATATTCTTCCGCAACAACTTTTTGAATTTTATCTATAGTTATTTGTACATTTTCTTCCGGAACAACAATATCTTTTAGTATTATTTTAACCGCATCTAATGTAAAAGGTGTATTTGTAAATTTAATAAAAGAAGTAACTCTTAATAATGCACCCTCCAATTCTCTGATATTAGATTTTATTTGAGATGCAATAAATACAACAATATCTTCGGGAACAGAAAATCCTTCTTCTTCGGCTTTTTTCTTTAATATTGCAATTCTTGTTTCTAAATCCGGTTTTTGAATATCAACGGTGTTACCCCATTTAAATCTTGAAATTAATCTTTCTTCAACTTCCAATTTATCCTGAGGTCTATCGGAGGCAATAACTATTTGTTTACCGCCGTCTTTTAATGTATTAAAAACATTAAAAAACTCTTCTTGGGATCTTCCCGCATTTTTTGTAAGGAATTGAATATCGTCTATTAAAAGGCAATCAAGATTCCTGTATTTATTTTTAAATGCAGACATTTTTTCTTGAAACCTTATAGCTTCAATAAAGTCGGAAACAAAAGTTTCACATGTTACATACAATATTCTGAAATTAGGGAAATTCTTTTTTAATTCATTTCCTATGGCATGCATCAAATGTGTTTTACCGAGACCTACACCGCCGTATATAAATAAAGGATTAAATTGTTTTCCCGGATTTTTTGTCACGGCTTCGGCGCATCCCGAAGCAAATCTGTTAGAGTTACCGATGATAAATCTTTCAAATGTAAATTTCGGGTTAAGCTGATCTTTTACTACAGGGGGCATAGGAACAACAGGATGAATAGTTATGTTATTAACTTTTGATATTTCATCAGAAAGATCTTTTTCAATTTTATATTCAAGTTTTATATCTTTAGAATAAATACCTTTTAAATTTTGTTCAATATTGAACTGCTGATTTTTTTCAATCCAATCGGAAAAAAACTTATTCGGCACTGATATTGTAAAAGTATTTTCATTTAAAGAAATAGGTTTTACACCTTTAAACCACAAACTTACCGAAGCTTGTCCTATGGATAATGTCAAGTTATCCACAACCTTTTTCCATGCATCTATAATAGAACTATCCATTTTATCCCCAAACTTATCCACATTGTGGATAAGTCATTTAAAAAATAATAAAAAACAAAAAAATTTTTTTAAGTTTTATCGTCAAAAAAGTATATAAAATTGATACATAATAGTCAAGCACAAAATAAATAATTTTTTTTAATGTTTTTTTGGTAAGTAAATTATTTTTTACAATGATTCGAGTTTGCTTAAAATATTTTCTTTATATGTATCAAAATCTTCTTTGTTTTTGCCGGTTAATGTATAAGTTGGAGGCATTTTCATTGTAAGGTAATTAAAAAATGATCCGTTCTTTTTTATTCTGAAATCCAAATGCGGTCCGGTTGCAAGACCTGTAGCACCTACATACCCTATAACCTGCCCTTGTTTTACTCTAACACCTTTTTTTACACCTTTACCGTATTTTGATAAATGACCGTAATATGTTTCATAACCGTTGGGATGCTTTATTATTACGAGGTTTCCATAACCGCCGGTGTATTGTGATTTTATTACTATTCCGTCACCTACCGCCGATACCGGTGTACCCATAGGTGCGGCATAATCTATACCTTCATGCGCTCTGTAATACTTTAATATAGGATGAAATCTTTTCTTTGTAAAATAAGAGGAAATTCTTTTAAATTGCAAAGGCGCTTTTAAAAATGCACTCTTTACCGATTTTCCGTTTTCATCAAAATAACCTTCATCACCGTTAGAATTTGTAAAACAGATAGCAGTATTCAACGATGTTGATGTAATATATTGTCCGGCAAGAATTTTTGATGAAAGAACTGAATCTTTTTTTTCCAAAGTTATTATTTCATATATAACTTTATATACGTCACCTTGCCTGCAGTCCGTAAGAAAATCTATTTGCCAAGCAAATACATCGGCAAAATCAAGAATTATAGCAGGTTTAATATTTGAAGCGGACATAGATTCCCATAATGAGTTTTCTATCGTTCCGGAAACTTCAAAAATTTGTGAAGTTGTATGCAGTTCTATTTTTTCGGAAGTTATGACATCGTCCGTGGATTTGTCTACGGAATAAAAATATTGACCTTTAGGGTAATACTTGAAGTTTGTCCAAGTTTGATCAACGTCCGTGTTTGTGGAATGTACTATTTCATAAAAATCTTTTCGGTTAATCTTGCCAAGATTTATATTTTGTTTTTTTAATTCGTCCAATATTTTATCACTTTCCTGCTGTGAAAAATTTGTTTGTTCAACGGAATCCGTTACTATTTTATAAAATTCATTATCCTCAATATTGTTCGGATTTATATTTTGTTTTTTTAATTTGGTTAACAGTTTGTTACTTTCTTTTTTTGATAATTTTGCTTTTTTGGGGGCATAGGTTATTTCATAAAACTCGCCTTCTTTATAATCACCGATATTTACATGTTTTTTCAGTTCGTTTAATATTTTATTACCTTCTTGTCTTGATAATTTTGTCTGTTCAAAAGTATCTATAAATATGTCACCGTGTTGAAATACAACCTTGTCCGTTTCCGGAACTTCCGTTATATCTATTTCCATGTTGTCATTTTTGCAGCCGATAAATAAAATAATAAAAAATGATAATAAATAAAAAATAAATTTTTTCATAGTAATCGAATTATATGATAATATAAAATGCAATATTTTTCAATTATTTAATAATATTTTGATAATCTTTCCTTGCACAACAGCCGTCAAATTATATAGAATATGCAATTATGAATAACTATAAACTTTTATCAGGAAACGAAGCTCTTGCACAAGGAGCTTACGAGGCAGGACTAAAATTTGCAGCTTCCTATCCGGGAACACCTGCAACAGACATTTTAGAGTATTTGGCACAGTTTAAAGAAGTGGATGCACAGTGGTCAATAAACGAAAAAGTGGCTTTTGAAGTTGCATTAGGTGCCGCTTTTGCCGGAGTAAGGTCAATTTATTCGTCGAAACATGTGGGAGTAAATGTTGCGATGGACCCTTTGATGACGGCAACATATTCGGGAATAAATGCGGGTTTTGTTATTGTTACCGGCGATGATCCGGGAATGCACTCGTCTCAAAACGAGCAGGATAACAGACTTATTGCAAAGTTTGCAAAAATTCCGTTACTTGAGCCTTCTTCACCGCAAGAAGCAAAAAAATTAATAAAACTTGCTTATGAAATAAGTGAAAAGTTCGATACCCCTGTTTTGTTTAGAATGACGACCAGAGTTGCTCATACTAAAGAAACGGTTGAAATAGGGCAAAGAGTAGAAGTTGCCGATAAACCTTTTGAAAAAAATCCCAGAAAATATGTTATGGTACCGGCAAATGCTTACAAAAAACATATAGACTTAGAAGAAAAATTGTTGAAAATACAAGAATTTTCCGATAATTTAGCGGAAAATTTTATTGAAATAAAAGATAAGAAGTTGGGCATAGTTACGGACAGTGTTTCTTATATGTATGTTAAAGAAGTGTATCCGAATGCTTCCGTATTAAAACTTTCTATGCCGTTTCCTTTCCCGGACAAGAAAATAAAAGAGTTTTGTTCTCAGGTGGAAAAGGTTGTTGTCGTTGAAGAAAGTGAACCTTTCATAGAAGAACATCTTTTACAGATGGGAATAAAATGTCAGGGAAAACATTATACATACAGAGTAGGGGAACTTAATCCGGAATCCGTTAGAGATATAGTTGAAGGTAAACCTAAAACCACGTATCCTCAGGCGGGAAGAAAACCTGTTTTGTGTCCTGGATGTCCTCACAGAGCAACATTTGTTGCTTTAAGAAAAACCAAAGTTGTTGTCGCCGGTGATATCGGTTGTTATACTCTCGGTGCAACACCTCCTTTATCGGCACTTCATACCACGGTTTGTATGGGTTCGAGTGTAACGATAATGAGCAGTTTAACCAAAATTTTAGGTAAAGATAAAGCTGTTGCCGTTATCGGCGATTCAACATTTTGTCATTCAGGTATAGAAGGACTTGTTAATTGTGCATACAATAAAACCAAAGGTGTAATAATTATTCTTGATAACGGAACAACGGCAATGACAGGTGCGCAACCTAACCCTGCAACTGGAGTTACCGCTAAAGGCGAGCAAACAAAGAGACTTGATTTGGTTACTTTATGTAAAGCCTGCGGAGCAGACAATGTTGAAGTTATCGGTGACAGTTCGGCTGTAATAGAATCTAAAATAAAAGAATATACTGCAAAAGACGAACTTTCTGTTTTGATAGTAAGAATAGGTCTTTGCAAGATGATAGACAGAACAAAAAAACCGGCACCGAAATTTTATGCAGACAAATGCAAAAAATGTTATATGTGTGTAAGTGTGGATTGCCCTGCAATATTTAAAGATGAAAACGGAAACATAAAATTGAACGAAAACTTATGTGCAGGTTGCAATGTTTGTGTACAACAATGCAAGTTCGGTGCATTGGAAGAAACGAAGTAGATAGAACGAAGTAGATAGTTGGAGGTATAGAGGGATAGAAGTATAGAAACAACAAAAATATTTTAAATTGTCGTTTCCTTACATCCATTCATCCATACATCCGTACATCAAAATCGCAAAGCGATTTTTTAAGGAGTTAACAATGGATACAATAAACATATTATTTTGCGGGACCGGCGGTCAGGGAATACTTACCGCTGCGGAAATTGTCGGTCTTGCGGCAATGTATGACGGACACCATGTAAAAAAATCAGAAGTTCACGGAATGGCACAAAGAGGCGGTTCGGTGGAATCTCATTTAAGGTTCGGAAAAGAAGTGTTTTCACCGATAATAGAGTGCGGTAAAGCGGATTTCTTGCTTTCTTTCGAAAAAGGTGAACATGAAAGAATGAAATTCATGTTAAAAAAAGACGGTGTAGATTTATTTGAAGATTTTGTTAAAGGACAGGAAAAAATAACAAATCCCAAATTTTTAAATACATATATGTTGGGAGTATTATCAAAACATCTTGATATTTCACAAGAAAGTTGGGAAAAAGCATTAAAATCGGTAATAAAACCGCAGTTTGTAGAGAAGAATTTAGAAATTTTTAAATCAGCGATAGTATAATAGTTGTTAAACTAAAAAATAAAAAATCACTTTGTGATTTTTATCGTTATAAGTTGTTGTAGAGGAGAAAGTATGATTTACAATGAAGCAATTGAATGTGCATCGAGAGAAAATTTGAAAAATTTACAATCGGAAAGATTAGTAAAAGTTGTGAAATACATCTATGATAATTCACCTGTTTACAAACAGAAATTTAACAAGTTGGGAATAGTGCCGACGGACATTAAATCTATCGACGATATTACAAAATTACCTTTTACACCGAAAGAAGATTTGAGAGATTCTTATCCGTTCGGTTTATTTTCTACAGACATTAAAAATGTTGCGGAAATTCACGTATCGAGCGGAACAACAGGTAACCCTACAGTTGTAGGTTACACAAAAAGAGATCTTAACCTTTGGGCAAATGTTGCAGCTCGTTCTATCGCTTGTGCTGGTGGTAAAAAAGGAGACATAATTCAAATTTCTTACGGTTATGGCTTATTTACCGGCGGTTTGGGGCTTCATTACGGAGCACTCAGACTTGGTGCAACAATTATTCCTGCAGCAACCGGACAAACAAAAAGGCAAATAAAGTTAATGCAGGATTTTAAACCGAGAATTATAGCTTGTACTCCGAGCTATATTTTATATTTGGCAGAAGAAATGAAAGCATTGGGAGTTGACCCGAGAACATCAAGTTGGGAAGTGGGAATATTCGGTTCGGAACCGTGGAGTATTGCCATGAGAGATACAATAGATAAAACCTTGAACATGAAAGCAACCGATATTTACGGGCTTTCCGAAATTTGCGGTCCCGGAGTTGCACAAGAATGTACGGCAAGAGAAGGACTTCATATTTGGTCGGATTTATTTTATCCTGAAATAATTGATCCTGTAACAAATCAACCTGTTCCCGAGGGACAGCCCGGAGAACTTGTAATTACAACATTAACAAAACAGGCAATTCCTTTAATAAGATACAGAACAAGAGATATAGTTGCAATAACCTATGAAACCTGCAAATGCGGAAGAACAGTCCCGAGACTAAGCAAAATAAAGGGCAGAACGGACGATATGATAGTTGTTAGAGGAATAAATGTGTTCCCGACACAAATAGAACATGCATTATTGCAGGTAGACGGTGCTTTACCTAACTACCAATTGATAGTTGACAGAGCAGACGGTTCATTGGATAAATTGGAAGTGTTGGTTGAAGTTGACGAAAAAGTATTTACAGATGAATTAAAAGCACTTGAAAACTTAAAAGCTAAAATTAAAAAAGCTATAGATTCAACGGTAGGTTTAGGTGTTAATGTTAAATTGGTAGAGCCAAAAACATTGGCAAGGACAGAAGGAAAATCCAAGAGAGTTATCGATAAAAGAAAGTTGCATTAATCGAAAAACAATTGAAAAAACAAGGTATTTTTAAAAGGAGATAAAAATGAAAACAATTAGTCAAGTATCAATTTTTATTGAAAATACTAAAGGAAGACTTGCTGAAGTTTGCGGACTATTAGGTGATAATAACATTAATATAAAAGCCCTTACCATTGCGGAAACTCCGGAATTCGGAATATTAAGAGTAGTTTTAAACGATACGGAAAAAGCAAAAACAATACTTAAAGAAAACGGTTTTATCGCAAAAATAGCTCCGGTGGTCGCTGTTGAGGTTTCCGATACACCGGGCGGACTTGCAAAAGCATTAAAGATTTTAGCACAGAACAATATAGATCTTGAATATATGTATGGTTTTGTTGAAAAAGCCAGCGAAAAAGCATTGATGGTATTAAAATTTGACAATGTTGAAAAAGCAATAGAAGTATTACAAAATAATAATATTTCTATTGTAGATGATAAAGTTGCTTTGGGGCTGTAAAAATTGCCAAGGGCAATTTTGATGTATAGATGCTTAGATGTATGGATGTATAGAAACGACTAACAACAAAGAATAAAAGTTTAGAAGTATGAAGATTAAGAATTTTAAAAAATATAAAGCGGTATTATTTGATATGGATGGAGTCATTGTTGATTCCATGCCATATCATTTTATTTCCTGGTTTGAAACGTTAAAGAAGTATAATGTTACGGTTTCCCCTTTTGATATTTATGAAAAAGAAGGTGAAAAATGCGAAATTTGTGTTAAGAGATTCTTTGAAAGAGATAAAATTGGATATAATGCCAAAATTTTAGCTGAAGTTTTAAAATTAAGGGATAAATTATATAAAAAATATTTTAAAGTTCATTTGTTCCCTGATGTCGAACAAGTGCTAAATCACTTAAAAAAACAAGGATTTCTTCTTGCAATAGTTACAGGTTCCAACAGAGATAAAGTAAAATCCATGTTACCTAAAAAAATAGTATCCAAATTTGATGTTATAATTGCTGCAGATATGATAAAAAGAGGAAAACCTTATCCCGATTCGTATTTAACGGCAGCAAAACAATTAAAAGTTAAGCCCGGCGAGTGTATAGTTATAGAAAATGCCCCCTACGGCATAAAAGCAGCAAAAACAGCAAAAATGTTCTGTGTTGCGGTTACAACAAGCCTTCCAAAACAATACTTAAAGAAAGCAGATGTTGTTTGTTCAAAAGTAAGTGATATTTTTTGCATATAGTAAATTTGTTTCACGTGAAACAATACGGCAATTTATAATTTACAATGTATAATATATAATTAATGACAACAGCAAACAATAGTAAAATCTTAATTTAAAATAAAAATGACTAAAATATTATTAGTTAATCCCCCTGTATACGATTTTTCTGCCTATGATTTATGGGCAAAACCTTTAGGCCTTTTATATTTATCATCAATATTAAAACAACAAAATATAGATGTACAGTTTTTTGATTATATGGACAGGAATTATCCTAATATACCGAAACAACCGTCAAATGAATATGGATGCGGCCATTATATACAACAAGAAATAGAAAAACCTCTTGTTATTCATAATATTAAAAGAAAATATCATAGATTCGGCATTCCTTCATATACAGCAGAACAATTTTTTAAAACTATAGAACAACCTGATATCATAATAATCGGTTCTATTATGACCTATTGGTATTTAGGTATAATAGAGGTATCGGAATTATTAAAACGGATATTTCCTGAAACGCCGATAATACTCAGCGGTATATATGCTACTCTATGTAACGAACATGCAAAAACGATAAAAAGTATAGATAATGTTGTTACGGGGACATTTGATAGTTTTACCCCCGTATTTAAAAAATATAATATAAATATTGAAATAGATTCAAATTTTGAAAAATTTCCCCTGCCGGATTATTCATTTTATAAAAATCAAGAGTATATAGCATTAAAAACAAGTATAGGTTGCCCTTTTAAGTGCAATTATTGTGCCCAATATATATTAAACAATAATACATATACAATAAAAAACCCGCTAGTAATAAAAGATGAAATTTATAAATTAACTTATAATAATGTAGAAAATGTGGTTTTTTATGATGATGCATTAATATTTAATTCCGATAAATTAATGAAAATATTATTAAAAGAGCTTCAAAAAGACAATAAAAATTTTTATTTTCACACTCCAAACGGACTTCATGCAAGGTTTTTAGATCAAGAACTGGCAGAATTAATGTTTAATGCTAAATTTATTCAACCAAGATTTAGTTTGGAAACATCTAACAGCCAGGAACAAAAAAACAGTAATAATAAAGTTAGTAACAGCGAATATGAAAGAACAATAAAATATCTTAATAATGCAGGATATAATAAAGGGGAATATATAACATATCTTTTAATAGGTATGCCGGGGCAAAACATAGAAAATATAAAAGAATCTATCAAATATGTTCATAATTTGGGTTCAAAAATATCATTGTCTGAATATAGCCCGATACCATACACTAAAGACTGGCAAACATTGCCGGAAGAGCTGAAACAAGATCCCCTCACTCAAAATAATACATATTTTATGACTTTAAATAAAGATTATGATAAACTTATTAAGTTGAAAGAATACGCCAAAAACTTAAACAAACAACTTTAGCTGGACGGCTTTAACTTTTAAATTATAACTTTGTATTTACTTTTTTTATGTACCGGTCGCTTTTGCTTTTCCTTATGGGTGTTTGTATTTTAGTCGTTAATTATACATTGTCATTATAAATTTGTGTTTTTAGTTTCCTTTATTTTCGGTTGACCATGGGAGCGATAGAGACAACCTCCAATAAAAAAACTAAAAACAGTTGAAGTTTGCAGTTAATTATAAATTATAAATTGTCGTATTGTTTCATGTGAAACAATTATATAATCAGGATAAATTATGCATTATACTAAGGTAAAAACTATATTGTCTGCAAAAAACGGAATGAATCTGTATAGAGGTTGTTCCCATGGTTGCATTTATTGTGATTCAAGAAGCAAAGTGTATAATATGCAACATTCGTTTGAAGATATAGAAATAAAGTCAAATGCCATAGAGCTATTGGAGAAAGCTCTGAAAGGTAAGAGAAAAAAGTGTATGATTGGCATGGGATCTATGACAGATCCATATATACCCTTAGAAAAAGAAATACAAAATACAAGAAAAGCGTTGGAATTAATATGTAAGTATGATTTTGGTGCAACACTTATTACGAAGTCCGAATCTGTTTTAAGAGATTTGGATATATTAAAAGAAATAAACAGGAAAACAAAATGTGTTATTCAGATGACATTAACTACATTTGATGAAAAATTGTGCGAAATAATAGAACCTAATGTAAGTACTACTAAAGAAAGGTTTGAAATTTTGAAGATTTTAAATCAAAATAATATTCCTGCAGTTGTTTGGCTTACACCTGTATTGCCGTTTATAAATGATACAAAAGAAAATTTAGCCGGTATTTTAGATTATTGTATCAAAGCAAAAGTATATGGCGTTATATGTTTCGGGATGGGGGTAACTCTAAGAGAGGGAAACAGGGAATACTTTTATGAAAAATTAGATAAGTTCTTCCCCGCCATAAAAGAAAAATATATAAAAACCTATGGAAATAATTATATATTAAATAGTCCTGATAACAAATATCTAATGAATATATTCTATAAAACTTGTAAACAACACAATATAGCTTGTGATAACAATGAGATTTTTCAGTACCTTAATACTTTTGAAAGTAAAACAATAAAAGAAAATCGGCAGTTAGATTTGTTTTAGAATAAAAATGTTTCATGTGAAACAAAACAGCAATTGATAATTTACAATATATAATTTATAATAACAATTTAAAACAAAAGCATATTGTAAAAAAATATTAAATAATATATAATTATTTCAAATTGTTTCATGTGAAACAATAGATGTTAAATAGGAGATTTTACCATGAGTAAAGTAATTGCCATTGCAAATCAAAAAGGCGGTGTGGGAAAAACTACAACAGCAATAAATCTTGCTGCAAGTTTAGCTCATTTAGGACAAGAGTGTTTGTTGATTGATATGGATCCGCAAAGTAACACTACAAGCGGTTTGGGGATAGATCAAACCGGAATAAATAAGACCATATATAATGTTCTTATAAATGAAGTGGCCTTAGAAGATGTGCTAAAAACAACTGCTATGGATTGGCTCGATATTGCTCCTGCAACTCTTGATTTGAGCGGTGCGGAAATAGAACTGGTTACTATAGAAAACAGAGAGCAAAGATTAAAGATGGCTTTGGAAAAATTTCAAAAGGTTTATAAATATATAATAATAGATTGTCCCCCGACTCTCGGATTACTGACAATTAATTCACTTGTTGCCGCAGATACGGTAATAATTCCTATGAAATGCGGATTTTTTGAGTTGCAGGGGTTAGGGCAATTATCAAAAACAATTTTTACTTTAATGCAAAAATATCATTTAGATTTGGAAGGTGTGCTTTTTACTATGTTTGACAGCAGAACAAAATTATCTCAACAAGTTGTAGATGAAGTTGTAAAATTTTTCGGAGATAAGGTTTATAATACTAAAATCCCTGTAAATGTAAAATTAATGGAAGCACCAAGTTTCGGTAAACCGGCAATATTATATGATAAACATTGCAAAGGAACCGAATCTTATTTGGATTTTGCAACAGAATTTTTGTCAAAACAAAATATTGTTACAAATATGGAACAATAAAAGTATTAAATCGGACTATAAAAATAATTGAATAAGGAGATATAAAATGTCAAAAATGAAATTAGGTAGAGGCCTTGAAGCAATAATGTCACCATTGACAGCAACCCAAAATAATGATGCGGTAGAAAGAGTGGAAAATATAAGCATTGATAAAATAAAACCGAACAGACACCAACCGAGAACTCTTTTTAATGAAGAAAAATTACAAGAACTTGCGGACTCAATAAAAGAAAACGGGTTACTTGAACCTATAATAGTTGTTCGTTCCGTTGCTCCGGGAGAATATGAGCTTATAGCGGGGGAAAGAAGATTAAGAGCATCAAAACTTGCAGGTTTTACGGAAATAAGAGCTATTATTCAAGAAGGTGCCTCGGATAAAGATAAATTGGACCTTGCTTTAATAGAAAATATTCAAAGAGAAGATTTAAATCCTATAGAAGAAGCTCTTGCATACAAAAAATATTCCGAAGAATACAAGTATACACAGGAACAAATATCAAAAATAGTTAAAAAGAACAGATCTGTAATTGCAAACAGTTTAAGATTGTTAAATTTGCCGGGCAATATTCAAACTATGATAATAGACGGAAAGCTTTCTTCCGGACACGGCAGAATGTTGGCAAGTATAACCGATGAAAATAAATTGCAGGAAATGGCTAGCCAAATATTAAATGAAGGATTAACTGTAAGAGATGTTGAACTTAAAGTATCTGAAGTAAAAGGGAAAAAAGAAAAAGTTGTTAAAGTAAAACAACAAGATGCTGAAATTTCAAACTTAATTGATGAATTGCAAAGAGTATACGGAACAAAAATTGCTATTACAGGAAACGGGAAAAAAGGTAAAATTACATTTAATTACAGCAATTTGGAAGAATTGGAAAGAATATCCAATATTTTAAGAAAACAGTAATTAACAATTGTGTATAACAAGGTATAATTTTATATAATTTGTATAATACAATTTACTTTGTAAATTTATAAAAATAATTGAAAAATCAAATAAATTTTATTAAATTGAATAAAAAATAATACAAAAATAGCGATTGTGATTAACTTGTGGATAAGTATTAAAATATAATTTATTTGTAAGTGGTATTCAGGTATATAAATGGCAGTGGAAATAAATAATGAATTTCAGTTGGCTTTAAAAATATTATTGCAAACAAATGATAATGTTTTTGTTACCGGCAAAGCCGGAACCGGCAAAACTACATTTTTAAAATATTTTGTTTCCCAATGTAAAAAGAAGTTTGTTATTTTGGCTCCTACAGGTGTGGCGGCACTAAACGCGGGAGGCGAAACAATACATTCCTTTTTTAAATTTAAAACAGATATTACATTGGATAAAGTTACAAAAAGAAGATACGGTAAAAATTCCATATACAAAAATGTGGAAACTATTATCATCGATGAAGTTTCTATGTTAAGGGCCGATCTTTTGGATTGTGTTGATAAGTTTTTAAGATTAAACGGACCGATTCCAAAGTTGCCGTTCGGCGGAGTACAGATGCTTTTTATCGGTGACTTAATGCAATTACCGCCGGTAGTTACAAAAGAAGAAGAATTTTTGTTTCATGAGTATTATGACAGTCCGTACTTTTTCAGTGCGAAATGTATGAACGAAGTTTATTGTCATGTAATAGAATTTCAAAAAGTTTACAGACAAACCGACGAAAAATTTATAAATATACTTAATTCAATAAGAACAAATCATGTAAATTCAGAAATAATAGATTCTTTGAACAAAAATGTAAACAAGAAATCCGAAAACAGAAAATTATCGGTTTTATTGACGACAACAAACAAGTCGGCGGAATTTTACAATAATAAATTTTTAGGGCAAATACATTGCGATCCGTACACTTTTACCGCCGAAACCGAAGACGTTGACAATGTTTCCGCATTTCCCGTAAATTATGAACTTAAACTGAAAGTCGGTGCACAGGTAATGATGTTAAATAATGACAGTAAGGACAGATGGGTTAACGGGTCCATCGGTGTTATAGAAGACATTATAAAAGATTTATCCGACGACAAATATAAGATATATGTTAAAATGCAAAACGGTAAAACCGAAATTGTAGAACAATATAAATGGGATTTATTTAAGTATAAGTGGAACAAAGATTTAAATGCAATAGAAACGGAACATGCCGGTTCTTTTTCGCAGTATCCGATGAAACTTGCCTGGGCGGTAACAATACATAAAAGTCAGGGTAAAACTTTTGATAATGTGTTAATAGATTTAGGGTATGGTGCATTTGCTCCCGGACAGTTATATGTTGCTCTCAGCAGATGTAAAGATTTGGAAGGTATAAGTTTAGCAAAACCCATAAAAAAATCGGATGTGATAATTGATGAAAAGATAGACGAGCTTTTGAAAAAAAGAGAACGAATTAATTATTTAACGGAAAAGAAAAATTTAATATAAAAATTCGTTTATAAAGCAAACATAATTGTGTATAATATTACAAAATATATTTTATAAAGGTAACTATATGAAATTTTTTGGTACAGACGGTATAAGAGGAAAATCAAACGAATTTCCGTTTGATAACAATACAGTTTCTCTGATAGGTTACGTACTTGCGGAAACTCTCGATAAAAAAGGAAACGGAATTTTAATCGGCAGAGACACAAGAGAGTCGGGCAAAAGAATATTAAAAGCTTTACAACACGGCATAAATGCCGCGGGAATAAAAGTTATTGATTTGGGGGTATTACCCACTCCGGCGGTGGCATATTTATTAAAAAACAATAATTATCAGGCGGGGATAGTAATATCCGCTTCTCATAATCCGTATTTGGATAACGGAATAAAATTTTTCTCGTCTAAAGGGAAAAAGCTTCCGGATAAAGTTGAAGCAAAATTAGAGAAACATTTGGTTAAATATATCGAAGAAAAAAAAGTATTGTCGAAAAACTCAAAAATAAAAAATGTTTCCGGTAAAAATTTAGTAAAACAGTACGAAAAATTTTTAATATCATTAATGCCTAAAGATGCTTTGAAAGGAAAAACCATAGCAATAGACTGTGCAAACGGTGCATCATATAAAATTGCTCCGGAAGTGTTAAAGAAGTTAAAAGCTGATGTGATAGTTATAAACAATAAACCTACAGGCAAAAATATAAATTTAAATTGCGGCGCATTACATCCCGAAACGGTGGCAACCGTCGTTAAAGCAAAAAAAACTTTTTGCGGATTTGCCTTTGACGGTGATGCCGACAGAGTAATTTCGGTTGATGATAAAGGTATGGTTCGCGACGGTGATTATTTTTTGGGTGTGGTATCAAAGTATTTAAAAGATAACAACAAATTAAAAAATAATACACTTGTTATCACGGTAATGGCAAATCTCGGTCTTATAAAAGCCGCAAAGCAGGAAAAAATAAAAGTTGTTACAAGCAAAGTCGGAGACAGGTACGTTTACGAAGATTTAATAAAACATAAAGCAATTATCGGCGGAGAACAATCCGGACACATAATTTTTAAACAGTTATTGGATACCGGTGACGGCCTGATAAGTGCATTACAGTTGTTGAATATCTTGACAAAAGAAAACAAATCTCTTTCACAAATGTGCGGTTGGATAAAAAAATATCCGCAAGTTCTTATAAATGAAAAAGTTTTGGAAAAAATTCCGTTGGAAAAGTTACCGCAAACAACAAAACTTATAAAACAAGTTGAAAAAAAACTTGGAGATAACGGGAGAATTTTAGTAAGATATTCCGGAACGGAAAAGTTGTTGAGAGTAATGCTCGAAGGACAAGATAAAAAAGAAATTAAAAAAACAGCACAAAATGTTGTAAATGCAGCTAAAAAAGAAATAGAAAAAACAGTAAAGGGAAAATAAATGATAAAACTCGGTGTAAACATAGATCATATAGCAACATTGAGACAAGCAAGAATGGAAGAATATCCAAGTCCGGTAAAAGCCGTAGCACTTTGTGAAAAGGCCGGAGCGGATTCGATTACTACACATTTGAGAGAAGACAGAAGACATATTCAGGATAAAGATGTTTTTGAAATAAAACAATGTATGAGAACAAAACTCAACTTTGAAATGGCAGCTACCGACGAAATTGTTAATGTTGCATTAAAACTTCAACCCTATTCTGTTTGTATAGTTCCGGAAAAAAGGCAGGAAGTTACTACGGAAGGCGGGCTTGATGTTGCCGGACAAAAATCCAGATTATCGGAAATAGTTAAAAAGTTGCAGGATAAAGGCATAATAGTCAGTATGTTTATAGATCCCGAACCCAACCAAATAGAAGCTTGTGCCGAAGTTGGTTCGGATGCTATAGAAATTCATACCGGAAAATATGCAAATTTGTTTAAGTTAGGTAAAAAACATGCGGCAGCCGAACTTGAAAAAATAAAACAAGCTTCGGTGTTGGCAAAACAAAATAAGTTGATATTCAATGCAGGGCACGGCCTTGATTACAACAATGTTTATGATATTTGCGATATAAAAAACTTAAACGAACTGAACATAGGATTTTCAATAATAGCTCAAGCGGTGTTTGACGGTCTTGAAAAAGCTGTAATTGATATGAAAAAAATATTGTTAAAATATTAATTTTAATTTAACATAAATATATGATATAATTTATAAAAATTTGCCGACATAGCTCAGTTGGTAGAGCAATCGCTTCGTAAGCGATGGGTCGTAGGTTCAAATCCTATTGTCGGCTTATTTCTTTTTTTAAGGTAAAAAATGTTTTCAAATATTATAAAAAAAGTTTCTTCAAAGTTTATAATTTACGGATTACCGTTATTTTATTTTTTGGTAGCGGTGAGTTTTTATTTGGGAACTTACGATTCAGCACAAATAAAAATAACAATAGTTCAAATAGGCGGAATCGCATTATTATGTTCCTGGCTTATATATAAACTTGAAAGTGATTTGTTTTATAATATCAAAAAAAATTTAATTGTAATTTTGCCGATACTGTTATTCTTAGTATCAGGAATAATTTCATATTTTCATTCCCCGTTTCAATTGGCATCCTTAAATGAGTTATTAAGAAGAGTAATATACTGCTCGTTAGCTTTAATAATAATAGACTGTTTTGCGGACAAAAAACATCTTAAAAGATTAGTTAATTTCTTAATATTTGCAACATATATTGTTTGTATATATGCCGTTATTCAGTTTTTAGATACAAGATTTTTCCCGGAACCTCCGGCAAAAGGGTTAGATCCGTTTGTTTGGAGATGGGCATTCGGTAACAGACTTTTTTCAACTTTCGGTAATCCAAACTTTTTCGGTGACTTTCTTATAGTGATGAGCCCGATAGTATTGGCATTATTTTTAAAAAAGAAAAGTTTTCATCTTTTATTCTTATGGATTCTTATAACGTTTTCAACAATTTTTTCTTATTCCAAAGGAGCTTGGATAGGTTTTGGAGTAGGATTTATTGCTTTTGCTTTTTTGTTTGTCGGTTTCATATTAAACATGGCAAAGAAAAAGAAAATAATTGTTATTTTATTGATGGCTGCAATTACAATATCGGTTGTTACCGGCGGAATATTTTTTCAACTTAAAAAAAGGCCGGACAGTTCATCGTTCAGAGTGTTTACCTGGCTTTCTTGTTGGGAAATGATAAATACTCATCCCGTTATAGGAACCGGTATAGGAACATTTTATTTAACATATCCGTCTTACAGAAGACCGCAAATATTTTTTATAGAAGGGTTGCACAATACCGAAAGTGATCATCCCGAAAATGAATATCTCGAAGTTTTTTATGATGAAGGTATTTTAGGTATCGGAATATTTTTACTTTTATTGCTGACAATTTTAACGGTAGGGTTTAAAAATTTAGCTTATTTCAAAAAAAATAATCTAAATATGTCTGCAATGTCATATTTGCAGTTGGGTTTTATTTCTGCAATACTTGCGCAACTTGCTCATGATAGTGTATGCGTGTCTTTAAGGTTTGTGTCTTCAGGTGTAATGTTGTGGATGTTGATAGGAGCAATAGTTGCCGTTGCAATAAACAGTTTGGAAAGAGAAAAAGAGGAATATGTTGTATCTGTTCCGATATTAATAAAAAGGATTGTTCAAATATTAATTTTGTTGGTAACAGCATATTTTATATATGTATTCTATGGATATTTTCAGGCCGATATAATACATTTAAAAGCAATACAATATTCAAAGGCAGGAAATTTTACGAAGGCGATAGAATTGTATACTCAAGTAATAGAAAAAAATCCGTCTTTTATTATGGCAAGATATTTTAAAGCAAACAACTTTAACGACAGATGGCAAAACGATGATCCGAACAAGGCCATTGATGAATATAAAAGTATTTGGGAATTGGCACCTAATTATGTTCAATCAAAATTTTTGGTAGGTGTGTTATATTCAAAGCTTGTAAATTATTTTAATAATCAAGTAAATGTTTTGTCGAAAGAAAAAAATGAACAGGCATTGCAGGAAGCCATGAAAAAAAGAGAACTTTGTTTTAATCAAGCAATAGGATATTATAATCAATACAAAATGATAGATCCGATATTTCCGCAAACATATTATCAGTTGGCGAACTTGTACATTCAGTCCGGTCATCCGGATTTAGCGGAAAAAGAATATTTGGAACATATAAATTTTCCAAATAAATTGCAGGAAAAACCTCACAATTTTTACAAAGAAAATTGGAAAGAGAGAAGGATGCTTGAATATGCACAAACATGCATTCATTTGGGAAACCTGGAATTTATTATGAATAATCTTGATAATTCGGAAAATGCATTTATAGAATCTTTAAAATATGCTCCCAATAATGCCGAAGGATTAAAAAATTTAGCATCAATTTATATAAAGAAAAAAGATAAAGAAAATTACGGTAAAGTTTATAATTTGTTGAAACAGCTCTATCCGGAAGACGAGTATGTTCAACAATTGAAAGAAAATATTTAAAACAATTAACAATTAAGGGAAAAATACTTTGAAGAACATTAGAAATTTTTGCATCATCGCACATATAGATCACGGTAAAAGCACACTTGCCGACAGACTTCTTGAATATACGGGTACTATTTCAAAAAGAGAAATGAAAGATCAAATTCTTGACGGTATGGAACTTGAAAGAGAAAGAGGTATTACAATAAAAGCCAAGGCCGTTAAAATGCAGTACAAAGATAAAGACGGTCAAGAATATATTTTAAATCTTATAGATACCCCCGGCCATGTGGATTTTACTTATGAAGTTTCCCGTGCTTTGGAAGCATGTGAAGGTGCACTTTTGGTTATAGATGCATCGCAGGGTGTAGAGGCACAAACTCTTGCAAACACAATGCTTGCAAAAAATGCTAATCTTAAAATAATTCCGGTAATAAACAAAATAGATTTGCCTACCGCCGACATAGATTCCGCTTACGAACAAATGACGGATGCTTTGGAAGTTATAGATCAGCCTATACTTGCAAGTGCAAAAGAAGGTATCGGTATAAACGAAATTGTAGATTCGGTTATAGCAAATATTCCCGCACCGCAAGGCAAAAAAGAAGAACCGTTATCCGCTTTAATTTTTGATTCATTTTACGATTCTTATAAAGGTGTTGTTATCATTATAAGAGTGTTCGACGGTACAATCAAAAAAGGTATGAAAGTAACATTTATGGCTTCAGGTGCTCAATATGAAGTGCTTGAAGTCGGATACATGAAAATAAAACCTGTAGAATCGGACAGTCTTTCCGCCGGTGAAGTGGGTTTTGTTGTTGCAGGTATAAAAACAATACAAGATGTTAAAATCGGTGACACAATAACCGAAAGTTCAAGACCTACAACTCATCCTCATGCAGGGTACAAAGAAGTTAATCCGTTCGTGTTTGCAGGTCTTTACCCGTACAGCACATCCGATTATGACAGTTTAAAAATTGCTCTTGAAAAGTTGCAGCTTTCGGATGCATCTTTAACTTATGTTCCGGAAACTTCCGTAGCATTGGGGTTCGGTTACAGGTGCGGATTTTTAGGTCATTTGCATTTGGAAATCGTTAGAGAAAGGTTGGAAAGAGAGTTCGGTTTAAATCTTTTGGTTACCGCACCTAACGTTATATACAATGTTAAAACAAAAAATCAGATGGTAACTATAGATAATCCCGCAAAGTTTCCCAACAATGCGGAAATCCAGGAAATTTGGGAACCGTATGTTATGGCAACGATAGTTTCGCCTACCGAATATCTCGGCGGATTGATGGACTTGTGTCAGAAAAAAAGAGGCAAACAGGTTGACATGAGATATGTTAACATGAAAATTGCTATTTTAAAATATGAAATTCCGTTGGCGGAAATTATTGTAGGTTTTTACGATGCACTTAAATCAGTATCTAAAGGGTATGCATCGTTCGATTACGAACATATAGCACCGCAACTCGGCGATTTGGTAAAACTTGAAATACTTGTTAACGGTGAAGTTGTGGATGCTTTTTCAGTTATAGTTCATAAAGACAAAGCACAAACTGCCGCACACTTTTTAACGGAAAAATTAAGAGGAATTATTCCCCGCCACATGTTTGAAATTCCTATACAGGCAAGAATAAATAACAAAATTATAGCAAGAGAAACAATCTCTGCTATGAGAAAGGATGTTCTTGCAAAATGTTATGGCGGTGATATCACCAGAAAGAGAAAACTTCTTGAAAAGCAGAAAGAAGGTAAGAAAAAGATGAGACAGTTCGGGAAGGTGGAGCTGCCGCCCGAGGCGTTTGTTGCCGTTTTGCAAATCGACAAGTAGTTATGACGATTTGCAATTTCTAACTGCAACTTTGTGTTTTCAAAACTCATGTACCCATTCGCTCCGCTATCTTTTTAGTACACTTCATTTTGAAAACACTTCGTTTCGTTTACGAACTTGCAAATCTAACGACAACGACAGATATTCGTCAAATATTTAGTTATAATTTAAAATCTTGAAATCCTTTGAAAGCAACCAACAGCAACAACAACATTTGTCATTCCGGACTCGATCCGGAATCTATCGAAATTTTCATTTTAACACAAAATCTTAAGATCTTTAACGACAAAACAAAAAACTACTATTAAAAATTTTTATCTTTCGTTTATTCCAACGGAATTTGTTTTTCCGGCCAGCCGTAATCTTTATATTTTGTTGCGGCAATGCCGTTCTTTTTTACATAAGTCGCCAACCCTTCTGCTCTCAATCTTTCGCGATTCTTCTCATCGCTATTGATGATTTTAAAGGCATTGAACTTATCACCGAAGATTTTCTTAGCCGTCGGCAAGTATCTGGAGCCATCCTCTACCTGGTCGAAAGCAGTCACTTCGAAGCCATTTTCAGTCTGTCGTATGTGTAATAATCCGGGATGACTTCCTCCGGATACAGTTTCTAAAGTGTCGCCAACTAAATTGTAATTGAATACCCAGAAATCGCCCCATACCTTGATGTCCTCGGTATCACGCTCGTCAACTCTCACTATGCTGTGGATGGGTACGCAATGTTCACCTTTGGCATACTTGCTACCAATAGAATCAGTCAGATAGCGGTCGATGGCAGGGAAATAATTTATTTCTTTTTCGGTTTCAGATATCGACGAATCGGTTTCAGGTTCTGACAAATCCGTTTCGGTTATGGTAACCGACTCAACATTTTGTTCTTCGGTGTTTTGTTGCTTGTTTTGGCAACCTGCAAATATTAATGTTAAAAACAAAATACTTACAAAAAATTTTTTCATAAATTCTCCTTATTTATTATCAATTTTTTTCTCGTTCCAACGATTAAATATGTTTGCTAAAATTGCACCGGAAATGTTGTGCCATACTGAAAATATTGCGCCCGGTACTGTTGCCATAGCAAGTGAAGAAAACGAACTGTTGGCAAGGCTTGTTGCAAGCCCCGAATTTTGCATGCCGATTTCTACAGAAATTGCTTTGGTTTTCGGAGTATTAAATTTTAGCATTTTTCCCAACCCGAACCCGCAAACATATCCTAAAACATTATGTAAAATAACAACCGTAAAAACTATTAAACCCGTCGATAAAATTTTTGCTGCATTGTGAGATACCACACTTGCAACTATCATACAAATACCGATAACCGAAACCATAGGAAGAACAGTTATAACTTTTTGTGTAAATTTTCCGAAAAATTTATTTATAACAAACCCTAAAACTATCGGTATAATAACAATATTTATAATGGAAACAAACATTGCAACGGTATCAACATTAACAGTTGTACTTAAAAGAAGATACGTAATTAAAGGTGTAAGAACCGGAGCAAGAAAAGTGTTTATGGTCGTCATGCTTACCGATAAAGCAACATCCCCTTTAGAAAGATAAGTAATAACATTACTTGATGTCCCTCCCGGACAAGCACCCACAAGAATAACACCCGTCATAAGTGCAACATCAAGATTAAACAATTTGCACAACATGAAAGCAAGTAACGGCATAATCGTAAACTGTGCAACACAACCGATAATAACATCTTTCGGGCGGGTAAAAACAAGTTTGAAATCGTAAAACTTTAATGTAAGTCCCATACCGAACATTATTATCATAAGAAGATAGTTTATCCACGATAACGAAACCCATAACCCCGTTTGCGGAATAAATAAAGTAAATGCTGTAACAACAAGCACTATTACAGCCATATATTTACCGAACAATTTGCTTATACTGTTTAAAAAATTCATAGTTTTGTTCCAATTTAAACTTACATAATTTTATAAATAAATTAAAGTTATTGGCAAATAATTGCAAATTATTTATATCAGTCGGGTAATAACAACGGCGGCAAAACTTAAAAATTTTTAAAAGTTAACAGATTCTTTTTAAATTACGAAGATTAATAAAGTTTCTCAACAAAAAGCATTTTTTTATGTGTTTTTGTGGTTGAGAAAAACTGCATATTGTATTGTAATAACTGATAATACAACGTTTTTTCTACAAAAATATAATACTTGGTTTTGTTGACTAAAAATTGATATTGAGAACGACATTGTAAAATTAACTAAAAAAAGCATTGATAAATATAGCTTTTTTATTTGTAAAAAAAGGGTGGTTTGTTTTAGTCAGAATTGAGTACTAAAAGACTATTAAACAACATAATAAAAGGGGAGATTTTGGACGGCCGCGGCTCCCCGTCATCAGTACTTATTCCTAACGGAAATAAGGTGGCAGCTCCGCGAAATATTTCTGCACTTCAAAACTCCCCTAATGGCATTATAGGACAAAATAGTGATAGTGTCAACAATTTAGAAAGTGACGCATTTGGGTAAAAAAAGTGGTTTATTTTGATATATAAAATCAATGATTTCTTATAAAGGACAAAATTCCTTCCGTATATTTTCCGAAAAAGCCTTCTTTGTATAAAATTTGTTGTTGGAATATCTCGCTTGGTCTTTCCACTTCTATGGCTACGGGTTCACCGGCAGAATCAATCGTTATGTCCCATCTGCAGAAATGCAGCCAGGGAATACAACTGTGAAGTTTTTTTGCTGTTTCCAATACTTTTTGAAAATTTACTATTTTATGATTTTTAAAAACGAATCCCGTATCGGGATGAGAAGCATACCATTTGTCTTGTTTTGTGCATAAGGCGGAATCAAACAGTGTACCGTCATTATCTATACCTATCATAAGACCTTCGCTTGTTAGTCCGGAATAATCCGTAATATTGTCCCCCATTCCTATTTTAAGTATGGGCTTATTTATTATTTTTATTTCGTTATTCAAAACAAAAGTATATATGGAAAATGTGTTAACGGACTCAGGATAAATATCCGAAATGCTTTTATGACAAACTAGCTTTTCTTGAATGACAAAATCTTTTTTGTAATATTTTTCGATTATATCTTTTATACTCATTTTGGAACGAATGTCGATACCATCTATCACATTGATTACTCTGCAATTCTTTGCATAACCTGAATTTCTAAAATTTGCAGGTTTAATGAAAACTTCTCCGATATTTGACATTTGTTTATATAATTCTTCTTTTGAAATTATGTTGTTTGAAGAATCAAAAAAAAAGATTATTTATTGAATAAAAAAATCTTTCAGGTGTTTTTATGTTTGCTTTTTTTGCAAACCCGTAAAACAAATTTTTATCGTAAAAAATAAAGGATGAACTATTATGTGAGTTTAAAATTTTGTTGATTTTTATAAATATACCCGGAGGAATATAGGTAACATCAAACTTTTTAGTATAGCTTACCATTAAATTATGCCACATATATGAAATTTTTTTGCCGTAATGTTTTCTATAAAAGTTATCTATTTCAAATTTTTGTTCTTTTGTCAGGAAATCTGTTTTAATATCTTTAATTTTGGATATATCATTATATACCCTAAGATAAAAATCATATCTATACTTGTCCATAAGTCGGGCATACAATTTAACCCCGATAAGAAAGTGGTATTTGGCATATAAACGAAGAAACATATTTTTCATAATAATATGTATTCTACACTATGTTTTATTTTTATTCAATATTTCGTTCTAACATAAAATCCAAAAAGTTTTTATTGCAATAAAGAAACAATATGTTATACTTATTAAGAAATTAAATTAATAAACGGAGGATGTTTGCATGAATAATGTTTATGCAGGGTGGAAAAGGTTTTTTGCATTTGTTATTGACTCGCTAATTCTCATGCTGTTAGGGTATTTGTTGAGTAAAACTTTATATAACCAATTGTTACTAATGGGATATTGGACAATACTGTTGGGTTTTGTCATATTTGTATTATATTACGGTTTACAGATTAGTGTTTTATGTAAAGGACAAACCATCGGAAGCCGTATATTTAAAATAAAAATTATATCGGAAAGCGGGCAATATCTTACCATTGGACAAGCCATACTAAGAAGTATTTTGCTTACACCCATTTTAGTATTCAACAATGTGGTTTTACCAATCGGATATGCATCAACGATACAAACGATGGTTGTTATTTGTTTGGTGTTAATTCAAGTTGTATTATTTTTTGTAAACAAGCCTTCTCGTCAGCTGTTACACGATTTAATAATAAAGAGTGTTTGTGTTAATAAAAAAGATGAAGTGCAAAGTGTTGACAAAAGCAAAACTAAACTGATATTGGCGATTGTAATTCCTATAGTATTGTGTTTAGCAGCATTTAAACCTATGTGCAATTTGCAAACTAAAATGTTTTTTGGTATGAGCATGCAGGAAATGGGTATCTTATGCAAAGCGGTAAAACAAAATACTGATGCTAAACTGATCGGTATAAATGTAAAATATAATAAAAATCTTGATACCAACAAAACGACATCGACACTAATTTATGTTGTTGATATTCCTGAATTAGATGTTAAAGATACTGAAACATCTCATAATAGTATGACAAAAATAGTTTCCGTACTGTTGAAAAATAATGAGAAAATTAAAGAGGCAGATTTCATAGGTGTTTCAATATTAAAAAATATAAATCTTGGGTTTTATAAATATTATTATAGTTATTTGAGAATCGGTTCTTTGCAGGATTGGTCCGGAGATATTGAAAAAAATAACCCGGAGTAATAGGTTTGTTGTTTTTTAATAGTAGCATTTTGCTTTTCAAAAACAAGGTTGCAGTTTATCTGTGTCAGCTTGTTAAATTTTGATAAAATAAAAAAATAAAAAAATGTGTCCGAGCGGATTAAGGTGCAATCTTGGAAAGATTGTGTGCTTTCGCTCGGTATTCGTTAATCGGAGAATATAAGCATGGAAATCAGTGTTGTTATACCATGTTTAAATGAAGAATTAAGTATAAGAAAGTGTATAGAAAAAAGTTTTAATTCTTTCCAAACTCTTGGTATTGAAGGTGAAGTTATAGTTGTAGACAATAATTGTACCGATAATACGGCTCATATTGCAAGAAGCTGCGGGGCCAGAGTTGTGGAATGTAAACCTGCAGGTTATGGGTATGCATTGCAGGAAGGTTTTAAAAATGCCAAAGGGCGGTTTATCATTATGGGTGACGGTGATGACAGTTATGATTTTAATGAAATTCCTAAGTTTTATGAAAAAATTACTTCAACCGATTGTGCAATGGTGACCGGAACAAGAATAAAAGGAGATATTAAAAAAGGAGCAATGCCGTTTTTACACCAATATCTGGGCACTCCTGTTCTTACAATGATTCTGAATCTGTTGTACCGAGTAGGAATTTCCGATGTGAATTGCGGAATGAGAATGTTTAATAGTGAATATTTGGATAAACTGACTTTTACTGCAGGAGGAATGGAATTTGCTTCCGAATTATTTGTTTTATTCGCCAAAAATAAATTTAAAATAGTTGAAATTCCTATAGCATTATATCCGGTAACAAATGGTCGAGTTCCAAAACTAAATGCATTCCGTGATGGTTTTAGGCATTTGTTTTATTTGATTTCTAATTTTGTAAGATAGTAATCTTTGCCGAAATTAGTTTTTATTGTTTTTATATCCTGAAACAAAGAAAATTTTAAATCAAGTCTGTTCAGTTCGGTTTGTATATATTCATCTTCCTTGGGAGAACTTGTTGGTGTCAGCATAAATATATGTTGTGGAGATTCTTTTACCAAGTTTTTAATTTTTTGTATGTATTTATTTGATAATAAAACTGCATTTCTTTTTGTAAAACGGGGGGAATTAAGTCCTATGTATTGTGCATTAGGATTTTGAAACGGAATAACTATTCCTGTTGACCGTTGTGCGAATACTATAGCATTGTCAGGAATTTCTATGTTTGTTACTTTAATTAATTCTTGTTCAACAGGCACTCTTGAGCCGGGTCGTCCTTTTTCGGAAAAGTAATTCGGAATAAAAATAACAGATAGAAATATTAATATTGTTGCAATATAAATACGGTTATACTTTATAATATCGGGTATATGTTTGAGTTTGTTTATTTCTTTTGCAAACAGCAGGATCCTTCTTAAAATATAAAATAATTTTAATGAAACAATAATTGCGCTAATCCCAACAAGTCCTGATAATGGAGCATAATACCTGACAACTGCAAAACTTTTGGCTAATACTATGTATGCTATAAAGGAAAATGTCAAAATAAAATCAGTGTAATTTAAATTAATTTTAAAAATTTCTTGGAATTTTTGTTTGTTTACAAAAGGGATGGTGCATAAATTTATAAAAAATAAAGAATAAAATATTTGAAAATGGATATCGGTTCTATAAAAAAACGGATAAAGCAAAAAAGTCTTTTTTTGAATATGTTCAATATCTTGAGCAAAATCAGTAGTAAACACATTGGGCATAGCAATATAATCAGAATGAAAAATCCAGTTAAAATAAGGGAAAAGCGGGTTATGAAACTGATGATACAATTTATACATCCAGAATCCATCGGTAAGTAAAAATCCTAATGCCATTCCTGCAACAAGCAACCAAAAAGATTTTTTAGGGTTTGTAAATTGTTTATAAAAAATTAAAAAAGTTAAAAGAAGCGGAATTGCAAATATTGCAGCGGTGTATTTAAGTCCTACCGCGGCTCCTGTAATTAGCCCTGCACTCAATAACAATTTAGGATGATAAATCTTTCCGAAGGATTTCAGTATAAAATATAATGAAATCAAAGCTAAATCTGCAAACAGAATATCATTGGATAACCACCCTATATGGCGAACGACCATGAAAACTCCTGATGCAATCATTACAGAAATGGCGGTTGTATAACACTTATAATAATCTTTAAATATAAATTTAGAAAGTTTGTATATTAGAAATAGAAATAATGCATAGCTAAAACCCCAAACGAAGGTAACAATAGCAGGATGATTGTTAAAATATTTAATCATTAAAAAATATGGAATATCAGGTAAAGGATTAAAATAAGATTGAATATCCGCCGGCAAAAGATCAAAACCAATTCTGTCATTCACAAATGCCCAAGCATTATATATATGATAATTTTTAACATCGGTATTTCTGTCCATGCCGATATAAATGCTCAATGTTCCCGCAAAAATCATAAATATAAAAAATATTATAATATCTCGAACAAATTTTATATTTATGAATTTATTTCTTTTCATTTTACTCATTCCTTGATTAGTTAAAATATAAGATTATTATAAAAAATATCAACTAAATTTCAAATAATCCGCTTTGTCTTGTTTCTGAATTTTCTTCCGTATCGAACAATTGCATGTTTTTTTCGGCAACAATAAATCATTTGTTTTGGTCAGGTTTAATGCTGCTATTGATATTTACATCGTTTTGTTGTAACATGTTGTTGCTTTCTCTATAGGACATTGTCCCCCGCACTTGTGCGACAATAGCGGAAGCTTTTTTATTATCCGAAAGTTTTTTCGTTATAGAATACAAATGTAGTTTTTGTGTGTTATGGTAAAAAAGTATTTCATTTTAGTCGGATTTGATATTACATAAGAAATACTTTGTTTTTTAAGAGGATATTATGAAAAAAAATATTCAAAACATAATTATAAATTTAGTTTTTTTTACAATATTATTTTCTGCCTGTAACACGAAATCTCAGCAGGAACTATCCCAAAATTTACAGGAGAAAGAAGAACAGGAATTAGCAGAAACTATAACCGTAAAAAATATTGACAATTCAAAAGCTGTTCGGGAAATGATTGGTTCTGACGGTAATGTGAATGTTGTTGCTTTGCAAGAACGGTTGGATTCGTTTGATAACGAAAATACACTTGAACCATATATCATAGCTGTTAATGAAGGAAACGAAAAAAATCAAAAGTGGACTCTTAAGTTTGGTAAGAGTTCCGGACAACAAGTCGGTTCTGTTTTAAAACAAGGAATTTCAAATGGTTTTGATGCATTAAATATAGCCATAAAAACTCTTCCTGAAAACCGTAGAGAAAAACTTAAAATCCTTGTTGATAGCGACCTTTATTCTGACGAAGATTTTACTTCTGACGGAAGTTCAATAATTTCAAGTATTTCAAATTTATATTCAATTGAAGCTGAAAGCTATACAATTCTTGATTTCGCAGGGCATACTCTTTATTCACAAACTAAAGACGGCAATAAAATAGTTCCCATTTCAATTACAAACAAGAAATTTGTTTCAGTTCGAAATTTGACCATCAAAGGTCATGCTCGTTATGCAATTTGGTGTCAAGGTTGTGATAATGTTGTTTTTGATTCTATTAATTTAGAGCTTGATGGTAAGTCTGATTCAAAAAACTTAGGCCTTCGTATTGCAGAAAAAGGCAGTACATGGGGAACTAATATTTACATTGATAATATTTTTGCTAAAGGGTGCTATGGCCATGCTGTTGAAACAATGAAAGTAGATGGTATTTTTATAGGTACGATAACAGCAACAGATTGTAATAGTTGCGGGCTTTTGCTTAATGCAACCACGAATGCTGTTGTAGGGACTGTAAACGGAACTCGTTGTTCGCCTCGTGCACCCAAAGGTGTATATGCGGCATTACGTACGGCAAACTTTGTTGGGCCTGATGTATATATTCATAAAATTAATGCCGTAGAATGCGGACGCGGTTATTTTAGTGTATCTGCAAATTATGGAATTACTATTGACGAATTCAATGCTGAAAATTGCTATGCACAAGCCGCATTGATTCAAGACAGTCAAGGAATCATTATAAAGAGCGGAACTATTAAAGCAGGCAGTAACAGCGGTGAAGTAGCTTTTTGTCTTACAAATGGTTCTTATGGCGGTACTCTTGCAAATATGAACAACACTTTTTGTAATCTTGTTATTGAAGGTTATAAAAAATGCTTTGTAGAAACTCCCGGAAGGTCTGACTACAATACTTTTATTGGTTGTACTATGCTTGGAAGTTCTTTTGCACCACATTCTCTAACCGGCGCTCGAGAAACTTTCGATGTTTCTTCAATTGTTATTGCAGATGGAACTGAGGAAATTACAGACGGAGCTTACATGAACCATACAGCTGTTACAAATATAAAAATCCCGGCCAGTGTGAAGCGAATCGGGCAAAATGCTTTTTACGGTTGTACATCTCTTAAAAAAGTTGAATTTGAAAATGGTTCCCGTCTTAAAGAAATTGGGAATCAGGCATTTGACCATACCGCAATAGAATCAATTTCTTTTCCGCCTTCGGTTAGATCGTTCGGTTCTAATATTATGAGTCCGATTTGCCGTAATGTTGAGATAAAGTCAAAAAAAATAAAGTTTATGGCATCTTGTGCATTTATGAATCTTGATGATACATCGGAAATAAAGCTTCCGACAAGAAGCATTTGTTTTGACCATAATTACGATGCTCCTGATATCTATGGTTTAGCAAAACTTGCAAAAGGTACTAAAAAAGAGACTTGGTATTTTTGGTATGGTCATACAAGAACAATATTAAAGTAACGGCAAGTGAGCTTTAAACAGCACATTTTTAACACTCCCTGTGTTGTTTCACGACTTTAATAAGATTTGCTGTTTGAAAGTCATTGAGGGACAAAACAGAATTTTATAATGCAAATAACTTCTTGTATTACGGAAAATATATTATTGTAGATTATATACGATGTTATTATAGTAATATCCGTCTTCCATATTTAAACTTTTACATTCTAATGCTGATTCATTGCATTTTTTAACAAAATCATCTCTTAATTTTTCATCTTTAAAATATATTTCGACAAATGGTCCTCTAAATTTTCTGTATTTAAAATCAGAACGCAGGAAATCGAACGGAACTTTATCTTTGTCTACAGAATAAGGATTTATTTGTGCAACATATAACTGTACTCCGGTTCCATCCATCATAAAATTATCATAGCGAAAAGGTCTATACATAAAATATTGATTTTCAAGTTTTTCATAGCGAGAATCTTTTCGCACTTGCATAGAACGGTCATAAGTATTACTATCAAAAAATAGCACATCATATTCTTTTAATATATCTTTGTGCTTTTTCGGTACAATTTCTATTGAGTGATTATTTGCATAATATAAAAATTTTTTAATATCTTCTTTTAAATATGGGAACTGATTTAAAAAATCCTCTTCGTAATAGGGATTACTGAATATATCGGAATAAAATATTAAATTTGAATTGCCGTAATTTAAAGTTTTAAATATATTTTTAATTTCAACTCTGGAATCCTTGTAATTCATTATTTTATAAAAATGCAAGGCATTAACGCCATTAAAGCAAAGAAATACCGCCATTAATGTTATGCACACAGAATAAAATATTTTTGATTTAACAGATTTTAAAATATAATTTATTAAAAATCCCACAAATATAATCAAATAAGGAATAATAGGAAGCATATATCTTAAAAATATTAATTTGGAAAAACTCATCATCAAATAAAAAGAAAGCGGGAATATAATAAGAGTACATTTAATTTTTGTCGGTATATTTTTTGCAAAAAGAAATAAGCTGCCCCCTATGATAGATAAGATAAAAGTGGTTATCCCGACAAGATTAGGAATACTGTGGAACAAATGGTATAAAAAAGGTGTACTATCATCCGCACTTTGATGTCCATATATGAATGCATGGTTATATTCAAATAAAAAATCGCTGAAGAAATGTTTAAATTTAATTAAAATATGAATATTTGTTATAAAAAAAGCAAACAAAGAACACAAAATAAGTGCGAATGACTTATAAAGGAATTGTTTTTTTGATTTTTCAGTCAGTAATATAACAAGCAAAGGAGTAATTAATACTAAAGCTCCGTTATATTTTGTTGAAGCGCATAAACCGGACAAAACTCCGAGAACAATAATGTTTTTATATGTATAAGATGTTTTATTTTGAATAAAATAAAGAGCAAAAAATACAGTCATTATGCACATTGCACTCAATGGCAAATCAACTGCGAGATGATGTGAAAAATTCATCCATCCGTAAGTTGTTGAGAGAATAAATCCTGATATAAACGAAGGCAGCACTTTTTTATCTGTAAGGATATACGTCGTTAAAAATGTAAAAAACACCCCGATAAGTGCAAAAACATTGTTGACAATCAATGCCGGGAGCATAAACGAAATGTTCCCGATAGGAGTTTCAATATAATTTGTGGTAAAAAGCCTTGCAAACTCATCGAAATTTGGGGCAACATTAAATATTTTTAGAAAAAAATAAAAAAACCCGTAAACAACAGCAAGTATGTCAGATATAAAACTTGGTTTTTTAAAAAATTCCGGACTTCCAAAATTATAGAACATATTCAAAGTTTTATGAACACAAAAGTCCCTAAAATAATACTCGCTGCCACCATGTAAACCCAATATTAAAATCAAAAAACCTAAAGCCGTTAAACTAAAAATAATTTTCTTATCCTTCAACATTTTCATTCCTTATTAATATACCATCATATTGAGTGTGACTATAGTGATTAATTATGTATTCACTTATAAAAGAAAGCCGTTTTGTATAAATTATTTTCGGTTTTTGTTCTTCTATAATCGAATATATATCATATTCTCTTGGACGTAACTTACGATAAGATTCCGCAGCTCCGTTTGGTCTTATTGAAAACCAGAAATAATCAACATCGTCTCTGAAGATATTAAAATCTATACTGCCATCGTAAACTTTATCATAATATTGTGTATTATCAAGAACAAAATTTATTCTCTTAAAATTATATTTCATTACATCTGCAGTATTAATTTGGTTATAAAAATATTTTACCGGATATAGAAGTAAAAAAATTAATATTAAAAATTCTGCTTTATTAAATATATGTATTTTCTTTATAGCGTTTGATGCAATCATGGCGATAAAAGGAATTGACGTAACATAATATTGTCTGTTTGGTACATTAACCAGAAAAACACTAAAATACAATATAAGAGCCGCAAAACATATTTCTTTTTGTCTATACCCTTTTAACAAAAATAAACCTATTACTGCATAAACAAACAAGAAAAAATTTGTAACTAATAATAATTTCATATTTTTTATGGGTGAAAATGCCCCCAAAAAATTATAATTAATGGTAAAATTAAAAAACCAATAATCTTCTATTGAAATTGATTTGGAAAAAAAGTACATAAAAAACGAAGCAATAACAATAAACATGGTCAAAAAATACAAAAAGAAATCTTTTAGACTAATTTTCTTTAATATCAATCGGATAAACAGAATTACGCCTATAATTGCTATATGAAATACTGCCTTAGGCAGTACGGCAAAACTTAATCCTGCAAAAACGGCACTTATTAAAAGAGAAGATTTTTTTATTTTAATGTCCTTGTATAAGAATACAAAAGAAATCATTATTAAAAAAATATAAAGTGTATCAGGTCTTATTTCTGTTAATTTATCGGTAAACAAAGTACAAGATAACATCATTATTGCTGTCAACAATATAGTTTTTGACTTAAATACATATTTTGAAATAAAGCACGATGCGCAAATTATACCCAGAAATAAAATATAGCAATATATTTTACATGCAAATATTGTTTTAACAGTATCAGCAAAAATTTTTATAAGCGGAATCATAGTCAAATGGAAAAAAGGTGGTTTTTGCTGAAAAAAATCTATATATATTGTTTGCCCTTTTAACATTTTCCATGCAGTATGTATGGCTTCAAATTCATCGTGGTCAAAAATTTGTTTGAAACATACAAGTCCGCTCACTACAATCATACCGATAAGCAGAAAAATTTCTAAAGCAGTATTCCAATTAAAATGCTTTTTTATATATTTCATAATTTTATAAATAATAGTTAACCTGATTACAAAATTATACTACACACTCTCAGCTTTTGCACAAATTTTAAATAATTGATATTATAGCACATTATCTGATATAATGCGGGATTTTTAAAACTAAAATTTTTAGATCAAATGCAATAGAAATTAGACTTGAGTTCTAAACTTTTGTATTATCATAAACATAAAGAATATTAAATGAAAGGATTTAAAATGGCTTATAGTGTATCAATAATTATTCCTGTTTTTAATGAAGAAGAAAATTTAAACTTATTACATGAAAAAATTACGGATGCGATGAGTAAAATGTCACATAAATATGAAATTATTTATATTGATGACGGTTCATCCGACGGAAGTTTTGAGGTGTTAAAATCTTTAAAAGACAAAAATACAAAAGTGATAAAATTTCGTAAAAATTTTGGTCAAACTGCAGCAATTTATGCGGGGATAAATAATTCTTGCGGAGATATTATTATTACTATGGACGCAGATTTACAAAATGATCCCGCAGACATCCCAAATTTAATTGAAACATACAATAAAGGTTATGATTTGGTCAGCGGATGGAGAAAAAAAAGGCAAGACAATATATTTAAAACATTTCCATCGAAAATTGCGAATTATTTGATTTCCAAAATTACTCAAACCGGATTAAATGATTCGGGATGTACACTAAAAGCATATAACGGAGAAATCTTACGCAAAATAAATTTATTTGCGGATCATCATCGTTTTATACCATCTTTATTTTTAAAATATACAAATAAAATTGTAGAAATAGAAGTTGAACATCACCCAAGATTACATGGAAAAAGCAAATATAATATTTTAAGAGTTTTCAGAGTTATTATTGATTTAATTGCACTTTGTTATTGGAAAAAATATAATAACAAACCTATGTATTTTTGGGGCGGCTTGGCACTTATATTTTTAATGATTTCATTTGTTGCAATGATACTTTTGTTAATCGGCGTATTCAAGTCATTACCTGTATATTTGAATGTAACTTATACTGCAATATTTTGTATATCCTTTTGTCAAAGCATACTTTTATTTGCTGTTGGTTTACTGTTTGAAAATATGGTACAAATAAGTTTGACTCAAAATAAAGGCAGGTATTATTCAATAGAAAAAATTTTATGAAAAAAAATTTAAAGTTTTTTTTAAAGCTGTTTTTCGGAGTCGGAATTCTTGTTTTATTGTTCAGTAAAACAACTGTTCAAGAGTTTGTTCGATTGCTTATCGAAGCGGATTATAAATTTTTTATTTTTTCTTTGGTATTATACATTATAGGACAAATCATATCAGCAAAAAAGTGGATGGTCATATCTCAAAATTTAAATTTCGAATACAAGTTTTCAAATTATTTAAAATGGTATTTTTTAGGAATGTTCTATAATATGTTTTTGCCGACAAATATAGGCGGGGATGTGGTAAAAGCCACAAAAATAAAAGATAATAAACCGTATTGTATAAAACGTGCAATAATATCCGTTCTGTCAGATAGAATAACAGGTTTGTTTGTTTTGGTATTGTTCATACTTTGCGGATGTATATTTTTTAATCGCATACACTGGCTTAATATTCTTAATATCGTGATAATATTTTCGATTTTTATATGTACAATATTAATGCTGTATATTGTTAAAAAAGACAATCTTATACCGGAAAAATATCGTAACACTCGGGATTTGATCTTATTAATTTTTGAAAAAAAATGTATAATCAAATTCATTTTTCTATCTTTAATATTTCATTCTTTTTTAATCATAATACATTATTTTATTGCCCGAATGTATGGCTTGGAAATACCTTTTTCATATTATTTGTTACTATATCCGATAACTGCAATAGTAGCATCCTTACCTGTATCAATAAACGGAATGGGGTTAAAAGAACTTGTATATGTTTCGATGCTCAAACCTTTTGGCATAGATACCGCAACTGCAATTATGTTTGCAATGACATTTAATATGGTAGTATTATTTTCGGGAACAATAGGTTTTATTCCATATATGGATATAAAAAGAATTAATAAAAACAATTTACAATAGTTTTGATTAGTAAAAAGAGTGTTTTCTATATAAAATTAGTAATTCATCCCCCTTTCCTTTGCAAAGCATAACATAACTATGTTAGAATAAAATCACTTACAAAATCGGGAGCATAAAATGTCTATAAAAAATTTGTTATTATTGTTTATCTTATCGGTAATATTAATAATCGGATATTTCTTTTACGGCAACAACAAAGGTGTTCCAACAATTTCAGACTTTTTAGGTTCGTGGACGGAAGTAACCGCCGGCAGAATCTATGTGGAAATTAACAAAAAAGATAACAAAATAGAAGTTGTTTACGGCGGTTCAAGTTCCGCATATTCGCACAGCGAATCGAAATTTGAGTGCGAGTACGATAAAAAAACCGGCAGTTTGGTCAGTTTCGGGGCAACACATACAGACCAATTTTTGTCTTGTAACGGGTACAGTTACAACGATGATATGGAAAAGTTTTTTGAATATTACGACAAAAATCCGGAATCGGCTAAAGACGAATATAAAACATATACCGATGATAAGAAAAGAGTTATAAAAATTAAAAAAGGTACAAAAGATCACTTTATAGTTGATGATGAAGAATATATGGATGAAGAAAAGAAAAACGAAATCAAACAAAATTATGAAAATATGGGCTTGTATTTTGAAGACGACAAGGATTTAGTTTTTTATAAATATAAAGGGTAACTTTATTTATCTTTTTCGGTCCATCTGTTAAAAATATTTGCCAAAATTGCACCGGAAATGTTGTGCCATACCGAAAAAATTGCTCCCGGAACGGTAGCCATGGCAAGAGAAGCAAACGATGTTGATGCAAGGCTTGTTGCAAGACCTGAATTTTGCATACCGATTTCTATGGAAACAGCTTTGGTTTTTGCAACATTAAATTTCAATATTTTCCCTAACCCGAACCCGCAAGCATAACCTAAAACATTATGTAAAATAACAACGGTAAATACTATCAGACCCGTAGATAAAATTTTTGATGCATTGTGCGATACAACACTTGCAACAATCATACAAATACCTGTAACGGAAACCATCGGAAGAACCTTTATTGCTTTTTGAGTAAATGTTCCGAAAAATTTGTTTATAATAAACCCTAAAACTATCGGTATAATAACCACATTTATAATGGAAATAAACATTGAATAAGTATCGACATTAACGGTGGTACTTAATAAAAGGTATGTAATTAATGGCGTAAGAACGGGAGCAAGAATTGTGTTAACGCTTGTCATACTTACCGATAATGCAACATCCCCTTTAGAAAGGTAAGTAATAACATTGCTCGATGTCCCTCCGGGACAAGCACCTACAAGAATAACGCCGGTCATAAGTGCGGCATCAAGGTTAAACAGTTTACATAACATAAAAGCAAGTAACGGCATTATTGTAAATTGTGCAACACAACCTATAATAATATCTTTCGGGCGAACAAAAACAAGCTTAAAATCTTCAAACTTTAAAGTAAGTCCCATACCGAACATTATTATCATAAGAAGATAATTTATCCACGATAACGAAACCCATAATCCCGTTTGTGGAATAAATAAAGTTGCAGCCGTAACAACAAGAACTATCACAGCCATATATTTGCCGAAAAAATTGCTCATATTATTTAATAAATTCATTTCTTTGTTTCCGATTTGTTTACATAATTGTATAAATAAAATTAAATTTTTAGCAAATAAAAGTATAGCATACTATACTTTTTAAAAAAAGCAAGGAGGTGTGATTATGAATTTAGATTACATTATTCGTCCGCAAAAGTATGTTCAGCAGGAATTGTTCGGAAAAGAATATACCGAATATTATTCAACGGAAAATCTTTTGTTTTTTGACACTTTTATAAGATGGCAATTTAACGAAAATTTGTTGTTTTATGTGTCGAAAGATTTTTCTTGTTTATTAGTGTCAGGTTTTGGAGTAAAGTTATCAAAAAAATCTGAAAGATTGCAAATAAAGGAGAACAATAAAGTAATGTTTGAAATCCCATTCTTTAAATTGAATACCGTAGCAATTTTTTCTAAAGGAGTCGGACTGTCTTCGGATTTACTAGAAGAATTTATAAAAAATAATATTAATTTGTCTTTTCATGATTATTCGGGAAAACCGTATGCTTTACTAAATCCAATAAATGCTACAAATAATACAATCTTAAAAAGAAAACAATTGAATATCAAAGACTCGGTTGAAGAAAGCAACTTAATTATAAAAATAATATCGGGGAAAATATCTAATCAAATTTCTTTATTAAAATATATTACAAAAAATATAAAAGCAAATAATGAGCAAAATATTTTAAAACTTAATGCTACGAAAAATGCTATTGAACAAATGAATAACAATATCGAAAAAATTCTAACATTGGAAAAGAATATGGCCGATATAGAAGAAACAAAAACTAAGATTATGGGATATGAAGGAACTTGCGCAAGAATTTATTGGGAAACTATTTCGGTTTTGCTAAAGAATAAAATAGATTTTTTTGGTAGAGAACACAAAATGCCTACAGATATTGTAAATACGTTGTTAAATTACGGGTATGGCATATTATATTCTCAAATATGGAAAGCGATAGTTTTGTCCGGATTAGATCCCTATATAGGTTTATTACATACTGAGAACAAAGGAAAGCCATCATTGGTGTTTGATTTGATAGAAGAATTTAGAGCTCCTGTTGTAGATAGAACGGTAATATCTTTTATTATGTCTAACAAAAAAATTAAAGTTGAACAGGGGTTTATATCTTTAGAAACAAGGCAAAAATTTAGCAACAAAATACTTGATAGATTAGAAACTAAAGAACAATTTATGGGCGGGAAATATAAAATTAGTGACATTATATTATTACAAGCAAGGAATATAGTTAATTATATATTACAAGAAAGTAAAAATTATAAAAGTTTTAGTTTTAAATGGTGATAATTATGAATAAATTTTTTATTTATGTTTTCTTTGATATTTATAATAAAAATTTAAGAAATAAGATATCGGAAAAGTGTAAAGATTATGGTTTGTCAAAAGTGCAATATTATCTTTTTTCAGGATATTTAACTAAAAACAGAATAGAAAAGATGAAATCCGACATAACGAATATACTGAATAACAAAAAAATAATGTTGTTAATATTACCTATATGTAAAAATTGTTTTAAAAATATCTTTGTAATTAACAATAAAAGAATAGTTAGAAGAAATTTACAAAAACAAGATAATACTAAAATAAAATTTGGTATGGACTTAAATAAATTCTTTTTGAATTATGAAGACTGACAATTTCTCAAGATTTTAACATTTTTTACATACTTTTATTGTTGAGAAAAATTGTATATTGTAGTAAAATTATTAAGAAATCAATGCTTTTATAAAAATTATATGTTTTTATATATTGTTGACTACAATTTAATATTGAGAACAATATTTAAAAATATGCAAAGAAAAGTATTGATAATTATGTATTTTTTGTTTGTATAAAAAGGGTGGTTTGTTTTATACAAATTTAACTTTAGCGAAGTATTGTTGGTATGCTTGGTTGAGTTGATCCATTTTCTTTTTATATTGTTCTGCTATGCTCTCATCCTGTGCTATCTGTCTTATTTCTTCTTTGTTGCTCTTATACATGCCAAGCAGTTCCTTTGTGTAGGTAGAAATCATTTGCTGCACGAGCTTTAGCAGTTCCCTCTGGTACTGTGCTATTACTCCTGCATTTACTTTGTTTGTCGTATTAAGTGTGATGAACTTCTTTTTTCTACTTGACATTTGTTTTGTTTTATCCTATATTATCTGTGCAAGTTGTGAACTGCAGAAAATTCTGACCCGGCTGCCGTTTGAGTTTATCTCATACGATGAAGGGAAAGTCAGTCCTTCCACAACTTGCATTTTATTTTTCATTCATTACCTTCTTTCTTCTGTTATCGTTTATAAAATAGTAGTGAACTATATCATAAAAACCATCTTCTGTTCGTTCCATATCTAATAACACCAATGAATTATTTTTATTTGTATAAAAAGGGTGGTTTGTTTTATACAAATTTAACTTAATGACTCAATCGTTCAAATTCCTGTGAGAACAGAAGTCGAATTAAGTTGTGGCACAGGAACTAATGCCAATGCAGACTTTGTTTCGGATACAATCGGGCTTGATATTGATTGTCAGTAATGACAGTCTTTTTTGTACGACAAGCAGTTATACAAATAGATTAGTTCAGTGCAACTAATCTATTTTTTATAAGAATTATAAACGAATTAAATGCAATTATTTTTTTATTATTTATTGACATTTAATTAT
>JAFXSD010000043.1 GCA_017525905.1 Elusimicrobiota bacterium | reverse complement strand
TATAGATAACGGTGCAACGGTTATAGTTATAGAACACGATTTGGATGTTATAAGAAATGCCGATTATATAATTGATATGGGGCCCGGCGGCGGTGAAGACGGAGGAAAAATTGTTGCCTGCGGAACACCGAAACAAATAGCTGAAAACAAAAACAGTATAACGGGAAAGTATATATAATTTATTGTTAAGTAACAGTTTGTATTCAAAAACATTTCTTTTATATAATAAAAGCAATATATATAAACGAGGATAAAAAAATGGATGATACAACAATAGCAATTTTAACGATTCTTGTCACAATAGTTTTAGGAATTATCGGACTTATAATTTATTTTATACCGAGCTTTGTTGCTTTCAAAAGAAAAACCGCAAGCAGATGGCCGATATTTCTTGTAAACTTTTTTTTCGGTTGGACACTGCTAATATGGATAGTTACATTAATTTGGGCTTGTGAAGGCAGAAAAGAAAACAGTTTATAAATAAAAATATACAGGAAGGGGAAAATGAACAATTCAAAAAGATATTTGTATTTGATTGTCGGAACAATCGCACTTTTGTTTGCCGGAACGGTTTATGCATGGTCTATATTAAAAGTTCCTTTGGCAGAAAATTTCGGATGGACGGTTCCGCAATTAACGGTAAACTTTACACTTACAATGAGCTTTTTCTGTTTGGGCGGAATTTTGGGTAGTTTATTAAACAAAAAGATAGGGTTAAGAAATACATTAATAATTTCCGCAATCCTTTCAGGAGCAGGTTTTATTTTTACATCGTTCCTTTCAGGCAGCAGCATATCGATGTTGTATGTTTGGTACGGAATAATATGCGGTCTCGGTATCGGTATTGCATACAACAACATAATATCGACGGTAAATCAATGGTTTTTGGATAAAAAAGGTTTCTCTTCCGGAGTGCTTCTTATGGGTTACGGAGCATCTTCTTTAATTATCGGTTCCATTGCGGCAAAAACAATAGCAAATGCAAATTTCGGTTGGAGAAACACATATTTGTCTATAGGGATTTGTTTGTTTATTGTTTTATTTGCCTGTGCGTTAATATTAAAAACAAGAATATTTGATAATGTAAAAACAGATTCAACTTCCGCAGATTTACAGGTAAAAGATTATACATTGACGGAAATGCTTAAAAGTATTTCTTTCTGGAAAGCGTTGGCCGTTATAACATTTTTGGCTGCATGCGGAAACACCGTAATTTCAATTGCAAGAGATATATCCATTGCAAGTAAGTTAACGGCAACTTTAGCTGTAACTATGGTTGGAGTATTGTCCGTTTGTAACGGGTTGGGAAGAATTATTTGCGGATTGATATTCGATAAGTTCGGTTGCAAAAAAACAATGATATATGCAGATGTGTTAACTATAATTGCCGGACTTTTTATATTGTTTGCAACAATAAATTCGTCTCCGGTTTTGTGTATAGTCGGGTTATGTTTGGTAGGGTTATCGTTCGGTTGTTGCCCGACAATATCTGCAGCATTGATTGCAGACTTTTTCGGCAAGAAAAATTATAACTTGAACTATTCCGTATTTAATTTAAATTTATTAATAGCTTCGCTTATAGCATCTCTTGAAAGTTATTTGCTTGCCGTTTCCGGCGGATACACAGTTCCGTTTTTGGTTTTGATTTCGTTGGCGGTAGTTGCTTTGGGAATAACATTAAGCATAAAAAAATCGTAAACGATTTTTTGAAGTATGGAAGGATGGAAACGGCAATTTATAATTTATAATGTATAATTTATAATTAACGACGAATAGATGTATGGAAATAACGACAGTATTGATTTTTAAGGTGTTTAATGCTAATATAAATTTATAATAAATAAGTGAAACAAAGGTGTTTCATCCGTTATTGGATGGAACACCTTTTTTTTAATGGGAGGTAAATATTATGGCTCCGTTTGACAGAGTAAAAAGCGGTATTCCCGAGATGGATAAAGCACTTGATAACATTAGACTCGGAGATAATGTTGTATGGCGTGTTTCTTACCTTTTACAGTTTAAACTCTTCATGGAACCGTACATAAAACAAGCAATCGAGGATAAACGTAACATAATATATTTCAGATTTGCAAGTCATGAACCTCTTCTTGAAGATCGTCCGGAAATAAAGACGATAAAAGTACCTCTTACCCACAGATTTGAAAATTTTACGGTAGCTATTCATAATGCTATTGAAAAAGAAGGAAAAGATGCATTCTATGTGTTTGACTGTTTATCTGATTTACAAATTGCATGGGCTACGGATCTTATGATGGGAAACTTTTTTAGAGTTACGTGTCCGTTTCTTTTTATTTTGGATACGGTTGCTTTTTTCCCGATAATAAGAGGTAAACATTCTGTACAGGCAGTAAATAAAATTCTTAGCACTACACAACTTTTCTTTGATGTATATTCGGATAATAAGAACATCTATGTTCGTCCGCAGAAAGTTTGGAAAAGAAATTCCGATACGATGTTCCTTCCGCACACATATAATCCCAAAACAGGGGAATTCAGACCTATATTGGATGGTGTACAATCAAGCAGATTTTACCAAACACTCGGCCAAGCACAACGATCTGCCGATGAACAATATTCAGATTCGTGGGATATATATTTTAATCGTATTAAGTTACTCAAAGAAAACGGTGTGGATATAACTGATGATTGTTCCCAAATGTGCAATATTATGATGACAAGGGATTTTAAAATGCGTCAGTTGGTAAAAAAACATTTTACGCCGGAAGATTATTTTGCCGTAAGAGATCACATGGTAGGAACAGGTATGATAGGCGGTAAGGCTTGCGGTATGCTACTTGCAAGAGCAATTATAAGAAATAAGGAACCGGATATAAGCGAGGTGCTTGAACCGCACGATTCTTTTTATGTGGGTTCCGACCTTTATTATACCTATATTGTTGATAATAACTTGTGGAATACAAGAGTTCAACAGAGAACAGAAGAAGGTTATTTTAAATTGGCAAAAGAGTTTGCGGATAAGATAATGGCGGGAACTTTTTCCGAAGCTATGCGTAGCCGGTTTGTAAGAATAATAGAATATTATGGGCAAGATCCTTATATTATTCGTTCAAGCAGTATTTTGGAGGACGGATTCGGGAATGCTTTTGCAGGAAAATATGAGTCTGTATTCTGTGCTAACAGAGGCAGTCTTGAAGAAAGGCTTGATGAATTTGAGCATGCAATTAAAGTTGTATATGCAAGTTCCATGAGCCTTTCAGCACTAGATTATCGTAAAAGGCGTGGATTAGATAAAAGAGATGAACAGATGGCTCTTCTTATACAGCGTGTATCAGGTTCTTATTACGGAACCAACTATATGCCTTGTACTGCAGGAGTAGGTTATTCGTACAGTCCTTACAGAATAATGCAGGATAGTGATCCTTCAGCCGGAATGCTTAGGCTTGTTATGGGGCTTGGAACATCTGCAGTTGATAGAACGGAAGGTTCGTATCCGAGAATAGTTAATCTTGATATGCCTGATAAAAACTTATATTCTTCTTCTGCGGATAAACACAAATTTTCGCAAGGTAATACTGAAGTTATCAATATGAACGAGCATTGTCTTAAAAAACTAACTTTAAGAGATATTGAACCGGATATTCCGAACTATCTTGGTAAGTTATTATTTGAACACGACTATGAAGCCGAATCAAGACTTAGAGAAATGGGTATAAGGCGCGAAGTAAAATTTATTTCGTGTATGGGAATCGTATCTAATTTTACTTTAATGGAACAGATGAAAAGGTTGCTCAACTGTATACAGGAAGAGTATGATTACCCAGTTGATACAGAATTTACCATAAATATATCGGAGAGCGGAGAGTATTCTATTGATTTGCTTCAATGTCGTCCTCTCCAGATTCAAAAAGGTAAATCTGGAACTGTAATTCCGCCGAATGTTGATGAGAAAGATATTTTGCTTGAAAGTAAAGGAGCATCGACGGGAATGTGTAAGACAACCGATCTTGATATCATTGTATATGTGGATCCTGTTAAATATTACAATATGCCTTATAACGATAAATCTCTTATAGCAAAACTGGTAGGGAAAATAAATTGGTTTTATCGTGATAAGGGCAAACATATGATGCTTATTGTTCCCGGCAGAGTGGGAACATCTTCTCCGGAACTTGGAGTTCCGACATCTTTTTCGGATATAAGCACATACGAAATTATATGTGAAACGGAAGAAACCAAAGCAGGTTTTAATCCCGAACTGTCGTACGGAAGCCATATTTTCCAGGATCTTGTGGAAGCGGAAATATTATATACGGCAATATTTAACAATGAGAAAACAATACATTTCTCACCTGAAAAGCTGGAATCGTCAAAAGATATTGTTTCGGAGTTTGAAGAGTCGGAAAAGCTAACCGATATCGTGCACGTTTATGATGTGTCGGACAGAAAATGCAAGGTATATAACGATGTGGCAAATGAACATCTTATGATTACTTGTTAAACAGCATTCTAAAATCTTACGTCTCTCTTTCCGTTTTCGATTTGTTTTAGTCCGTCAACGATTTTGTTGTAATATTCGGTTCCTTCAAGTTGTTTAAGGTATTTATCTATAACTTTGTTACCGATTTCAGCCGTTTCTTTTGAAGCATAATCCACAATATATTCTTTAAATGTAAGTATGGCATTAGGCATACAGAAATTATGTATAAATTGTGTTTTTGCATATTTCATAAACTCTTCACCGGTTCTGCCTGCTCTGTAACAAGCTGTACAGAAAGAGGGGATTTCACCTATTTCGCAAATGGATTTTAAACAAGCATCCAACGATATTTCATCGTTAATGGTAAACTGTTCGGCATCTTTAAGTTCGTTTGCTTTTTTCGATCTTGCATAAGCACCTACACCTATTCTTGTACCGGCATCCATTTGAGATACACCGAGTTTTATAACCTGATCTCTTATTTTTTTAGGTTCTCTTGCGGTACAAATCATTCCGGTATAAGGAACGGAAAGTCTTATAACAGCAACCAATTTCTTGAAATCTTCGTCGCTTACTTTATATTTTAAGTGTTGGCTTAACGGAGTGGAGTTTGCAAGTGTTACTCTCGGGAACGATATTGTGTGAGGTCCTACACCGTTAAATGTTTGTTCCAAATGTATTGTGTGATACAAAAGGCCCATAACTTCAAATCTCCAATCGTATAAACCGAACAATACACCCAACCCCATATCGTCGCAACCTGCCTGGTATGCTCTGTCCATACAATAAAGTCTCCATCTGTAATGACCTTTTATTGTATCCTGCGGATGCATATATTTGTAAGTTTCGTGATGGTAAGTTTCCTGGAACACCTGGATTGTTCCGATACCTTCTTTTTTCAATTTTTTATATTCTTCCACGGATAAAGGAGCTGCATTAATGTTTGCCCTTCTTATTGCACCTTTATCGGTTTTTGTTGAATATACCGTTCTTATTGTATCCACCATGTAATCGACGGTAGTGTTGGCGGATTCTCCGTAAACCAAAACCGTTCTTTTTTGACCTTCGTTTATCATAACTTTAACTTCTTCGGCAACTTCTTCCTGAGTTAAAGTTTTTCTTTTCATCACACCGTTATCGCATCTGAATCCGCAATATTTACATTTGTTTTCACATTCGTCGCTGCAATATAACGGAGCAAACAAAACAAGTCTGTCCGCATAAACTTCGTGTTTAAGTTTGTATGCAAGTTGATACATTTCTTCTATGGTTTCAGGATCTTTGTTCTGTATTAAAATTGCAGTTTCTTCCGGTTCAAGACGAACACAGTTGTCTGCTTTTTGCAATACTTTTCTTACTTGTTCTTTCGTGGGATTTTCCGCCGCATTTAATTGTTTCCAAATTAAATCGTCGTCAATGAAATCCTTTTCCATTTTATCGTATTGCTCTAATTCTTTTTTGTACTTATCTAAAAAACTCATTATTTTCTCCTTTTATATATTAAGCGAAACAGATTTATCTTTTAAATTCTAACTTTGTATTTTCCTAAATACCAACAACTTTCCATACATCTATACATCCGGACTTCCATTCTTCTATTGTTGTCGTTTCTATACCTCTATTCTTCCATCCCTCTATCTCTCAATACCTCCATCCCTCCAAAAAAATCACTTCTGTGATTTTTTTGTAAGCATCGAATTAACCGTAATTCCTTCCACCCGTCCGAGTTTTCCCGTAAGAGAAGAAATGTTATCGTTAGTGCCTTGTGCAATAAGTGTAATAACCGATATCTTCTTTTCTTTAAACGGAATACCCATTCTGCCTACAAACAAATCCGAATAATCGTGCAATATTGAATTTACAATATTGGATTTTGTTTTGTCTTCAATAACTATTGCAATAATAGCTATTCTTATTTCGTCATTTTTTACCATAATTTTGTCCTGAAATAAAAAAACTCTTCTTGCACATTGCAAAAAGAGACATAAAAATAAAATTTAATTTACCGACTGTCAGGAAATACCGGACAGTTTGTTTTATTTTTTAGCCGCGGAATTTTCAAGAGTTACCAAGCCAATCCGTTGCAATGTTTATTACGAGAGTATTATATAGCTAAAAAAATCAAAAGTCAAATGTTTCCAAAACGATTGATAAAAATTAAAAAAATTTCATATTATATGGGTAATATTAACGAAATTTAGCCGGAGACAATTATGGATAAAGAAAAAGCAGGTGTAAGAAGAGATTTGCTCCATGAAGCTGAAAACAGAGATAAAATAATAGTAAAAACAAGTGTTATTGGTATCGTTACAAACATATTTCTTGCAACATTTAAAGCAATAATAGGTTTCCTTTCAAATTCCATTGCCGTAATTTTGGATGCCGTAAACAATTTGTCGGATGTTTTATCGTCCGTTATTACAATTGTAGGAACAAAACTTGCAAATAAAATGCCCGACAAAAAACATCCGTTGGGGCATGGAAGAATTGAATATATGAGTGCACTTCTTGTTTCCGCAATAGTTTTGTATGCAGGTATAACCGCTGCGGTGGAATCGATAAAAAGAATTATTCATCCGGAACCTTCGGACTATTCCGTAATTTCTTTAATAATAATAGCCGTTGCCGTTGTTGTGAAAATAGTTTTGGGAAGATATGTTAAAGCTAACGGTGAAAAAATAAAGTCCGGAGCATTAATAGCTTCCGGAGCAGATGCTATGTTTGATGCAATACTTTCGGCATCGGTGTTGGCGTCCGCAATTATTTATTTTACGACGGAAATTTCGTTGGAAGCTTATGTGGGTGTAATAATTTCAATAGTGATTATTAAAGCCGGTATAGAAATGATGACGGACACTTTAAGTGATATTTTAGGCAGAAGAGCTGATTCCGAAACGACAAAGAAAATTAAACAACTTTTAGTTGAAGAACCGGAAGTAAGAGGAGCTTACGATTTAATAATTCACAATTACGGGCCGAACAAAAATCTTGCTTCCGTTCATTTGGAATTGCCCGACACTATGACCGTTGAGCAGGTGGATACTTTAACCAGAAAATTGGAAACAAAAGTTTATCATGAAACAGGAGTTATTATTGCCGGAATAGGTGTTTATTCGTTCAACACTAAAGATGATGAAGTTGCCAAAATACGAAATACTATTCAAGAAACTGTAATGGCACATAATTGGGTTTTGCAGATGCACGGCTTTTATGCTGATATGGCAGCAAAATTAATAAGATTTGATATAGTTATGAGCTTTGAAATAGAAGCAAAAGAAGGCTTGGAAATAGTAATGAAAGAAATTACAGAACTTTATCCCGACTATAACATAACTATTGCTCCGGATGTGGATATTTCGGACTGATAAAAAAATTAAAAAAAAGGGAGTGTTCTTTTAACGGAACACTCCTTTTTATTTTGTATTGTAAAATTGTTTTAAGTTGTTTTACAAAAATTATGAAAGCAAATCTTTTACAAGGTCGGGGATATTTGCAAAATCTTCTTCAGTCGGGTTCCATAAAGATTTTACCGCTTTATCCGTTACAGTAAAACCTGCAGCTTTTAATTTTTCCTGCAAAATTTTAACCGATTCACCGCTCCAACCGTAACAACCGAAAGCCGCAGCTTTTTTATTTTTGAATCTTAAACATTTTAAAAACGAGAGCCATCCGGAAACACTTGATAAAATATCGTTAACTTCCGTGGGAGAACCTACGGCAATAGCTTTTGATTTAAAAACTTCCGTCATAATTTCGTTTTTATCCTGTTTTGATATATTAAATACTTTTACAACCGTATCAGGACTTTGTTTATGAATTTCTTCCGCAATTTTGTGAGCAATTTTTGTTGTACCTTCCCACATTGTGTCATAAGCGATTGTGATTTGGTTTTCCTGATAAGAATTTGCCCATTGTGCATATTTTTCCACGATTTGCAACGGATTATCTCTCCAAATAGCACCGTGAGACGGAGCAATAATATCAACAGGTAAATTTAAAGCTTTTATTTCTTCTATTTTCTTTGCTACCAACGGAGCAAACGGATGCAATATGTTTACGAAATATTTTATTGCTTCTTTCCATAAAAGGCATTGGTTTGCTTTATCGTTAAACAATTCTTCAGTTGCAAAATGTTGTCCGAAAGCATCGTTGGAAAAAAGGATATTGTC
>JAFXSD010000012.1 GCA_017525905.1 Elusimicrobiota bacterium | reverse complement strand
AGTCACCTTTTGCAATATCTTCTATTAAATCAGTTGAACCGACTTTATCTGCACCGGCTTTTTCAGCTTCAGTTTGTTTTTCGCCTTTAGCTACAACGAAAACTGTTCTTGTTTTACCGATACCGTTAGGTAACAAAACTGTTCCTCTGACTATTTGATCACTCTGTTTAGGATCTATTCCCAAACGAATGTGAACTTCTACAGATTCGTCAAATTTTGCTTTTGCTGTTTGTTTTACTAAATCTGCTGCTTCTTCAACAGAATAAAGTTTGTTTGAGTCTACCAATTTTGATAATTCTTTTAATCTTTTTGCCATTTTAATTCTCCTGTGGTTCTTTCGCCGTTTTAATAACAGCTCCCACCTTTCTAATTTACAATTTATAATTTATAATTAAATACTTTTATAAATTGTCGTTATTTTTGTTTTATTTCAATTCCCATACTTCTTGCCGTACCTTCAACCATCAACTTTGCACCTTCCAAATCGATAGCATTTAAGTCAGGCATTTTTTGTTTTGCAATTTCTTCAACTTGAGCTTTTGTAATAGAACCGACTTTAGTTTTATTAGGAACTCCCGAAGCTTTTGCAACTTTTGCTGCTTTCTTTATCAATGCAGGAACCGGAGGCATCTTTGTTATAAATGTAAATGATCTGTCTTCATATACGGTAATAACAACAGGTGTTGCCATACCTTGTTCCATTTTTTTTGTTCTTTCATTGAACTGTTTACAAAAATCCATTATATTTACACCCTGTTGACCTAATGCAGGACCAACCGGTGGTGCAGGATTTGCTGCACCTGCAGGTATTTGTAACTTAATTTGTGTTTTTACTTTCTTTGGTGGCATTTTAAATCTCCCTTAAACTGCAACTATATTTTCCTGAGCATTGAAAATATAATTTTTTACTTTATTTTAATCGTGCTGCCGTAACATACAGCATTCGTTTATTAAACTTTTTCTACTTGCAAGAAATCCAGCTCAACAGGTGTAGGTCTTCCGAATATGGTAACCATAACTTTCAACTTACCTTTTTCCTGGTTAACTTCTTCAACTACACCGATAAAGTGGTTGAAAGGACCTTCTGTTATTCTTACATTTTCATCCTTTTCAAATGAAATTGCCGGTCTTGGCTTTGCATCATCAGGATTTGTAACCGCTTTTATAAGATTAGCAACTTCTGATTCCGCCATAGGTGCAGGTTTTACACCGCCCAAGAAACCGGTTACTCCGGTTGTATTTCTAACCAACCAATATGTTTCATTATTTATTATCATTTCTATAAAAACATATCCCGGATAAAACTTTTTCTTTCTTATTTTTTTCTTATTATTTTTTACTGAAACAACTTCTTCAGTAGGAACAAGAACTTGAGAAATAAAATTCTGCATACCAAGATTTTCAACTGTTCTTTCTATGCTGTTTTTTACTTTATCTTCATGTCCCGAATATGTATGAACTACATACCACTGCTTAGCCATTTTCTACCTCAAATTTAATATTATGCCCAATGCACTCGATAATATCATATCAACCAAACCAACAAATATTGCCATAATTATAACAAAAACTATAACAACAAAGGTCGTCGCTACAACTTCTTTTTTACTTAACCATGTAACTTTTGTTAATTCAAAATAAGCATCTTTAAAAAATTGTATTGCTTTTCCCATAAAACCGTCTCACTTTAAAATATTATAATCCATCTTTTTAAACCGGGGGCAGATGGATTTGAACCACCAAAGCCGGTTTTGGAGACCGGAAGTTTACCGTTAGCCTATGCCCCCAGGTTAGTAAACTATTTTGTCTCTTTATGCAAAACATGTTTTCCGCATGTCTTACAATATTTCTTTACTTCTAATTTTCCTTCTTGTTTCTTGCCTCTTGCAAAATAATAATTTCTGTTTTTGCATTCGGTGCAAGCCATCGTTATGATTACTCTGTCTCCCATTTTCCTAACTCTCCAAAAATATTTACTGCAAATTATTCAATAATCTTAGTAACAACACCGGATCCAACTGTTCTTCCACCTTCTCTGATTGCAAATCTTAATTGCTCATCCATTGCTACCGGCATTATCAATTCTACATCCATCTCTACATTATCTCCAGGCATTACCATTTCGGTTCCTGCTGGTAAATGTGCTACTCCGGTTACATCGGTAGTTCTAAAATAGAACTGCGGTCTGTATCCGTTAAAGAACGGTGTATGTCTTCCACCTTCTTCTTTCTTCAATATGTATACTTGTCCTTTGAATTTCTTGTGCGGGTGTATTGTTCCGGGTGCTGCTAATACTTGTCCTCTTTCTACCTGGTTCTTTTCTATACCTCTTAACAATACTCCGATATTATCTCCTGCTTGTGCTTCATCGAGGAGTTTTCTGAACATTTCGATTCCCGTTGCTACTGTCTTTTGGGTATCTTTTATTCCTACGATTTCCAATGCATCTCCAACTTTTACTCTTCCTTTTTCTACTCTTCCTGTTGCTACTGTTCCTCTTCCCGTGATTGAGAATACGTCTTCTACGCTCATCAAGAAAGGTTTATCTATATCTCTTTCTGGCAACTTAATATCTTTATCTATTGCATCCATCAATGCCATTATTGAATCGATACCTTCTTTATCGCCTTGCAATGCTTTCAATGCACTTCCTCTGATGATGGTTGTGTTGTCTCCGTCAAATCCGTACTTGGTCAACAATTCTCTTACTTCCATTTCTACCAAGTCCAACAATTCTTTATCTTCTACTGCATCGCATTTGTTCAAAAATACTACTATGTTCGGAACGTTTACTTGTCTTGCCAACAAGATGTGCTCTCTGGTCTGTGGCATCGGTCCGTCCAATGCACTTACTACCAAGATTGCTCCATCCATCTGGGCTGCTCCGGTGATCATGTTCTTAACATAATCTGCGTGTCCCGGACAATCGATATGTGCATAATGTCTGTTCTTTGTTGAATATTCTACATGGCTTACTGCGATTGTTACGATCTTTGTATCGTCTCTTCTTCCTTGTGATTCTGATGCTTTTGCTACTGTATCATAAGGTATATATTCTGCCAACCCTTGATCTCCCAATACCTTCGTTATTGCTGCTGTCAAGGTTGTTTTACCATGGTCAACATGTCCGATTGTTCCTACATTTACATGTGGCTTTGATCTGTCAAATTTTTCTTTTGCCATTGTTCTTTCTCCTGTTTTATTTTAAAAACTTCTTTTTTTATGCTCTATGCTCAAAAACTACCGTCCGGTAATTTTTATGCTTTTTTCTCTAAAATTTTATCTGCAATTTGTTTTGGAACTTCTTCATAGTGTGAAGGTTCCATACTATAGTTTCCTCTACCTTGTGTTAACGATCTCAATGTTGTTGAATAACCGAACATTTCAGACAAAGGAACATTTGCTTTAATATGTTCTATTTTGTTTACCGGTTCCATACTCATAATTTTTCCTCTTCTTGAGTTCAAATCACCGATAACATCACCCATATATTCTTCCGGAACCATAACTTCTGTTTTCATTATAGGTTCAAGAATTACGGGATTTGCTTTTTTGCAAGCATCTTTGAAAGCCATAGAACCGGCAATCTTAAATGCCATTTCGGATGAGTCCACTTCGTGGAAAGAACCGTCGGTCAAAGTAACTCTAACATCTACAACAGGATATCCTGCCAAAACACCGGATGTTAAAGCTTCTCTTATACCTTTTTCAACTGCCGGTATATATTCTCTCGGAATAACACCGCCGACAATTTTGTTAACAAACTCAAAACCTTTCGCAGGAGGTAACGGTTCCAATGTTATAATAACATGTCCGTACTGACCTCTACCACCGGTCTGTCTGATGTATTTGGATTCTGCATCAGCTGATTTCTTAACAGTTTCTCTGTAAGCAACCTGTGGTTTACCTACATTAGCTTGAACATTAAATTCTCTTCTCATTCTGTCAACCAAAACATCCAAGTGAAGTTCGCCCATACCTGAAATAATTGTTTGGTTTGTTTCTTCATCGCTTCTAACCGTAAATGTAGGATCTTCTTCTGCAAGTCTTGATAAAGCATTTGCCAACTTTTCTTCATCTGCTTTAGATTTAGGTTCGATTGCAACGGAAATAACCGGTTCCGGGAATTCCATAGATTCCAAGATAACAGGTTTTGCTTCATCACAAAGTGTATCACCTGTTCCGGTATTTTTCAATCCTACTACTGCTGCAATATCACCTGCTCTTACTTCTTTTACTTCTTCCCTGTTGTTAGAGTGCATTCTTACGATACGAGAAATTCTTTCCTTGCCGTTTTTGCCTGGATTGAATACATAAGAACCGCTCTGCAAAGTTCCGGAGTAAACTCTGATATAGGTGAGCTTTCCTATAAAAGGGTCTGCTTGTATCTTAAAGGCCAAAGCTGCGAAAGGAGCATTATCGTCAGCCGGTCTTGAAGTTTCTTCATTTGTATTTGCATCTACGCAATGCATATCTTTTCTGTCTAAAGGTGACGGTAAGTAATCACAAACTGCATCCAACATAGGTTGTACACCTTTATTTTTGAATGATGTCCCGCAGAAAACAGGGATTAATTTTATTTGAAGGGTTGCATTTCTTATTGCTTGTTTTATTTGTGCTACGGTAGGTTCTGTTCCTTCCATGAAACAATTCATAACATCATCACTGTAATCTGCAATAAGTTCAATTAAGTTTGCTCTTAATTCTTTTGCTTTTTCTGCAAATTCCGCAGGAATTTCGGTTACATCAAATTTTGCACCCAACTCTTCACCTTTCCATATAATAGCTTTCATTTCAACCAAATCTATAACACCTTTAAAATCCGCTTCCGCACCGATAGGAATTTGCATTGTAAGAGGAGTTGCACCTAATTTTTCTCTTATTTGATCTATAACCATGAAATAGTCTGCACCGATTTTATCCATTTTGTTTGAAAAAACGATTCTCGGTACATTATATTTATCTGCTTGTCTCCAAACTGTTTCAGATTGCGGTTCAACTCCGTTTCCGGAATCGAATACAACAACTGCACCGTCGAGAACTCTTAAAGATCTTTCAACTTCAGCCGTAAAATCAACGTGTCCCGGGGTATCTATAATGTTAAACTGCATATCTCTCCATTTGCAATATGTTGCAGCTGAAGTGATAGTAATACCTCTTTCTCTTTCCTGTTCCATCCAGTCCATTGTTGCAGCACCTTCATGAACTTCACCTATTTTGTGAGTTCTTCCGGTATAATAAAGAATTCTTTCGGTTGTTGTAGTTTTACCTGCATCGATATGAGCTGCAATACCAAAATTTCTAATTTTGTCTAATGAAAATTCTCTACCCATTTTATTCCCTTGCCTTTTTATTTTACATAAATATTTTCTTGTTTTTTTATAATAACAAAAATACGCCGTATATAACATTTTTATGTTATATATGCACGATAAAATACATATTTTCTTACAAAAAAAACTTATGTAAGTCCTTGCATTATAACTAAAATTTATTTTAAAGTCAATAGTATTTTTAATTTTTTAAAGCTTGGAAAAACGGAAGGTTGGTTACTGTAAATGTATTATAATTATATGTATTCCAACAGTTTCTTACAATCCAAACAACCTTTTCTTATAACAACATACGGAAACTTTACCATATCTATAACAGTTGATTCGAACGAAAACTCACATTTGCCGCCGTCAACTATCAAATCTATTTTCCCGGCAAAATAATCTATTGCGGTTTTTGCCGATTTTGCACTGTCCTTACCGGAAATGTTTGCGGATGTAGTCATTAAAGGAACATCGTACTTCGCCATAATATCCAAAAGTATTTTACAGTTCGGTATTCTTACCCCCAAATTGTCCCTGCCGCCGATTAACATTTTGCCAAGTTCGGTTGTAGGTAATATTAATGTTAACTGTCCCGGCCAAAATTCCATAACGATTTTGTCTATACCTTTGGGGAATATAACAAACTTTTTCAATGTTTCTATATTATCCGACATTAATATTAAAGGTTTTCTTGCTGCCCTGTGTTTAAGTTTGTATATTTGTTTTTGACCTTCAAAGTTAAAAACGCTTGTCATTAATCCGTAAACGGTATCAGTAGGCAAAACAACTATTCCTTTATTTTTCAATATATTATTTGTTGTTTCTATAACAAGTTCGTTACTTTCTTTTTTCGTACTGAGTATTTTAGTTTCCATTTTATATACTTTATTCTATATTAAGATTTTCTTGTTCAGAAGAAACTTCTTTTGCTACAACTTCATCCTTTTTAGCATTACTTTTTTTAGTTTTATATTTTGAAAGTTCCGCGTTTATTGAACCTACGGGAATTTTAGATTTCATTTTTACCGGCATTTTTCTGTCATCATCCGTAACCCAAACTTTAAGAGCGCCTTTAGCTTTAAAAATTCCGGCATCTTCCCTTAAGAAAGGCTGCAATATTAAACAATCGAAAGTTCCGGCATCAACTTTAACTTTTTCTCTGCCTATAACTTTAGTTTTTAAAGGCCATGTATCATCTCCGGAATGGGCTTCAAAAACATATTCTTTGCCTACTTCCAAATCCAATGTTCTCATAAAATATAAAGAAGATATAACATCCTGAACCCATTGAACCGTATCTCCGTATTTCATTGTTCCGTCATCGTTTCTTGCAAACCTTTTACTGTCATGATTAAAATCAAGTTGTTCGAATTTTTTCCAACCGCCTTCGGAAATATTTGTAAGATATCTTAAAGAACAAAAACTTTCGGCATCTATCCAAGATTGGTTGGTATCTCTTACTTTAAAGAAACTGTCAAAAAAAGGAGCGGATTTTGCTTCCGAATATATATGGTATGCCGTCCTTCCGTTTATGTCTTCAAAACCTTTTATTTCAAGTGTTCCTTTACCCACTTTAACGAATTTCCAATAAACATCGAAAACCAAATCTTCCTGTTCTGGTAAAGTTCCTTTCATTTGTCTCCATTGAAAATCGGGAGAATATTTAAAAAAATCTTTTGTCGCGGATACATTTTTATCATTTTGAGCATAAACAGGTAATGTTATAAGTGCTGCCATTATTAAAACTTTAATTTTTCTTATAATCATTTTTTATAACCTCCACTGTTTGACTTAAGCTTCTGACTACGGCTAACGGTTTTTGCTTTTCGTCTTTCACTTTAAGAAATTGTTTTTTGCCGTGTCCCGTAAGAACCAATATTCCTTTTCCTCCGAAATTGTAACCGAAAATATAATCTCTCACACTGTCACCTATCATATAAGATTTTTTAAGATCTATGTTCAGCTCTTTTGCCGCCTTTAACGCCATACCTGTTTTCGGTTTCCTGCAATCGCAGTTATCATCGGGACCGTGCGGACAATAATACATTCCGTCAATTTTCACATTTAACTTTTTCAGCATCTCTGTTAATTTAGAATTGATTTGTTTCAATTTTGTTACAGTAAAATATTTTCTTGCAATGCCGGACTGATTTGTTACTATAACAAGTTTGAACCCCATTTCTTTAAATTTCAGTAAAGGTTTTTCTATATTTTTATATAATTTTAACTGACTTTCGTCACTTAAATAATTTTTATCGTAATTTATTGTTCCGTCTCTGTCCAAAAATATTGCCGGAGATAACTTTTTTCTGTTTGCCATTATTTTATTCCCAATAAAGATTTTATTTCTTTTTCAAATTTTTCTTTCCCGCTGTCAAAAGATACGGATATATTAAATATGTATATTTTTTTCTTTATTTCATCACTTACAACTTCATTTATTTTTACCGCATCTTTTGCGGTTGTTATAATATTATCTTTTTCCCTGAAACTCTTTACAATGTCCGTTATGTCTTTTTGTTGATACCTGTGATGATCTTTAAAAATAATTTCTTTTTTTATGTTCAACCCCAAATTTTTTAACATACTTATGAAATTTTTCGGAGAACCTATTGCACAAACAACAACGAAAGAATTTTCTTTTTTGAATTCTTCAAAATGTTCAACTTTAATTTTATCGTATAAATTTATAACCTCATAATTTTTACAGGAAGTTTCACCGGATTCTTGTTTTGTTATTTTAAAAATTTCTTTTTTTATATCGTTTATTTTTTCTTTATTTCCCAAATTGCAATTTGTTAAGAATATAAGTTTTGCTCTTTTAAGTGCGGATTTTTTTTCTCTTAAAATTCCGGAAGGAATTGTCATCCCGTTACCGAACGGATTTAAAGCGTTTATACATACTATATCCAAATCTCTTTGCAGTTTCCAATGTTGGAACCCGTCATCCAAAATAAAAACATCGGGATTAAATTGTTTTGCCAAATTTGCACTTTTAATTCTGTTTGAGCCCACTATTATCGGACAATTTATCTGATGAGCCATCATATACGGTTCATCACCGGATGCAAAGATATCGGACAATATTTTTTCTTTATCTCTTACTATAACATTTTTATTTTTACTGTTTTTTCTTGCATAACCTCTTGATAATATTACTGGAGTTTTTCCCAAACTTAAAATATATTTTGCAACTTCCGCGGTGACGGGAGTTTTCCCGCTGCCGCCCCATGTAATATTACCTACACTTATGACCGGCTTATATAACTTTTTTGATTTTGTTAATAATCTGTTTAGTTCGGATAACAAATAATAAATAATCGTGAACGGATATAACAAATATTTAATCATTGTAATATACTCTCATAAATATTTGTAAGGTTTTCAACAAATTTCTCTTTGGAAAAATTTTCTTCAACAAACTTGTGACCTGCTTCAGCCATATCTTGTGCCAATTGTTTATTATTCATTATTTTTTTAATTGCATCTATCAACATGTCGGTATTTCTCGGTTCTATAAGTATTCCTGTTTTACCGTCCAATACAGTTTCCGGAATACCTCCTATTGTGGTTGTTATTACCGGAATTTGTTTGAATTGAGCTTCAAGATTAACATTTCCGAACCCTTCCGTATCGCAAGACAACAAACAAAAAATATTCATTACCTGCAAAAATTTAGGAACATCCGCCTGATATCCCGTAAAAAAAACAATATCATCCACGGCTAAACTTTTTGCATATTCTTCCTGCAATTTTTTTCCGGCACCGTCGCCTACAATCAACCCTGCTATATCCGGATACTCCTTTCTGAGTTTTGAAATTGCTTCTATAAGGTATTGTTGCCCTTTCCCCTCCAAAGAAACAATCGCTCCGACGGTTCCTACAACAAATTTATTTTCCAAATTATATTTTTTTATTATGTCGGCACTATCCGCAGATTGTTCAAATTTTTTAGTGTCAAAAGCATTGTATAAAACTTTAACTTTATTTTCGGGAACGGACTCATATTTTATTAAATTATTTCTTACCACTTTCGATACAGTTAAAGTTATATCGGCAAGTTTGTAATGCCATTTTGCATACCATTTATGTCTTGTATCTTGTCTTCTGTGAAGAACAACTTTTATATTGGGAAAAAAGAGTTTCATCAGTAATGCGGTCCAATAAAGTTTCCCTTGATGAACATGAAGTATTGATATTTTTTCGGTTTTAATTATTTTTATAAGTTTATATACACCGGTGGGAGTAAATGTTCCTCTGCACGAAAAATCAACAACTTTAACTCCTTTTTTTTCTGCCTCTTCATATAAAAAACTTTTTTTGGGAGCAGCAAGTACCGGCTCAAACTTTGAACTGAGTTCTTTAAAACTTATTGAGGTAAGCAAAGTTTGTTTTTCCGCACCGCCTATTGTATATGATGAAAACAGATGTAAAACTTTAATTTTTCCCATACTATAAAATTTTCTTAACTAAAGAGACATATTCACTGCTTGTTGCTTTAAAAAATGCTTCGCAATATTGTGTGTTTTTCCCTTTTACAACAGACCAATACTTTGATATTGATGATGCCATGGCAACATAATCTCTTGTTGCCGTTTGAGTTTTATAACATTCTATTGCCTGTTTTTTTTGTTCCCATTGTTCGCTTATATCTATAACTACATTAGGTATTAAAGTAGTCCACACCGAATAAGCATAAACCATACAATTTACCGATTTCATTTTGTTCGCTTTTACAAATGCTTTGGATATTGAAACATGATCCTGATGGTTATCTATCATAAACGGTAAAAATACTATTTCGGGTTTTACTCTGTTAAAAAGTTCCGTAAACCTTTCTGCAAGTTGAGTTGTATTACTGTATAAAGATCTTATATCAAATTGTAAAAAATGACTTATTTTTGCACCCAACACTTTAGCGGCATCTTTTGCTTCGTATAACCTTTTTTCTCCGCCGGAAGTACAAAAAGCAATTTCAAGTCTTCCTCCCGCTTTAGTATGCTTAATAAGAGTTCCGCCGCAACCTATACTTTCATCATCCTGATGAGGAGCAATTACCAAAACTTTGTTGCCGGGCAACTCTTCTTCCAACGGTAACGAATATTTTAAAAACGGTTGTACATATTCGTACATTTTAAAAACACTTCTGTAACTTGCATATTTCATAATATCCTCTAAAGGTTTATATAACACTAATAAATTTTAATATCCGAATTGGCTTTTAATTCGGCCATTAATTTATCATACTCAATTTGTATGTGCTGCTTATATAACAAATCGGATAACAAATCTTTAACTTCATCAAGTTCTATAGGCATTCTTGCTTTCTTTTCTTCTACTCTGAAAAAGTGGTACCCGTTGTTTGTTTTAATAGGTTTTTTATTGTAATCTCCGACATTTAAAGAAAAAACAACATCTGCAACTTCGGGAGTAATATCCTCTTTCAAAACAAAGCCCAAATCACCTTTTTTTTGTCTCAAATTTTGATCATCGGAATACTTTACGGACAACTGTGCGAAATTCATATCCTGTAATGCCAACTCTTTTTTCAGCTCATTAATTTTTTGATTTACTTCTTTCTTTTGCTGCTTTGAAAATTTATCGGAATACTTTATAAATATTTGTCTTATTTTAACTTGTTCGGCATAAGTTCTTTTCAAGGTGTCAGCTACGGATGAAACAAGTTTTTCGTCCCTGATTGAAAGATTTAAATCAAGCCCTTTTATTTTTGATATAACATTATTATAAAAATTTTTTATTTCCGCATCGCTCGGATCTTTTGCTCTCCTTTTTATTTCGTTCGACACATACTTTATTTTCATTAAAGATTCTTTAACTTCATTTTCAAATTCTTTGTTTGTTAATCCCTGTTTTTTCAAATCGTTTTGAAAATCTTTTTCGTCGGCAAATTTAGCTTTAATGTTATTTATTGCGTTGTCTGTTTCTTCTTTTGAAACTTGAACTTTAGCTTGTTTTGCCGCATCTATAAGCAAAAGTTCGTCTATTTTTTGATTAATTATTTTGTTAAACAGAAGACTTACATTTTCTTCGGTTCTTTGATTTTCCGGCAAATTTTCAAAATCTTGTTTCAGGATATTACTTACATAAGTTTTTGTGATATTTTTCCCGTTAACCGTTGCAACAATATCACTGCCTTCCTGTGCATAAACAAAGCCCTGCAAAAAAAGAAAACAAAACAACATTAAACTTATTTTTTTCATTTTATGTTCTCCAATATATCAGTTGCTATAATATCTTTTGCACTGTTTTTTTTGATAATTATATGATTATTTAACGGTCTCGGCCCTATTTGAGAAGGATCGGTATTGCCGTACAATGCAACACATTTTATACCGAGACTTGCAGCCAAATGCATTGTGCCCGAATCTATACCTACAAACAACTTCGCTTTACTTATCAAAGCGGCAAGTTCAACAAGCCCGTTTTCGGGACAAAATATTTTTACTTCTTTAGATACATATTTTAATACTTTCATTACGGAATCAATTTCCCATTTTGCACAAACAACAACAATTTTCTTGTTCATTTCCGTAAGTTTGTTTAATGTTTCAATCCACACTTCGTTTCTTAAACATTTTTCCTGTCTTCTTTTGCTTGCGCCCATTGATACAACAATAAAATCGTCATTTAACATTTTATTATCTTCCAACCAAAAAGAAACTTTAACTTCGGCTTCGCTGTCTATTTTTAAAATGTTTAAATAATCTTTTTGAACATTATCCAAACCTATCGCTTTTGCAAGAACAATATTATTATTTAAAGAAGGTACTCCTATTTTTTCCACGGTTTTAGTAAGCAAAAATCTTAAGCTTGCCGTTTTAAAACCTATTCTGTTTTTTATTTTTGAAAGATATGCCAGAATCAAAGTTTCAGGTGATTCGGAAAACATTAATGCCGTACCGATATTTTCTTTTCTTATATCGGCAATTAAATCTATTTCGGCACTTAAATTCCCGCCTTTTAAAAAAATTTTATCTACAAGCTTTGTAGATTGTAACAATCCGGCAAGATTTTTTCTTACGACACAATAAATTTTTGTATTCGGAAATTTTTGTTTCGTTGCTTTAAGTACCGGCAAACTAAACAATAAATCTCCGAGTTGATTCATATGAAAAAATATTATTTTATCCATTGTTTTATACTCTCAAAAACAAAATCGGGTTTTATTTGTTCCAAACATTTTTCGCTGTCAAATTTACATTTTCCCCTGCACGGACTACACTCTAAATTTGCCGATATCACGATTGAATTAGTTCCGAACGGTGCAGTCTCTTTAATATCGGAACCTCCGAAAATGAAAACATTTTTTATTCCTATTGCATTTGCCAAATGCATGGAACCGGTATCGGCTCCTATTGCCAAATTGCAAACGGAAAAAATTCCCGCTAAATCTTTTATGGTTGTTTCTCCGCACAAATCAATTATGTTTTCGGATACTATTTTACCATAATCTTTCCGCGAACCTAAAACAATAATTTTTGTATCTTTATTTACGGATTTTATCATATTTGCCAAAACAATGTAATTATCCGTATTCCAAGTTTTTGTTTTTCCTCTGGCAAAAGGAACAAAAGCAACAATTTTATCTTCCTGTTTTATTTTACATTTATTTAATATGTCCAACGGTATATAATCCGTTTTTATTTTAAAGTACGGTTCATATTTTTCTTTTGTTATATAACTTAAAGAATTAAGGTTCCTGATAACCGCATTTTCGTTTTTATCTCTTTTATAAGGTTCCTTTAAAAATAACCAACTCAATTCTTTCATTCCGCTTACACCTATTTTTTGTTTTGCTTTAAGCAACTTACAAAAAATTGCGGTTCTTAAAAGGCCCTGCAAATCTATAACCAAATCGTAATTTTCTTTATTACATTCTTTTAATATTTCAAAAAAAGCTTTTATTCCGCCTTTTCTGTCCCAACACTTTATATTGTTAATATCCGGAAACAGTTCCACAACTTGTTTCCACTGTTTAAACACAAGCCAATCTATTAAGCTGTCTTTCCATTTACTTTTAACAGCTTGTATTATAGGGTTTGCCTGAATAATATCGCCAAACGAACTTGGCTTAACAATTAATATTTTCATAATTAAATAAAATAATGTACTATATATTCTACAAAAATAAAAGACATATTGAAATATTATTGTTTTTGTGTTATACTTTTATGACTTTTATGAAAAAAATTAAGAAGCTTCTCAGGGAACTCAGAAGTAAAGTTACCATCGTATTTATTCATCACGGGAAAGTAAAACCATTGAAGTTTAATTTTTCTGTGCTTTTCTTGTTTGTGTTTTTGGCAGGTTGGACCGGAATGACACTATGGGCCGGTTTTATATCGGGAAAACACATTGATTATTTAACGGTAAAAGCCGATAACAAAATAATGAAAGTCAGAATGCTTTTCTTTGCGGAACAGATAAAAAAATCAAGAGACATGTTGGCCCAGGTAAAACAAAACGATGACCATATCCGTTCTCTTTTGGCAATGGATTCAAAAAGAATAATAATTGAAAACGGTTTCGGTGCAGCCGGCGGCCCAACCCCGGTGGAATCAAGTGCATTATCAATGTTGTTATCCGGTAAAATAGATGATGTAAGTTATCAGGAAATATCAAAACAATCCATTGAATTACTTGAAGAATATAAAGCTTCAATAAAAAGTTATTCCGAAGTTATAAATCATATATCAGCACAAAGAGAATTGTTCAGATGTACTCCTTCAATATGGCCGTGTAAAGGTATTATATCTTCTCCTTACGGTGTAAGATTTCACCCGCTTCACAGAACAAACTTTTTCCATCGTGCCATAGATATTGCCAATAAAAGGAACACTCCGATAGTTGCTACGGCAGACGGTGTTGTTGTTTTTTCGGGATGGATGTCCGGATACGGAAATGTTATATCAATAGAACACGGAAAAAAATACAGAACAATTTATGCTCATCTTGAAAAATCGTTGGTTAAGAAAGGTGAGTTTGTTGAAAAAGGGCAGGAAATAGGAAAAATGGGAAGTTCCGGAAGATCAACAGGTCCGCATGTACATTACGAACTTCATCTTAATAACAGGCCTATAAATCCGATGAAATATTTAAGCAGTTACATAAACTAATGAAGGTTATAAAAATGAATAAGAAAAATAAAAAGTTATTTGATACGATAGAAACATTTATCGGAGACGGTACACTTTTCAAAGGCGATTTATCCGTAACAAAAAGTTTAAGAATAAACGGTACCGTAATCGGTAACATTAAAGAAGCTGCAAATGTTATAATAGGCGAAACAGCCAAAGTAAAAGGTAATATATCGGCAAACTATATTGTAATAGACGGAACGGTTGAAGGAAATATTACCGCTACGGAAAGTATAGAGTTATTAAACAAATCTAAAGTTACCGGCGACATAACAACGGTACTTTTATCAATAAACGAAGGTGCTGTTTTTAAAGGCAAAAGCATAATGCTCGAAAAAGAAGAAAACGGTGAAGAAATCCACGAAGAAAACATACAAGAGAGGGATGACAATCATGATGAATTTTTTTAGAAAACATAAAGTAGCAATTATTTTGGTAATTTTAATCGGCTTTTTCGGGGGAACTTTTATTGCCGGGTTCGGAGTATCCACGTTCGGTAAAGTAAGTTCTCTTGATACCGTTGCGGTGGTAAACGGTAAAAAAATACCTTACAAATATTATTACAGTTTATACAATAATGCTCTCGGAATGTTAAAAAATTCAGGGCAGGAAATCACCGAAGAAATGATGACACTTACACAAAATCATATTTTAAGAAATTTGATTCAAGATGAACTTATTTGGCAACAAACAAAGAAATACGGAATAATCGTAACAGATGCCGAACTTGCTCAAGATATTCAAAGTTATCCTTATTTCTTAAATGAAATGGGGCAGTTTGACAGCAGAAATTATTATCAATTCTTAAACAATTTAAGAATGTCCCCCAAAGATTTTGAATCTTTAAGAAGAAAACAACTTGCATCAAACAAACTGAAACTTCTTGTAGCCTCCGCTGCTCAAGTATCAGATTCTGAATTGAAAGCAATAGGAACTTATAATATAGCTGAACAAGCACAAATTAAAGCTAACGAAATATTGAACGATTGGTTCGATACGGTAAAAGCTAAATCAAAAATAAAAGTATTGTTGGAAGACAGAGCTTAAATTTTATTTTAAGTTGATATTGAATCGTTTTAATTCTTTTTTTAATTTTATATACGGCAGACCTACAACGGTATAGTAGTCGCCGTATATTTTTTTTACAAAACTGTCATTTTTATCCTGCACGGCATAAGAGCCGGCTTTATCCATATGTTTACCGAACATTTTTTTTAATTGTTCGTACGGCAACTTTTTCATTCTGACATGAGCAACATCGTAAAAAACAATTTGTTTGTTATCGCTCAATATAGAAACTCCGGTATAGACTTTATGCAAACTTCCGTTTAATTCTTTTATTATTTGTATGGAATGTTTTTTATTTCTGGGTTTGCCCAAAATTTTTCCGTTTAATACAACAATGGTATCCGAACCTATAACAACGGAATTAGGATTTTGTTCTTTAACATTTTCGGCTTTTTTATAAGATAAATATTTCACTATTGATGACGGTCTTTTTAAATTATGATTTTCATCAATGTTGCTTGGTATTACAGAAAATTTCAGTCCCCACTTTTTTAATAATTCTATTCTTCTCGGAGACAATGAAGCCAGTATTATTTTTTTATTTTTCATTTTTTTGTTTTTTAAAAAAGAAAAACTCCGAATCATAGATACAGTTCGAACCGACCATTACGAAGATATCATAGAGTTTTCTTCATATATTTCTCGTATAGATAAGCTCTTAGAAAGTATTATGAAAAAGGAGCAATAATTCACTTACAATCTAAAGCATTCTAATATTGTAATTATATCAAAATATGCTTATATTAAAAACATACTGTTAAAATACAAATATAAGCATTCTATAAATATCCTGCAAATTCCACATAAGCTTGTTGCTTATGTGGAAACGGAGTCCTTCCTATATCCGTTCATATTAACTATTCGCATACATACATAATAAAATCTTAAATAAAAACATACATCATTTTATATATGAAATACACATTTTGTGTAGTTTATGTTATATGTAATACTCTACACAATTTTTCCTGTTCAACATACCCAAAATACCTATATGGGGTATTAGTGCATATCCCATTAAAGTAAAAGATTTGAGCCCACCCCCCTACACAACATAAAATCAATGATAGGTTCCTATATATAGGATACTTACCTCAAAGAAAAACAAATATTCAATTATTAAAACACATTGTAAAATCAATACATTTATTAAAAATATACAAATATAGCTTCCTATATATAGGATACTCACCCCATTAAAAAAAACAGTGTTATATATACAAAAAACAAACACGAAAAATAACAAATAAAAGGAGGATTTTAGTAGTTTTCTTGCAGTAAAAATCTAAGTAAAAGGAGAACGAAAATGAAAGTAAAAGAAATTAATGAAAAGGAAGTATTAACCAAATTGTTAAACTTCACTAAAACGAAAGGAAAGTCAGTAATTGCCGAGCTTTTATTAAATAAGTTCGGTAGCTTAAAACAAGTAGTTGATGCACAGAAAGACGATTTATATCCGATTATTTCGGATAAGGAAGTATCTTTAATTAACTTTGTTAAAGAGTTTACAGCTATTTACAATCACTTGAAAATTAAAGAATCCGAAAAGGTAAATTGTCCGCAGACAGTAGTAGATTATCTCAAGGCAGAAATGAACGGATTGAAAGTAGAAAAGATGTATGTTCTATTGTTAAACTCAAGTAATCAGCTTATTAAAGTTGTAGAGTTAGACGAAGGAATAGAACACCGTAGTGCTGTATATCCAAGAAAAGTAGCAAGATTATGCCTTCAATATTATGCTGTTTCTGTAATATTAGCACATAATCATCCAGGTGGAAGTTTAAAGCCAAGTCAAAATGATATACTTGCAACAGAGGCAATACATAAAGCATTAAAGACTATAGAAGGTTATTTGTTAGACCATATTATAATAGCAGATAACGACTATTATTCATTCAAAGACAATGGATTAATCTAACTCAATCAAAACAAAGTAAATATGTAAACTTAAAGTACATTCTGTTAATTAAACAGAGTGTTTTTTTTATGCAGTAATGAAATAATATAGCACTATAAATGGTACCAATAGGGCTTCGTTAATATGCTCAATTCCCTTTTATTCCTTACATTCCTGTGACCTATTCCACATCGATAATAGGTTACATTCTCTTTTGTTTTTGTTTCATTTGTTCTATATGCTTACATTCTTACTACACTAAACTTAAATACATACACTAAAGATTAAAGTTAGTATATATACTTAAGTTTATTTACCCATCAGCCACTTTCTACGGAATCCCCGAAGTTCCTCCGAAAGTGTGTGTTTCTATATAGTTATATTCTGTTTATCTTGCTTAAATTCAGTATCTTTATTAACGACTTATAAACTTACATTCTGTTACCAGATACTTACGGTTTGTTTATTAACTTACATCTCTAACCCATAAGGCATTTTCTACGGGACTTTTCGGATTCCCTTCGAAAATGCGGATTGTTTATATGCTTACATTGTTTCTTTATTGCTTATAGTCTTTTGGCTGTTTGTTTTTTGATTTCTTTATTGTATAACAATAATTTATTTAATTATCTAAAATAGATTAATAATAATTTTATTTATTCTGTCGATAACATGTTTTGGTATATTTTTATCTTTAGTTATCTTTTTGTATTGTTCTAGAATATTTTTTATTATTATTTTTTTGTCTTTACTATTTCTAGAAATATGCTCTTTTATATCATTTATTCTTTCTTTTTTTACATAAATTAAATCTAGAATATTCAATGTTGTATAATCTATTTTTGTGAGACCATGATTTAGTAGTATTAAATTATAAAACATATTAAAATATCTTTTAAAAAAAACATCGACAATGATATTGAAATACTTTTTTTTATATATTTCCAAATCATCTTTAAGATATCTTATAAAATGAATATTTAATTTATTATTTATTGTTAAATAATTTACAATATTTAATAAATCTAATAATTCTACATTGAAATTTGATGAAACTGTTTTCATTTCTTCGTTATCTTGTAATTTTTGATTAATTAAACTCAATAATTCATCGTTAGATATATTTATTATTTTTAAATCTATTAATTTATATAGAAAATGGATGTATTGGTTAACATCAGTCTTTTTTAAATATTTGATTATATCCATTAAATCTTTATCAATAGCTTTAGGGTCGCTTAAAAACCTATAAATAGATGTAATGAATACTAATCTTATGTAATAATCACCTATAGCATTAATTTTATTTAATAAAAATTCTTCTCCCTTTAATTTATATTTAGCATTTGATTTAAGTATAAAAAAACTTATATTATTAATTAATCCTTCTATTAATCGATGATGAAATTTGTTGTATTTTAAATTTGCACTATTATTTGCAATTAGAGAAATTAGATATTCTAATAGTTCACAATTAAACTTGGTATGATTTTTATTATAATTATTTAATAAAAAATAATTTATTTGGTCGTATAAACGAATATCATTATAGTATTTCAAAAAATTAATAGTAGCATTCAATATATTATTTGATAGTTCTTCTGTTAAATCTATTTTTGAAAACAATATCAAGAAATTACTTATTTTATTAGTAAATATTTCAATTCTTTCAATATCATTTGTAATAGAATAGTTGATAATATTATTAAAAGAATTGATTGCTTTAATATATTCTTCTTTATTCTGTAATACTAAATTATTAGGAAATTTTTTTATATCATAATAATTGCAATATTCAATCATATAATAAAAATCTTCATATGAAAAATTTTTAATGGTATTAGAAGAGTAATAATCTTTATATTCTTTATACTGCTTGTTTTTTTCTATAGATGTTTTATAACTATTTATAAGACATTCACTAACTTTCCTAAATATTGCTTCAATATCAAGATAGTCATCCATGATAAGAAAATTGTACAATATAAAATTATATATTTCTTCGTTTGCTTTTATAGTTTTTGTTATACTGTTATTTGAATCTCCACCCAAATTTCCAGCTTGAGTTTTTTCATAAATATCTTGAATATTTTCACTGAATTTAGAAATTTTATTTTCAAAATTTGTTATAAATTTAAAATTGATGATTTCTTTTATAATTTCTTTTATATTCGGTGCAACGAGTTTATCAACTAGTTTATTGATATCTTCTTTTTTATATTGAGAAGCCATCATAAAATCAATTAGATTATTTTTATTAAACTCTGCTAATATATATAAAATATAATACCCATTATTAAAGGCAAACAAAGAAATATTTTTTAATTCTTCAAAAGTTTTGTTATATTCTCCCAATCTAAAATATAAAAAAGCTTTTTTTAAAGCATTGACATTATTAGAATATTGTGTATTAAAATTTAATTCTTTATATATATCTGCATAATCATAAGATATTAATGAATCCCTTAATCTTTTATCAAAATCTGTATTTATTCTTTTAAGTATATATTTTATTTTATATGTTTCGTCATCTGATACATTAATTTTCCCTTTTAATTTTTCTTTTATCTGTATGGGACTTTGACTTTCTAACAGTTTATCTAATAATAAATCTAATAAAGTATTTTTTGTATATAAACTTTTAATTTCATCATAATTTAAATCTTTATAAATTAATGATATTTTTAACCTTAAATCATCAATGCCTCTTCTTATGTCTTTATTTGTAGGAAGATTGAATACTGAAGGATTCTCGAATATTTTCTTTATGTTACATTTAAAAACTTTTTCTAAAATAAAATTTGGAAGATATGAAAGGCATTCTAAATTTTTTAATTTTTCATAACATTCATCAATATATGAGGAGTTTTTGTAAAAAATATAATATAAAATATCAAATAAGTTTTGTCCTGTTTCTTCTAAATCCGTAGATTGATTTAGTATTTTTTTGGCTTCTTTTATATAGTTATCATAATAAATATTAGATTCTTTAAATATTTTAATAATTTCTTTTATTTCTTGATAATATAATGTTTCAATTCCTATTGCTTTTAGATAATCATATTTTATTCTTTGAATTTGTTTCTTTTCATACTTATCAGTATTTATTAAAAATGCAGGTCTTATTTTATCACCAAGAATATCCTTTACCCATTGAAATATTTTTCTAACATTCATATCATCAGCAGAAAAACCTATAAAAAGAATAGTATTTGTTGCTATTAAACCTTTAATATAGGTTTCTATCAATTTAAAATTTCTTGAATAATTATCATAATCTTCTTCTTTTAAAACAAATTTTTGTTTTTTTGATGTGTCTTTTGCTATTTCTCCATGCATTTTAATAATAAAATTATTATTGTGTGATTTTGATAAGTCCTCGTTTTTAGATATTTTATCAACAGGTTCTTGTAACATTTCATAGGTTTGTTCAAGCAAATCATCATAATTTGTTGTTATTATATGTTTAGGTTTTAATTTACATATAAGATAATCAATAATATTCGGCTTTGCATTTTTCGAAAGAATATTTTTTATCTTATTAAAATATTTTTCTCTCTTTTTTTTATTAAAATAATATTGTGGAATCTTTAGATATTCATCTGCTGAAAATTGAGAGTTTTTATCATTTAATTGTTGTATAACATTAGGGCTGAGGTTTATTCCATTAACATCAAGTTTCTTTTCTATACCTATATCTTGTGCAAGACTTTTAACCAAATCTGTCCACGATGGTAAGCCAGAATTTTGTGAGACACCAGCACCGACAAATATTATTAACTTGTTGTTGTTCCTTGCCTCTTGTATTTCTGTTATATTTTTTAATGTTATACCTTTTAGTGATTGTCTCATATACGGATAGTGTATATAAAATATATATTATTTTCAATTTTTTATCTTATAAAAATATACAAAAATTTATAAATATATTTTTAAGATGATTTGATTTAGGTGAAATAAAAATAATTCTAATACAAATATCATTTGCGACAACCTGTTGTCCTAAATGTTTGATATATTATTTATACAAGTAGAATATTTTTATTTTAATTGTCAGTTAAATTTAGTAAAATATCAAAAAATACAAGAGGAAATAAAATTGGCTATTCAAATTGAAATTCCAAATAAAGAAGAAAAACTAAAAAAGTTAAAATCTCTTATACAAAAATTTTCTCAGAATATAAAAGAATATAAAAATCCAAACTATAACGAAGCAAATTTAAGATTGGAATTTTTGAATCCATTTTTTGAACTTTTAGGTTGGGATGTTAGAAACGAACAAAATTTTCATATAAACTATAAAGAAGTTATAGTAGAAGAACGAATAGATGTTTACGGTTCAAGTAAGGCTCCAGATTACACCTTTAGAATAGGTGGACAAACAAAATTTTATGTTGAAGCAAAAAAACCATCTGTAGATATAAAAGGTTCTATGGAAGCAGCTTTTCAGGTAAAAAGATATGGGCATAGTGCAAGATTAAGTATATCCGTATTAACAGACTTTGAAGAGTTTTCAATTTATGATACAAGAAAAACACCACACAAAAACGATAAGCCTTTAAAAAACAGAATAGCATACTATACATACAATCAATACATAGAAAAGTTTGATGAAATATACGGTTTGTTATCTAAACAGGCAATATTACAAGGTAGTTTTGAACAGTTTGAAAAAGAAGATAAATACAGAAAAGGCAACGAGACCGTAGATGAAGGTATATTGGAATTAGTAAGTAACTTTAGGGAAAAACTTGCAAAAAATATAGCCAAGAATAATAAAAATATTGATGTTTATTCTTTAAATAGAGCAGTAATAAAAATAATAGATAGAATTTTATTTTTAAGAATAGCAGAAGATAAAAATATAGAAGTATATAAAACACTATTGAATATTGCTCAGCAAGAAAACATTTATAAAGGACTAAAAAAAGTTTTTCTTCAAGCAGATGAAAGATATAATTCCGAACTATTTAAATATTTTAGAGAAATAGACGACCTTATAATAGAAGATAAAATATTAAAAGAAATTATAATAACATTATATGAAGATTGCCCTTATGAATTCTCTGTAATACCTGTATCGATATTGGGTAGCATGTATGAACAGTTTTTAGGTAAAACAATACATATTACACCAAGCAATTTGGTAAAAATAGAAGACAAACCCGAAGTTAAAAAGGCTGGTGGAGTATATTATACACCAGAATATATAGTAAATTATATTGTAGAAAACACTGTCGGCGAAAAGATAAAAGGTTTAACACCAAAACAAATAGAAAAAATAAAAATATTAGACCCTGCCTGTGGAAGTGGAAGTTTTCTTATAGGTGCATATCAATATTTATTAGATTATCATTTGAATTACTATCTAAAATCAGAAAATTTTGAGAATGCAAAAAAGAAAAAATTTATAAGAGAAACAAAAGAAGGCTTTATATTATCAATACCACAAAAACAGAAAATATTAACAAACAATATTTTTGGTGTAGATATAGACCAACAAGCTGTAGAAGTTGCAAAGTTTTCTCTATTATTAAAACTTATGGAAACTGAAAAACAAGATATTCAAGACCTTATCCCACAAGCTCAAATGTATAGTGATATAAAAATATTGCCAAATTTAAACAAAAATATACAGTGTGGTAATAGTTTAATTGGGACAGATTATTTTACCAATGCTGAAATGGCACTTATAGAACAAGACCAACTACAAAAGGTAAATCCGTTTGATTGGCAAAAACAGTTTCCCGAAATTTTTAACAATGGTGGTTTTGATTGTGTTATCGGTAATCCTCCGTATATTGATTCTGAAGAAATGGTAAAAAGTCAACCTGAAACGAGAAATTATTGTTTAAAATATGATACAGCAAAAGGTAATTGGGATATGTATTGTGTGTTTGTTGAAAAAGGATTATCATTACTTACAGATAATGGATTTTTTGGTTACATAATTCCAAATAAATTTTTATCAGTGCCTTATGGAATACATTTAAGAAATTATTTATCAAAATATCACATAAATAAAATAGTTGATTATTCAGAAATAGATGTTTTTCATAGTAAAGGCAAAAAGGTCAATGTATATCCGATAATTTTATTAGTTTCAAAAAACAACTCAAATAGTAATAGTAAATATATTAAAATGATTGATGATAATAATATATCAATAATGTACGAAAAAGATTTTGTTATTGAGAAAAATGATATTAATTGGACACAAAAATTTGATAAACTATCAAATTTTATTGAAAAAATACAAAGACAATGTATTAAAATATCAGATTATTTTGCAGTTGAAAGTGCAGCAACGGTTTCAGAAGCATACAAAACGAAAGAATTAATAGAGGATAAAAAGCCAACACAAAAAGATTTGATTTTTGTAAACACAGGAACTATTGATAGATATAATAATTTATGGGGAAAACAAAAAACTCAATATATAAAAAGTAGTTATCAATATCCATTAGTGAACAGAGAAACTTTAAAATCTGTTTTAGAAAACAGATACAAACAAAGTGTTCAAGAAAAATTAATTTTAGCAGGAATGGTCGTAAAATTAGAAGCAATTTATGACAAAGGAAATATTCTTGCAGGGAAATCAACAACTATTGTTTTGAAGAAAGACAATAATAAATATAGTCTATTATTCCTACTGGCTTTATTAAATTCAAATTTTATGACGAAATATTTTACTTCAATAAACAAATATAATTCAATGTCAGGTGGATATTTGAATGTTAATAAAACACAAATTAGTAATTTACCAATACCAAAAATAGATTTGTCGAATGATAAACAAAAACAAATGCATGATAATTTATTAAAATTAGTTGACCAAATGTTATCAATTCAACAGAAAATAAACTCTGCAAAAAATGATATTGAGAAAGAATCTTTTCAAAAACTTGCAAACTCAATAGATGACCAAATAGATGAAATAGTTTATAAACTCTATAACCTTACTGAAGAAGAAATAAAAGTTATTAAAAATAGTATTTGATAAAAGCCAAAATTTTCTACAATTTCTTGATTTAAGTTCTGCTTTTAAATATACTGTATTAAATTATATCTTTGGGAGAATTTATGAAAAAAATTTTAACAATAGTATTTTTACTTATCTTTACAATTCCTTGTTATGCAAAAATTAAAAGTATATATAATTACGAAAATAATGATGAAAACTCTATTATAAAATTACTTTCTTGCCAATACGATACAAAAACAAGCGATTTAGAAATTAAAATAAATATTGATGGTAGAATAGTAGATTCTAATAATAATCCAATAGTTAATAAAAATTTAAGTATGGAATTACGAAATTATTTTATAAGTGAGAACTTAAATATAGTAACGGACGAGAATGGGCGTTTTGAACAAAAATTAGTAAAAGTAAAAAATGTATCTAATAAGGAAATTAAAAATTTTAATAAATCATTAATGGATATTCGTATATTAATTGGATTAAATGATAATTTGAAATTAACTAATTGCTTTTCTTTTTCTTTCCATGATAATAGTTTTGAGCTTAATAATGATGATAGCTTTTCTCAGGAAAATAAAGATTCTTCTATTGTTAAGAATTTTATTTCTGGACAGAAAACAAAAATATTATCTCCTATAGGGGTAATATATTTATTAAAAAACATATCTGATAACGTTCAAATCTCCAGAAATAACATTATTATCAATGAAAAAAATCCTAGTGGAAAAGATTTTTCAAAAGACAAAGATATTCTTGGTTTAAAAGAACAGAATATTGAAAACAATAGTAATATAATAAAACTTTCTGAAGTAGAATTTTATAGTAAAAAAAATGAACTAAAGCAATATTATATTCAAGAAATGTGCGATGTGTGTTCTGATAAAAACTTTAAAGGAGCTAAAAAATATGACTATATTTTTGATGGTAAAGAAAAAGGTGAACTGGCTTCGCTTTACTTGAAATATCAAGACAAAGGCAATAATATTGAACAAGAAGATAAAAATGAAGAAGATGATGATGAACTGGATGAATATTATTTATATGAAAATTTTTATAATACAGATAATACGAATAAATTATATGATTTAAGATATAAAAAAACTTATATGAGTATATATCTTGTTAATTTGTTTTTTAATGATAAAAAATATATTTATTGTTTTGATAATGAAAAAGAACAAAAAGATTTGTATCAAAGAAAAAAAGATGAAATATGGCAACAAAGATTGAAAGGACAAGAAAATTATATAGGTGATAATTTTAATATTTTTTGTTCGGAAATTTCAGTTTTAAAAGAAAACAAATCTAAAGCAAAAATGATTGCAGATATGCTTGTAAAAATAAAATCCGATTATAATTTATTCAAAACAGGAAACAAAGATTATGCATTGGTAGAATACAGTAAAGATGAACAAAAACTATTAGAATCAAGAGGAAATCTACTTGTCGATTATTTTAATGCTAGACAAATAATAGTCGATTGGTATAATGAATATCCAATATTCTCTAATTATTTGAAAAATCCAAAGTCATATAAAAAGGTTTGGGTTGTTATGGTAGTTTTAGGTGGTGTCCGTTTGCATTCTCAGGGTGTTTGTGTTCCAGATAGAATTTTATATTATTTCTTTACAGATAGTAACAAATTTAGAAATTTATACAGTAGGATTCAATTACCATTTGAATCTAGATTTCATATGACAATAACAACACAGTATCAACAGTCTGCTACCAAATATCTATTTAAAACATGGAGAGTATACCTTGTTGATAAGGATAATGTTTGGTATACTTCAGAAGAAGTAGAAGACCATATCTACTAAACCAAACCTATAAGAATAAAAATAGGAAATAAGAACGTTTTATTTAGCTAAATATATATAATTATAAATATTAAATATTTGTAAAATTGAAGATTTCTTACAATATAATGGATGTCTAGGATGTTGCTTGTTCTTTGTTAAGTCTACACATTTTAATTTATTCTTTTTAGAATATAGTATTTCATTACATAATTTTAATAAGGATTCCTTTAAATATTCTCTTTTTTCAATAACACTACCCCAACAGCATAATATATCAGAGTTAGGATAGTTTTGTATAATTTTTTTTATTTCTTTAATATTCTTTTCTATTATGGTTTCATAATTATGTTTATCTTTCGGTAAGTTATTTGGCTTTGTTTCTCTTAGAGGAAAAAGATTTAACATAATCCACCCATCATATTTATTATTAATTGAAATGTTTTTAACTTTAGTTAATGTCCTATCTAAGTTGTTTGGTTTTGCAGTACTAGAATTAACACCAATACATATTAATGGATTTTTCCCTTTTTCTCCTAATACATATCTTATTTTGTCATTATCATAAATATATATCCAATTGTCTGTCATTTTTATTTCTTCTTTTGCTATTAAAATACAATATACTTATTATAGTAAATAATAATTTGTTTTGATAAAACATAAATAAGAGGTGTTTATATGAATAATGATTTTAATCAAATTCCATAGGTATAAAACAGTGAAGAATAAATATGTTTATATTTATCATTGTTTTTTGTAAAATAACAATATGAAGAAAAAAAAGAAAACAACCAATTCAAAGAAATCTACACAAGATAAGAAAAATAAGAAACTTGAAAAAACAGAAATGTCCCCATCAGTTGAACAACCTAAAGAAATAGAACTGATTGGAGAAGACATTGACACTGCCGAACTTGAAAAAATAAGAAAGAACCTACCAGTTGCACTCCCCGAAGAAATAAAAGAACTTGTCGAATATAAAGAAGAAATAGTCAAATATGACGAAGAAGAAATGGTCAAATATGAAGAAAAAGTATTGGCTAAATTGCATAAACAAACCAACACTAAACCTTATCTACCTACAATTTTCCTTCATTTCATAATAGGACTATTGAAAAATGAAAATTTTGAATATCCTGAAAATATTGGAACTATCGATGAAATGGTAAATGATGGAAACTATCATCAATTATTACAACCATTTTATGTAAATGACTTAGCAAAACATTTCGTTTTTCAAGAAACAGAACCAAAATATAATAACATTCCTGAGAGCAGACTTAAGGATAGAATGTTTATCTATGATGATGAATTGCAGGGATTCTATTGCGATAAAGACTTCTGTAAAATGTCTGATATGGGTGATAAATATATTTTGCCAGACTTTAAAAAGATTAAAAATTTCGTGATTTTATTTCTAAACAAAAAATCCGAAATAGTAACAGAAAAGTTTTTAGAGAAGTATATATCTGATTTTGTACAGGATAAATTATCCCCTAATGGAGATTATTATCCGTTCGCATATCAAGATAAAAAAATGCAGGAACTGATTTTAAATCTGCATAAAATATATCCCAAAACAAAAAAAATAAAATTGTCGTATGACATGCCACTACTTAATGACAAACGGTTTAGACTGCCTGAAATGCTACTTCGGTATTCGATGGACAAATATATATCTATCGACGAAGTATCTATAACTCCTAAAGATTTATATTTTAAAATTTCAATAAAGAAGAATATACCAGAAACAAAAGAAACAAGCCATAATATTGTTAATATTCTTGAATATAAAGGATTGTCTCTTGATGTGAAAACAGGCAGAGTTGAATATAACGGTAAAGAAATCAAGGGTGTTTTTAAATATCTGAATACAGAAAAATTTTATATTCTTGAAATGCTGATGCGAAATCCTAGAAAGTTAATATATATCAATGAACTTAAGGAAAAAATAGCAGCAAGAAGACAGAGGAGAAGAATTGCAATAACGGAAAAAACACTAAAAACAACAATTGACCGATTGAAAAGAGACCTCTGTATGACAAAACAAAACAAACAAACACAATTAACAATATCCCTCATAAAAGCACACAAAAATAGAACAGCAATTCAATTACATTAATTACAAAATTTTCACCTAAAAGTGTCCTGAAAGTGTCATTCTATAAAAATACCTGAAAATACAATATTATTTCAGATAATATTTTAGTACCAATGCTACTAAAATTTCCACTTTTTCCTATATAAAAAAACCTCTGATTGCACCTAAAATTCCCTTTTTTTACTAGCTAGAATAAGGGTATGAAGGAATTTGCAAAAGCATTATTTCAAATAGCAGGTAAGGAACTCAGCGAGAAAGAAACTCTTGATTGCTGGATTACTCTTATTGAACTTATAAAGTGGTATCAGAAGGTATATGAAAACCACAAAGGTGAGTTTAATATTGAATTCCCTACTGATGAAATATCTGCCATTGAAACAAACACCGTTGAAAACGGAAGTGAGGATATAACAAATGATGATTGATACTATTGCTATTCGTGTAAATAATGTTTTTTTAAAGACAGACGAAAGGAAAAAGTACAAATCTGGTACTTACAAGCCTTACAACTATTTAACGATTAATAAATTTTATAAAAATGTTAAAGTTGAAAACTGCACAGCAAAACTTACATATGTAACTGCTAATCGCAGACATTATTTTGACATCGAAATATCTTCTATACCTAAACTTTTGTATGGGAACAATTTTCAAGAAACAAAGAATTATTATGCAGATTTTCAAAAAGTTGTTACAAAAACAAGAAGAATTTTAGTGGATAATGGTGCTGTAGCTTTTAGTAAGAATTTATTAAAAAGTAATTCATCTTTCAGAAAAGTTCATTTTGCAAAAAACTTATATATATCATGCGATGTTGAACTTATGTTAGAGTACTTATCTAAAGCCCACATTCCAAGATTTGATGTTAGCAGAACAACCTATAGAAATGGTGGTAGTTGTACAAGGTTTCATACAAAGTCAGTTGAAATTGCTTTTTACAATAAAGTGGCAGAACTATCAAACAGCATAGACGGGAAAAAAGTCATAGCAGATAATCAATTAAGTGGTTTGAATATACTTAGAATAGAAGTACGGTATAACACAAAAAAAGCAATATACGAAAACAATCTTAACTTACATGATACAACTATCAACGGAACTTTTTCAGAAATATTTAGCAAGGAACTTTCAAAAAAAGTGCTGATATATTGGTGGTCGATAATAAAAAAATCTTTACCGAAAACAGAAAAAAATAATTTTTGTGAATTTATAGACAATATAGATGAAACAGATATTCACAGAAAACTCGAAACAGCTGGAGCATTAATACTTGTTAATAATATAGGAAAAACAGGTGCAAAAAATTTTTTAACACAAATAAGTAATAAAAAAACAGCGGACAGAACAGCAGATAAAATTCTAAAAAGAGCATTAGCAACAAATTTAAAAAATTTTGATGAAAACATATATTCCAAATCCATATCTGAAATTGATATGCAATTGGAAAATTTTGAAGAAATACAAAAAATTACAAAGGAGGTTAATAAAAAAAGGAATAAAAAAAGTAAAGTAGCTGACAAGAAAAAAGTATCGAAACAAAAGTTAAAGTTAGTAACAAGACTTATATCGGTCTTGAAATGTAAAATGGAAAAAAATTAGAATTAAAGGAGAAAAAAAATGAAGACAAAAGTATTAAGAAAAAAAGCTGAAGTAAAACAAACCAAAACGGATGTAATATGTCCATTAGGTTACAAGAAAAACCCATCAACAAATAGTATAGAAATCGATGAGGTAAAAGCACCCAAAATAAGAATATTGTTTAACATGTTAGCAAAAGAACCACCTTCAGATGCAGTCCTTATAAATGTGATAAATACTTTTTTTAAAGGAGGATTCCTTGAAGTTTACTCAACAATACAAAATCCTTTCTATTGTGGCTTTTTTGAAAGAAATGGGTATTTATATAAAGGAATACATACTCCGTTAGTAAATATACTAACTTGGGAAAATGCTAATGAAAATTTAGCAAAGATTCTTAATAGGTTGTTAAAACCAATAGTTTTTTACAGACAAAAACTAATAGAATTTAGTAAATATATTGAAGAAGGTGCTAGAAATAGTAAAGGATAACAACAATGATAAATACTAATGCTGAAGACGGGAACATCCCGTCATCAGCATTAGTAGGACATACAAACAACGATAATAAAAAATTAAAAGATTTGAAATAAAAAAGCAGGAGAAAAAAAATGAAAAGGAAAATGGTTAATTTTACAAAGGCAGAAGAAGCAATTTTATTTGCAAGGGTATCAACAGCAGAACAAATAAAGGATGATAGATTTTCAATACCAGCACAAGTTAACAAAGTAAGAGAATATTGCGAAAAGCAAAATTTAAAAATAATAAAGGAATACAAAATTGACGAAAGCTCAACAAAAAATAACAGAAAGAATTTTTATGAAATGATAAGTATTGTAAATAAAAGAAGACAAAAAACAGCTATTATTGTTGAAGCTCTGGATAGACTTCAAAGAACATTTAAAGAATTACCATTACTTGAAGATTTAAGAAAAGCAGACAAAATAGAATTGCATTTTATAAGAGAAAATTTGATTCTTGATTCTCGTTCAAATAGTTCGGAGTTAATAAGATGGTATATAGGTATATTTGGTGCAAACTCCTATGTTCTTAATATCAGTGATAATGTAAAAAGAAGCTTAAAAGAAAAATTCAATGAAGGATATATTTTAGGAAAAGCTCCAGTAGGATATCTTAATATTAAGACTACAGACGGAAAGAAAGATGTAATCGTTGACCCAGAAGTATCTCAACTTGTAGTCAAAGCATTTCACGAATATGCAACAGGAAAACACACTATTAATACAATTTCAGAAATGCTTAAAAAAGCAGATGTCCGAATTAAAGATAAAAACAAGTCTTTTTCAAGAGCAAATATAGCTTTTATGCTTAGCAATAAATTTTACATGGGAATTCAACAGTCAAAAGCTTACGGAGAAGCTCCGCATAGATATCCACCTTTAATTTCAGAAGCTATTTTTAATAAATGCCAAGATGTTATGAACGGAAGAGTAAACAATACAAAGCCACAATTATATGGCAGAAAACCTTTTTTGTTTAGAGGATTAATTCGCTGTGGTTATTGTGGTAGCATAATGACACCAGACTTTAAACCTAAAAAAAATAAAACATATTTATTCTGTAACTCTGCCAAAAAGGGAAAATGTCAAAATACTGGTTTTGTTGATTATGATAAGTATGTTCTTTCCCCTTTTGATAATGAACTTGATAAAATTACAATACCAGGAAATATTGTAAAAATTGCTGTTGACCATTTACAGAAAGAAGATAAGCAAGAGCAAAACAAAAATATTTCTGCTGCAAAAAAAGTTGAGAAAGAAATTGACGACATCCAAAATAGAATAGACAGACTTATAGACTGTATTGCTGACGAAAAAGATGATAGTTTAAGAGAAGACTATAAAAACAGAATTTCAAGACTTAAAACACAACAACAGGGATTAAAAACAAATTTGACGGAAATAAAAAATGTCAGTACCGAAGAAAGCAAACTTACTCTTTCTAAAATACTGACACTCTTAAAATATTCTAAAGATATATTCAATGGGTCGAACTTAGAAGAAAAATCCGAATTTTTAAAAATTATTAGTTCGAACTTTTCTTTAAAAGGTAAAACTGTTTCATTTTTCTATAAGAATTTGATTCAGTTTTTATCAAAGAGCGCCCCTTGTCTTAATATACTCCGACAGTAGGACTCGAACCTACAACCCTCCCGTTAACAGCGGGATGCTCTACCATTGAGCCATGTCGGAATCAATTTCTCATTTTCTATTAAGTATTATGAGTAAGTATTGTACATATTTTTTTTACAAAAATCAAGTATTGACTAAAAAGTATTGTTTTTATATAATTTCTGTCTATTAAGAGTGTCTCCGTAGCTCAATTGGATAGAGCAACTGCCTTCTAAGCAGTAGGTTACGTGTTCAACTCACGTCGGAGACGCTTTAATAATTTAAAATTTATAATTTAGAATTTATAATTTGTAACGCAGGTAAAATTTTGTAAAGCAAAATTTTGATTATTTAATAGGATTTGTGTTTGTCGTTGTAGTTTTGTCGTTAATTATAAATTATACATTGTACATTATAAATTGTCTTAGGTGGTGGATGTAGCTCAGCTGGTTAGAGCGTCGCTCTGTGGAAGCGAAGGTCGCGGGTTCAAATCTCGTCATCCACCCCATTTTTTAAAGTCTAAACCATTTAAAGAAACACCTTTTCGGGTGTTTTTTTCTTTTTTACTGAGATTTTCTACGACTTCTTCCACATTAGGTATGTTCTTAATATCTTTATTTTTTTCTAAATTTTTCTTAGTAAAGGCAAATATATCAAAAGGTGTCTTATAGTGAGGCACAAATTCATTATCTTTAGTTAATGTTACTTCATTTACCAAAGCTTTAACAATCTCTCCTTTTTCAAAAGGATTTCCTTGCTTATACCATTTACTTAGGTTTGATATTAATTGAATAGAAACCTCTACTTCTTGTTCTATTTGTTCGGCATTCTTCCCGATTTTGTTTAATTTAGTATCTATCTCTTTAAGTTTATCTTCATATTCAGCTTCTTTTTTTCTGTAAAATTCTTTCTTAGTTTCACTTAAATCATTTTCTATTTCCATGTTATACATATTCTCTAAAGTAGTTCTAATTTTTTTCTGTTCCTTCAATAAAAGTTCGGTTATGCTTTTATTAGACTTATCTCTTTTGATTGCATATATCTTTATTCCTTTTTTTAACCATTCAGCTATATCAGTAGGTATAATAACATCCGAAACAATTTTACCAAGTTTTTCAATCATTTCTTCTTCGGAAATAAAAGGACTTTTGTGTGGTTCTTTAGATTGAGTGCAATGATAATATAAATATTGGTTTTTCTTATATCTTCCGCCAGAAACAGTGCATCCGCAAACACCACATCTTACAATTCCATTAAAAGCAAATTTTTGTCCTGTAATATAAGGTTTGTCGGATTTTAAAACTTCATTTGCTTTATCCCATAATTCTTTTGAAATTAAAGGTTCGTGAATTCCCTTATATAAAACACCTTTCCAATAAAATTCTCCATAATAAAAAGGATTGTTTATTGTTCTATAAAGAGTGCTTTTACCAACTTTAGCTCCAGTTTTCTTGCTTTTTAAACCTTGTTCATGTAATTCATTTGCTAATGCTCTTATACTATATTTTCTACTGGCAACTTTTTGAAATAATTCTTTTACAAAAGGAGCTCTCTCCGTATCAACTTCTATTGTTTTATCAGTTTTATTATTAAGATATCCTAACGGTGTATTAGAAGGGTATATCCCTTTTCTTGCTTTTATTATCATTGCTGGTGCTGTTTTTTCCGATATAAAGTCTGAATAAAATTCATCAAAGGTTCCAAGCATTCTGCCATACATTTTATCGCCAGATGATAAATTGCCTTCTAATCTTTTTCCTATTTTACTGTAATGAATAGTAAATCCATTTTCTCTTAATTGTTCTATTTTTATGTAGTCAGATAGATTACGAGAAGCTCTATCGGAAGAATAGAAAATTACATGTTTTATATTGTTTCTTTTGTTCTGGACATAATCTAACATTTCTTCGAAATGTTTTCTCTCTTTTTTTCTCCAACCGCTTTCACTACATTTCCAAGTTTTTACTATTTTTAAATTTTGTTTTTGAGCATATTCTGTTGCTGATAATTCTTGATTCTCTAAAGAATATCCTTCATCCTCTTGTTCTTTGGTAGATACTCTTAGATAAGCAACAGCTAAATCTTGTTTTGTTTCTTTCATATTATTTTTTACCTAATAATTTTTTTATTTGGTATTCTTGTATTTGGTTCGGTTTTGTTTTCCCATTGAACCATCTGTTGACGGTAGAAAAAGCTACACCTAACATTTCTGCTAATTTTTCTTGCGGTATTTTGTGTTCAAGTCGATAATTTTGTAATTCTTTTATAATATTCATGATTGCATATTATAGCATTTCAAAGCAAACTTGTCAATAAAAAAACAAGGATAGAATTTAGAGTTCTATCCTTGTTTTGTATACAGATTTTTATATGAATAGTTTTAAGTGCTTTACTGCATAGAGCCTTATTGGTTTTTGGACACATGTATAATGTTCAGTCTCTTCCAATAACTTATTAAATATGGTTTTCAATTGCTCGTTATTAGTTATGACTGTTCTATATTTATCTTTCAATGTTTTTCCAACTTTAAAATGTTCTCTAAGTTTCTCTATAGCTTTATCATAACTACCATACTCTTGTTGATAAGATACTAACATCATTCTTTTGGCTAACTCATTAACATTTTTGCATTCTTTTTCAAGTTCTTCTCGTTTATTTGCTTCAAGGATTATTTTTGGCATCTCCTTATGATTGCATATCTTGTCTATAGTATCTTTGAATACATCTCCTAAATACCAACTTTTGAACACATCTTTTAATATAAGTTTGCTCTTTGCAGGATATTTTATAATCTTCTGCAGTTTATCAGTCTTATCGACTTTATCAAATTTAATTTCAACTCTTAGAATACGGTTTTTATATTGACCTTTGATAAGATTGAATTTTTCATTATCATTATAATTTCCGCTATCTTCCATATCTGCGATTTTATCATACATGGATATACCAAAGCTTTTACATCTTGCTTGAACAGATTTATTCTCTTTATAATCTTTAAATCTACGAAGATGAGGATATCTTGTTTCCTTGAATAAGTTAAGCACATCAGAACATTTTAGTTTTTTATCTAGTATGAAGTTTTTCGAATAATGGATTTTTCTTACAAGAGCATTCTTTAGAGTATTTCTAGTTACTTCTATTCCTAAATCTTTTAGAACAGTAATTAGTTTAGAAATAACTTTCGACTCTTCTCCTACTGGTATTTCATACAAGTTATTTCCAAATAACAATTTAGGGGCTGAAAATTCCAAATATAGTAACGGATTGGTATATGGGCTTATGACATACTCAATTTTTGGTCTATATACTCCATCACTAAGCGGTTTTAGATATGCCTTTAATGGATAATCTTCTCCATAATTATGTTCTCTACGATACTCAAGTTCTTCTTTAAGAGTTTTGTAGAACCATCTGTCTCCTACTTTATACTTTACACTAAATAAACTTGTGTCACGAATAAGAAAATTGTTTTCTACACTAATTTTTATTGTATCTATCATTTTATTACTCTCCTTTTTTTAATTTTTTGCTTTAATGGTTCTTAAAGCTGATTCAGCATTTAACATGTTGTTGATTATCTCTACACATTCTTCATCTGTTAAAGTTCTGCCATAGAACTTGCCAAAAAGTTCTCTGGTTTCTTCCAAATACTCATCATTAACATTGTTTAGAGTAATAACAACAAACGACCTTTCCGATACTACACCTTCCTGTCTTCCTGCTTTTACTTCTAACATCCTGTTCTTTTTCATAATGGATGTCCTCCTTTGAGTTATTTGAGTTGCAGTTTGCTTACGGCAAACTCGCAGCTTCTAACTCTTTTTTACTGAACAGAATTAGGTGGGTTGTAGACGGAAAAAAGGAGGGTTTTATATATGAAAAAGGTGGGAAAATGGGAGGTTTTTTTTATTTTTTAATAAAGAAATATGCTTTTTTAGAAATCCATTTTTTGTATGTTTATCGTGAATAAAAGCAAAAAAAACGACTAATGTGTTTTTTTACATTAATCGTTTTAGGTGTTTTTAAAAAAGTTTTAAAAAATGTTTAGATTTTTATTGTTTTATGTAGTATAAATCCAGGTTTTGCTTGACTTATTTGGATGGTTCTTTCTTTATCATTTAGTATCTCAAGGTCTTCTTGAATATCATGAGTGTAATCTTTTATTTTTCTTGTATACTTAGGTAATCTTTCAGTAACAATTTTATGTATTTCTCTAGCGGATTTTCCAATTTTTCTGTATGCTCTAAAATCATTAGTTAAATTTGTTATTTCTATTAATTTCTTAACATCAACTACAATATCTGGATGGTCTATTAAATAACATAACACTTTGAATTTGTTTGAAGTTTTCCCAAATTTTTTAATAGGTTTGTTTTTATATTGCCCAAGTCCTAAGTTTTTATTTACTCTTAAATCTCCATAAGAAATCCAATTTGCTGAATCACTACTTATATCTTTTGGATTTTTTAAGAACTCTATGTTGACGGAAAAATCACAGTTCTTACAAGTTATTTTATTGATTTTTATATCTTTGTTCTTCTCAAGACTTAATAATAGTTCGTAAAGTCTTATTTTTCCTACATCACCTTTTGCAATCTTTTGATTGTTAAGCAATATTCCATTATTTACATTTAAAATATTTCCGCTGTTTTCGTAATCATTTCCAAAGATATCATCAACAATAGTAATTAATTTTTTATAGTTATAATAATTTATTATTTGTTCTTTTTTTAATAATGCTCCACCTTTCATATCAGCATCCCTTTCTTTTGGAGAAAATTTTGCTAATTTTTTATTTTTCTCTTCATTCGTTAAATCACTTTTTCTAATCTTATCAGTCTCAGCAAGTTCTTCATTTGTAAAAGGGTTTTTTATTTTGGTAGTTTTGTCTTCATTTAACTTACAATTTTCAAACTCATCAATATATTCTTTTAAAATGTCATCTGCAATTTGATTACTAACAAATTTTGGTTCATAACTAATAAATTTGCACAATCCATAATCTTCAACATCATCTTTTGTTCTTGTTTTTTTAGATATTTTTATATTGTATTTTTCAAATAATAAGAATTGAAATAAACTCTCTACGGTTGAATATAAGCCAACATAATAATCTTTTATATTTTCGTAAAAGATATCTATTATTTCTGCAGGCATTGTTCCATAAAGACTTTTTCCTTCTACTTGTTCTTGATACTCGAGGAAAACATCATAATATTTATATAGATTTGCACTTGTTCCACCAATATCTAACCGAAAAACAGTTTTTAAATCCGTAGAACCTAAATCATAATAAAATTCGGCAAAATCATTTTTAGATATTAGATTTTTCAATGGATAAGAATTAGCTTCCTTTGAAAGGAACAACAAAACACCTAATGTATTTTTTGAAAAATAAGTGTAGGTATCTTTTTCTTTTTTAGATATTTCAAACAATAAACCTTGTTTTATATCTTTGACAATTTCTTCTGGAAGTGTGATTTCAACATTATTTTCGGTAGTTAATTTAATATCCATAAACATATTTTACATTATACATTCAAAAATTTTCAAGAAATATACACCTAATACCTATATGGGGTATTAGTGCATATACCACTAAAGTAAAAGATTCGAGCCCACCCCCATACACAACATAAAATCAATGATAGGGTTCCTATATATAAGATACTTACCTCAAAGGAAAACAAATATTTAATCATTAAAATACATTGTAAAATCAATACATTTATCAAAAATACACAAGTATAGATTCCTATATATAGGATACTCACCTCATTAAAAAAAACGGTGTTATATATACAAAAAACAAACACGAAAAATAACAAATAAAAGGAGGATTTTAGTAGTTGTTTTGTAGTAAAAATCTAAGTAAAAGGAGAACAAAAATGGAAGTAAAAGAAATTAACGAAAAGGAAGTATTAACTAAATTGTTAAACTTCACAAAGACGAAAGGTAGAAAAGGAATTGTAGAACAGTTATTAAGCAAGTTCGGTAGTTTAAAACAAGTAGTTGATGCACAGAAAGACGATTTGTATCCGATTATTTCGGAAAGGGAAGTATCTTTAATTAACTTTGTTAAAGAGTTTACAGCTATTTACAACCACTTGAAGATTAAGGAAACTGAAAAGGTAAATTGTCCGCAGGCAGTAGTAGATTATCTCAAGGCAGAAATGAACGGTTTAAAAGTAGAAAAGATGTATGTCTTACTGTTAAATGCAAGTAATCAGCTTATTAAAGTTGTAGAATTAGACGAAGGCACAGAAAATCGTTCGGCAGTATATCCAAGAAAAGTAGCAAGATTATGCCTTCAATATTATGCGGTTTCTGTAATATTAGCACATAATCATCCAGGCGGAAGTTTAAAACCAAGCCAGAACGATATACTTGCAACAGAGGCAATACACAAAGCATTAAAGACAATAGAAAGTTATTTGTTAGACCACATCATAATAGCAGGTAATGATTATTATTCATTCAAAGACAACGGATTAATCTAACTCAAACAAATCAAAGTAAATAGGTAAATTCAAAGCACATTCTGTTAATTAAACAGAGTGTTTTTTTTATGCCGTAGTGAACTTTAAGTTATAAAGGTAATAGTGGGAATATGCTACCAACGGGAAATCGAATCGGGGCTCAATTCCCTTTTGTTCCTTACATTCTTGTGACCTATTCCACATCGATAATAGGTTACATTCTCTTTTGTTTTTGTTTCATTTGTTCTATATGCTTACATTCTTACTACACTAAACTTAAATACATACACTAAAGATTAAAGTTAGTAGAT
>JAFXSD010000011.1 GCA_017525905.1 Elusimicrobiota bacterium | reverse complement strand
TTACAAGCATGATTAAAGCCGTCTATGAGTGCAGAAAAATTTAGAGCAAAAAGCTATAAATAAAAAAAGCTTTTTAGTGCGAACATGTTTGAAGAAAAATCCGTTACATTAGGCTGTTAGGATTTTTCAAGTTGGAGCACGTCTTTAAATTTTTCAAACGAATGGCTTTTTTGCTTGTAAATGAGAAATTTTAAAAGAACTAAAAACTACAATTTATAATTTATACTTTACAATTTATTATTAACTGCAAAATTTTAAAAGAACCATATTTTATATTATAAAACTGCAAAGACAACTGTATGTCGTTATCTTAATATTATTTTTTTACTGCTTTTTTTGTTGATTTTTTAACTGTTTTTGCTTTTTTGCTTACTGTTTTTTTTGTTGCTGTTTTCCTGGCGGCAACTTTTTTAACAACTTTTTTCTTTTTCGGTTTAGGTTCATCACTTTCCCAAATATTTTCAAGGTTATATAACTGCCTTAAATCCTGGCTCATAACATGAATTATTATACCGCCGAAATCCAATACTTTCCAATTAACAGCGGCATTTCCGCCATCTCTTCTTAACACTTCAACGGAATAATCATATTTAAAAGTTTTTTCTATTTCGTTTATAATTGCATTTATTTGAGGCATGGAATTTGCAGTTGCAATAACAAAATAGTTTGTTATGGGAGTTTTTTCTCTCACATCCAACAAAACAACATTTTCACCTTTTTTGTCTTCAGCAATCTTTACGGCAACTTTTGCAAGTTTCAAAAAATCTATTTTTTTCATTTTTCCCCCCCAAAAAACGGCAATTTATAATTTACAATTTATAATTTATAATTAACGACTAACCGATAAGTTTTTAGTTTTTTTATTGGAGGTCGTCTCTATCGCTCCCATGGTCAACCGGAAATAAAGAAAACTAAAAACGACTGTTTATAATTAATCGTCCGACTCTCTGTCCAACTTATCGTATATACTGCAATCTTGTCCTAAAAATACAGATACATCCGTTAACGGTCTTTCCTGCGGCCTGAAAATTATTTCACCGCAATTTAATATTTCTTTTATTTCTTTTATTTTTTTATAGTTGTTTACCAAATCAATAATTGTTGTGAACTCATATTTCTTTGAAGAAGATCCCCAATCAACAACATCAAAATCATTTTCTCTTATTTTATCAACAGCCTTTATGGCAAGTCTGGATTTGTTTGTTGCATTTAAAACTTCTGCTCTTAATTCTTCCTTACCGTTATATTCGTTATTTTCAAAAAAATCAATAATTTTCGGCATATTGTCTTCGTCTATTTCCAATCTTTTTCGTTTGTTCAATGTAGGAATATCGGCAAATTTTATTATTTTATCCTCATTCAAGAAATAAGAATATAATATAAATAAATCTTTCAAATCAAAATTTGTTTTTATATCAATATTTTTGTTATACAATTCTTTTATTAATTTTATAAATGTAAACCTGTTAAAATTGTTATATAAATAATTTAAAACTTTTATTTTTGCAACAATGTTTGTGTTTCTATCCGTTTCATTGTTAAGACTAACATCCAAAAGTCTTAAATTGTTTTCCAAATCTTTCTGTTTCGAAAAAGAATTTATAATAGTTTTAAAATCCGTTTTCGTTAAACAAACAAAATAATCAATATTAAATTTATTATCAAACAGTGTTTCCGTTTCGGATTTTATAAAATCTATTCTTTTATCCGGTTCAACTTCCAAAATCATATCTTTCAATATTCTTGCTTTTTTTGTTCTATAAACTATAGTGACATTTTCGTCTATGAATACCGTTTTTATATACTCATTTAAAGAACTATATTTAGCAACGGCAAACTTTATTGTTTGGGTGTTATCAACATCATCCAATACAAACAGTATATTTATATTTTTACCGGCTTTAAAATCTTTAACAATTTTAGAAGTAGATGAAAAATAAATTAATATACCCAACAAAACAACTATTAAAAAAAGTAAAATTTTCTTTAACATTTTAACCGTTATAATAATTCCATATTTTTATAATATCGGGATGTAAAACTTTAAAATTAGATACAACGTATTTTATTTTATTCTGTAATACCAATTTAAAAGTCTTATCCAAATCACCAAACATTATTTTTTTGGAAACAAAAGTTTTCTTATATTTCCTGTCCACAGACAATGCATCAGCTATAAAAATCACTTTTTCAAATTCACTCATTTCTACTCTTCCCACAGTATGATTTTTAATTGCATTTATAATCTCTTTATCTTTTACTCCGAACTGTTTTTGAGCAATATCAGAACCTATATAAGAATGTAAAACTTGCGGAAGATACTTTATAACAAAATCCGCATACTTTATTTTCAAATTATTTTTCTTAATATACTTTACATTTTCTTCAAGCGTCATATTTTTTGCACAATCGTGAAGAAGTGCTGCAACGGAAACTTTTACAACATCAAGTTTATAACTTTTAGCAAGTTTTATTGCCAAATCATTAACTGCCAAAACATGGTTATATCTTTCCGGCTTTAAATTATCAGATAAATAATTATATATTTTCTGTTCTATATTTTTATTCATTATATAAATTCTTCTTTTTTATGTATTCAAACACTTGTTTCGGAACATATTTCAAAATACTTTTTTTGTTTTTTAAACAGTTCCTTATATCCGTTGAAGATATATCTTTCATGACAGTTTTCGAAAACAGACAATACTTGTAATACGGGCTTTCAGTATCAATTTTTATATTAGGTCTCGGAAAAACCACAAACCCATATTTTTTCACTATGTATTCGGTATTTTTCCATAAATGAACACTGTTAAAAGAATCCGCTCCGATTAACATTTTGATATTATCATTTTTGTGTTTAGATTGAAGATAGTCCAACATTTCACAGGAAAAAACAGATTTTTTCGAATCTATTTCGTAAGTATCAATTTCGTATTGTTCAATATCTTTTATTACACTGAGAAGCATGTTATATCTGTCCGTTTCACAAGCAATCAATTTAAACTTGTGCGGCGGAACGTATGCCGGAACGAAAATAATTTTATCAAAATGAAACTCTTTTAAAGCTGTTTCGGCCATTTGAAGGTGTGCATTATGAACAGGATCGAAAGAACCGCCCAAAACCCCGATATTCATAATTTAAATACACCTCCAAATATATATAAGAATTATTTTCTTATTACTCCGTTACCTCTAACAACATATTTTGTTGTAGTTAACTCTCTTGCACCCATTGCACCTCTTGCATGCAATTTACCCGTAGATATTCCTATTTCGGCACCAAGGCCGAAAACTCCGCCGTCGTGAAGTCTTGTGGAAACATTATGGAACACCGCCGCGGAATCAACTTCTTTCAAGAACTTTTCGGCTCTTTGTTTATCTTCCGTAATTATCGAGTCGGAATGTTTAGAACCGTATCTGTTAATGTGGTTTATTGCTTCTTCCAAAGAGTTAACAACTTTTATTGACACTATTTTGTCCAAATATTCCGTTGCCCAATCTTGTTCGGTGGCATCTTTAACTTCCGGAACAATGGATTTTGTTAATTTACAACCTCTTACTTCGGTATCGTTTTCAAAGAATTTTTTGCACAATTTCGGTAACACTTTGTTTGCTATATCTCTGTGAACAAGCACTGTTTCGGTAGCATTACATACGCCCGGTCTTTGACATTTGGCATTTATGGTAACTTTTATTGCCATATCGATATTGGCAGCCTTATCAATGTAAGTGTGACATAACCCGCTGCCGTGAGAAAGAATGGGAATTGTAGAATGTTGTTTTATAAACTCTATCATTTTTCCGCTTCCTCTCGGTATCAACAAATCTATATAATTATCAAGTTTTATCATTTCCGATACTGCCGCTCTGTCAACCACATCTATAAAAGTAATCGCACCTACAGGCATACCTGCAGATTCTCCCGCAGAAGAAATAATCTTTGCAAGTATTTTATTTGAATTTATAGCTTCAGAACCGCCTCTTAAAATAATGGCATTGCCGGACTTTATACATAATGCCGCAGCATCAACGGTAACATTCGGTCTTGATTCGTATATCATTGCTATTGTTCCTATAGGAACTCTGACTTTTTGAATATTTATGCCGTCAACTTCTCTCGTTTCCATAATTTCGCCGATCGGATCTTTTTGATTAACAATACTTCTTACACCATGAATCATATCTTCAATTCTTTTGTTTGTAAGTGTAAGTCTTTCTATTAAAACTTTATCCATGCCGGAATTTTTTGCTGTTTCAACATCTATATCGTTATGAAACTGTATCTCGCTTATATTTTTTTCCAACGCATCGGCTATCGATAACAAAATTGCATTTCTTTGTTTAAAGTCCAAAAGTCCCAACTGCATAGAAGCAACTTTTGCCAAAGAAACTTTTTTATTAACTATTTGTTTTATTTCCTGTTCTTCCATATTATTTTATTCCCTCTTTAATCCAGTTTAACAAACCGCCGGCAAACAATATTTCTTTTTGTCTTTCCGTAAAACTGTAATTCAATTTAATATTTTTACCGTTAACGGTTATAACCAATTCTTTATTTTCTTTTATAATATTTTTTATATTCTTAAATTCTATTTTATCTGCAAGTTTTATAAGTTCATAATCGTTGACATCAGCAAATGTTAACGGAATAATTCCGAAATTTATTAAATTTGCCAAATGTATTCTTGCAAATGTTTTTGTAATAACAACTTTTATTCCCAAATATCTGGGAGCTAGCGCAGCATGTTCTCTTGAAGAGCCCTGCCCGTAATTTTCAGCACCCACTATAACTCCGTTTTTAACCGATTTTGCTCTTGCAACAAAATCTTTATCTACGGCACCGAAAGTATGTTCCGATATTGCCGGCAAATTAGATCTTAAAGGCAAAATCTTTGCACCTGCAGGCAAGATATGGTCTGTTGATATATTATCTCCGACTTTTAAAACAACATCCGCCGAAATCGAATCGGGCATCGGTTCGAATTTCGGTAACGGTTTTATATTCGGACCTCTTACAATTTCCCCTTCGTTGGAAGGCTTTTGGAAATGGTCATCGTTAATATAAAAGCTGTCCGGCAAACTTATTTTAGGCTTTGCACCGAACAAAGTTGTAGGATCCGTTATTTCTCCCGTTAAAGCTGCAGCCAAAGCAACTTCCGGTGAACACAAATAAACCTGAGCATCTTTTGTTCCGCTTCTGCCTTCAAAATTTCTGTTAAATGTTCTTAACGAAACCGCTTTCGTTTTTGGAGCTTGTCCCATACCGATACACGGCCCGCAAGCACATTCCAATATTCTTGCACCGGCATTTATTATGTTAAACAATTTACCGGAACTTGCAAGCATTGAAAATACTTGTCTTGACCCCGGAGAAATCGTTAAACTTGTATTTTTATTTATCTTTTTATCTTTTAAAGTTTCGGCACATAACATCATGTCCGCATAAGATGAGTTTGTGCAGGAACCGATACAAACCTGATCAACTTTTGTTCCTTTCAAATCTTTAACTTTTTTTACATTGTCCGGACTGTGCGGCATCGCTATTAAAGGTTCAAGTTCGGATAAATTGATTGTCAATTCATCATCGTATGTTGCATCCGAATCGGCAACCATTTCAACCCAATCTTTTTCTCTGTTTTGCCTTTTTAAGAAATCTTTTGTTATTTCGTCAGAAGGGAATATTGTCGTTGTTGCCCCGAGTTCCGTTCCCATATTTGTAATTGTCGCTCTTTCGGGAACAGACAAAGTTTTAACACCTTCATCTGCAAATTCAAATATTTTTCCTCTTCCGCCCTTTACGGACAATATTCTTAAAAGTTCAAGAATTATATCTTTGGCGCTTACCCAATCTCTTAACTTCCCTGTCAAATTAACTTTAACGATTTTAGGCATTGTTATATAAAAAGGTTGTCCCGCCATGGCACAAGCAACATCAAGTCCGCCCGCACCGAAAGCAAGCATACCGATACCGCCGCCTGTAGGAGTATGAGAATCGGATCCTATCAATGTTTTTCCCGGAATACCGAATCTTTCCAAATGCACCTGATGACAAATACCGTTACCTGCAGGTGAAAAAACTATTCCGTGCTTATTTGCTATTGTCTGCAAAAATTTGTGATCATCGGCATTTTCAAAACCCGACTGTAATGTGTTATGATCAACATAACTTACGGAAAGTTCCGTTTTTACTTTAGGAACATTCATTGCCTCAAACTGCAAATATGCCATAGTACCTGTTGCATCCTGGGTTAATGTTTGATCTATTCTCAGTGCAACCTCACTTCCTACTTCCATCGAACCGGAAACCAAATGATTTTTAATAATTTTTCTTGCTAAATTCATAAAAAACTCCGTATATATAAAGTATTATTTTATTATCTTTGATATTTTACAAAATTATAAGAAAAATTTACATAAAAAAAGAGCAGGATTTTATAATCTGAAATCCTGCTCTTTTATATTCGAAACAATATCAAATTAAAAAGTAATCGTTATCCGTTTTGCGAGTCTTTGTCTTATCTTTTCCGCATTTTTACCGACAACAACATTATCGTCAATAACATCTTTTGAATTATCGTTCCACAAAATTTCAATCTTTTTAATATTCATGTTCGGCAAATATGTACTTTTTTTGGATTTGTTTATATATACCAAATCGGTTGTTGAAAACAATTTTGCTTTAAATTCGCCTTTCTTATCGAAAAATTCTCCGTTAATTACAGGCTTTAAACTAAACACCAACTCTTGTTTATCGTTTACGGAAAAAGGGTTATAACCTAAAATCATGGTAAGCCACATATCTATAAATTCGGCTGTCGAACCGCTGAGTCTTGCAACAAAACCTCTGCCCCAATTTCTTTTATCCGGGAATGCACTTGAAGAAATAAAAGATGAATTTTCAAGTATGCTTCTTCCGTAAATTTCAGGTTTTAAAAAGCACGGAAAACAAGTTTTTATCGACGAGAAAAATTCTTCATACAAACCGGCTTTTAAAAGTCCCAACAAATATTTAAATTCCATGTGCATAAATACGGATTCGTTTTCAAGCCAACCCGGTAAAAACACTCTTGATCTTCCGACTTCATTAGATTCTTTTTCCAATGAAGAGCATACTTTAAACATTTTAAGTTCTTTATCGTACAAACTGCTTTTCTTAAGAGCAACAAAATGTTTTTTTGCTTCTTGTTTATCTTGAGACATTCTCATATAATGAGTTTCCGATTCCAAGAACAACGGCAACGGATAAGTTTTGAATTCACTAACCGTTACACACGGTAATCCTTTTATACTTGTTTGATTGTTCTTTGTATATTTTACCGCTTCCTGTCTGAAATAAGTAAAATATAAACCTGTTTTAGGATCTATGGCCTTTTTAAGACCGGCATTTATTTTTTTAACCGCCTTATCTATAAAATCAATCAATATATCCGTACTTAAAACTTCTTCTTTTCCGTCAATACCCATTATTACGGATTCTCTGTATTTTTCTTTTGCAGTTGTTGCTTTGTTCCAAAAATCAAACGGTTTCAAATTTGAATTTAATAAGACGTTAATTTCTTTAAATAAAGTTGCAACTTCTTTAGGAACGGAAATTTTTTCGTTTTTATTATCTTTTAAAAGATCGGCAAAAAACATCATCATTTTTCTTAATTCGAAAACTTCAGGTGTAGATGAACCGAAAATACCGGGCAAACCGTTAAATGAATCATACCAACCGGGTTTATCCGATTCCATTTCTATACCTATACCGTTACTATCCAATGTTGCAAATTTTACCGTCATTAAAGTAACGAATTTTGATGCCAATGTAGATGTATAAATTTCACCTTTACCGTTGTTTGTCCTTAAAGCATTGGGGTTAACTTTTCTCGATGCGATCAAATTTGCTTTCTCTTTTGATTGTGCAACGGAACCAAATCTTCTTACCGTATTTTGAGGAGTTAAAACATATTTTCTGCTTCTCGGCAAAACATAATGGTCGGAATCATAATATATAAAAGACTTATCTCCGAAGAAAAGTTCTTTTTTCTTATCCGGATAAATGGATAAAAAGCTTTCCAACAAATCAAAATTATATTTCCAATGATCTACCCAATATCCTTCACCGTGACTTGCATCATTTTGAGATTTTGCGGTCGTTACCACTTTTGCAATAAAATCTTCGAATTTTATTTTTGTTTTTATATTCGAAAATTCCATAAATGTTGCAAGTGAACCGGGTTCAAAAGGTTTTTGAAAAAATGCATTTAATTTTTCTTCGTCTTTTTTGTTACTTAAATCACTTATTATATTTTTATATTCTTTGCTTTTAGTGTCTAATACGAAAAGTGTTCCCTTAACCACCAACGGATTACAACCGTCTATTTGTAACAAGTTATAAAATATTTTTACCGCACTGTCTTTTACATTAGGATTAAAGAAAATATCTTTTCTTCTGTTTTGATTTACATCTCTGAAATTTCCGTTACCTTGCGAATAATAGTTTGGTGATACCTGGAACTCGTTATAATCTCTTTCCAAATCGCCGTGCTTTCTTGAAAAAACATAATACATTGCGGATTTATCGTTATATTTAAATTCTATGGGAAGTCCGCCTCTCATAACATTATCAAGATAGTTTTGTCTGCAATACATATCAAATTCAGGTATTGAAGAATGTGTTTCCATGTTTGCCGTAATTGAATTTATTAAATTTTTATTTTCTTCCTGTTTTGTTTCGAAATATTTTACATCAAACTTTTTAACAAAACTGTTTAAAGATTTAACACTGTCGATATGACCCACTATGGAATATATTGTTACATTTACACCGGCTCTCAAATTTTGTTTTACATAACTGAATGCCGTAGGATATTTGTTATCGGCAAATTGTGTTTTGGGATATACAAATTTTTCATTAAACAATTTTTCAGGGAAAGAAAAACTTGTATTAGAACCGAACAAAATGTCCGGATCAATTATAATGTCTGCTTGTTTTAATTTTTTGTCTTTCACTACGGAAAAATAAAAGTTACCTTCCGTAATTTCCACAACTTCAGGTCTGTCATCCGTTTCAACTTTTAATCTGTAAAAAGGAATTCCCGTTTTATTGAAATTATCGACTTTTGTCCATGCTTGAATTGTTGTTGACATAAACTTTTGTGACCAGGAATTAACATAATAAGGAAGAATCTTCGGCATACCGTCAACAATTTCCACCTGAATATTTTGTTTTGATAAATTTTCAACCGTAACTTTTCTTAACAAACCCGCCAACGGTTGATTAGGTAAAGTAAAATATGTAACTGTTGTTTTAATACCGATTTTTGTATTTGTTTCTTCTATCGTCAAATCGTAAGCGGAAATATACATATTTTGTTTTACATTTTTTATATCGGCACTATTATTTTTGAAAGGTTCATAACAAATTGTATCTTTACCTTTTTTTATTTTTAAAAATGTTCTAAAGCCGAAAGTGTTTACCAAATTATAACTTACATTTGCAGGATAAAATTCCATTATCGCATTGTTTTTATTTTTTATACCGAATGTACAAATTCCTTGTCCTCTGTTAACATAATATGCCCACATAGGAATACCTTTTACTCCGGAAATTCCCGGGAAAAAGCTTGAAAAAGTCGGTGCTAAATTATAATTCTCAATAACGAAACTTCCGTCTTGGTTAAGATAATACTTAAATTTGTTAGCCATTGTTCCCCCAAAAAAAATCCTACGGATTTTTTTGATGTATAGATGTATGGAGGTATGGATGTATAGACTAAAATTCCTGCGGAATTTTGATGACCGGAAGGATGGATATATTGATGTATAGAAACGACCTAACTACACTAAATAATCTCGTTACATTCGCAACTTTATTTTGCAGTTATACCTCTATACCTCTTTTCCTCCATACCTCCAAATTGCCTTTGGCAATTTTCTATCCCTCTATCTCTCTATACCTCTATTCCTCTAATTTATTTTTTGAAAACTCTCTTAAATATAAAATCAACATTTTTAAAGTGCGGTGACAAATCACAATCTCTTCTTATTTCTTTTTCGTTCATATATTTTCTTATTTCTTCATCTTTTAATGCTACTTCTTCAAGACTAACATTTTTTTCTCTTGCAGAAAATGCGAGTCTTTGCATAATTGCATAACCTTGCTCTCTCGTTAATCCTTTATCTACCAACGTTAACAAAAGTGTTCCGGAACAAATAACATCCTGGGTTTTGTTAAGATTTTTTTTCATATTTTCCGGATACACATTTAATCCGGAAAGTAATCCCTGCATTCTTTTTAAAATATAATAAAGTCCCATCGTTGCATCCGGCAACATTATTCTTTCGGTTGAAGAATGACTTATGTCTCTTTCATGCCATAAAGCAATATTTTCCATAGCCGTTACTGCATATCCTCTTAAAAGTCTTGCAAAACCGCAAACATTTTCCGATATTATCGGGTTTCTTTTGTGCGGCATTGCAGATGAACCTTTTTGACCTTTTGTAAACGGTTCTTCCGCTTCTGCAACTTCCGTTCTTTGCAAATGTCTTATTTCAAGTGCTATTCTTTCAAGGTTAGCACCTACATGTGCAATTGTTGATAAAAATATTGAGTGTCTGTCTCTCGGAACAATCTGTGTTGAAACAGGTTCAGGTTTTAAGTTCAATTTTTTGCAAACATATTCTTCAACTTTCGGACTTAAATGTGCAAATGTTCCCACGGCTCCGGAAATTGCTCCGTAACTTACGGTTTCCAATGCATAGTTTAATCTGTCGAGTGAACGGGAAAGTTCGCTGTACCAATTTGCAACTTTCAAACCGAATGTCGTAGGTTCGGCATGAACGCCGTGACTTCTTCCCATCGTGGGAGTATATTTATATTTGAAAGCCAACTTTTTTGTTATTTTCATTAACTCTTTAGTTTCTTTTATAAGGAGCAAACAAGCTTGTCTCATTTGAACGGCAAGAGAAGTATCCAAAACATCGGACGATGTCATACCCATATGCAAAAATCTTGCCTCGGGACCGACGGTTTCAACAACACTTGTTAAAAAAGCTATTACATCGTGTTTAACGGTTTTTTCTATTTCGTTTATTCTGTCTTTGTTTATCTTGGCTTTTTTTCTTACTTTGGCTATTGCGGATTTAGGAACCACCCCTAACTTGCTCATAGCTTCGGATGCTAAAATTTCAACTTCCAACATTATTTTGAATTTGTTGTCGTCTGTCCAAATAGATTCCATTTCAGGTTTTGCATATCTTGGTATCATACTTTTTTACCTTCTTTATTTTAAATTTTCTATAATTTTTTTTATTGCTTGAGGAAATATTATATGTTCCTGAACTAAAACTCTTTTTGCGACATCTTCGGGGCTATCGGTTTCGTAAACCGGTACTTCTTTTTGTAAAATGATGTTGCCGGTATCATAATTCTCGTCCACATAGTGAACCGTAGGACCGGATTTTGTTTCTTTTGCTTTTACCACCGCTTCATGAACAAAATGTCCGTACATTCCTTTACCTCCGAATTTCGGAAGTAAAGCCGGATGAATATTCAGTATTCTCGATTTATATTCTTTAACAATTTTATCGGAAACTTTTTTAAGATAACCCGCCAAACAAATTATGTCCGCACCGGATTCTTTTATAAGGTTATACATTTTATCGTCATAATCTTGTTTATCCATATTTTTGTAATCCAATGCAACGGACTTTATTCCTTCTTTTTTTGCTCTTTCAAGCCCGTAAGCGGAAGGATTGTTGGATATAACGATAACAACTTCGGCAATATCTTTAAGTATTCCGTTTTTTGTTGAATCTATTATCGACTGTAAATTTGAGCCGCCGCCGGAAACCAATACCGCTAACTTTTTCATTATATTATTTCCACACCCTTTTTACCTTTTTGAACAAATCCTATAACTTTGGAACCTTTCAAAAATTTGTGAACGGCTTGTGCATGTTCCGGTCTAACGAATATTGCCATACCGATACCCATGTTCAACGTTCTGTAAATATCTTTTTCAGGAACATTACCTTTCTTTTGAATTATGTTAAATATTTCCGGAACTTTCCAGGAACCTTTGTTTATTATTACATGTGCATCCTGCGGTAAAATTCTTCCGATCTTATCGTAAAAACTTCCGCCCGTAATATGTGCTATACCGGTTATTTTTCTGTTTTTACCGTTATTGAATTTTTTGAGTGCGGCTAAAACTTCTTTAACATAAATTTTTGTCGGGGCTAACAATTCTTTGGAATATTTTTTCAATTCTTTTTCGGAAAAAACTTTTCTTATTAAAGAGTATCCGTTGGAATGAGGACCGCTCGAAGGAAGGCCTATTATAACATCACCTTCTTTAATATCTTTACCCGTAATTTCTTTACCTTTTTCAATTATACCTACGGCAAAACCTGCCAAATCATATTCTTCACCTTTATAAAAGCTTGGCATTTCGGCAGTTTCTCCGCCGATAAGTTGTGCATCGGACTGTTTGCAGCCGTCCATAATACCTTTTATAACTTTTTCGGTAAGAGAAACATTAAGTTTACCGCAAGCAAAATAATCCAAAAAGAAAAGAGGTTTTGCTCCGACACAAATTATATCGTTAACGTTCATTGCAACCAAATCTATACCTACGGTATCGTGCTTGTTTACCAAAAAAGCAATCTTTAATTTTGTTCCAACTCCGTCGGTAGAACTAACCAAATTATATTTTGTATTTTCTATAGGGAATGCACCGCCAAAACCACCAACTTTAGGAAGTTTTTTCTTAAGTCTTTTAACTAACTCGTTTCCTGCATCAATGTTTACACCTGCTTTTTGATAAGTAATAGCCATTTTTCCCCCACGATACGACAATTTATATTTTACAATTTATAATTTATAATTAACGATAAAACAGCAACTTGTAATTAACAACTAAACGGCAATGTATAGTTTATAATTATAGAATATTTTAACATTAAAAAAAAGACGGAATTTTTGTTGACAAAAGGTAAAATTTTATAGTATCATAAATTATCATTTTAAATAGAATATGTTATGGGGGGCACCACCTCGGGCGCCAAAAACTTCATTCATATTCTATTTTTTTATTAAGGAGATAAAATGAGAGTTAACGGTAAAGATATTGCATTAAAAGAAACAATAACATTGTCCGACTTCTTGAAAAACAACAATTATAATATGGGACGAATTGTAATTGAATTAAACGGTAAAATTGTTTCTAAAGATAAATATAACACAGTAAATTTGAAAGATACGGATGTTATGGAAGTTTTAACTTTTGTAGGCGGCGGTTAGAGGACAATTTATAATTTACAATGTACAATGTATAATTAAAGGAGTGAAAATGGCAGAGAATCAAAAAAATGATAAATTGGTTATTGCAGGGCACGAATTCAATTCAAGATTTATTTTAGGTTCGGGAAAATTTTCGTTGGATTTGGTAAAAGCTGCGGTTAAAAGTGCGGGGACGGAAATCGTAACCCTTGCACTAAGACGAGCAAACACCAAAACGGAATATAACATATTAGATTTTATACCAAAAACCGTAACTCTGCTTCCCAACACTTCCGGTGCAAGAACTGCAGAAGAAGCCGTTAGAATAGCAAGACTTTCAAGAGAACTCGGTTGCGGAGACTTTGTAAAAATTGAAGTTATAAAAGATACAAAATTTTTGTTACCGGATAATTACGAAACCATAAAAGCGACGGAAATTCTTGCAAAAGAAGGTTTTGTTGTAATGCCTTATATGTATCCGGACTTAAATGTTGCAAGAGATTTGGCAAATGCGGGAGCTGCAACAATTATGCCGCTTGCCGCACCTATCGGCAGCAATTTGGGACTTCTCACAAAACATTTTATTAAAATAATTATAGATGAAATAAAGTTGCCTGTAATTGTTGATGCAGGTATCGGTTCCCCTTCCCAAGCATGTGAAATCATGCAGGAAGGTGCTGCTGCCGTTATGATAAATACGGCAATTGCAACAGCCAAAAATATAGACGAAATGGCAGAAGCTTTTAAACTTGCAATTATTGCAGGAAGAAAAGCTTATCTTGCGGGACTTGGCAGAGTACTTAATTTTAAAGCGGAAGCATCCAGTCCTTTGATAGACTTTTTGGAGGACAAATAAAATGTTTTATAAAAACATGGAACAAATAAAGTCCGACATGTTGGAACAAGTTTTAAATTTAACAAACGGTTACGATTATAACATATACACAAAAAACGATGTTCAAAAAACATTAAACAAAGAAATTTTGGATATTGAAGATTTAAAAGTTTTGTTATCTCCCGCAGCAACGGATTTTTTAAATTTAATTGCACATAAAGCACAATACGAAACGAGAAAACATTTCGGTTCAAGTATATCTTTATTTACTCCGTTATATATTTCAAACTACTGCGAAAATCAGTGCACTTATTGCGGATACAATTGTAAAAATAATATACACAGAGGAAAACTTACCATAGAAGAAACAGAAAAAGAATTTAAAGCAATTTCCAAAACAGGGCTTGAAGATATTTTAATACTTACGGGAGAATCAAGAAGTGCATCAAGTGTTGAATATATAGGTGAAGCGGTAAAACTTGCAAAGAAATATTTTTCTTCCATATCAATAGAAATTTATCCGTTAAATACGGACGAATATAAATATCTTTGCCAATGCGGAGCGGATTTCGTTTGTGTTTATCAGGAAACATACAACAAAGAAAGATACAAACAATTACATTTGGCAGGTCCGAAATCCGTTTTTGAGTATAGATTTTATGCTCAGGAAAGAGCCGCGCTTGCAGGTATGAGAGGTGTATCGCTCGGAATACTTTTCGGGTTAGACGATTTTAGAAAAGATGCTTTTTCCACCGCGGTTCATGCTTATCTACTGCAACAAAAATATCCCGATATAAAAATAGGTTTTTCCGTTCCCAGATTAAGGCCGTACATTCACGAGCACAAAGAACAAAACCCACACTATGTTAATGAAAAACAATTGTTCCAGGCGTTGTGTGCTTACAGACTTTTTATGCCGTTTTCCGACATAACAATTTCCACAAGAGAAAGAGCAGGTTTCAGAGATAATGTTATAGGGGTTTGCGCAACAAAAATTTCGGCAGGTGTAAAAACTTCCGTAGGCGGACATAAAGACGAAGCAAAAGGTGATGAACAATTTGAAATTTCCGATTCAAGAACAGTTGCGGAAATCGTGGATACGATAAAACAAAAAGGATTGTATCCTGTTTTCAGCAATCATATTAGACTTTAAACTTGATGAAATCAATTTTAAAGTGATGTATAGATGCATAGAAGTACAGATGCATAGAAACGTCAACGACAGCTAGATAATTGAAAAAATTAAATGGGTGAAAAGTTAAATTTTTATGAAAACAATTTGTGTAACCAACAGACTGTTATGTAAAAATGATTTTTTTGAGCAAATAGAAAATATTTGTAAAGAAGATCTTTATGCTTTGATTTTAAGAGAAAAAGATTTGGACGACGAAACTTATGAAAAGTTTGCCGTAAAATGCAACGATATTTGCAACAAAAACAATGTTTTATTTTTTATAAATACAAAAATAAATATTGCACAAAAATTAAAAATAAAAAATGTTCAAGTTTCTTATAAAGATTTTATAACAAACAAAGATATTTTAAATTCGTTTGTTAATGTTACCGTTTCAATACATTCGTTAAGTGAAGCACTAATCATACAAAGATTTGTTGAACAAACAAAACAAAATATTTTTCTTATTGCAGGTCATATTTTTGAAACAGACTGCAAAAAAGGATTACAGCCAAGAGGAACTGATTTTTTAAAAGAGATTTGTGCAAATGTAACAGTTCCGGTTTTTGCAATAGGCGGAATAAACGAAAAGACAATAAAACAATTAAAAGATATAAATATTGAAGGTGTCTGCTTAATGTCTGCTCTCATGAAAAAAGATTATCTTCTTATAAAAAAACAGCCATAAAACAATAACAGACATAACCCGACCAACAATAAAAAAACTGCAATTAAAAACGTTCTTGATTTTAAAATTTAAAGGAAAGCGACAAGAAGTGAGAACCGTAGCTGTCTTCTACTTCTATCGGTAATTCAAATGCATAATCTACCACCAGTTTGGTTGCATTAGCAAAAGAAAATTCGTAACCGAAACCGACATTAAATGCTTCTTCTCTTCCGCCTAATCTTATTGCCAGTTTTCTATCAATTACATAACTTTCTACACCGGCTCTTATAAAAGTTTCATTATCTCTAAATATTACATCCAAGGCAATTGTGAAATAAGGAATTTTTATGTACGGTAATTCGTCATTATAATAACTTAAACCTAAAACATTTATATTTTTAACTTCATCTTTTTCCATGAAACCGATATCGGCAGGAACTATATATTTACTGCTGTAACCTATACCGATGCCATTTGAAAACATTGCCAATATACCGATATCACCGGTCATAGCACCTTTATAAGTATCTAACTCTTCTTCTGTGGGACCGAACTTAACTTCCTGCAATAAATACTTAAAATTTAAACCTGCAGCAATTTCCACAACTTCACTGTTTAAGCCAACCAAATCGTTTATTATTCTTGCATAACCGACATTAAATGTATCTTCTCTTCTTAAACCCGGAGTAGATATTGATGACCAAGCAAAAGATATTGAACCGGCTTTTGTACTTATAGGATGAACATATCCGGCATAGTTTGCGCCGACTTCAACACCTTCCAATCCGGCAAACAATCTTGAACCCATCAAAGTTGCTTCTTTTTGAGCAACAAAAGCCGTACCTGCAACATTGTACAGCGGTGCATTTGCATCGTTAGATACTGCCGTAAATGCTCCACCCATACCTAAAGCTCTTACTCCCCAATAGGTATCGTCAAAAGCAGCCTGTACCTGCTGAGCTGCAAAAAACATTATGGTTAATAATAATAAAGCTGCTGTTTTCTTCATTTTTTATATAAGTTTTACCAAACGAAAGCAATTGTTCCGCTTATAACATCGCCGCCGTCTTTCAATTTAATCTGATAAATATATGTTCCGCTTTCAACCCAATCACCGGAATTATTTGTTCCTTTCTTACCTTCCCAAATAAATCCATCAGATGATCCGCTGCTGAGCTCTGCTACTTTTTTACCTTTCAAATTATATATTTTTACTTTATCGCCTTCTTTCAAATATTTGAATTCAAAACCGGGATAACTGCCCGGAATTTTGTTCTTTACGACTATTCTGTTTGACGGTCTGTAACTCGAGTCGGATAACACTATAGTTTCCAATACTCTGTATGTACCTAAAGTATCTGCCGAGAAAGAATATGTTTGATTCTTTTTATCTACAGACAAATTTGCTTTTGGTACGGTTTTCCATTCAGCACCATCAAAAATTTGTAAAGAGAATCTATTTGCTTTAGTTTCAGTTTGCAATGGAAGATTTTTGATCGTTATCGGTTGTTTAAGTTCTGAAACAGAATCAACATCAACCGATACTGCCGAAATAACAGTCTCTCTTTGGCCAGATGATGACGCATCTGCATAAGAAACATCTTCAAGGAAATCCACAGTAACCTTATGTGTTCCGTCATATGCACCTTTCGGGACGGAAACAGTAACATAACCATCATCTTTAGACTGATCTCCACTGAAAACTTTTATTTCACTATTTTCAGAACCATCAATATCTTCTTCTATAATACTTATAACATCAGTTGTTACAAACGTAGTTGATGAAGGAGCATAAGCATAAAAAGGTTCACTTTGTCCTTTAATTTTAAACTCACCTACAATTCTATATTCTATTGATTCGAGATCTTCAGTTATAACTCCTTCCGGTATTGCGAGATAATAATCTGTTCTGGTTGCTACTTTTTTAATTGATACAGTACTGATATTAACAGAATCCAACTTATATTCCAAATAAAGATTTGCTTCCGACATTGTAGCTCCACCGAAAGAAACTATAGCTTTTGCATTAAATTTTCCGTTTGCTAAAACAGTAGGAATTTTATCATGCTTAACTGCAGGCGTTACGGAAGAAAAATCCGCTACGGAAGATATTGTTTTATATGTTTCCGAACTTGCAGCATAACAAATACCAATACCTAAAAACAATATTGAAAATATAAACATTATTAAGAATGATTTTTTTGTATAAAACTTTTCCATATTATTCATAACTTAAATTCAAAACTAAACTTGCTGTATATTTTGAAGCTGTTGCTTTTTTTGTATCACATGCTAAAAATAACTTCGGTTTTCTTTCATAAAAATTTGTAAGTGCATCATAATACTCATGAACTGCACCACCTGTATCAGTGTTTTCAAAAGTATGACACCCGGATTGTGAAGGATTACCGGAAACATTCTGCCAAATTACAGAATATTCACTTGTATCTCCGTTTGCCTTTACAAAAAACCAAGGATACAACCATTTCACTCCTTCATTTTGAAGGAACTCAACTTTACCGGCATCATATAATCCAAAAAATTCTCCAGTTTCACTTTTATTTTCACCTATTTCATAAGTGTTTTTATTTTGAAACGGATTACCTTGAGCATCATAATCCGTGTACACATACGGCAAAGTGGAACAACTTATTTTCCATGCCATAGGTAAAACATCGTTTTTATTATCGATATTATATAATCCGTTTATATCATTATTGGTATAAACTCTTATCTTCCAATTGTTATTCTGAAATTCCCCGTCAACATCCATTTCCAAATATTGTTCTGCAACAGACCAACCTTTTTCAAAAGAATCTGCAGAAAAAGATATTACCCCATCCGAAACTTCCGAATTATTTGAAACATTCTTTGTTGTAACAGAAAATTCCGCAGGGTTGCCGCTTTTTACCCAACGGATATTGTCTACTTCTAAGACATTGCCACCTTCGACAAATGTATCCTGGGAAAATATGAACAAAGCACTTGTTTTTGCAAGATTTTCAGAAGTGATATTCGAATCCGTACTTGTATTAAGACTAAAGGTTATTTCTTGCCACTGCCCGTTAGCGGAAAAACCTAAATCTTCCAATGTTTTATAAACTAAATTACCATTTATTTCAATACCCGCTCTACAATTTACTATCTTTGAATTTGATGAACGAACCAAGAATTTAATTGTACCGCCATAATATGCGGACATATCTTGATAGCCATTAGAATTTGTACTTGTCCAACCACAACCGTTCCAATTAAGATTTCCGACCCATGAAAGTCTTGTATATTGTTTACCTTCAGGAGCATTACTGTCAACAGACGAAGGATTTATTGTTCCCGACCATGTATAAAGCTTAATAGAATCTTCATCCGAAGCATCAGCATCAAAATGTGAACCGTTAAAATTATCGGAATACACGCTATAAACATTTCTATTAGCAGCAAAAGCAACTGTTGCTGCCGCAAATAACATAACGAATAATGATATACCTTTTTTCAAATTCATAATTATTCAACAACCTTTTCTATAACAATTTGATCTGTTCCAAAAATATCTCCGACAGAAATATTAACAAAGTTCCCGCCAAAATATATGTATGCAGTGTTATCTATAAGATCAGGTCTCCACGGCTCATATTCACCGGCTTCGTTATAAGCATTAAAAACCGGTCCGCCGAAACATGCGATAATTGCATACTCTCTTTTAAAATTAGATTCAGTACTTGTAACTTCTTCACCATTATAATGTGCTATATAATCTTGTCTGTCGGTTAAATATCTTGCTACTTTCGTTTCTTTCATCTCATTAGGATTGTATTTATTTTGTAAATCGGAACCACTTAACTTGCTTGAAGTAATAAGGTAACTTAAAGGAATATACCCTCCGACTTCTCCGCCTTGTTTTTTTTGATTTACCAAACCGTTATAAGCAAAAGTTCTGCTCGATTGAAACACATCAATCGTTCTGGGAACAGTAGATTTATAAACAGAACTTTCGGTATTTTTTTGATATATATAATAACTTACAGTACTAACCGTTATATGAGCTTTTATTTCAGCATAGGTTGTAGACCACAACCATTGGTTTGAAGATTGCGAAAAATTTACATCCTGGACATTCCAATTTATTGTACTTGTAGAAACATTCGTGGAAATATCTTTTAATTCGAAAGAAAAATCTGCTACTGCGCTGCCTGTAAAATCGGCTACGACGGAAACCGTTGAAAGGTCCCCACCCTCAGGAAATGCTGCGAAAGTTATATTTGAACAAACAAATAAACTTGTTAAAATAAAAACGAAACCAAAAATTTTTTTCATTTATTTAATTATTTATATTTATAAAAAAATTTAACAACAGAATTATTATACAAAAACAATTAAATATTTACAAGTTAAATTTAATTGAATCTAAATGAAATGGCTATGAAATGTGAGCCATAACTCTCTTCAATCTCAAAAGGCAACTCAAAAGCATAATCTATTATCAATGTTGATTCGTTTGCAAATGTAATCTCGTATCCGAAACCGATATCAAAAGCTTCTTCTCTTCCGCCAAGTCTTATTGCCAACTTATCGTTCAAAACATAACTTTCCATACCTAATCTCGGTTTTACTTCACCGTCTATAAACACTACATCCAAATCAACCGTAAATGTAGGTATCTTTACATAAGGTAACAAATCCGTATAATAAGCTATACCTATTACATTTATATTACTTACTGTATCTTTTTCTTTAAAACCTACATCCGGAGCAGTTAAATATTTGCTGCTGAAACCTAAACTTATACCATTTTTAAATTGTGCCAATATACCGATATCTGCGGTCAATGCACCTTTGCTGCTGGACAAGTCCGCATCTTCTTCATCAAAATTTATTTCCTGTCTTAAATATTTTAAGTTTAAACCGGCTGCTAAATTTACTATTTCGGTATTCAAATTAAATACATCATTCAATCTTCTTGCATAACCTATGTTAAATGTATCGTATCTCGACAATCCCGGAGTACTTAACGAAGACCATACAAAAGAAAATGATCCTATCTTTTCAGAAAAAGGATATTCAAATCCCAAATAATTTGCTGCAATTTCCACACCTTCCAAACCGGCAAACAATCTTGAACCCATCAATGTTACTTCTTTTTGAGCACAATTTGCTATTCCGGCGATATTATATAACGGAGCATTGGAATCGTTTACTACAGCAGTAAAAGCTCCCCCCATACCCAAAGCTCTTACACCCCAATAGGTATCTTCAAAAACGGCTTCAGCCTTTTGAACCGTTATAACCGATATGGATAATAATAATACTGCTACTAATACCTTTTTCAAAATAACCTCTTAATTACCAAACAAATGCTATCGTACCGCTTATTACTTTACTCTTTTCTTTTAACTTAATTTGATAAATATATGTTCCGCTCTTTGCCCAATCACCGTTATTATTTGTTCCTTCCCTACCTTTCCACTCGAAACCTTCAGCGCCTTCAGGAGCATTAAGTTCTGCAACTTTTTTACCGCTTACATTGTATATCTTAACAACATCACCATCTGTTAAGTTATTGAATTTAAATCCGCCATATCCTGGATTTGAAATTCTCGATTTTACTCTTACTCTCTTTGCAGGTCTGTAATCATTATCTGAAGGTTCACTTGTTACAGCATAAATTCTTATCCATGCATTTAAGAAAGGCGGATATGAAATATTTCCATCTTCTTCAATATTGAATTTTGAAGTATCATCCGGAGAAAGATTTTGCCAGCCATCTTCTAAAACAACTTCTCCGTTTGAATCGCAAGCATTCACATCTTCGTTATATTGAATAGATAATTTTTTTGCGGATTTAACTCTTTCCTTTAAATCATCGTTAAACTTTGTTGTATCTTTTCCTGAACCAAAAAGTAACTTTCCTCCATTAATCGCAGGGAAAAAATTACCCTTTAAGTTTATTATATGGAAATTAGATTTTGCTTTTAAGAAACTAAATGCACCTGATACTGACGAATCATCTATAAAACCGAAATTAAATTCATAATCAACCACAATACCTTCAAATCCGGGGAAAACACCGGAAGTACCAACCCAATCAGGTTGAGATTGATCTCCGGTAGGAACAGTTATTGTTGTGGCAACACCTAAATCAACCGGTTTTGTTATCGAACTAATGATCACTGCCGTTTTATATTCATCCGGTGTTTCCAATGACATTTTTTCACCGGTAGCTTTTTTTGTGGTAAATTCCGAACTAACTTTATAACTTATTGTACCGCCCAAATAAGAATTTTTTATTTGTTTGGTTGCAGGATAAAATTCCCCGTTTTCAGCTGTATTATAATCCGGACCTTTTCTAATATCTCCGGAATCATTAAAATAATAATTTACATTAGCAACGGCAGATTCACAAAGACTGCTTAAATAAATTCTAGTTTTAGGTTTTAACACCATGTTACAACTTATAACCGTATCAACATAAGGTTCATTATGTTCCAATTCCGGAACAAAATCGACAAAATCTGCAACAGCGGTATATGTTTCTGTGCTATGTATCACTGCCTGCGCGGAAAAATTAAATCCGAACATTAAAGCTAAAACTAAAATTGATAATAATATTTTTTTATTTTTCATTTTTCTCTATCTAATATTCTACTTTATTTTTTACAAATTTACATCAAATTTATTCCGTAACAACTTCGCCTAATCTTGAAACCTTAAATCTTTTTCTTCCTATTACCTGTTTATCAAAAGCTTTTATCTTAAACAAAGCTACATATTTGCCTTTTTTCAAATCTGTCCCGCTTATTACAAAACCTTTAAAATTCCTGCTGTCCTGTGCATAAGTAGGAAAAGTCTCATCTATATTAACTGACTTTACCAAATCGCCTGTTTGTTTATTATAAATTTCAATAACACCATTATGTCTTATATGAATATTCCCGTTATTTTTAAGAGTTAAATTATAATAAATTCCGCCGTCTCTTGTTGATGTTTTCAAATCCAACTCGTCAATTTTAAAATCTAACTTTTCGGTCCCTTTTATAACCAAATATACAGGTTGTTTCATCGAAATTTGAAACATTCCGCCTTCAATAGTGAATACAACCATTCCGGAAATTGAACCTTTCATATTACTATCGGTTGTAACTACAAACGGAACTTCAACTGTTCCTTTAGGAGCAATATCAACTACCGTTTTAGGTAACTCCAACCATTTATCAACTGTAGTAAAACTATCATTCCCGGAAGAATTTTTCCAATCTTCCTTTTCAATATTTACCGTAACAGGAACATCTTCAAGATTAGTAACAATAAACTTACCTTCATATACAGACATCGGTTCCGCATTGATATTAACAACCGCAGGTGCTATTTCTAAGTTAGCGTAAGCTAAATTAAAAACAAACATTAAACTTACAAAGATCAAAAATTTTTTAAAGATCACTTTATTCATATTCCAAAACAACTAATATGTTTCCCTGATATTTTAAACCGCCTGCTGCATTACAATCTGCGCCTAAATACAAAGCAACTTTACTACCTGCATAATAACCTTTTTCGTCATGAAGACCACCATATTTACCGGAATAACCGTGATAACCGGTGTGATAACTCATTACCGTTGAATAATCTTTATCTTTATCCGTTTCTAAAGCTGTCAAATCCTGCATAAATAACCACGGTGCATATGTTGTAGAATTACTACCGCTATCATAAAGATAATCGTATGGTTTCCCTTCATCATCAATTCCTTCACCCTTAGCTATTTGTAAAGTATGAGCACCGTTGCCATCCGTATACGGGAGAGTTTTTTCACTTGCTCTCCAACACATTGGCATAACATAATCTTTACCTGCCTTAGTCGCATATAAACCATTTTTACTTTTTGAACCGTTATTTACATACAATTTAACATTCCAATCTCTGGTTGAAGAATCTTTATCGTAATCTATTTCCAAATACTGTTCCGCAACTTTCCAACCTGTTTGAAAATTACTTGATGCCCATGTTATATTATCTGTGCTTAAAGTTGAATTATCGGAAACTTTTTTTACGGTAACACTAAAAGAGCCCGTTGAATTAGGTTTAATCCAACGAATATAGTCTACATCAAAAAATAAATCTGTAGTAACATTATTATCCTGCATAAAGACAATCAATGCTTTTGTTTTTGCCAAATTAGTTGTCGTAATATTAGAATTGACAGAACTTTTTAAATTAAAAGAAAGTTCCGTCCATGTATTATTCGCTTGTAAGCCCAAATCACTCAGTGTTCCAACATAGAAAGCAGTATCACTATTTAATATTAATCCAACTTTGCAGTTTAAAGCTTTAGCATTTGCCGGAGTCACTCTTGCCAAAAATTTTACTTTCCCGTTATAATATTCACTCATATTCTTATAACCACTACTATTGCTCGATCTTATTACACTGGCTCCCCAACCGCAAGTATAAGGATTTACAAAAGTAAGCCTTGAATAAACCAACCCTTCAACCACACCTGCAGTTTTTTCGGTACTTGTCATTGTATTTACATATTGAGTCCATTTATCATTCCAAAACTCAAAAACAACACTATCGGCATCACTGGATGCACCGTCAAAATGAGTTCCGGTAGCGGATTCCGCAAACACACCATACACAGTTCTGCCTATATTACTTGCATAAACAGAAGAAACCATTAAACATAAAAATAATGATAATACTAAAACTTTTTTTATATACACTTAAAACCTTTCTGTAAACAAAAAAATTCTTTTTAATAAAATTGTATAAAACTCTTTTAAACAACTTAACAAAAAAGAACTGACTTCTTATCTTGTGTCGAGATATGCACCGGTTTGGTGCATATCCCAACAATATAACTTACAATTATTCTGTAACTTGAACTACATATAATTTTTCTGTTTTGTAAATATCGTTAGATCCGCCTTGAATGTTAGCAAATCCGCCGAAGAAATACATATATGCAGTGTGGTTTGTAACTTGAGAACCTGTCCAATCACCGGTATTATTATCAACACCGAATACAGGACCAACTATACTTGCGATTTTTGTATAAGCTCCAATTCCTTTAGGATAAGATGATGCTGCATTTGTATCTGAAACATCACCAAAATATCTGTCTGCTCTTGTTGCAGATGTTGTTGATGTTGCTTGTGAATAAGTAATATTTGCATTTTTTGTTCCAACGAAAGAATAAGCTACAGGAATATAACCTCTGTAATCTCCACCGCCTGAACCTTTTCTAACCAATCCGCTGAAAGCTTTTGTATTATCGGCATTTGTTCTTCCTGTTGTAGCTTTATAGTCTGAAGAATTGTTTTTGTTGTCTTGGAACATATAAACATTGAAACCTGCTTTTGTAACTGTTGCAGCTACAACTGCATATTGATCTGCTCTTACCCAAGCTATAGTTGAACCTGTAACAAAAGCATCTGCACTTGTCCATTTAATTGTGCTATCCGATACTGTTGCATCACCACTTACATTCTTAAGTGTGAAAGTAAACGCTACATTACCTGCATTTGTGAAATCTGCAATACCTGTGTAAGTACCTGTAGAATACGTTACTGCAAAAACTGAACTGCCCAACATCACAGTTGCTACTAATGCAACTGCCAAACTTAACATTTTTTTCATTTTTTTCCTCTCCTATTTTTTTGTTTTTTGTTAAAGTTTTCTTACAATACCTTCATAGTCTATAAGATAAATTCAAAAAAGTCAATAAAAAACTTACCATTTTCACAACTTTTTCACAAGTTATTATTTTTTATTTTCTTCCTTTTTATCTTTAAAAAGTTCCGCTATACCTGCTATTGAGCCCATAACACCGCTTGTTTCCAAAGGCAAAAATATTTTGCTTGCTTTACCATCGGCAACTTTACCCAATGTTTCCATATATTTTACAGCTAACAAATCGTTTGTGGGGTTACCTTGATGTATTGCACTGTATACCGTATCTATCTCATATTTTTGTGCATCGGCAACTCTTCTGATAGCTTCGGCTTGTCCTTCCGCTTCAAGAATTGCTTTTTGTTTTTTAGCTTCGGATTCCAAAATAACAGCTTGTTTTTCACCTTCCGCTTTTAATATTGCGGATTGCCTGAAACCTTCGGCTTCCAAAATGTTTGCTCTTTTTTCTCTTTCCGCTTTCATTTGTTTGGACATGGATTCGGTAATATCTCTGGGGGGATCTATTTTTTGTATTTCCACTCTTGTTATTTTTACACCCCATTTATCTGTAGCTTCATCCATAACGGCTCTTAATTGGTTATTGATTTTTTCTCTTGATGTAAGAGTTGAATCAAGTTCCATATCACCGATAACATTTCTTAAGTTTGTTTGTGCAAGCTTAAGAGCTGCCATGGCAAAATTTGCTACATTATATACAACTTTTACGGGATCCGTAATTTGGAAATATATAATAGCATCCACAGTTACGGTAACGTTATCTTTTGTAATAACATTTTGAGGTGCAACATCCATAACCTGTTCTCTCATATCTACTTTCTTTAATGTTTGAAATAAAGGAATAACTATTGTTACACCGGCACCTACCGTTCTTGAATATTTACCCAATGTTTCCACTAAACCTTTTTCGTACTGTTGAACAATTCTTATGGTATTTGCTACAAAAATGAACAAAACAATAACTGCAACTATCCATAAAGCTATCATTTGTTTTCCCCCTTTCTATATTTTTATTTTTTCTTTACATGTAATTTTGTTCCGTCAACGGATTGTATTATAACCGTTTCACCGACCGCAATGGTTTCATCGGATACCGCAAGCCAAACTTCACCTTCTATTTTTATTTTGCCTGCACTTGCAGGTTTTATTTCTTCCGTAACAATTGCGGAAGAATTTATTAAAGAATCTACATTTGTTTCTATGGTTCTTTTTGAAAAGTATTTTTTAAAGATAGGTCTTATAAGTAAAATCGAACATAAAGATATTGCACAGAAAATTATTAATTCGGTTTGGAATGCGGCACCGAGTAAAGAAAAAAGCATTGCAAACAGTGCTCCGGTAGCAAAACATAAAAAGAAAAATATTCCGGTACTAATAATTTCAAAACCTAAGAAAGCCAAAAATAAAATCAGCCAAATATACCAAGTCATTTTTCCTCCTTAAAAATCGCCGAAGGCAATTTTGAGATATAAATGTATGGAAAACGCTTAACTGCAAGATTCCGCATCAAGTGCGGAATGACAAATTGTCGGTTCTGTACTTCTGTTCTTCTATATCTCTATTTTATGTACTTAATTCTTTTCAATGGCCAATAGTTTACAAGAGCTTGACCTTTCAAATATTTGTCGGGTAAAGGTCCCCAAAATCTTGCATCAAAAGAAAAATCTCTGTTGTCGCCCAAAACCATATAGTGGCCTTTCGGAACTGTTACCGGCCCGAAATTGTCTCTTACAAAAGCGACAGGCAAACTTGCAAATTCTCCTTTTTCCCAAGCTTCCTGATATTCTTCCTGAGTTTCGTATAAATTGAAATTTTTGTAAAGTTCGGTATCTGCATAATTGACATAATCTTCTTTCATTTCTACATCGTTTACAAAAAGTTTTTTATCTTTTATTTCTACTTTATCACCTTCAAGAGCAACACATCTTTTTATATAATCTTTTTTTACCCCTTCGGCAACTTCAATCGGACTTAATGCCGATGGCGGGCATTGGAATATAACAACATCTCCCTTTTTTACCTGTTTTATCGGCAAAACTCTTTTGCCGTCCGAAAAAGGAACTCTAAACCCGTAAATAAATTTCATGGCAAACAAATGATCTCCTACAAGCAATGTTTTTTCCATGCTGCCGGTAGGAATTTTGAATGCCTGTATAATGAAATACATTATTATTGAAGCAATTATAAGTGCTGTCCATAATGTATCCACCCAAGAATAAACATTTTCAAAAGCTTTGTTTGCTTGTTTTGTTTTAATGAATTTTTTCTTTAAAAGCTGCATTATTACAGCCAAAACTAAAAATATGCAACCTGCAATAAATAATTTTATTTCCATTTATTTTCCCAATCAATCAGATTAATATAAATGATACCAAAAAATTTTTAGGATGTATAGAGGCACAGAGGGATACCTCTGTACTTCTATCCCTCAAAATTGCCAAAGGCAATTTTTAGATTTTTTCCAAACTTATTCTTGAAAGGTCGGTATCTACTTTCAAAACTCTGACTTTTATTGTTTGCCCGACGGAAACAATTTCGTGCGGATTGGATACAAACTTATCGCTGAGTTTTGATATATGAACTAAACCGTCTTGATGAACACCGATATCTACAAATGCACCGAAATTGGTAACATTTGTAACAGTTCCGTCAAGAATCATATCTTCTTTTAAATCTTCTATGGAATTTATTTCGTCACTGAACTCTGTTGAAACAAAAGTTTCTCTGGGATCTACTCCCGGTTTTTTAAGTTCTGCAACAATATCGTTTAGTGTTAACATTCCGACCGTGTCCGTAACATAATTTTTTAAATTTATTTTTGAAATTGCGGATGTGTTACCTATAAGTTGGTCCGGTGTCATAGACAAATCCTGAGCCATTTTTTCCACTATCGGATAACTTTCCGGATGGATTGCGGAATTATCCAACGGATTATCACCGTCGGCAATTCTTAAAAAGCCCGCGCATTGAGTAAATGTTTTTTCACCGAACATACTGACATTTAATAATTGTTTTTTGTTTGTAAAAGAACCGTTTTTTGCTCTGTATTGAACTATATTTTTTGCCGCAAGTCTTCCGATACCTGCAACATAACTTAAAAGTTCCGTTGATGCGGAGTTAAGGTTTACACCTACATAGTTTACACAAGATTCTACGGTTTCATCGAGATTCTTTTTCAACTGTGTTTGGTTAACATCGTGTTGATACTGGCCTACTCCGATAGATTTCGGATCTATTTTTACAAGTTCGGCCAACGGATCCTGCAACCTTCTTGCTATACTTATTGCACCTCTAACGGTAACATCCAAATCCGGAAATTCGTTTACGGCCAAAGGTGATGCCGAATATACCGAAGCGCCCGCTTCACTTACAACTACGGCTTTAGCTTTCAGTTGATTCTTTTTCAACACCGCTTTTATAAAGTTAACCGTTTCTTTAGATGCGGTTCCGTTACCTATAGCAATAAGTTCAACATTATATTTCTTTATAAAATCTACAACTATATCCTGCGCTTCCTGCAATCTGCACATTGGTTCATGCGGGAATATGGGTTTATATTCTTTATAGTTGCCGTTTCTGTCTATTATTGCAACTTTGCAACCTGTTCTGAAACCCGGATCTACACCCATAATAACCTTCGGACCTGCAGGTGATGCAAGAAGAAGATTCTTTGCATTTGTAGCAAACACATTTATTGCTTCTTTGTCTGCTTCTTCCATTTTTGCAATAAAAATTTCCACCTGTAAAGACGGGTAAAGATGCCTGTCGAAAGCGGTTTTCATTGCCGTCCAAAGTTCGGGATAAAACAGTGCCATGTTCGTTTTAACTATTTTTGATGCTATCGTTTCTATTGCCTGTTCACTGTCAACATCTATTTTCCAGGTTAATATTCCTTCTTTAGCTCCTCTTCTTATGGCAAGTATTCTGTGAGAAACTATATTTTTTATAGGTTCGGAATAATCGTAATACATTTCAAACTTCGTTTTTTGATCTTCAAGACCTTTTTTAACTTTAGATTTTAATACACCGTTAGTGAAAATAAAATTTCTCATAATGCCCCTGTATAAGGCATTATCGGATATTTGTTCGGCTATAATATCTATTGCACCGGTTAGTGCTTCTTTTACGGTTAATACACCTTTTTCTTTATTTAAAAATTTAGATACTATTTCATCTTTATTGACGGTTTTTGATACCATAATATCTTGAGCAAGTATCATTTGCGCAAGAGGTTCCAACCCTTTTTGTTTTGCAATTGTTGCTTTTGTTGTTCTTTTGGGTTTGTAAGGTAAATATATATCTTCCAACTTTGTTTTTTCTCTGCAAAGTTCTATTTGTTTTTTAAGTTCGGGTGTTAATTTTTTTTGTTCATCTATACTTTTTAATATTGTTTCTTTTCTTGTTTCAAGTTCTATATAATACTGAAGTTTATCGGCAACACCTCTAACTTCTGTTTCCGTTAAGTTTCCTGTTCTTTCTTTTCTGTATCTTGAAATAAAAGGAACGGTATTTCCTTCACCTAACATGCTAACGGTGGCGGTTACCGAACCTGAATTTAAACTTAGTTCTTCACTTATCCAACTTATGATATTTTGTTGAGTAGACATGATTTATTCCTTATAAAAAATATTTCATATTTTTGAGGTATGGATGTATGGAAGTATGGAGGTATGGACTAAAATTTTTATGGAATTTTAATGATTAGAAATATGGATAAGTTGGGATATAGAATAAAATTTTTTCTGTTTCTATCCTTCTATTCCTCTATACCTCTATACCTCAAAATTTTGCTTTGCAAAATTTTTGTTCATAAAACAGGAGCTAATATACCGTTATAAAAATATGTATAATTAGCTCCTTAAAAATTGTTTTAGAAGTTTATTTCTTTCCCAAAATCTTGAAAACTTTTGTTCCGCAATCAGGGCATACACCTTTAACTGCTTTCATTCCGTTTTTCATGATTGTTTCTTCAGGATTTTTTACTTCTACTTGTTTTTTACATTTCATACATCTTGCTTGTGGCATGATACTTTCTCCTTTTATATAAACTAAAATACTGCAAAATTATCTTGACATTTTTGCTTGTTCTTTTATTAAATTCAAAGCAATTTCGTTCTTTTGTATTTGGCTTGTACCTTCATACAATGTTGTAATCTTTGCATCTCTCATCATTTTTTCTACAGGATATTCTTTGCAATATCCGTATCCGCCGAAAATTTGAACAGCATCGGTTGTAACCTGCATTGCAGTTTCGGAAGCAAATAATTTTGCCATTGCGGATTCTTTACTTGTTCTAACTCTGTCTTTAGGATCTTTTTTGTTGTTATCATCTATCATTCTTGCAACGGAATATAAAAGTGCTCTTGAAGCTTCAACTTTTGTTGCCATTTCCGCAAGCATATGTTGTATTGCCTGGAATGATGATATAGGTTGACCGAATTGTACTCTTGTTCTTGAATATGCTACTGCTTCTTCCAATGCTCCGGCTGCTATACCTAAAGCTTGTGCGGCAACTCCCGGTCTTGAAGCATCAAGTGTTGCTTGAGCTATCATTAAACCGTGACCTTCTTTACCCAACAAATTTTCTTTGGGAACTTTGCAGTTATTGAATATCAATTCTCTTGTTGAAGAAGCTCTGATACCCATTTTGTTTTCTTTTTTACCGAAAGAAAAACCTTCCATACCTTTTTCAAGTATGAAAGCGGAAATTCCTCTTGCTCCTCTTGAAGGATTTGTTTTTGCAAATACCGTATAAACTTCCGCATCACCTGCATTTGTTATAAAGCATTTTGTTCCGTTAAGGATATAATCACCGTTTGCATCTTTTGTTGCAACGGTTTTCATACCGGTTGCATCAGAACCTGCAGAAGGTTCCGTTAAACCGAACGCCGCCACCGTACCCGCCGCGATTCTGGGCAAATATTTTTGTTTTTGTTCTTCGTTTCCGCCGATAAGAATAGGAAGGGTTCCGAGTGCCGTTGCAGCCAAGCATAAAGCAACGCCGCCGTCAACTTTACAAAGCTCTTCGGTAGCAAGAACTAAATTCATTATGTTTCCGTCACCGAATCCGCCGTATTTTTCGGGAATATATGCTCCGCAAAGACCGGCATCTGCCAATTCTTTTACGATATCCCAAGGAAAAGTTCCTTCTTCATCATATTTTTCTCTTACAGGTTTCATTTTTTCTTGAGCAATTTGTCTTGCTGTATCAACAATCATTTGCTCTTCTTCACTTAAAAAATAATTCATCATTTTTGTTTACCCCTCTACTACGACAATTTACAATTTATAATTTACAATTTATAATTTTCTGTGAAAATTTGTAAAATAAATTTTTATTTAACAATTAGATTTTTAGCAAAGCTAAAAATACATTAATTATCAATTATAAATTATACATTATAAATTATTTACTAAGTTTTCTATAAGCTTGTTTGGCGGAATTCTGTTCGGCTTCTTTTTTAGAGGTTCCTCTGCCAAAACCAAACTGCTTGTTTTCTATAAAGACCGCAACTTCAAATTTTTTATCGTGATCGGGACCATATTCTTTTACAACTCTATATTCCGGCAAAGTTTGAAATTCTGCCTGAACCAATTCCTGCAAAGAAGTTTTATAATCGATTAGTTCTATACTTTGTTCCGAATTTAAAAAATTATTTATAAACTCTTTTACTTTTTCAAAGTCGGAATCTAAAAATATGGCACCTATAACAGCTTCAAAAGAATCGCATAACAAAGATTCTCTTTGCCTTGCAAAATTCAAATCTTCGCTTTTGCTTATCAAAATATATTTGTGCAATTTTATTTTTTTTGCCCAAACACTTAAATTTTTTGCGGAAACTATTTGTGCTTTTATTTGAGAAAGTTTTCCTTCATTATCGTCACAATACTTTTTGTATAAGAACAAACTTACAACAGCGGACAGAACACTGTCTCCCAGAAATTCCATCCGCTCATTGCAATATTTTAAACCGTATTCCGAAGAATAAGATCTGTGAGTTAATGCTACTTCCAAAAGATTTAAGTCTTTAAAATTGTAACCTAAACTCTTTTGAATTTCCTCAAATTTATCCGACATATTTCTTAAGTATAATTACACCGTTATGACCGCCGAACCCTAACGAGTTTGAAAGTCCGCATGTAATTTGTTGCTGTCTTGCTTTGTTTGGAACATAGTCAAGGTCGCATTCAGGATCGGGTGTTTCATAATTTATGGTAGGATGAATAAAACCTTCTTTCATACACAATACCATTGCTATTGCTTCAACCGCACCTGCCGCACCGAGCAAATGTCCCGTCATAGACTTTGTAGAATTTACGGGAATTTTATATGCTCTTTCACCAAACACTTTTTTTATTGCCATAGTTTCTATGGCATCGTTCATATGTGTTGATGTTCCGTGTGCATTAATGTAATCTATATCATCTTTTGAAATACCGGCATCTTTGATTGCTCTTTCCATAGCTTCAACAGCACCTTTAGCTTCCGCATGAGGAGCCGTCATATGAAAAGCATCATCGGAAGCACCGTATCCCAAAACTTCGGCATAAATTTTTGCACCTCTTGCCAAAGCATGCTCCAAAGTTTCAAACACAAGTATTCCGGCACCTTCACCTATCATAAAACCATCTCTGTTTTTATCGAAAGGTCTGGATGCGGTTTTTATGTCGTCGTTTCTTGTGGAAAGTGCTTTCATGTTGCAAAAACCCGATACCGCTATAGGTGTAACTGTTCCTTCAGCTCCGCCGGTAATCATAACATCGGCATCACCGTATCTTAAAAGTCTTAAGGAATCTCCCATAGCATGATTAGATGATGAACATGCACTTGTAACTGCATAGTTGGGTCCCATAAGTCCATATTCTATGGCAATTTCTCCCGGAAGCATATTGCTAATCATCATAGGTATTAAAAAAGGACTTACTCTTTTAGGACCTTTTGTGATTAAGTTGGTATGTTCTTCTTCAAGAACATCCATACCTCCGATACCTGTTCCGGTAATACAGCCGATTCTTGTCTTATCTTCTTTTTCAAGATCAAGACCGGAATCTTCCACTGCCATTTTTGCCGCCGCTATACCGAGCTTAATAAATCTTGCGGATCTTCTGGCTCTTTTTTTGTCCATATAATCTTCAGGATTGAAGTCTTTTACAAGACCTGCAAACTTCGAATTATAATCGGTCGTATCAAAAGTGTCTATAAAAGCCGCACCGGATTTACCTTCTCTTAAAGCATTAACAAAATTCTGGCTGCCTATACCTATAGGAGAAACTACCCCTATACCTGTAATAACTATTCTCTTTTTTTCCATTCTAAAACCAACTTTATTTTTTACTTATATTACTTAGCTTGGTGAGCCGTAATATATTCTATAGCTTGACCTACAGATTGAATTTTTTCTGCTTCTTCATCAGGAATTTCAATACCGAATTCTTCTTCGAATGCCATAACCAATTCAACGGTATCCAAAGAATCTGCACCTAAATCGTTTATAAAAGATGCGCCCGGAACAACTTCTGCAGGATCTACACCTAATTGTTCAACGATAATTTCTTTTACTCTTGTTTCTATGTCTGCCATGATACTTCCTCCCTTTTTTATTTCCTACTAATTTTTTATTTGTACTATATTTTTTTACAAAATACAAGTTTAAAATATCACATCAAACTACTCTTACCGCCCAACAAATTGTCTTGCAATTTGTTTACATATACATTCCGCCGTTAACATTTATAACATTTCCGGTGATATAAGAAGAATCTTCGCTTGCCAAGAACAATGCTGAATTTGCAATATCTTGAGCTTCACCTAATCTTTTCAACGGAATAACTTCGGCATATTTTGCTTTAACTTCATCAGATAAAGCATCGGTCATTGCAGTTTTTATAAAGCCCGGTGCTATTGCATTAACCAAGATATTTCTTGACGAAAATTCTTTTGCGCAAGTTTTTGTTAAAGCTATAACTCCGCCTTTAGACGCGGAATAGTTTGCCTGACCTGCATTTCCCATTATACCTACAACGGAAGCTATATTTATTATTCTGCCTTTTCTTTGTTTGAACATTGTTCTTGTAACAGCTTTAATAGAATTAAATACACCTTTCAAGTTTACGGATATTACAGCATCCCATTCTTGTTCTGTCATTCTTAAAACTAAGTTATCTTTCGTTATTCCGGCATTGTTTACTAATATATCTATTTTTTGAAATTTGTCAAGTGTCTTTGCTATTAAATTTTCACAATCTGACAATTTTGTAACATTGCTTGCAATAGCAATTGTTTCCACGTTATATTTATTTTTTATCTCGTCAGCCGTAGCTTGGGCTTTTTCAATATTGATATCGGTAATAACTATTTTTGCACCTTCTCTTGCAAATGTTTCGGCTATTGTTTTACCTATACCTTGTGCACTTCCGGTTATAATCGCAACTTGATCTTTTAACTTCATTTATTTTCTCCTTTAAAAATCGCTTCGCGATTTTTGATGTATGGAGGTATAGATGTATGGAAGTATGGAAACAACTAAACTGCGAGATCCCGCATCAAGTGCGGGATGACAACTTTTTTGGTAGTTGTCGTTTCTATACTTCTATTCCTCCAAACTTCTATCCCTCAAAAATTGTCGAAGACAATTTTTCTAAATCGGCAACAGTTTCTATATTAATTGCTTTTTTAGTTCTATCTATTTTTCTCATAAGACCGGTTAATACTCTTCCCGGGCCTATTTCTATAAATGTGTCAAAGCCGTCTACTATTGCGTTTGACATTGATGTATCCCACAAAACAGGATTACATATTTGTTTTACGGATTTTTCTTTAATTAAAGAAGAATCTTTTGTAAATTGTGCATCACAATTTGTAATTATCGGATATTTAGGTTCTGTTAAAGTATATTTTTCCAATTCAACTTTCATTTTTTCGGAAGCCGGTTTCATAAGTGAAGAATGGAAAGGTCCTGAAACATTTAACATAACTGCTTTTAATGCTCCGTTTGCCTTTGCAAGTTCCACCGCTTTTTCTACAGCAGCTTTTGTTCCGGATATTACTATTTGAACCGGAGAATTAAAGTTTACAGGTTCACATACACCAAGTTCCGATGCTTGTTTGCAAACATCTATAACCGTTTCTTTTTTCATACCGATAAGTGCTGCCATTGAACCGGGATTTTCGGCTGACGCTTCACCTATAAATTGACCTCTTGCTTTAACCATTTTTAAACCGTCTTCAAAATTAAAAAATCCTGAAACAGCCAATGCCGAATATTCTCCCAAAGAGTGCCCGGCTGTTACAATTTCAAACTTTGATAAATCTATTGAACTTTTCAATGCTTCAAATATTGCGACAGATACGGTAAATATTGCAGGTTGTGCATATTTTGTATCTTTTAATTTTTCTTCCGGACCGTTAAATATGACATCTTTTAATTCGTCATCCAACTTATCTATTATATTTTTAGATGCGGGAAATTTGTCGTAAAAATCTTTTCCCATACCTATTGTTTGTGAACCCTGACCGGGAAACATCAATAATATTTTTTTCATTTTACCTCTAAAAATTAATCTTTAATATACAAGCACCCCAAGTAAGACCTGCTCCAAAGGCAACCAATTCCACCAAATTACCTTTTTTGATTTTGCCTTCCTGATATGCTTCGTCCAACGCAACTATCGTTGTTGCAGCGGACATATTTCCGTATTTATGAACATTTATGTAAACTTTTTCGTTTGTAACACCCGCTTTCTTTGCTACCGCTTCTATAATTCTTATGTTTGCCTGATGCGGTATATACAAATCTATATCTTTATCGGTTAATCCTACCAACTCTTGTGCTTTGTTTACTGCTAAAGCCATTTTTGAAACGGCAACTTTAAAAACTTCTTTTCCCAACATTTTAACAAAATGAAGTTTTTGTTCAACCGTTTCTTTTGTTGTTGGTATTGCAGATCCGCCTGCCGGAATATTTAAAATATCGGTATGCGTGCCATCTGTACCCAAATATGTTGAAATTATATCGTTTTCGGTTTCGGATGCCTCAAATATCATAGCACCGGCACCGTCACCGAATAAGACACAAGTGTTTCTGTCTGCCCAATCGGTTACTCTTGAAAGAGCTTCAACTCCGACAAGTAAAACTCTTTTATACATTCCGGAAGTAATAAAAGCTTTTGCTATTGAAACACCATATATAAAACCGGAACATGCCGCGGAAATATCAAAAGCAACAGCATTGGTTGCTTTTAATTTTTTTTTGCAAATAACAAGCTGTTGAAGGCATTGGTGCATCCGGACTTATGGTTGCAACAATAATTAAGTCAATATCATCAACAGATATTTTTGCTTTTTCTATTGCCTTAACGGCAGCATTACATGCTAAATCCGATGTAGTTTGACTTTTATCTAATATTCTTCTTTCTTTTATTCCCGTTCTTGTAGAAATCCATTCATCCGAAGTTTCTACCATCTTTTCCAAATCGAAATTGGTCAAAACTTTTTCGGGCACATAAGAACCTGATGATAAAATTTTTACACCGATAGTTTTATTCATTGTTTGAACCCATATCAAAAATTTTTATTCCTTCTTCAATTTTTTTGTTTATATTGTTTTCCACATATTTTGATGCGGAAATCAGTGCATTTTTTACGGCTCTCGCATTTGATTTCCCGTGACCTATAATACAGGGAAAATTTACGCCCAACAACGGAGCACCGCCGACATCATCATAATCTATTTTCTTTTTAACCTGCTTCATTGCAATTTTTAAAAACGGTATTGCTCCCCAACATAAAGGGTTACTTTTAATACTGTTTTTTATAAACTTCGATACCATTTCGGCAACACCTTCACTTGTTTTCAAAAAGATATTGCCCACAAAACCGTCGCAAACTATAACATCCGCTTTAGCTTTCGGGACATCTCCGCCTTCAATATTTCCTATAAAATTCAAGTCGGCTTTTTTCAAAAGTTCACTTGCCTGCAAAGTAAGTTCATTACCTTTTGTTTCTTCTTCGCCGATAGACAAAACTGCAACTTTCGGTTTTTTTATTCCCAAAGCATTTTTGGCATAAATGTTTCCCATTATGCCAAACTGTAACAAATGTTCCGGCTTACAATCCACATTTGCACCGGTATCTACAATAATACATTTACCGTTTATGGTAGGGAACGGAACGGAAATTACAGGTCTTGAAACACCAGGTATCCTTTTAAAATGTAAAAGTGATACAGCCATTGCGGCACCGGAATTACCCATAGAAACAAACGCATCGGCTTTCCCTTCCGAAACCAATTTACAACAAACTGCCATTGATGAATCTTTTTTGTGCCTTGCCGCAGTTGCCGGATGTTCATTCATTTCAATAACTTCACTTGCATTTACAACCGTTATTCTGTCTTTCGGAAAAGTATATTTCTTAGACCACTTTTCCAATTGGGCATGAATAACGTCCTCTTTGCCGACAAGTATAATATCATTGTCGGTTTGTTTAACTGCAAGTATTGCACCTTCAACATTTATATCCGGTGCTCTGTCTCCGCCCATTGCATCAAGAGCAAGAATCATTTTACTTAGATTCCTCTTGAGCTTGTTGTTCTTGTTGTGCTTTTGATTTTTTTACTTTTCTTGGAACTATTAATTTTCCGTTATAAAATCCACATTCAGGACAAACTTTGTGAGGCATCTTAGGTGCACCACAATTTGAACATTTACTGGAATTTTCAGCTTCTATTTTTGAATTTGCAGATCTTCTGCTGTCCCTACGATGAGGAGTATGTTTTCTTTTTGGATTTGGCATTTTTCCCTCCGATTATATTTTTAATTTTTTTATTTTTGACCACTTTTCGGCAACAAATTCGTCTTTCATTTTTTGTTCACAAAAGCAATCTTTTTCATTTTTATTATTTCCGCAAACAGGGCATAACCCTTTGCAATCATCTTTACATAACGGTTTCATGGGAATGTTTAACAAAACAGTTTCCCTCATTTCTTCCGCTATATCGTACTCATATTCTTCTTTGGTAAAAGAACATTCAAAAGGTATCTTTATTTTCTGTTCAAATTCTTTTAAACATCTTGAACATTCAAAAGACATTGTTCCGGTTATGTTTCCGGTAACACTTACAACATCATCATATTTATTTGCTTCAAAAGAAAAAACGAGATTAGCCGCCTTTATTATTTCCTTATCATAATCAAAAGGAAACGGTTTATTTTCGACGACTAACTTCTTACTTTTCTTAAAATCATCAAAACTTACCAACAATTTTTCCATAACCTAAATTAAGTTTAGATTATATTTGTTAGTTTTCTTTTTGTCAATACCTTCCGCGAAATATACATATATAATATGTATGTTTTTTAATGCTACCTAAATTTTATAAATTTTGCAAGTAAAAAATTGTCAACCGATTTTTCAAACATTATAAATTGTACATTGTAAATTATATTGTGTGTTTACTTTTAAAAATCAATTTTGTAAAATATCTGCTTAGTTTAAATAGTTTAAATTTTTAAAATTATTTAGCAATTTATATTTGGGGGAGAAGTAAATGGCATTTCAAAAAAAAGAAGTTGTAGAAAAATTTAAAACACATGCAACCGATACAGGTTCACCTGAAGTTCAAGTTGCATTGTTAACAACAAGAATCAATTATTTGGCAAATCATTTTAAAAAGTTTCCTAAAGATTTTGCTTCAAGAGTAGGTTTCTTAAAAATGATAGGTCAAAGAAGAAGACTTCTTGATTATTTAAAAAGAACAGATAAAGATTCTTATACTGCTATTTTGAAAAAATTAGATTTAAGAAAGTAAAAAATTAAGTCCGTCAGTAGACACAAAGGATGCAAAAAGTTTCATTTTATATGTGATTTTTTGGATCTTTTGTGTAATGTTTATGACGGGCTGATGGAGTAAAAATGGAATTAATAAAAACATCTTTGATTGTTGCCGGAAAGGAAATTTCTATCGAAGCCGGCAAACTTGCAAAGCAAGCTAACGGTGCTTGTGTTGTAAGAGTGGGTGATACAATGGTTTTGGTTACCGCTGTTGCATCATCAATGCCAAAAGAAGGAACGGATTTCATGCCGTTAACCGTAGATTACAAAGAAAGATCTTATTCAACGGGAAAATTTCCCGGCGGTTTCTTTAAAAGAGAAGCAAAACCTAAAGAAAGTGAAATTCTTGTAAGCAGACTTATAGACAGAAGTATCAGACCGTTATTTTCGGAATTTTGGAGAAACGATACTCAGATAGTTGCAATGGTAATATCTCACGACGGAGAAAATCCTTCGGATATTATAAGTATAATAGGTGCTTCCGTTGCATTACATCTTTCAAACATACCGTTTGAAAAAGACATCGCTTCGGTAAGAATAGGAAGAGTCAACGGAGAATTCGTTGTAAATCCTACAATTCAAGAAAGAGAACAATCTGATTTGGATTTGGTTGTAAGCGGAACGGAAGAAGCTTTAACAATGGTTGAAGCGGGTGCAAGTGAACTTTCCGAACAGGAAATGTTGGATGCATTAAACCTTGCAAAAGAAGAAATAAGCAAAATTTGTAAATTTATAAAAGCGCTTCCCACAAAGGAAAAACTTCCTATAACGGAACCTGTTATAGATGAAGCTTTGAAAGCTGAAGTTGAAGCAGAAACATTACCTAAAGCTCAAGAGTGTGTAACAATAAAAGAAAAGACACAAAGAGAAGTTACTTGGGCAACATTTAAAAAAGATATGCAAGAAAAACTTGCGGAAAAATATCCTGAACAATCTGCATTGATAGATTTCGTTATGGAAGATATTTTTTATAAAGAAGCAAGAAAACTTGTTTTAACAAAGAATGTAAGAACTGACGGCAGAGCATTAACGGAAATAAGGCCTATAACTTGTGAAGTAGGTTATTTGCCGAGAGCTCACGGCAGTGCAATATTTACAAGAGGTCAAACACAATCTCTTGCTACGGTTACATTAGGTAATCCTGACGACAAACAAGTTATGGATGAGTTAACCGGTGAATACAAAGAGAGATTCTTGTTACATTATAATTTCCCGGGATATGCAACCGGTGAACCAAAACCGGAAAGATCTCCTGGAAGAAGAGAAATCGGTCATGGTAATTTGGCAAGAAGAGGTTTAAAACCTATTCTTCCGGAAGAAAAAGATTTTCCTTATGCAATAAGAATAGTTTCCGATATTACGGAATCCAACGGTTCGTCTTCAATGGCATCTGTTTGCGGCGGTTGTTTGGCTTTGCTTGATGCCGGAGTTCCGATTAAGGCTCCTTGTGCAGGTATAGCAATGGGTCTTATGAAAGAAGGTGACAACTATGTTATCTTAACCGATATCATGGGAATGGAAGATCATTTGGGAGATATGGATTTTAAAGTTGTCGGTACAAGAAAAGGTATCACGGCTTTACAAATGGATATAAAAATAGACGGTTTAACAACCGAAATTATGGCTAAAGCTCTTGAACAAGCAAGAGTAGGAAGAATGGAAATTATCGGTAAGATTGAAGCTACTCTTCCCGAGCCAAGACCGGAACTTTCAAAATATGCTCCGAGAATGGTATCTTTTGCAATTCCGCAAAGTAAAATAGGAACCGTAATAGGCCCCGGCGGAAAAACAATAAAAGGTATTCAAGAAACAACAGGTGTTGAAATATCCATTGAAGAAGACGGAACGGTTTTCATTTCAAGTCCCAACGCTTTAGCAGTTGAAACAGCAAAGAGTATGGTTGAGGGTTTAACTGCGGAAGTTGAAGTAGGAAAAGAATACAAAGGTAAAGTTACAAGAATTATGAATTTCGGTGCTTTTGTAGAAATTCTTCCGGGGAAAGAAGGTCTTGTTCATATTTCAAAACTTTCCAAAAAGCATGTTAAAAAGGTAGAAGATGTTGTTTCTATAGGTGAAGAAATAGTTGTTAAAGTTGAAGAAATAGATAAGCAGGGAAGAATCAATTTAATTAAAACTATGTAATTATAAAAGGTATAATTATGTGTGCTAAAGAAAACAATTTAGAAGAGAAAGTAAAATCTTTATATGAAGTAATGAAAACCGAAAAGGTTGAAGAAATAAGAATAGATTCTTCAGATATGAAATTGCATATAAGAAGAAAAAACTATTCAAGACCTTCTCAAAGAGTTGTAGCACAGGCTCCTGTTCAAAATGTTCAGCAAGAAACTGCAGCTGCTCAACAACAAGAAGAAGTGGTTGTTGGTGAAAGCACTATAAAATCCCCCATAACGGGTGTTTTTTACAGATCACCTTCACCTACATCTCCCATGTTTGTAAAAGAAGGAGATGTTGTTGAGGTAGGCAAAACTTTATGTATTGTTGAAGCTATGAAAGTGATGAACGAAATTAAAGCTACGGAAAGAGCAAAAATAGTAAAGATTTTAGTAGAGAACGGTGAATCTATCAATAGTCAACAAGATTTGTTCGTTATAGAAAAAATGTAATTTAAGGAAGAAAAACATGCAAGATAGAATTGGTATGGCAGCAGGTCAAATTTGGCACTTCTTAGATGAAAACGGTGAATCAACACCTATAAAGATTAAAGCACATTTAGGGCTTTCAAACACGATGCTTTATTTGGCATTAGGTTGGCTTTCCAGAGAAGGCAAAGTTAACATTGTACCTTTTGAATACACTTACAAAATTTCATTGATAAGATAACAATTAATTTACAGTTATTTATAAAAAGCTCTCATTTAAACATGAGAGCTTTTTATTTGTTGGTGTTAAAATTCAAATACAGAAAAAAGGCAGATGTTTTTTCCATCTGCCTTTTTTGTCTTTCAACAATTATAAATTTTACATTGTAAATTATCAATTGCCGTTTTTATGCCGCCGCCGCTATCGCATGAATGTCTGACAATGCCATCAACATCTTAGGCATTTTGTCTCTTCCTTGACCTCTACCCAATCTCAAACTATCAGCTATATCCTTTATTATTCCGGCTTTATCTCTCGAATCTATCTTTGTTGCCACCGCTTTCTGTAATTTTGTTACATCTATCACAAAATCCGCACTTACTTTTGTAGTTGCACTATTCATTCCTTTTATAAGCACATTCTGATTTACAGCTTTACTTACTATCAACATATCCGTTAAATCTTCTGACTTCGTATTTTTGTCATTTAACATTTGTTCCATTCTCTCATCTTTTACTGCCATTATTAACATATCTCTTACCGTTGATAATATATCTATACTTGCCTGTAAATCCGCCCTGTTCGTTACTTCCATATTCAACAATTGTCCTATCTTTTCATAATATTTCTGTGTTATTCCTTCCACACCTTGGGCTTTAGCTTCTTCAATGCTATTAAATCCCATTGCTTTTGCCATTGCATCACTATCTTTATAAAGTGCCAATGCTGCCGCTACAGTCTGAATTAATTCTTTCGGTCTAGTTACTCCGTTTATTATTTCTCCCATTAATTTTTCACCCTCTTTGAATTTACTTATCTTGTTCTTTGACTTTACTCCCTCATATACACCGGACTTTTTATACATATCGGATACAATTCCTCTCGTTTCGCTGTCCAAATAATATACTCCTTCCGCGCCTTCAGGTGCCAATATTAATCCGCTAAATTGTCTTTCAAATTCTTCTATAAACATTCCATTCCTATCATGTTTCTCATCCGCATAATATATTTTCCCGGACTCGGGCTCTACCTCTATCACCGTTATCGCATGCCCTACTTTACTTCCCGGTTCCAACATATATGCTACAAACTCTGTACTTACATCTTCCAAATTCTTATCTATTGTCGCATATTTTAATCCTGTTCTTCTTCTCAATTCTCCCAACCTTGTTCCTTCCAATCCTTCTCCCACTCCTGCTGCCAACAAATCATCTTGCGCATACGGATTTGCCTGTACTGCTGCTTCCGTCAACGGCTTTAATGGTATTATTTTGCTCATCGTATCAACCGCTGCATCTATACAATCCTTTGCTTTTAATGCTTCGCCTCGTTCTCCCTGAACTTCTTCCAATACAGGTTTTATATTCTTTTCTAATGCTTCTCTCTTTCTACCTTCTTCCTCTTTCGATTCCTCTATTACTATTACCAACTTCTCAGCTTGTTCTCTTGTAAATCTCTGATCTTTAATTGCATTCTCTAAAGTCTTTTCTGCCATATCACTACTCAACACTTCTACTCTCACCGCTTTTACTGCTTCTCCAAATCTTACATCTGCCATCAAATCTTTATAATTTTTCATAAACATTTCATATTTGTCACCAAGAATATCTCTTCTCTTTTCTTCTGTTTTTTTCTTGTCTACTTCATCTTCTGTCTTCACTTCCGTAGCTTTCATAAAATCTTCTGCTCTCATCTTATTATAATATCTGTTCCTCATAACTTTATTATTCATTACTGTTTTTATTCTATTCTCCGCTACGTTTTCTCTAAGGAGATCTCTTACACTCATATCTTCTACTATATACTTCACTAATATTGCATCTCCTCCGGATACGAAGTTTCCTATTTCAGTTAATCTTGTTTCTATCTTAACTTTGTCTGCCCCGTATTTTGCTTTGTCAAATTCACTCAATTCTTTATAATCTAACAACTTTAATCCTTTATAATTTATGTCTTCCACCCTTGTATTAGCATCTCTTATCAATGTTTTTTCTTCATTACTATCTGTTTCACCAATTGTCAATTGTTCCAATGCCAATTCTTCCGGTACTTCCAAGCCTGATCTTAAACCATTTATTTTCTTTTCTATTGCTTTTCTGTTCAAACCGAGATAGTTGTACAACTTATTCTTCTGTTCGTCGGTCATTCCTTCAATTAATATTCTAAATTCTTTTATACTCTTTCCTTTTATAGTATCCGTAATAGTCTTATTAGCTCCACCTGATTTCTTTATTATATCTGCTATACTCTTAGCATCCATACCACCAAGAGATTTTAACCCTCTTACCTCTTCCAACACTCTGTTATTATCTATTATTGCTTTTATCGGTATATCTCCGGTTTCTATTCCTTCTTTGCTCAATGCTTCTACTCTCTTATCATATAATGCATATCCTAAATATCTTGTCGCTCCGTTTACTATTCCGGCTATATTCAGTCCTTCTCTGGTTGCTATCTCTCGTGCAATATTCATCGTCAATGTATCTCCAAAACTTCTTACCCTTGTTTTCATTTCGTCTGAGTTATTCATTAACGGTTCTACATTCATTAATTCCGATATACTCATTTCACTTATTACAGCTTTCTCTACATCACTTGTATATTTTTCTTCCAATCTCTTAGTATTTTCCACTATATTTTCTAATCCGAATACCGCCATCGCTGCACTATATTCCGTACCTAATACATTCCTTACTTCTCCTAACGCTTTTCCTTTTATTATATCTTCTATCGCCATTCCGCTTGCAATATCTTCAGTTGTAATAACTCCTCTATTTGTTAATATCTCTATTTCCTCAACATATTTAGGATTCGATAATTGTTCTATAGTCGCACTTCCTGCAAAATTATCCAACACATCTCCGGTTTGCTTTGCCACTTCTTCATTAAATTCTTTTATTTCCATTGCTCTATCAGCCATCTTATCTGCTACTATTATCTGTATTCCCTCTATACCTTCCGCCCTCACATATTCTCTCAATCCGTTGTATGCTTTTATAACATTATCGTAATCCAAGCCAAGTAATCCAAAGAATATTCTTGTATCTTTTAAACTTAATTCAGAAGATACTTGTGTATCCGTATATCTGTTATATGTCATATTTCCATACTGATTCTTCAATACTTCGGTGTAATTTTGTTGTCTCAAATTATCTTTAACAAATGAAGGTTTGGCTAAATTTTCCATATTAACTTCATATTCAAATCTGAGTTTTTCTCCGAATGTTCTTACAACTTCCGAATCTGACATCCACAACGTTATAGCATTTTCATTGCGTTGTATTTGTTCCGCATCCAATTCGGCCATGATTAACAATGAACTTATATCACTAATATTGATATCTTTTCTTCTCAATTGCTCGTTAGTGAAAACCTTTACGGAATCGATTATTCCTTGCCTGCTTGTTTGTGTATTTATTGTTATTAAACCTTCTCTTACAACTTTCTTTAAACCGCTCCTAAAGGTCACATCACTTAATTCTCCTATTGTAAATGTCTGAGTCAAAGCTTGAGCTTGTTCTTTTGTCAACCCTTGTGTCTTAAAGAAACTTACCATTTCTCCGTAATGTCCGGCTATATCTATATTATGTTCGCTGCCGGCTCCATCGTATACTATTCTGAATGCTCTTAAACTATCTTTACTTGCACTATTACCTATCTTTGTAACTCCCATCAATTGTTCATATGTCTTTGATTTTATTACTTTTATATACCCTTCACTTGGTTTGCCATCCTCGGTAACATAAACATCTTCTCTCCCGAATTCTTCTTTTGTCAACAATTCGGCTACACCTAACTCTCCTCTTGTTAACATAGATTTATATTTATTCAACAATACTTCGGAATCTTGTGTAGGATACAAATATGCAAATATTAATTTTAATTCCTCATCTAATTGTTCTTGTGTAGGTTCTGCTACAGATGTATCCGTACTATTGACTGCTACCGCCAATCTGTATGCGTAATCCAATATAGATTTCAATGTCAAATCTTTATCCTCAGGATCTATGCCAAAGATTTCCGCTCTTGCAGAATCCATTATTTCTTGTTGCCTTTCCGTTTTTTCTTCATCTGCTTCTTTAGTTAATCCTAACAAAGCAATTAGCGTATCATAACTTATATTTTTTAATCTATCTTCGCTGTCATCCAAACTTAATAAACTCGTAATATTTTCAAATTTAAGTATATCCCTTAATTTCATATCAGCAAACAATCTGTCTCTTTGTTTAGGATTTAGTTGCCCTATTATTTTAATCATATTTGCTATTGCAGTATCTGTTACTTCCGTAACAGCTATTCCCGCTTGTGCCATCATTGCTCTAACTTCAGCGGAAATTTCCGATAATTTTCTTTCTGTTTCGGATGCTTCAGGTAAATTATAATATTCCTCTTCCGTTAATTGTTCTTGCAATTGAGGTACCTGTGTCAACGGTTTTAAATCTTCAAGTGTTAAATTAACAATATTTCCCAAATTCTTTATCAATTTTTGCATTTTATTTGCATAAAATTTATTAGATTGTAATTTATCTCTGTGTGCTTGATATTGAGCCTCTATCTTTGCATATTCTCTCCTTATAGATTTAAAGAAATCATTATCACTTGAAGTACCTGCTGCTTTATTAGCAAAGGCTATACTGTCCGAAGGAATTGTTAATCCGAAAGAACTCAAGCCGGCAGGATATGTGAATGTATACATTTGTTTAAAATCTTCTTCATTGAAATGAGTTTCCTTATCGATGAGAGACATTCTTTCTTTAAATCTCTCAAGTTTCGGCATATCCGTATATCCTTTATTCCATATAAAATCAACCGCATCCGCTTTACCGAACACATCAGCAGATTTATCAAAATTAATACCCAATATACCAAACAACCATTCAAAGAATTTATACCAATCATCATCTCCGGTTAAAGTTTTTATTAACATTTGCCCTTTATCCGATACAACCTTTACTCCATCCTCGTTTGCATAAACATATCCTCTTTCTATAGCCTCATCGCTCCTTAAGTATGCTTGTTCTTGTTCACTTAAAGAAGAATTTTGTTCTATAGCTTGGTCAACCGTAACTTGTTGTTGAGCTCGAGCATTAGCACTTGCCGTAGGTAATACATTGCCTGCCAATTTCAACAATGTTTTTGCTATATCCGTTGCAGGACTTACACCAAACATAGCATCAACTTCTCTTGTTGCACCTGCAAATGTACTGTTAAAGAAGCCTTGCGAAGCTTCCATTTCCGAACTGTTATTTAACATACCGAATATATCATTATTCTTTGCTGTTTGCGCATCTTGTAATCTCAACTCAAATTGGAATTTTAACATCTTATCACTAACACCTTCAGCAGCCCTGCCCAAATACTCTATAGCCTTATCTAAAGCATTCAAATATGTCTGTCTTACAGACTCTATAGGATTACTGTAATTATCCATATCCGTAGTGTTTGCAAATGAACCGAATAAGTTCGATTCATCATGAGATATTACTTCCAAATAAAGTGCATGTAAGAATTCATAATCTTTTATATTACCTTCTTGCTGTGCTTTTGTTGCAGCTTCCGCTAATGCTTCTTTTACCAATATATACATAGCTTCCTGATTTGCTTTAAACATTATAGATTCTGATTTCAACTGCATAGATTTATAAACGGAAACTATTTCCAACAAATCAACTGCACTTATATTGTCACTATACAATAAATCTTGATATCTTTGTGTAGTTTCTGCACCTAAACCATCAAACAAGTTAGATTTACCTGTTTGATTTTGTTTATACCACTGATCTATCGCTCTCATTTCTTGTATCGTATCTTCCAAAGAAGATTCTATAGTATATATAGTAACAGAACATTTATCCTTACCGTATTCTTTATTTCTTCCGGCTCTTCCGATTGCCTGTAACAATTCGCTGCTTGGGAAATTTTGACCATCTAATAATATTAAATCTATACTTTGCCAGTTTATACCTCTCAATGCATTTTCATTACTGAATGTTAATTTACCTTTATTCTGTGTCATCTTCTGAATTTCATCGGCATTTGTTCCGGCAACTTCAGAATCAACTACTTGTATTTTACTTGTATATTTCTGCATTTCGGAGTAATTATCGGATATATATTGTAATACTTCCGTCATTGTATAACCGTTAGTTGCATCCATTATTTGTTTGTAGGTAAATTTATTATTCGTTTCTTGTGATAATTCTGCCAATGCTCTAACCATAACATCTAAGTTGTAAGACATATCCATTGCACCAAATAACAATCCAACGGTCTCTTTGCCGGATGTTTTACCATTTTTTAAGAATTCAACAGCATTTGCGGTATTTTGTGCTATTATAGATTCTCTCGTAAGTCCTGCACCGGAAGCATCTGTGTTAAACACTTTAAATCTTTCTTTCAATTGTACCTTTGTTGCTTCTATTGAAGAAGCTTCAATATCTATTGCTTGTCCTCCAAATATTGTATGAGCAACTTCTCTTGCAACATCAAGTGTTGCAGAACCACCGCAGTTCAATGTACTTGCTTGCCCTCTACTAAATATTTGAGACAACGTGGATTCTCCGGAACTTACGGACATTTTAACTTTTGTCACATCGTATTCACCATATTTAAAATCTTTAAATTTCATACCGGGAATAGCACTACCCTTTCCGTTTTGTCTCATTAGAGTCTGTATTTGTAACGCAACCAATGCAACATTGTATGCACTGCTTTGATCCGTAGTATTTTCTTGCAAAGTTCCAGCCTCAATGGATGCCGGTTGTCCGTTAACAAATGCGACAGATTCTTGCCCGTTAGTTCTTCTTGCCATTTGATACATTGCTCTCATAACATTACTTATTAAAGCTTTGTCGCTTTGAGATTTATAAGCGTTGTCTATCTGTTCTTGCAACTGATTACCGCATATTACTTTGCCGTCTTTCATGGTAAATTGCATTCCGGTAAGACTGGTTGCATCAACTACTGCCTCTGTGTTAATGCCTTGTAAGAACTGTAACATTGATACGGCCTTTTCCGCTACATCCAAAGGAACTGTATCATTTCCGGAACCCAATATAAATGCTACTCTGCTTAATGCTGCAACATCAGCTTCATCAGCAACCCTCATGGAAACATTGTTCAATGCTTCATTTAAAATCTTAGAATCTTGCCCGTCTCCGACTCTGGCCTGTAATTCGACAAATCCTCTTGTTCCTGTGGCATAAGCAACAAGTCTTCCTTTTGCTCCGTCCGTAATTGGATTTGTATATTGTTCTGCCAAACCTTTGAAATCATTATTACCATAATAAGCATTACCATCAACTTTTTCCAATCCTAATGCTTTCAACAATATCGGATTTTCCGCATGAGTATTACTTATAAACTGAGCGGCATCTCCGGGTTTTGCGGCCAAGAATTCAGCAATGCCTGCTTCTCCCATAGTATGGAAATACATGTTCATTGTCCATGCAAACACGAACGATTTACCACCGCCGGCCGACAATGCAGATACTCTTCCTAACAAGTTTTCACACAACATCAAAACCTGTTTTACGGTACTCTTACCTTTTGTTGCTGATTGACTTAATATTCCATTGCCGAAATCAACATCCATTATATTACCTACCGTTATCTCATCTCCTTCATGTACAACACCGTCTTCGTTTCTTGTATTTCTGTTCTCGAAAGGTTCGCCATTGGGTGAAGGTATTCCATAAGATATTTCTCCCAATTTTAACGTCAACGCCAACTCTTCCGCAAAACTTAAGTCACTTTCTTTTGCACCGGCTTTTATCGATTGTGCCATCATATCTCTCATTTCCTGTGTCTGTTTAAAGTTCATAGACTTTATTATTATTCCTGTTACGGTAGTTTTTACTGAACCGGCTTCTAAATTGCTATAATTTTCAATGTTTGCTTTTGCTGTTTCTAAATTTTTCTTTGCATCTTGATAATCTTTACTTTCTCTTGCCTTATCGGTATTATACTCCTCATCTAATGCTTGTAAAGATGCATCTATGTCTCTCAAAACTCTATCCTTATTTGCAGATAAATATTGCTGAATATAACTATCAATTGCGGAATCAAATTTTGCCCAGTAGCTGTTATAGTAAGATTCAAACAACTCGGTTATCTCAATCATGGCCTTTTTATTGAGTTCCTGCATTCTTACCGGATCAGAATAATCATCACTTGATAACAACTTGAATATCTCAGCGATATGTTGTAACTCTGCTTTTTTATCAGCATTGGTTTCTGCTTTAAGTTGTTCATTAATCGTATTTACTATTTTTTTACTTACTCTGTTACTTACAATTCCGTTAGCCGTTAAAGAAATAAAATTCAATAAGGAGTTTTCATCTATTTTGTCTAATGTTGATTGTGCCGGTGCAAATTCTTTATCATTTGACAACAACTTTTTAACTTGTTGAGACAATTCTTTCAATTTTTGTTTGTAAGTTTCAACAATAAGTTTGGTACTACTGCTTAACATTTGTTGCAAGTTAGCCATTTGCGAATAAATGCCGTTTAGTTTCCCTAAATAATCCAATCTTTCAGTTGCCGCTTTTAACTCATCATTGAATTTTTTCTCACTTGGAGTTACCTTTCTTTCGGTATTGTTTGTCGTTACCGCTTCTGCCAAAGCATTTATATCATTTATCATTTGAACTACTTCATCAAATGACATTTCTTCAATATTTCTGCTTCCAAGAATTCTGTTAACATTATCCTTGAATTCTCCATCTTCTAAAGCCTTCGCTTGTGTTTTTATATTATCCAATTGTTGTCTGGCTTGAATTAAATTATTATTTTGCAATTGTGTTATATCTATTGTCTGCCAATCAAACTTAATTTGTTCTTCTATGTTGTCATAACTATTTAAATGTTGTAATTGTTGCAAAGGAGATAATTTGTTTATGGATGTTGTACTCCTGGAGAACAATAATGACGATAACAAATTAGTTCCAAAAATTGAATATTCAAAAAAGGATAACCTTACATTGTTCAAGATAGGTTTAATTCCTGTATCCTTCTTGTTTGCCGATACATAATTAGCATTTTCTTTCAACGTTTCTCTTGCCTGTGCCAAAGATTGCTTATACGCTTTACTGAAAACATTCTTTAAATTTTCTCTTATAGCTCCCAAAGCTTGTCTCTGTTGTGCATCCGCTTGAATAAAGAATTGTGAATTGTCCGTATTTACTACAAGTCTAAAATCTAAAGCACTCATCTTGTCGCTTAATACCTGTTGAGATAATTCTAAAATCATTCGTTCAAAAGAGTTTAATTCTCGTTGTTCTTGTATATCTTTTAATTGTTCATTAATAGATTGAGCAAAATTAATATCTATTTTATTTTGGATTGCAGTTGCATTGTCTTCCAATATTTTCGGAATATTTTCTATTGTAGAAGCAACTCCTCTAACATTATTCATTAATAATTGAGTAAAGCTATTCAATGCGAAAGTATCCGCTACTGTTTGCTTTGAAACATTCGAATCCGCAGAAGCCACCGCTTGTGTCTGCTGTTGCAAAGCATTTGCCATTATACCTACAATATTAGATACATCTGCTCTTCCGGAGAAATAATCCATAAATCCTGTTCTCATATTAGCAACACCATCGGCAAGATTTGCTACAGCTTTCAATATGTCAGTTCTATAACCGCTAACTATTGGTGTTCCAGTATTGTTTGTTTGCTCGTTATTATTTATTTGTTCATTATCGTTTGCTTGTTCGGTAATATCTGCTTCTTGAGCACTCTCAAGCATTTTTCTGGCAACATCTTCCGAAGTGATATCTGCTACATTATCACTATTTATTACACCGAGATTTACAGCAACAGCGTTTCCGTAAGCATAATTCAACTGTCTTGCTGTATTCATACCATTTAAGTTGTTTCTTCCTAAAAATCTACCTTGATTTAAGTGTCCCAAAGTTTCTCGCAAAAGTTCTCTTGCCGTTTGAGTATCTATAGTATCATTACCTGTAAATCCGTTATTATTTGCTGCATTTAAAGCCATTTCTACAAGAACTGCAGTTCTAACATCTTTACCCGACATATCATGATAGAATACAGAACCTGTCTTTGTAGTACCATCCGTACCGGTTCTTCCTGCAATCTCGCCATAATTATTTCTTTGGAAAGTATCGGTATTGATACCGAGTCTGCCCAATTGTCGATTAACCGTTCTTTGAAATGCCGCATCGTTTTCATAATTTCTTGCGGCAGCAGCATCGGTTATAATATCTATTACACTATCAACAGTTTCCGAATCGGTATTTGTTGAAGACAAGAAATCAACAGAGTCAGTCATATTGACACCATCATCATCAAACAATTCCTGAATAATTTCCGCTGCCTCTCCATCCGCGCCAAATGCTGCCGCCACACCCTTACCAACAACTTGTTCTTTAACACCTTCTTCCCAAGCTGTCTGTGTTGCTTCATTGGGCATAAGGTCACCTATAGTATTCATGTATTGCATTACAGTTCCTACACCCGGCATATTCAACAATGTAGGGCCAAGTATAGGTTGTGCAAGACCCGTTGCAAGACTGAACAACCACATTCTGGGAGTAGACATCATTTGTTCAAAACGATCTCCCGCCTTACCTACTTCTTTAATATTATACAAACCAAAACCTGTTGCCGAATCAGACAATGCTTTTGCCGAAGAGAAGAAATGGAGTCCTGAAAATTCATCAATCTTATCAAGTACCGTTGCATTATTCGGATCAACCAGTTCACCTTGTTCGTTCCTTTCGGAAACACTATTTCTTAACATTCTTCCGCCGGTAGCTTGATTCGTTAATGCTAACCCATATGTAAATCTTAAATTAAACGCTTCTATTCTGTTCATCATTTCGAACGATCTGTTATAAACAGAAACAGGATTTAAGTTAGATATTAAAGTTGTTAATGTCTCTTTAGAATATGAACCCAACAATGATGCATTACTTGCACCCATACCACCTGCAGCACCTATACCAAAACCAATCCAAGGGTTCACATCATCCGTTAAACCTGTAGCATTGGTTAAAGATATAGCACCGTATCCCAAGAAACCGCCAAGACCTGCGGATCCCCATGTCTGAAGCATTACTTTACCGCTAAAATGTCCGTCGTGAATACCAATCATGGGAGCAACTGTATCTCTTATAGGATTTAACAATTTTTCTCTTGCAGTCAATTGTTGTTCAACTTGACCGCTATCTGCCATCTGTTTAGCTCTTTCCGCTTTTTGTGCAGCCCTGCCTATACTCATCAAAGGATTTATTAAGTTCATAGAAGTAAGAATAGATAATGAACCTACTATACCTTTTCCATCTTTGCTTCTTAAACTATCATACAATGAATGAGACATATTTACGGTAATATCTAAATCTATTAACCTTTCGGCAACATTAAAACATTTTTTAACTAAACCGCCCTCTCCTATTACTACTTTAGGTATAAAGTCGCGGGCAAGAACTTCACCTGCCGCAGCCCAAGATAAACCTAAGTTAAGTCCTGTAAATCCGCCTGCTATTGCACCGGACCATGCACCGGACCAACTCCATCCTTCTTTTTTTATCCAGCCATATGCTCCTCCGGCAAAAAATCCGACACCCGTACCTATAGCCATGGATATAGCTATTCTCTTTGCAGCTTCTTTTGCACCAACTTTAAGTACTTGTTCAACACCTTTCATAATGGTTGAACTTCCGGGACCTGCCAACGCATTAATAGGCATCATTATAAGAGAAACAGCACAAAGTCCAAGTTGGAAAGCAGCACTTTGTCCCAAATCAATAGCTTCCCATGCAGCTTGTGCAGCGGGCAATACTACCATAGCTGTTGATATTGCAGAAATTGCTAATGTTGCCAAGAACCCGGCACTGATTGCAATACCGGCTGCACCGGCAGTAATAACAGTTAATGCCGCCATTCCAACAACAGCTATTGCTCCTGCAACATATCCTTTATTATAATCCCACCAATCATATTCTCCTCCACCGCCATAATATTTCTTTGTTTTCCCTTCTTTATTAGTTTCAAATCGTTTTGTAACCCCACCGCTTGTATCAAAGCCGATAACAACTTTCTCATTAGTACCATCGGGTAAATATGTTATTGCCGTTTCTGTTGCTCCGGTGAAATTTCTGTTCCAACCTTCTATTGTAATATCTAATGAATATACAACATTACCCAATACTTTTCCGGTTAGAGAATCAACACCATAACCTGTCCACATATTATCTTCAACACTATAATTGTCATAAATTCTATACTCTGTCTTTGTTGTACCTTTAACAAGACTTTCACTTCTGTATGCATGTTTGTTTATATCGTATTCCAACCCGAAAGTTTCAAGATCTGCCAGCAACCCTGTTGTAGCAACATAATTTAATGAATTTATAGTACAAGAATATTGTTCTTGTAATGCGGAATATGCATTAGTGTCATCAATATATTGACCGCTATACCCTACAGTTGTATATGAGCCATCGGAATTTGCAAAAGAGAAACCTAAAATTGTTCCATAGAAACGTTGCTTAGAAGCCTCTGAATTGTCAGTATGACCAAACTCTATAGTTCTTCCGCTTTCAAAATAATCTGCTGCACTTACACCTCTATTATTAAATATCTCGTTTATTCGCTGTCTACCTATTGTCAAATATTCTGCACTTGACCCATTAATTCTTGTTCCAAGATCATCAAAATGGTCTATTTTTGAAAAAATATCTCCATAATCAAAGAAACCTACTTCTGATTTTCTTGAACCTAGATAATAATCATTAGCTACAATATCACCAGCTTCATTAAATGTTAGAAATGTCTCAGGCATAGCAGGCCCATCACCTAAAATGCCACCCTCATACAGTTCCTTTCCATAGCCCAGTTTAAATGATACCATCCTTGTTAAATAATATCCGTCTCCGTTTGAGTTAGACATATATGTATAACTTGATCTGGTACTGTAACTTTTATCCTTATCGACTTTATCATCAGTACTGGTTCCCTTATACGTTGTATTTGTAGAAAATACTTCTCTTGTATAACTTGTCCTCTGTTCTCCATATTCTCCGACAAAATAAGCATCTATCGAACCTTCATATTTACTCAAATCAAGCCCGAGTTTTTCCCACTCTGACCACATCGTACTACTTCTTGCAAACTCCGAACTAAACCCTGATTGATAAAATTCAGAAAGAGAATCAGCCGCTTCAGGATCTAACCCTTTAAGTTCACAGAAAAGAGTATATATACTGTGATCTCCGACAGCAACTGTCATTTCTTTTTCATTCGTGTAAACAACTTGTTCTTCTGTAATATTTAAAGTCTGTTCATTCCCTATACTCTGACTTCTATAATATCTTTGCTCTCCGGTAACGACATCTACCCAAGATATAACTTCATAATCGTCACTTCCGGTAACAGTAATAATATCAACCACTATATCATTAACCACTTCATCTGCTTCTTCCCCATTTGAATCATAGTAGGTATCAACATATTCATTGTAACTGTTAACTTGTCCTTTTACTTCTTCATTTGAACCATATCTGTAATCGATTTCTACGTTTCCTCTATCAATATGAGAAGAATCAACATAATCCCAAAGACTTTCATTTGTTTTTAATCCATCACTGTTTCTTATAGTAATTACATCTCTTGTTGCTGTCCCTCCGAAAACATTGAATGTATTATCACCTTCAGCAATTTTAGTTACGGTTCTGTTACCATTGCTATTGGAATATATGGTATAGTATGCCTCATCGGTAATTGCACCTTTTTTATAAGATCCGCTGCCGCTGGTTCTGTAATAATTACTATTTGTAATGTGTGAAAAACCGTTACCCGCAACATCGTATCCTGTAAACGATTCCGAAGAGATGAACGTGCCACCTATATAATTATAATTTCCAGTTCTTATTGCAGTCTGTTCCGCTCTTTGTCGTTCCACATCACTCATATTATTATCGTAAGCATCAATATCACCTTGTATGTTTGCAATTGTTAATGTTGACGAACCCGTAAATCTGCCATCACTGCCGTTTTCTCTTACTTCTGAAGGAAGTTTTGATGTGTCTATTTTATAAGTTGCATCTACTGAGACAGATGCCGAAACTTTTCCATCAACATTGAAATTAAAATCTTCAACGGTATAATTATCTCCGTAAGACATCGTTCCTGCAAGTGTTTCTCCTTGCATTTGTGAAGGTTTAGACAACTTTGCAGTATCAAGAGCGGCTGTACTCCATCTTGCCAACAAATCAGCATCGGTAATATATCTGCCGCCTAATTCGGCCCCTTCCACATTTGCATTTTGATCAAATACGGCAACGATATCGCCATTAGAATTTTTCTTCGTTGCATGCGAGAACAAGTCTCCTCTTGTTCCCCCGTTATTTGCATTGATTTCAGCACCTAAATTAAATGTGCTCCCCGATTTAATATGACCGTCTACTATGGTTATTCCCTCTACATTTCTCAAACTGGTTCCGTTGAGGTTTGCATTAAACTGATATACTTCACCTGTTCTACCATCGTATTCATAACCTGTAAAGGAAAGGGAAGCTGTTCCGTCATTAACCGCATATCTTAAAGCACCATCTATAGTTTCTTTTCCGGTATTTACGGAACTCCATACTTGCCATTGACCATCAGCTCTTCCTGTTATCTCCGCTACCGCATAATCAGATAATCTTCTTCCGGTAAGAGTTGAATCCGCAATATTTATATTAAATGTGTCTATACTTATGTTTGCAAGTGTAGGATATGCTGCACTGCTGGGATTATTGTTGTTGGGATTACTTGGAGTTACCGGTATAAGCATAAAATCCGTTAATCTGTATTTGTCTGTTTGTCCTTCAAACGGTGTTCCTATGTTACCTACAGATTGAACCGTTAAAATGTCATCCGATATGGTTACATCCACATCCAACAATTCACCGGAAGGTTGTTGAGATTGATATCTGCCAAGTTGTAAATCCGTAACATAATTATTATTTTTACTTTGTACGGGCAATCTTCCGCGAATTACTTGATCGTCACCTTTACCATAAGTATATACAACATTATCTCCTCCGACGGATGATTCATAAGTATAAACACTTAAGTTATCATCACCTTCAAACGTTACCTTTTTAATACCTTTACCGCCGGTGTTAACTACAGAACTATCGGTATTACCTACGATTGCATCTCCGGAATAATTATTTGTAACATCTCCATGTGTAACTGTTCCTCCAACATTATCGGTATTTGAAAGGTTGGCCAACAAATAGTCGTTGCCTCCATTGTAAGACATAACTACACCATGGCCGTTCATATATACGGTTTCCGGTGTAAAATCCGTTATTCCCAAAGAATTATCAACTTCATATTTTTCCGCAAAGCCGGTAAATTGTTTTGTATGTTCATCAAATCCGGCCGTAAATGTCGTTTTTACGGAATTTATTCCGTCTATTCCCGAAACTTGAACAACCTGCGTAGCCAAGAAATCTTCTGAAGCCCCTATTCCCGAAACAGCTCCGGTTTCTCTGTGAGTTGTTTGATTTATTTCATATACCACGGAGAAAACTCCATTTTCAATTGTTATACCTTGTCTTCCATACATATACTCTGAAGGAATTTCTCCGGATTCAATATTTAATACCGAGCTTTCAAAACCATTTTCGGTGAAAGTTCTTACTCTGGTTTGGCCCGGCACGTTTTCAAATTTTCCTGTTTCATGATTCATTTGCTGTACATCAGATGTAGCCGTAACAACATCAGCTGTTCCCGAAGGCACAGCTTTTGCAGTCACAACTCCTTCCGAATCTACTGATACCTGTAATCCTCCGTTGTGAAGTAATCCGTAAGCACTCGTAGATCCTTCTGCCCATGTTACGTTGGAACCGGCATTCATTGTATTATTAACATTAAACAAACTTGCCCAACTGAAATTTTGATCTAAACTCCCGCCTGTAGTTTCATCAATACCGGTTATTGTACCCTTGAAAACATTATTGCGATCCACGTCACCTACAAAAGCCGGTCCGTCATAACTTTCGGAACCTTGACTTGGACTTAAAGAACCTGAGCTTTGTATAGTATTTAATTCAACGTTATTCTTATCGTCAAATATCATAGTACCGTCAGATACTGCTATCATGGAAGTATCATTCGAAGCAAAAAGGACAACTTGAGAGCCTGCCTCATAAAACAACTGTGCCCCGCCGTATTCTCCGGCATACATTTTATTTTCTAAATAAAAATTGTTACCCTTAACAATTAAATTTATTTCACCGGCACCTATTTCCATTATTTCCGGAGCACCGCCATCCCAAGAAGCAGCCATTAAAGATTGATTTAAGTTGTACTTACCAATTGTTTCGGTATTCGTTATATTTGTACTATCAAAATATTTTTCAAATGCAGTCTCTATATCCAGTCTTTCACCGTTAACAAAGGTAATGTTCTGTCCGTTTATATCACCTATATTTTGTCCGTTAACACTATATCCTTGAGGATATTGATGATTGAATTGTGCATTTACTTCATCACTTCTTACCGTATAAACAAAATCATCACCTTCTATCGATACTCCTATTTCGGCATCAGACGGATCGGATAATACAAATTTACCCAATGATGCAGGATTTCCACCGGTTCTTCCTTTTAATGTTAAAACATCATTTTCGCCGAAACTATATTGTGCACCTATTGCTTTTATACCATCACCAATATTTGAAACAACATCTCCCGACAAAACAATCCTAACACCCGGGTAGTTTATCGTAGCATCCATTCCATAAGCGCCACCTATTCTTTTTTCAAGATTTTGTCTTGCATAACTATATGTTGCATTTTCGGTCTGTGCCATCCACTGTCCGGAACCATTCATTTTGTATATTCCGGTAGTGGTTTCCGTAACTCCTAATGCGGTATCTATTTTTGAACCGGCCAATGCTACCGTACCGTCACCTATAGCTAAATACTGACCACCTCTTTTTGAAATAAATGCCATATCATCACCAACGCTTGTAATCGTGGTACGTCCCGGGAAACTTCTATCTATTTTACCTTGTGTCAAAACAGGAGCACTTGCACCTCCTGGTATATTAATAGAACCTCCCTGTCCTTCAGGATCATTAGCGACAAACCCGCCTTTAAAACCAAAATCCATTGTAGATACAGCAAACTTGCCAACCTCATTTTTACTTAAAGATAAGTTCAAAAATACTCCGTCATGCTCAACACCCGCATCATCTACGCATTTACCGGATACGCCGTTATCTGCAGTACTGTACTTTTTGGTACCGCTTTCAAAATCCACATCGGAAACATAAGTCGCCTCCGTACTATCTGTTACGGAAACGCCCGATACACCTACAGTAGATACCTGCCAACGACATGTAACATCACTGTTTTCATTCAACGTTGCACCATCTATATTTCCGAGCAAGCCAAAATCTTTTACTTTTCCTTCCGAAGTATTGACAAGATAATACCCTCCGTCTAAACTTCCGTCTATTTCTGCGGTTGCAAAGAAATCTTCCGGAGACTCAAATCCACAAGCAACAATATCTTCCGCAAAGCCGTCTGTTCCCATTGCAGAAGTTATTAAATAATCTTTTAAATTTGCTGCTGCTGCTTCTATTGCGGCACTATCTCCTGATTCTAAAGCTTCATAATAAGCTTGTTCTTGTTGTGATGCAACTCGTCCCAACATATCCATTGAAAAACTCTTACCATTTATGGTATACCCTGCATTTTCAGAGTATGAAAAACTTGTTATTTCCAATGTTTCCGAATTAACTACACTTATAGATTGTGTTCCCTCGTTCCACACTGCAAGTTCATCATCAGACATCAATGGTACTTTGCCTTCCGTTAACACATTACCGGAATGAGTAACTGTCTGAGTAAATGAACCATCTCCATTATCAACACCTTCTATTATCTCAACTGACAAAAATTCTTTACCATCGTAACTTCCGGATGTAGTTGTTACTACCTTTCCGGGAGTACTGTAATCGGATATCTCGGTATATGTACCTTTACCGTCAGCATAAGTTCCGTTTATCGTACTTGTTAATAAATTGGACTGAGAATCGTAAACATCAGTTCTTGATTCATGTTCTCCTAAAGATTCTATTTTTTCAAAAATATTTTCTCCGATAAAACTTATTATTTGACTTCCTTCGGAATAAGTTATGGTTGTCTGTCCCGTTGTAGAATCATAACTTTGTTTATATTCACTAAATACATCATTATCTTCGTACTTTCCGGTTATTCTTGTCGTTAAAGATCCGTCAGAATTTAATAGAATTGTTTCCTTACAATCCTGTATGGATTTCTGTCCTTCCTGATATTCGATATATCTGTAGAAACCGGCTTCACCTCCACTGTTGCTATAAATAAACTTTTTATCTGTTCCGTCCGGATTTAACATTACGGTTTCCCTTGTTCCGGCTATCCATTTATATTCTTTATCATTAAATGTGACGGTTTCATCTCCGCTGTGTTGTATATAATATCCGCTGCCTTCATTAAAAATCATTCCTATAATATTTCCATCCGCGTCAAAAGTATATTCTTTACTTGTTCCTGACACCCATCTTAAATCCGTAGGTTCTCCGGTATTATCATCCATTACTCTGCTACCGCCTGTATATGTTCTGGTCAATATTGTTCCATCTTCCGATTGTACATCGGTATATTGACTGAACAAAGCTTCGCCCTTGGCATCTGTACCTTTTATTGTCGTTGTCATACTTCCGTTGGCATTATACACTTTAGTTTCCGTGTAATTTGCTCCTGCTTCGGAACTATATTCTATAACGAACCCGCTGCCTGCAGAATACTCTACAACAGCTCGTCCATCTTCTTCAAATGTATATGTTTTTTGACTTCCCGGTAACCATGTCGCTCCGGTAGCTTCTCCGGTAAAATCATCCATTACTCTGCTGCCATCCGCATATGTTCTAATCAATGTTGTTTTGTCTTCCGATTGTATGTCTGTATATTGACAGAATAAATCATTCCCTTGTGAATCCGTTCCATCCATTATTGTTGTTGTACTTCCGTCGGCATTAAATATGTTTGTTTCCGTATATGTAGTCCCGCTCGGGAGAGTTCTTGTACCGTAATAACCTGCATTTCCGTCTTCATTGCTGTATGTAGGAGCTTGTTCCGTACCATCTGCATTTAGTAATCTCGTTTCTCTTGTTCCCTCCAACCATTTGTCTCCGCTATCCACATAAGTTTTAGTTTCAGAATCATATTTCATTACAGGATCATCGGCACCGTGAATGGTGTAATATCCTGCATCACCGTTTTCATTACTATACGTCCGTCCTGTAGGTGTTCCGTCTTCACCTATCAATATAGTTTCCGTTGTTCCGGCTATCCATTTATATTCAGTATCCTCCAATACTCCCTTATCCTCATTGTATTCTTGTACAGTTTCATTTTCGCCGTATACTTTATAGTAACCGGCTTCACCATTCTCATTACTATATCTTTGTTCTCTAGGATTTCCGGCAATATCAATTATAACTATTTCTTTTGTTCCGGCTATCCATTTGTAACCTGTATCCACATAAGTTTGTGTTTCCGGATCATATTGCACAACAGCTTCATCGGATGTGTGAACTGTATAATATCCTGCTTCACCGTTCTCATTAGTGTACCTATACTCTATAGGTACTCCGCTGTCTCCTAAAATTATTGTTTCTTTGGTTCCTTCCAACCATTTACTTCCTGTATCAACATAAGTTTGAGTTTCCGGATCATATTGCATAACAGATTCATTTGCTCCATGTATTTTATAGTAACCGGCTTCACCGTTTTCATTACTATATCTGTATCCTGTAGGTGTGCCGTCCTCACCGAGTATAACAGTTTCCGTTGTTCCGGCTATCCACACATATTCCTCACCATTAATAGTAACTGTTTCACCTTCTCCATATACCCTGTAACATCCGGCTTCACCGTTCTTATTACTGTAAATAGGATTTTGTTCTTCTCCTTCCGCGTTTATCATTATGGTCTCTATAGTTCCGGGTATCCATATATATTCTTTACCATCAAATTCAACCTTCTCATCAGTTCCATGTTCTATATAATAACCGCTGTTTTCAGACCATGTTTCTTTACCATCTTTTAAAATTAAACTTGTTCCGTCATTCCATTTTGCGCCGATAGGAATATTTTGTGTATCCAACAAATCTCCTTCAAATGTTCTTGTTGCTACAGTGTGTCCGTCTTCTGTAGTTTCCGTATCCGTAATTCTGCTGCTAAAATCATTACCTTGATAATTTCCTTCCACCGTAACAGTCCTTACCTTATTTTCAGGATCATATGTCATAGTTTCAATATAACTTAAATCTTCCAAAGTTACACTTGTAGTATATCCCGTAATTTGATCTCCGTCATAAATATAATCCGTAGTGGATACTATTTCATCTGTAGTTGTATCGGTTACGGTTTGTCTTATTAATTTTTGGTCACTGTTATAAGTTTCCGTTACTCCGGATAAATCAACTATAGTACCGTCGGTTTGCATGAAACTTAAACCTTCACTATAACTATATGTTGAATTACCTCCCTCATCTATTGTTGTTGTTATTGTTCCTGAAGTCGTCCAGTTAATACCTGTAGACGGATCTATGCCGGCTGTTATTCGTCTTTCGAATGATACCCCTGTATAAGTCAACTCCAACCCATCATCCTCACCCACTGTCATTACTACTTCTCCTGACAAATATTTAATATCATCTATCTCTTTACCTGTCAAATCGAGTGTATAAGAATCGCCTCCCGTCTCCAATAATCCGGCTGTAACTTCTGTTAATATACCTATATCTTGTGTTTTATTTCCGTAATTATCCACTATATTCAATTTTATGGATCTACTATTCTCGCCTTCTTCACTATTATTGGTATATGTTAAATCTACCGTATTATCTTTTCCATCATATGTAACCTTAAATCCATCTCTTATTCCTGTCTCTGTTGACATTACATCCATAACTTCTTCTAACCCGTCTATTATTTCTCCGGCACTTTCCAATCTAATGTAACCCCTGTTTTCTATATTCAATCCGGAAGTTTCGAGTTTATCCAAAGCTTCCTTCCTTTGTTCTGCATTTTCATATGTATCTTTAGCTACATGAGCTTCATCACTCATTTCACTTTCAGACAAAGATCTTCCTCCTGATATTTCTCCTGATGCCAACATTTCTCCATTTCCTTCTTTCCAACCATATCTTGAAGCAAGTAACTCTTTTGCCTGGTCTAAACTGTCAAACGGTAATGCATCACCATAATTGCTGTCTTGCAGTATTATCTTTCCGTTATCGTTTGTTCCCAAAGTTACCACATGATTAGGATTTAGTGTTCCCGAACCTTGTTCATAATCAGAATCTACAAACAATATGATATCTCCGTTTTCTAATCCTTGCTCTAATGATGCGCCCTGATAACCTGCATAATTATCCCCAAGTACATGTTGTATAGCTGCCAACGAATTACCGCCTGATGTATCCGTGCCTAATACAAAATCCGTTATATTCAATGCTACCTGTGCAAGTCTCGGACTCATCCCCGTAATATTTGAAACCGCGTCCGCCGCACAATATACCGGACTGCTTGGTGAACCAAATAATCCGGCACTCTTTAATGCATTAAATCCTATGCCGTTTTGTGCCGCATAACCTATCGCACCGGTTACTGCTCCTATACCTGATGCCAAATTACTTATTGTC
>JAFXSD010000010.1 GCA_017525905.1 Elusimicrobiota bacterium | reverse complement strand
AGGCTCATAGGTCTATGATTTTGATTTCTATAGTTTGATTTTAGATATATCATATATTTTATTAGTTTTAAAATTTTAAATAAAATCTTTTATTATATTTTATTAAAATCTCCAATTTTTAAATAAAAAGAAATTTTAAAAAGAATAAATAAAATTTATCAATCAATTTTTCTAGAATTAATTTAAAATTAATAAATCCAAAAAATAAAGAAAAAAAAAAATAAATAAATCATATTTAAATATAAAATATAATTTTTAAAACCACTTTAATTAATATTTTTAATAATTAATTTATAACTGCTTAAATTAACCTCAATAAAAACTATAAAGCCTTAATTAAAAAAAATATTTTTAATTATGTCGCAAAATAATCCAAGATTACAATGGATGCAGCAAATGGTATCCAATTGTTTTTCTAAGGGCGATGAAAGTGCAATTCATGCTCCTGACAAAGAACTTCTTCAGAAGTTCCTCGATTTCATTCAAGGAAAAATGGGTAAAACTCTTTTAATCTACTATCAAAAACCAAACGCAAATGGTGATAAAAATTCAGATTCATTAACCCCAATTTATTTAATCAATGAAGAAACCAAAGATGTTCAATTACAAAACAGAGCATGTTTTTTTATTCGTTCTTGCAATGACGGAAAAGAAGCTACAAGTGAGACTGACATAAACTTTGGAGAATTAACAAGCGATTCTATAATAGGTATGAACAAGGTCATTTATAACTATATCTACCAAAACATCGAAAATGTCGACAATCATGAATGGGGAAAAATCGAACCCGAACAAAAAAAAGAATTCAAAAAAGTTTTGGAAAGTTTCTCGAAAGATATGAATGATACAGTAGATTCTTTAGTTAAGGGTGTGAAATTCCAAGAATTACCTCCCGAAGTTAGAGATTATATACAACAAGATAAAAAAGATTACATACGAGATGAAGAAAAGCAACAATATATCTCGAAAATCGAAGAGATATATCAAAACTGGATTGACGTACTCAGCAAAGAGATTGAAGATATGGACAAAGACAATCCGGCATTTTCTGACTCTGGCCCTAAATCCGAACTTGAAAGATGGAAATATCGAATGCAAAGATTAACTAAAGTCAATGATTTTTTCAAATCTCAAGATTATAGAATGGTCAGTAAATATTTCGCCGAACAAAAAAATAAATTAAGTACTAAAGTTCAAACTTTAACTAATGATATGAAACAAAAAAAAATTGATAGTCATACTGCTCATGCCGAAGCAAGAGACAATGTTAAATATTTATCTACTTTAGAAATCTATTTCGACCCACTTTATAATGGAACCCCTGATACTATTATTGATTCTTTACAAAGTTTAATGAATTCATTAAAATTAATTAGTTTCACTGCAAGATATTATGACAGCACTAAAATGACGAATTTATTTAGTAAAATCACAAGCCAAATGATAAATAATTGTATTAATTATATTTTAGATATCAAAAAAAATCCAACTAATAATGACCCTACTTATTTATGGGAACAAAAACCTGAAGATTTGATTGAAAAATTCGAAAAATGTATTGATTTGTATAAACAATACAAAGAAAAATACAAACAAGCTAAAACTAATACAACAAGCACAAATAAAGAAAACAATTTTGAATTTGGTGAAAATCAATTGTTTGGAAAATTTGAGCAATTTTGCAAAAGATTAAAAAAATTAATTGAATTATTTACTACGATTAAACAATTCGAAGATATTCGAGCTCATAAATTAGATTCAATGGAAAGCATTCAAGTTGAATACGATGAACAATTAGAAAATTTCAAACATAAAACAAGTCAATTATTAAAATATAATGATACTAAATTTGATAAAGATTATGTTGCTTTTAATTTACAAATAAATGACATCGAAAATGAATTACATAAAATCATAAACGAAGAATTCAAAAAATTAAATTGGATCGAAAAGAAATTAAAACTTTTAGCAAAATATGAAAAAATCTTAACAAAACCAAATTTACAAGCAAATCTTCGAACCGAAAAATTAGAAATTTTCTCAAATTATAAACGAGAAATTGATTTAATTCAAGCAACTTTTGATTCAAACAGAACATCTCCTCAATTGCAAAGAAACATGCCAAAAATTTCAGGAAGAATAAAATGGGCAAAACATTTATTTGATAGAATTTTCCCATTTATAAACTCATTCAAAGACATCGCAGCAAAAGACCGAAAAGAAACCGAATTAAGTTACATGACAACAAATACTTTATTATACAGTTATATAATTTTAAACGAAAAATTCTTTGAACAATTCGTTGAATCAGCAAAACCAAAATTAACGTTACCTTTATTAATTATTAACGAAAATCAATCCCCAAAAGTCAATTTAGATTTATATGTTCTTCAATTAATTCGAGAAGCAAAATGTATGATGAGAATGAATTGCAAAATTCCCGAAGCAGCGAAAATTATTTTGTTGCAAGAAGAAAAGTTCAAAAAATATTACAACGAATTGGCTTTTATGGTAAAAGAATACAATAGAATTTTAAGCAGAATTAACAAATCCGAAGCTGAATATTATTTCAAAGGTCACATAAAAGATTTGAACTTAAAATTGACTCCTTTGAAAAGCACAATCAACTGGAGCTCAATGAACATTGAATCAAGTTTACAAGTCGTTTTCGAATGTTTACAAAGATTTGAATATTCAATTGATAGTTTCATGGAAATTTTAGACAATAGAGTTCATAGAAATATGTTAACCATCAAAAAATTGGAACTTTTAAGTATTCCTGATGAACCGACCAAATTAAAAATCGGAGATATCATTACAGCTCAAGAAGAACACGTTAAAAACCAAAATGATTTCTTAAAAAATAAAAACACCGAAATCGAACAAGCCATTCTTGACATGATTAATGGAATCAAATCATATGAAGTCGACCCAAAAATAACCAAAGTTGATGATAAAACTTTGTATAAATTAATAAGTGATTATGAAGATAAATTCTATGAATTTTTAATTGCTACTACAAAAAACAGTTTAAACAGTCTTAAAGAAAGAATTTCCGGAGATAAATCACAACCAATTTTCAAAGTCGATGTTGTTTTAACAAACAACACCGTTGAAATTCGTCCAAAAATTCAAAGAATTCAAGAAGCGATAAATAAAATAGCAAAATCGATATTATTTGCAATGAAAGACATTAACAGTTGGAAAAGATTAGACAGCAATGAAATAAGCAGTTTCCATGAAAGAGTCGGAAAGGACAACGAAATAGTAAAAATGATATTAATTTTAACAGGAAGTTACCAATCGAATAACGTTGAAATAGAAAAGTATTTAAAAGAAACTTTCGACCCATTCAAACCAATTTGGATTGACAACATCGAAAAAAAAATCAAGGAATTCAACCAAAAACCAAATAAAACTTACGCCGATTACGAAGAAAAATTAAACGAATATGGAGGAATCGAAAACAGAATCAAAGCCATTCCTGACGAAAAACCAATCGGCGCTGTTGCCGTTAATTTAATCCCAATCAAAGATAATTTATTAAAATATGTTGGAGAATGGAAATGGCACTACATGAGACAATTGCTTTTAACTACCAAAGCCACTTCAAAAGACTTAAATCAATTAATCGGAACTTTCGAAGAAAAATTAAATATCAACATCGAAAATTTAGAAGATTTAAAACAAGTCGTTGATGCCATCGAAGAAATTAGAGAAAATGAAGGAACAATCGAAAATAAAATCAAACCTTTTGTTTTGTATTACACTCTTGCTAAACAACATTTAAAAGAAAGCGATTTTGAAAGATATAGTTTCCCCACAAAAGAAGATTTCGATACGAAATGGAAAAATATTCTACAAAAATCAGGTGAAATTAGAGATAAATTACAAAAAGATCAATTGCAATATAAAAAACGTTTATATGAAGATGCCGCTTATCTTAGAGAACAAGTCAATTTATTAAAAGCTGATTATGACCAAAATGGGCCAACCAAAGAAAGCAAAGTCGAAGTTGCTTATGATAAATTAGAAAGCTACAGAAGAAAAGTTGTGAATTTAAATAAATTGTGGAAAAATATTAAAAACGCAGAAAGAATCTTCAATGTCAGTAAAAATTTCTACCCCGAACTTGAAAATATGGAAGATGAACTTAAAAAATTAGGAACTTTATATGACTTATATATGAATGTTATTAAACAAAAAGAAGAATGGAAAGAAATGAAATTCAACGAATTAAACGCCAAAAAAGAAGAAATGGAAAATAAATGCCAAGAATTTGCTTCAAAACAATTCAAAGTTAATAAAGCTTTAACAACAACACCTGAATATGAAAATTTAAAAAATGATATCGCAAAACTTCAAAGCATTGTCGAAACTTTCGATTTATTAACTTTTGATTTCGAGGATCATCATTGGCGAGATTTAGCCGAAAAAACCGGAATTAAAGAATTAGCTACTATTAAACAAGACGGTGGTTTATTTTCTCTTAAAATTTTATTCGACCACGACATCGATAATTTCAAAGGAGATATCGAAGATACTGTAACCATTGCCAAACAACAAAAAAAAATCGACACCCAATTAAAAGAAATCGATGAAGAATGGAAAACAAAAGTTTTCAAATTCGAACCTCACAAAACAATCAAAGATTTACAATTACTAGACACAGTTTCAACATTGGAAATAAAAGCAACAGTCGAAGAACACAGCGGAAAAATTTCAGGATTTAAATCACAAAGTAGAAACTTAACACCAGAATTAAATGCAAGAATCAAACAAAAAGAAACAGCTTTTCAAACTATAAATAACACATTAGAATTATGGCTCGGAGTTCAACAATTATGGAATTCATTACAAAGTTTCTTCATTGGAGGTGACATTAGAAAAGAACTTCCAGGACCAACAAAAAATTTCGAAAATTGTCACAAATTGTGGGTCAAAATTATGATGGACAAAGCTTATCCCACAAAAAATGTTTTTGCTTTATGTGCTTCAAATGAATTAACTCCTGATTTAACTGATATTGACAGAATTTTAAAAGAATGTCAACAAAAATTAGACATTTATCTCGAAGGTAAAAGAGGACAATTTCCGAGATTTTATTTCGTTTCTAATGGTGTCTTATTAGATATTCTTTCTAAAAGATCAGACCCAAGTAACATCAAATCGAATTTAAATATCATTTTCGATGCTATTAACGACATTGAATTTAATGACGTCGATAAAAAATCCATCATTAAAATCAGACAAATCAAAAGTGAACAAACACCAGAAGACGTGCAAGAAGTTGATATGAGCAAACATGAAGTCAGATGTGACGGAAAAATCGAAGAATGGTTATGTGACTTAGTTGCTAATATGAAACTTAGTTTGAGAGACCTTTTCGAATTGGCATATTATGATATTAAAAACTTTTATGAAACTCCAATTGATGATAACAACAGAGACGCTTTCAAAGCCTTTGTTCAAAAATATATTTGTCAAGTTGTTATATTTGGGTTGCAATTATTTGGTACCAAAAGATTAGAAGAATTTATTGTTCGTACCTCATTCGAAAAAGGAGACAGCTATAAAAAAAAATTAATCGCGGGGGAAATTGACCCTTCAATGAGAGATTTCCAAACTATTTTAAGTGTTTTAACTGAAATGTGTAGAATGGATAATAAAAACAAATTAGACGTAGTTAAATTAGAAGCTTTAATCATCATCCACGTCCACAATTTAGATATATATAAATATTTCTTAACAGACAAAGAAATCGTTCGTCAAGTTGTTACAGTAAACGATTACGATTGGTTAAAACAAACAAGAGTTTATTGGTACGACAAAAAAACGAGCACAAAACACATAAAAACTTGCTTGATCAACATTACAGACGTTGCATTCGAATACGGTTATGAATTTTTAGGTGCCAAAGAAAGAATGTGTATCACACCCTTAACAGATAAATGCTATATCACCTTGGCTCAAGCCATGGGTATGCAATATGGAGGAGCTCCCGCCGGACCTGCCGGAACCGGAAAAACCGAAACTGTAAAAGATATGGGTAGAACTATGGGTGTGTTTGTCTTAGTTACTAATTGTGCTCCTGAACATAGATACAAAAATATGGCTGAAATTTTCAAAGGTTTATGTCGTTCTGGTGCTTGGGGATGTTTTGACGAGTTTAATAGAATTCAATTGGAAGTTTTATCTGTTTTAGCTACTATTATTTCTGCCATTCAAGATTGTCGTAAAAAGAATCAAGAAAGATTTAAATTCCCTGAAGGAGCGAATGTTTATACTGATATTGAATTAATACCTACTATGGGATATTTCATTACTATGAATCCTGGTTATTCAGGAAGACAAGAATTGCCTGAAAATTTGAAGATTTTGTTCAGAGGTGTCACAATGATGGCTCCAAACAGAGAAAGTATCATTCGTGTGAAGTTATGTTCTTATGGGTTTGAAAACCACGACGATATATCAAAGAAATTCAGAAAATTATATGAATTATGTGAAGCTCAATTGTCTAAACAACAACATTACGATTTCGGTTTGAGAAACATTTTATCTGTTCTTAGACATGGTGGTAACGAAAAGAAAAAATTCAAAGAAGAACCCGAAAAAGAAGAAGAATTAATTTATATGGCTTTACGTGGTATGAATTTATCTAAATTAGTGCCTGATGATAAACCATTGTTCTTAAATCTTATTAATGACGTTTTCCCATTACAAAAGAATGCCAAGGCCCAAACTTATCCAGAGTTAATGAAACTAATAAACGCAGTTTTAGAAAGAAAAAAACTAGACAATTTAGACATTTGGGTTGAAAAAATCATTCAAACTTATGAAACTTATCACGTTCGTCATGGATTTATGATAGTTGGTGCCACTGGAACAGGAAAAACAACGATTATGGAAGTTTTAACCGAAGCAATGAGTGAAATGGACCCTTCAAACAAAGACGCAAAATGGAAAATTCACAGATTAAATCCAAAAGCAGTTGAAAACGAATATTTGTTCATCCAAAAAATAGAAGACACATATATTTTAGGAGTTTTTACTATGATCTGGAAAAAATGCAATGAAGCTTCAAGCAGCTATTCTAAACAAAATAATTGGATTGTTTGTGATGGTCCAATTGATTCGATTTGGATTGAAAATTTAAATACAGTTTTAGACGATAACAAAATTTTAACTTTATCAAATAATGAAAGAATTAGTATGATTGACTCCTGCAGACTTGTTATGGAATGCGAAAACGTTAAAAACGCTTCTTTAGCTACTGTTTCACGTTGTGGTATGATATATATCACAGAAAGAGATATCACTTATAAACCTTATATCAAAAGTTGGTTTGTCAGAAATAAAGATTTATTAAAAGAAATCAAAGCCAAATACAAAGTAAATGAAGAAGATATTAAAAAATCCATCGATAAACTTATCAATGAACAAGTTGAAAATGAATTATTAAAGAATTTCAATCCTTGTATGAACATTAGTTGGTTGATAAAAATTAAGAACTTTTTATTAATTTTAGAAAGTTTACTCGGAGATAAAACAAAAACATTAGATAAAGCATATGTCGATAAATGTATAGCATTTTCATTTGCATGGAGTATAGGTTCATTATATGACATAAAAGAAAGAGAGAAATTCCATAAATATTTAACAAACAAAGGATTTAAATTACCCGAAATTCAAAACGGAAACACAATATTTGAATTGAGTCTCGAAGGAGATTGGGAGCCATGGCAAACAGAATCAAATAAAATCGAAAGAAGAGATTTAGAAAACTTTTCAAGTTTATTGATTCCAACAATGGACAGTACTCGAGCCTTATTTTTAGTAGATAAAATGACGAATTGCAGAGTAGACAGTGTTAGTGACAGAACTCCACCTTGTTTATTATTAGGAGATTCAGGTACCGCAAAAACAAGTACCATTTTGATATATCAAAAGAGATTCACCGATGATAGCAAAAAGGGTCTTAAAAGAGTCAACTTCTCAAGTGCTACTAGTCCTACGAATTTCCAAGAAACAGTCGATGACGAGTTAGAAAAATCAGGTAACGAATATATTCCAGTTCTTGATAAATCCTTAGTCATTTTTATCGACGATTTATCTATGCCTTATGTTAATAAATGGGGAGATCAAGTCACTTTAGAATTAGTCAGACAATTATTAGAATTCGGAGGATATTATTTGATAAAAGTAGACGAAAACAGAGGAGTCATGAAAAAAATATCGAAATTATCTTTCGTTGCAGCTATGAACCACCCAAAAGGAGGTAAAAATGACATTCCAAATAGATTAAAACGACACTTCTTCATTTTCAATATGGTTTTACCTAATGAACAATCAGTCAATGACATTTACGGTAAAATCTCAAAAGCTTTCTTCACATTATCAAAAAAAGGTTCTAAAAAATTCAGCGATGTCATTGTGGATCAAGCTATAAGATTACCAAAAATAACCAGTGATCTTTTAAAAAGAATGGAAGCCAAATTCCAACCAACTCCCGTTAAATTCCATTATTCCTACAACATGAGAGAATTGAGCAGAACCTTCCAAGGAATTTTCAATGCAGATAGAGATGGTATTATTGACTCCGAAAAAAATTACGGAATTAAATCTGAAGTATTTTTATTATGTTTGTGGAAACATGAAGTCACCAGAGTTTTCAGTGACAAATTACGTGATATTGAAGATAAAAAAGAATTCCAAAACATTGTTGACATTGTTTTAGGAGAAAACTTCGATAAAGATGTCTGTGATGTCGTAAAAACCGACATTTTCTTCGCAGATTATTTACGACCAATTGAAGTAAACGAAGAAAAAGGATTCCAATATTATGTAAAACGATATGAAAATATCCAAACATTAGATAAAGCCCGAGAAGTAACAACGAATTTCATGAACGAATTAAATGAAAAAAAAGATAGAAAACATGTTGAAATTGTTTTATTCGATGATTGCCTTAAAAATTTAATGAGAATCACAAGAGTCATCCAACAAGACCAAGGAAGTTGCATGATTGTCGGTGTCGGTGGTTCCGGTAAACAATCGTTGACAAGACTTGCTGCTTTTTGTGAACAGAACTTATTAGTTCAACCTACTTATGGTACTCCTCCAAGACCCGACGATTTGAGATTGGTTTTCAGAACCATTTTTAACAAAATCATCGAAGAGTACAACCCTGACAAAGGAAAATTATTCATTCCTCACACTCTATTAATGACCGATGCTGAGTTCAAAATCGATTATTATTTAGAAGTCGTTTCAAGTTTCTTAGCAACCGGAGAAATCGCTAATCTATTCAACCAAAAGAACGACAAAAATACTATCATTGCTACAATGCGAACAACTTTAGGTAAAATTCCTGAATATGCCACTAAAGAATTAGATGAAACCGCGGTTTGGAAATTATTGATAGAATTTGCCAGAAAATATTTGCATGTTTCTTTATGTTTCTCACCTTCCAGTGAAAAATTCAGAGAAAAATTCATCAAATTCCCCGTTTTATTCAATTCATGTACTATAATGTGGCTTTTACCTTGGCCAGAAGAAGCTTTAATTTCAGTTGTTAAAGGAGCCGTTGAATCAAATGATAAATTAAAACTTGTTGGAAAGGCAGAACAAATAAATCAATTGTACAATCACATCGCAGGAGTTCATACGAAAATTAGTGAAAATGTTTGTAAAGAATATTATGATAATTTCAGAAGATATGTTTATGTCACTCCCAAATCTTTCCTTAGTTTCATTGGAGAGTATATGAAAGTTTATATCTCAAAAAAAGAGGAAATCAGTAAAAAAGAAACTACTATCAATACTGGTTTAGCTAAATTAGCCGAAGCCGAAAAAGATATCGCTAAAAAAAGCGCAGAAATGCAGGTTCAAGTTGTTGAAGTCGAAAAAGTCAAAAAAGAAGTCGATTTGAAAGAACAAGAATTATCCATCAAAAACCAAGCCACTGCTCAATTAGAAAGAGAAGTTTCAGCCGAAGAAGAAAAATGTAATAAAAACGCCGAAGAAATCAAAAAAGAAAGTGAAATCGTTAATAGAGAATTAGCATTAGCAAAACCAAAATTAGACAAAGCTCAACAAAAGATTAAAGATTTAGACCAAAAAGTTTTACAACCTTTGGGAAAAACGAATGTCCCAACTTCAATTAAATTCTATTTCGAATGTTGCGGAATTATTATGAACAAACGTTTAGCAATTCCCGATAAATTCGGAGAAATCGACATCAATAAAGATACGAGAGCAAGATATTACAATCCTTTAGGATGGACGACTATGATTTCGTATATTTCAGCCACTGGTTACGGATCATTCTTTGACACAATTGCGGAATGGCAAAGAAAATTAGAAGGAAACAAATTGAACATCAACGACGAAACTTTAGAACTTGTTAAACCTTTCTTAGAAGCCAAAACTAAAGACGGAACTAGTTTGTTCTCTGATGAAGCCGCTATGAAAATCGGAGGTGACGCTTGTAAACGTTTAGCAGGATTTTGTTCTTCTATTTCTGATTTCGTCTATGCTGTTAGAGACGTCATTCCCAAACAACAAAAAGTAGAAATTATGTCTAAAAAATACGATGAAGCTATGGCTAAATTAGAAGTACAACAAAAGAAAAAAGCAGAAGTTCTTGAAGAAAAAAGAAAATTAGAAGAAAGTCTCGCTGATGTTAGATTAAAAAAAGACAACCAACAAGAAATTTTAAATAGAATGGCCAAGAAAGTCAATGGAGCTAAACAATTAATCGAATCATTGAAAGGAGAAAAAACTCGTTGGAGCGAAGATTCAAAACGATTTGACCAAGAAAAGAAGCAATTATTGGGAGACGCGGCAATTTGTGCAGCGTTTATCGCCTACGCCGGTCCATTTAACTACACATTCAGAACGAATGTTTTGATAAGTTCATTGTTCAGAGGCGACGTCGAAAAAAGAGGAATCCCTTACACCGACGAATTGAACATCGAAGAATTTTTGGTGGATGAACCCACAAAGAACGAATGGTTGATGAGCAAATTACCTTCAGATACTTTATCTATTCAAAATGCCATTTTAGTTACCACTAGTTCAAGATATCCGTTATTAATAGACCCTCAAGATCAGGCCAAAAATTGGTTAGTCAATATGTACCCAAGTATTTTAGCTGAAAAACATGTCTATCAAATGGCCACTTTTTGCGGAAAAAGATTCGAAACTTATTGCAACAGTTTGCTTGGAATTGAATGCCAAATTATGATTGAAGGTATCGAAAATGATGTTGATACGACTTTAGACCCTATTTTAGAAAGACAATTTGTTGGAAAGAAAAATTCAACCGCAAAATTAAAGAAAATTATGATTAATGGACAACAAGTTGATTTTGATGAAAGATTCAAAATGTTCTTGTTATGTAAATTAATTAACCCTCACTTTACTCCCGAACTTGCAGCCAAAACAACTATTATTGATTTCTGTGTTACCGCGATTGGTTTAGAACAACAATTACAGGCAATTGTCATATCAAAAGAACAAAGAACTTTAGAAGAAACTTTAAAACAAATTTTAAGTGACATTACAAAAAATAAAAACAGTTTATTACAATGTCAAAAAGAAATTTTAGACAATTTAAATAAAGAAGGAAACTTATTAGACAACGAAGATATTGTTATCGTTTTAAATAATAGTAAAACTCAAGCTGAAGATAATACCAAAAAAATTAAAGAAGCAGAAGAGAAAAAAATCGACATTAACCAAAAAAGAGAAAAATATTTACCAGTTGCAACACGTGGTTCAGTTTTATATTTCTCAATTGTTCAAATGCAAGAAATTAGTAAAATGTATTCGACATCTTTACAACAATTTTTAGAACTATTTAATTATTCAATCGACAATGCTATTCCAAGCAACAACACTGAACAAAGAGTAAAATTCATAGTGAAAAAATTAACAGAACATGTTTATAAATACATAGTAAGAGGATTGTTCGAAAAGCACAAAACGGCTTTTATTTTGTTAGTTTGCTTCAAAATATTAACCGAAGAAAAAATCGAAGGAAGCTATTTATTAAAACCTCAAGATATTTCATTCTTTATTAAATGCGGAGGTGTTATTAACAGCATCAATGAACCTGATTGTCCTTACGATTTCCTCGGAGCAAAAGGAGAAAAAAAACCAAAAGAATATCTCAACTTATTAGCCATTAGTAGATATAAATATAATGAAACTCATACCTATTTCCAAAGATTACCTGATAAACTATCTTCCGAACCCGAAAAATTCAAAACATTTTATAATGCTCAAGACTGTGAAAATTACGTTCCTTATGATGATTTATACAACAGCCACAATAAAAAACTTTCAAGTTTCTTGAAATTAATCTTCGTCAGAGCAATGAGAGAAGATCGTACAATAATATGTGCCACTCAACATTTTATTCCAACGATTTTAGACGACAAAGACTTCTTGAATCCATACCCTGAAGAAATCAAAGATATATATAACATAACAAATGCAACTACTCCAATATTATTCTTATTATCAGCAGGTGCAGACCCAAGTACAAACATTGAAAACTTGGCTAAAAAGAAGAACAAACATATTGATAGTATTTCAATGGGAGAAGGTGTTCTTGAAATAGCAGTTAGCATAGTTGAAACTTGTAGACAAACTGGTGATTGGGTTTATTTCCAAAATTGCCATTTAGGTTTAGATTTCATGAGCAAATTAGATATTATGCTTAAAAACACTGAGTTGGAATGGAATCCCGAGATGAGAATTTGGTTGTCATGCGAACCTAGAAATGAATTCCCGATTGGTTTGTTACATCAATCGTTGAAGGTCACTAACGAACCTCCCAAAGGTATTAAAGCTGGTATGTTAAAAACTTATAGTTCTGTAGTCACAGCCGAAAAATTAGATATCTTTGAATATAAAGAATGGAAAAATTTAGTTTTCGCTTTGTCGTTTATTCATAGTTTAGTTATCGAAAGAAGAAAATATGGTGCTTTAGGTTTTTGTGTTCCTTATGATTTTAATAATTCAGATTTAGAAGCTTCGATATTATTCGTCGAAAAGCAATTCTCAAGAGAAAGCGATTTGCCCGATAAAAAACCTCCAAGTGAAATGATTAACTTCAAGACATTAACTAACGTCGTAAGTAATATTTTATACGGAGGTCGTATTTTCGATTTGAAAGACGAGTCTTTGTTCAAAACAATAGTGTCATCATATTTGGAAGACCCCGCGTTCAAACAACCAAACTATTCATTCTATCCGACCCCCAAAGATAAAGTCGATCCAAAGAACCGAACGGCTGAATACAAAATCCCTGACAATTTAAAAGAAATCTCAGATTACATCGCTCATATCAGTAAATTCCCAACTGTTGATCCCCCTCAAGTCTTCGGTTTGCATGGAAGCGCAGATATGACATTTAGATTGAAGGAATTTAGCGAATTATTAAATACCATCACTGCGGCTTTGCCCAAAGACGGTGCCGGTGGAGGAGGAGCTTCGAAAGAAGATGAAGTCAAACCAAAAGTCGAGGCAATGTTAGATGCCTTCCCTCCTTTCTTTAATGAAAAAGAATACAGAGACACCATTAATAAATACTCTTTCATGAATATTGGAGTTGGTTTAGAAGTTCCTTTGAATAACGTTTTGTTGCAAGAAATTAAAGACATTGAAGTCATTTTAGAATTGGTCAAAAAGAGTTTGAAAGATATTAAAGACGCTTTGGCAGGAACATTATTAATGACTGAAACAATTACTGAATGTATTGATTCATTGTATTTGATTAAGCCTCCTAATATTTGGATGTTCGATGCGAACGGTTCAGAAATTTCTTGGCTTTCACCAAACGCTTCATCCTGGTTTGAAGGGTTGAAAATTCGAGCTGAGAAATTACGAGAATGGTTGTCATGTAACAATGATCAACGTCCCGCATTTTATTTACCAGGTATATTGAAACCCCAAGGATTTTTAGCCGCGTTCAGACAAGAGTTCTTTAAATTAAAGAAAAAAAGTCCAGGAAACGCGAAAGAATTCGAAAAATTAGCTTTGGATCAAATAGACTTAGTTTATACTCCTGATCGAACCGAAACTGATCCTACCAAATTGACCAAGAACTTAAAAGGTAAAGATCGAATGGAAAGTATTTTAATTTATGGTTTGTACATTGAAGGAGCCATTTGGGGAGGAGGAAGTAAAGAAGGTTATTTAGCTGACGACCCTGATCCAAATAGTAGAAATACTATCATCAAATTCCCTGTCATCACTGTTAAAGGAACTATCGTCAACGAAAATAAAGGAGCCAATACTCTAGGACCCAGCAATGCCAGCTACAGTTGCCCCTTATATAAATATCCTAAAAGAACTGATAAGTATTTAATCACTGATATCAAATTGAAAATCAATGGAAGTGACCAAGATGATAAATTCTGGCAACGAAGAGGTGTTGCACTTTTGTGTAATAAAGATTAAATGATAGTTATTTTTAATTATTATTTATTTTTATTTCT
>JAFXSD010000042.1 GCA_017525905.1 Elusimicrobiota bacterium | reverse complement strand
TTGCCGATGGTTAATACCAACAAATCTTTATTTGAATCTTTTGCGGCTTGAAGTTCCGCTTTTAACGGGTCGTCCCAACTGTGTTTTGACAATGTATATTTTGAATGATGAACGGTAATATATTGTTTTGCATTAAGTTCTTGCATTGCTATGCCCAATTCTTCCGGCATTGTGTGTATTTGGTTCCAATCTTGATTATATTGTCCGTTTTCAAGTATTGCCAAATCTATGTTGGGAAAATGTTCACCTGTATATTTAAAGTGCGGACCGTAACCGGAATCGCCGCCGATATAAACTTTTTTACCGTCAGCAAATTCCACAACAAAAGATGCCCACAAAGTTTTGTTCCTGAAAATGCTTCTTCCGGAAAAGTGGCGGGCAGGCAAACAATAAAATTTTGTACCGCCAATTTCAGCATCTTTATACCAATCAAGTTCGGTAATTTTGTCTAAAGGAAATTTCCAATATTCAAAATGTTCACCCACGCCTAAAGGAACAACTATATTTTTTATTTTTGATTTTAATTCTTTAACGGTAAAATAATCCAAATGGTCCCAATGGTCATGACTTATTACAAGAAAATCAACTTCGGGAATATCTTGCGGTTTATAAATGTCAGTACCGGGATACGGTTTATTTATAAATTTTACCGGTGAACCTTGTATAAGAACAGGATCAACTAAAATTTTTATTCCGTTAACTTGTAACAAATATGAAGAATGGCCGAACCATATAATAAGGTCTTTATCTTTCGGTAAAGACTTTAAATCTGTTTTAACCGACGGTACAGGTTGTGAGGGGACCAAATCTTTTCTTTTTTCGGTTAAAAATTTCCACATAATTTGGAAACCGCTTTTGTTGCCCGTCATAACGGTTGTGGGAACTTCGTTTTGAAATTGTCCGTCTTTATAGTTAGGAGATTGCTTTATAAGTTCCAATCTGTTACCGCTCGGCAACTTTCCGAAACTTTCCATAAATTTACCGTCTGCAGATTTATTGACAAATATATAACCGCCTGTTGCCGCACCGGCTGCAACAACTGTTCCCGCTATTAATGATTTTTTTATAAAATCTCTTCTGTTCATATTGTAAAATTATATAAATTAAAGTAACTATACTTTCTTGCTCTAAAAAAATTTATCCATCCTTTTGAATTTTTTTGATGCTGTTATAATACTGCATTCTGAAATTAACAATACCGCTAACAAATTTGCTTTCAATTTTTTAAATATGCCACTTCCTTATTTTATTTCTATTTATTTTATAGCTTTTGCAGGATTTCCAACAACTATTGAATTCGTGGGAACATTTTTTGTAACAACACTTCCGGCTCCGATTGTAACATTATCCCCTATTTTAATGTTAGGAAGAATAGTTACATTTCCGCCTATCCAAACATTGTTTCCTACACTTACGGGAGCAGCAATATCTATAACTTTGTTATTAACAAATCTTTCTCCGGGGTTTGTTGAATGATATGCGGTATATATGTGAACTCCGGGGCCAAACATTACATTGTTACCTATTTTTATTTCGGAACAATCAAGTAATACACAACCGGTATTAAAATAAATATTATCTCCTACGGAAATATTTATTCCGTAATCACAATAGAAAAATGGTTCAATATAAATATTTTCACCTACGGAGCAGAAAAGTTTTCTTATTATTTGTTCTCTCAAATTTTGTTGTTTATAGCTCGTTTTATTATATTTTTCTATTTTATCTTTACATTTAAAAAAAAGTTTTCTAAGTTCTTTATCACTTGCATCATAAGGCAGACCTTTTAACATTTTTTCTTTTTCCGTTAATTTCTTTTTATTCAAATGCATAATATTCTTTAACATCCTTTTAATATTTTTAAACTAACATATTTTATCAATTAAAGCAACTCTAATGTCAAGTTTACAAATCCTTAATCCAATTGTTTTTTAAACATCCATGCTGCAAAAGATAATGTAATACAGGCAATAATTATTAATGGTATCAAATTCATTATAATATCTTCAAGAATCATACCTTTTAAAAATATACATCTTGTTATTTTTATAAAAAATCTTAACGGATTGGCATAAGTTAAAATTTGTAAAAATTGAGGCATATCTTCTACCGGTGACACAAACCCTGAAAGCAAAACTGCCGGCATTTGAAATGTAATTATTCCCAAAATTGCCTGTTGTTGTGTTTTGGCAATTGACGATATTGAAAGGCCTACACCAACGATTGAAAGTAAAGAAACCGCTATTGCTCCTAAAAGATAAAACGGATTTCCCGCAAACGGTATTTTAAATACTGTTACCGCCAAAAAAGACATTATTGATGTAACGGTTAACGCCAAAATAAACGGAGGTATAGTTTTTCCCAACAAAATTTCAAAAGAACTTAAAGGAGTTATTATAAGTTGATCAAAAGTGCCTAATTCTCTTTCCCTTGCAACGGATAATGCCGTAAGTAAAAGAGTAACCACAAGAGCAAGAAGAGAAACAATAACTGTTAAAACATACCATCTGTATTCGAGATTGGCATTAAACCAATTCCTGACTGATATATTCACTGGAGAAACGGACTTTGTAAGTTCCGTATTATATCCGTTAATTATTTGTGTTGCATAAGAACCTGCAATTGAAGCAGAATTTGTTTGTCTGCCATCGGTAACAATTTCTACGGATACCTGCTTGTTTGCTTTAATATTTTTTGAAAAATCGTTGTTTATATAAACACCTATTAAAACTTTTTGAGTATCAATTTTTTCTTTCAACTCTTCAAAATTATTAACATAATATATTTTT
>JAFXSD010000127.1 GCA_017525905.1 Elusimicrobiota bacterium | reverse complement strand
GGCAAGTTGTTAGGCTTTTAGCCTAACAACGAGGTATAGAAAGATAGAAGTATAGAGGGATAGAGAAGGGAAATATTATCTTTTGTTGTTTCCATACATCTATACCTCCATACATCCATACCTCAAGAAAAAGTTGTCGGAGGTTGTAAAATGGAAACTTTATTTGTTATTCTTATTGTGGCTCTTTGTGCATTTGTTTTGATAAAAAAAATATATAAGCAAGTAAAAGGCGGTAAATGCGATTGCGGATGCGGATGTGACAATAATTGCGGAAGTTGTTCCAAAAAAGACAGTTGTATGACACAACTTATGAGAAAATCAAAAAATAAAAAATAGATAAATAAAAAAATAAAAGCTTCTTGATTATTTTTTAACAAACTTATAGAATTTAAGCAGTTAAATAATTAATGTTAGCAAAGGGGCTTTTAGATTTGAATCTAAAAGTCCCTTTTTTATTTAAGTTTCATAAAAAATAAAAAAGGAGGCTTGTTTTTAAAAGTGTAAATAAAGTTGGCAAAAATAAAAAATGGAGGAAAAAATGAGAAAAGCAGTATTAAGTATGTTGTGCTTGGCAGTAACGATGTGTTTATCAGGGTCCGTTTATGCGGAAGGAATTAAATTTTTGGAAGGATTAACTATCGGCGGTGGAATTACATTAAACTTGCAAAATTTACAAAATGCAAATATGGCACCAAGTGAAGAAGATGAAAACAAAACACCTACCGTTGGTCAATATTCCGTAGATTTAACAATTGAAAAGAAATTTGACGATAAAAACACCGCATTTATTCATTTGGAAACAGGTAAAGGTGATATAAATAAATATTTAGATTCTTATGCAAGTATTAACAGAGATGCGGATGACAGCGGAGTTGTAAGTGTAACCGAAGCATGGTTTGAACATAAGTTTACAGATCAATTTGCAGTTACGGCAGGTATTATAGATCCAACATCATCATTAGATGATAATGCTTATGCAAACGATGAAACAACACAATTTATAGGTTCGATGTTTAGAAATGCAGTAAATATCGGTTTTCCGGACAATGCTTTCGGTGTAAAAGCAACTTATGAAACAGATATTGCGGATTTTGCAGTTCAATACATTGATGCAAGCTCGGATGCAGACGAAAGCCCTGCAGATATAACAAGAAACGGTTTTGCATCGGCACAAGTAAATTTCAAACCCGGATTTATAGATAATATGGAAGGTAACTACAGAATTTACGGTTGGACAAATACCAACGATTACAGTAAATGGAAAGATGCATCGGAAAATGAAAAGAATTATGGATTCGGTTTAAGTTTGGATCAACAATTTACCGATATTTTCGGAGCTTTTGCAAGATATAGCTGGCAAAATAAGAATATATGTTGCGGAGAACATACTTGGAGTTTAGGATTGCAAGCAAACATAAAAGGTATTGGAGAAGAAGATGTAGTAGCCATTGCTTACGGACAAGTAATACCTTCTTCAGAATATAAAGACTACGACAATGAAAATGCAAAAAGCGAAAACCATTTAGAAGTTTATTACAGTTGGAATGTAACTGACTATTTATCAATAAGTCCGGATTTCCAAATGGTGGAAAACCCTTGGTTTAATGAAGATGAAGATACAGCTTATGTAGGTTCATTAAGAATGCAAATCAGCTTCTAAAAATTGCCGCAGGCAATTTTCGAGGTATAGAAGTATAGAAAACTATGAGATGGATATCATCCCGGACTTGATCCGGGATCCCGTAGTTGCAGATATTTCAAATCTTGACGAGAATTTACTTTCTCCACAGAAGAAAACGGATGCAGTTTTATGCCAACAAACTCTGCATCCGTTTTCCTTTTTGATTTTAAAATTGATAGAATATACATATTATGAAACAAGAAATAAATTATTCGGAATATTTTAAAACAAAAGTATTGGAAGAAATTTGCAGATTGTTTTTTGAGAACAATCTTGATGATATAAATCATTTACCTTTTAATATTATACCTAAAGGCAGCGATGCTCAGGTTCGTTGTTGTGTATATAAAGAAAGAGCAATTTTAAAATTAAGAACTCTTGC
>JAFXSD010000126.1 GCA_017525905.1 Elusimicrobiota bacterium | reverse complement strand
CCGGGCCTATTTCTATAAATGTGTCAAAGCCGTCTACTATTGCGTTTGACATTGATGTATCCCACAAAACAGGATTACATATTTGTTTTACGGATTTTTCTTTAATTAAAGAAGAATCTTTTGTAAATTGTGCATCACAATTTGTAATTATCGGATATTTAGGTTCTGTTAAAGTATATTTTTCCAATTCAACTTTCATTTTTTCGGAAGCCGGTTTCATAAGTGAAGAATGGAAAGGTCCTGAAACATTTAACATAACTGCTTTTAATGCTCCGTTTGCCTTTGCAAGTTCCACCGCTTTTTCTACAGCAGCTTTTGTTCCGGATATTACTATTTGAACCGGAGAATTAAAGTTTACAGGTTCACATACACCAAGTTCCGATGCTTGTTTGCAAACATCTATAACCGTTTCTTTTTTCATACCGATAAGTGCTGCCATTGAACCGGGATTTTCGGCTGACGCTTCACCTATAAATTGACCTCTTGCTTTAACCATTTTTAAACCGTCTTCAAAATTAAAAAATCCTGAAACAGCCAATGCCGAATATTCTCCCAAAGAGTGCCCGGCTGTTACAATTTCAAACTTTGATAAATCTATTGAACTTTTCAATGCTTCAAATATTGCGACAGATACGGTAAATATTGCAGGTTGTGCATATTTTGTATCTTTTAATTTTTCTTCCGGACCGTTAAATATGACATCTTTTAATTCGTCATCCAACTTATCTATTATATTTTTAGATGCGGGAAATTTGTCGTAAAAATCTTTTCCCATACCTATTGTTTGTGAACCCTGACCGGGAAACATCAATAATATTTTTTTCATTTTACCTCTAAAAATTAATCTTTAATATACAAGCACCCCAAGTAAGACCTGCTCCAAAGGCAACCAATTCCACCAAATTACCTTTTTTGATTTTGCCTTCCTGATATGCTTCGTCCAACGCAACTATCGTTGTTGCAGCGGACATATTTCCGTATTTATGAACATTTATGTAAACTTTTTCGTTTGTAACACCCGCTTTCTTTGCTACCGCTTCTATAATTCTTATGTTTGCCTGATGCGGTATATACAAATCTATATCTTTATCGGTTAATCCTACCAACTCTTGTGCTTTGTTTACTGCTAAAGCCATTTTTGAAACGGCAACTTTAAAAACTTCTTTTCCCAACATTTTAACAAAATGAAGTTTTTGTTCAACCGTTTCTTTTGTTGTTGGTATTGCAGATCCGCCTGCCGGAATATTTAAAATATCGGTATGCGTGCCATCTGTACCCAAATATGTTGAAATTATATCGTTTTCGGTTTCGGATGCCTCAAATATCATAGCACCGGCACCGTCACCGAATAAGACACAAGTGTTTCTGTCTGCCCAATCGGTTACTCTTGAAAGAGCTTCAACTCCGACAAGTAAAACTCTTTTATACATTCCGGAAGTAATAAAAGCTTTTGCTATTGAAACACCATATATAAAACCGGAACATGCCGCGGAAATATCAAAAGCAACAGCATTGGTTGCTTTTAATTTTTTTTGCAAATAACAAGCTGTTGAAGGCATTGGTGCATCCGGACTTATGGTTGCAACAATAATTAAGTCAATATCATCAACAGATATTTTTGCTTTTTCTATTGCCTTAACGGCAGCATTACATGCTAAATCCGATGTAGTTTGACTTTTATCTAATATTCTTCTTTCTTTTATTCCCGTTCTTGTAGAAATCCATTCATCCGAAGTTTCTACCATCTTTTCCAAATCGAAATTGGTCAAAACTTTTTCGGGCACATAAGAACCTGATGATAAAATTTTTACACCGATAGTTTTATTCATTGTTTGAACCCATATCAAAAATTTTTATTCCTTCTTCAATTTTTTTGTTTATATTGTTTTCCACATATTTTGATGCGGAAATCAGTGCATTTTTTACGGCTCTCGCATTTGATTTCCCGTGACCTATAATACAGGGAAAATTTACGCCCAACAACGGAGCACCGCCGACATCATCATAATCTATTTTCTTTTTAACCTGCTTCATTGCAATTTTTAAAAACGGTATTGCTCCCCAACATAAAGGGTTACTTTTAATA
>JAFXSD010000125.1 GCA_017525905.1 Elusimicrobiota bacterium | reverse complement strand
TCTTTTTTTCCATTTTACTGCTGCCTTTAAATTGTTTACTTTCGGAATAACCTTTTGTTTTGGAAAAGAACGCTCTTGTTTTTAAACCTTTATATTGAGTATCCACTTTTGCACCGAACAATTCTTTTGAATATCCCGAAAATTCCGTACTCGGAAGTTCAACATTAATATCACCGAATGCAGCCTCTCGAACAAATTCATTGCCCTTCCCTTTATAGAGTATATAAATATCTTTTTTATCGTCTTGAGTATCATCAAAATCAACATTTAATTCAAGTCTGTCTCCGACAGTACCTTTTATTTTCATCTGCAATTCCTGTTCCATGGAAAAATCCGATGAATTTGCTCTTTTACCCGACTCTTCGTTATCATAAATTGTTCCGGAATAATTTATTCCTATCATTTTTCTTCCGGACAATATAAGCTTTGAATCAAAAGGTATTTTGCTCATTATTTTTTTTGCAAAAGATTCTTCTTTTTTTTCTTTTGTATCATCTTTTTTATCTTCTAAACTTTCTGTTTTTGCAGTAGAAGAACTTTGTGTAACTGTTGTTGTTGATTGATTTATGTCTGTAGTTTGTGTATCGGTTGATTTATTTAATTTAAGTTTATCGAGAACCTTATCTCCGGCAATACCGAGAGCCGTAGTTGTTGGAATATTTAAATCGTAATCGGTATCTTTCTGCGGTTTTTCAACAATTGCTCCCGAAGCATAATATGTTCCCAAATCATTTTCATCCGGAATAACGGTCATTGAAGAAACTTCAATATTTTTGTCCGCTTTTACTTCTTTATATTTCAGAGGTTTTGTTATATCAATATTTCCCGTTGTACTTGAAACATTTACCGTATCCGTAGATGTTACTATTTGCTTTCCTTTGCTTAAATTTATTGTTCCTGTAGAACTTGTAACTGTATTTGTAGAAATATTTATTGTATCGGTGGATTTGTTAACCTGTGCAGTAGTTGTAGAACTGTTTATAACATCCGGTACAACATCGGATGTGTCACTTGTTACGGGAAAGTTTTCTTCCGCAACAACATATATTGAACAAACTAAAAAAATAATCGACAAAAATATTTTTTTCATTACTGGTTATTGAACTAAAATCTTTGCATTCTTGTATTTTATATCTCTATCATTTACAAACCATTCGTAAAAATTCCATCCTATTCCGGCCGGAGCAAGTTCAACATTTTGAAATCTTTTATGAACACAAACAAGATTTTCCGGATAATATAAAAATATACACGGAGGATCTTCTCTCATAATATCTTGTATTTTATAATAATACTCTTTTCTTTTTTCTTTATTAAAAGTTGTTCTTGCTTTTATCAATAGTTTATCAACATCTTTATTTTTGTAAGACATGAAATTATATTGTCCGGGTTGGCATTGAGAAGAATGCCACAAAGAAAACTGATCCGGATCTATAGCTGTATTCCAACCTAATATAAGAGCATCAAAATTTTTTTTATTGACATACTGATTTAAAAAAGTACTCCATTCCAAAATCCTTATATTGACTTGAAGTCCTATTTTTTTTAATTGTTCTTGAATAATTTGTGCCGTTAATTCTCTTGTTTTATTTCCTTGATTTGTAATTATAGTCATTTCAAAATTTCTACCTTTATACAACAAAGTTCCATTTGAAGATTTATCAAAACCGATTGAATTTAAAAGTTCTAAAGCTTTTTGGGGATTGTATTCGTAAGGTTCTATTTCCTTATAAGCCCAAGATTGCGGCGGAAATATGCCCTGTGCAGATTTTGCCATACCCGACAATACTCCGGTTATTATATCTTTTTTATCTATGGCAAAATTTATTGCCTGTCTAAATTTAATATCCGAATACGGTTCTTTTTCCAAATTAAAACCCAAGAAAGTAAAACTAAATGCCGGATAACGATATTTTGTATAACTTTTGAAAAAAGTATCATACGCATTCCATTGATCCGGAGTAAGAGATAACTCATCTATTGTTTCCGTTCTTAATTCCAAAAACTGAACGGATTGATCAGGTATCACTCTAAACAAACAAGCTTTTATCTTCGGTGTTCCTTCATAATAATCGGGATTTGCTTCCAATACT
>JAFXSD010000124.1 GCA_017525905.1 Elusimicrobiota bacterium | reverse complement strand
GCCTACGGTCAAACAGGTTCAGGTAAATCTTATAGTATGGTTGGATATGGAGCTAATAAGGGAATAGTGCCAATTTCTTGTGATGAGATTTTCAGTAGAATTTCACAAAACAAAGACCCTGATAAATCTTATGAAGTCCAAGTCAGTATGCTTGAAATTTATAACGAAAAAGTTCAAGACCTTTTAATCCCTGCGCAAAAACGTCCTCAACATGGCTTGAAAATCCGTGAAAGTAAAATCATCGGAATTTTTGTTGAAGGTTTAACGAAATATCCTGTCACCAGCTATGAAGAGATCAGTAAAAAAATGGATGAAGGGTATGAAAATAGAACTATCGGAAGCACACTAATGAATGCCACGAGTAGTAGAGCGCATACAATAGTAACAATAGAATTTAAACAATTGACTATGATTGCAGGAAGAAAAAGTGAAAAATTAAGTATGATTAATTTAGTCGATTTGGCAGGTTCTGAAAGAGCAGGAAGCACAGGCGCGACAGGAGATCGTTTAAAAGAAGGATGCAATATAAATAAATCTTTACTAGTTTTGGGTAATGTCATAAACGCTTTAGCTGACAAAGCAATGGGAAAGGGAAAAAATATTTTACCTCCTTATAGAGATTCCGCTTTGACTCGTATATTGCAAAACGCTTTGGGAGGTAATAGTAAAACAGTAATGATTTGCGCTTTAAGTCCTGCTAGTATAAACTATGAGGAAACATTATCGACTTTGCGTTATGCTGATCGTGCGAAAAAGATTCAGAACAAAGCAGTGATCAATGAGAGTGAGCATGACAAAATGGTGAGACTGTTGAGAGAGGAAAACGTAGGTTTGAAAAAGATGATAGAAGATTTGCAGAAGAAATTATTAGGTCAGGGAGGCGTGATTGGAGAAGACGACAAACAAGCATTTTTGGACCTAAAAGAGCAATATGACGCCAACCAAAAGTATATGGCGGATATGGAAAAAACCTTTGAAGAGAGGTTAGAGGAGGCCAAAAAAAACGAGCAGCAAATCTTGGGAGAGAAAGTAGATATCTCGAAGCCCCATTTGGTGGTTCTAAACGAAGACCCGCAATTAAGCCACAAATTAAGATATGCTTTGAACAAACTTCCTGTCTACGTCGGGAGAAAACACGGAAATCCTCCTCCTCAAATTACCTTGTCGGGAATCGGGATAAAGTCAAATCACGCCGTGTTTGTTGCGGATGGAGATGAAGTGCGATTGAAGCCCAACGAAAGCGACGCCATTTCGTATATTTTTATCAATGGGAAAAGACTGGAAAGCGATGAAGGAATCATTTTGAAAAGCAAAGACCGAATTACTTTCGGAACGAACACCATTTTGGTTTACATGAAGGAGTCCGATGGAAAAGATGTTTTGGAAATCGATTGGGAAACCGCGCAAATGGAACTTCAACAAGAAATTGAAAAGAATATCAAAATTCAAGAAGAAGAAAACGAAAAAAGAAAACAAGAAGAAATTGAAATATTAAAAAAAGGTTTGGAAGAAGAATACGAAAAGAAAAAAAACGAAATGGAGGAACAAATCAAATTGCAACAAAAAGAATATGAAGAAAAATTAAAAGAAATGAGCGCAAACGCCGAAAAACAAAGAATCGAACAAGAACGTTTGAATCAAGAAAAAATTCTAAAAGACAAAATCGAACAATTAGAAGCAGAAAAAGCAAGAAAAAAACGAGAATTCGAAATCCGAGAAAAAAACCAACAAATTTTATTAGAAAATTCCAAACAAGATCAAGACATGATAAACAAAAGCGAAAAATTCGAAAGCAACTTAAAAAACATATTGAAAAAAATAACAAAAATGAAAATCATAATAAACGAACTAAAAAGAAACGTTTCATTAGAGGTGATAATCCAACGAAATTTCATCGAAAACCCAAAAGGCGATTCCAAAATCATGATTCGAGTCGAAAATTACGAAGAAGGGACAGTTTACTACTGGAACACAGAGACATTTCACAACAGATACGATTTGATGAAAGACATGTTCAACCGATACAACGACGATGAACTCGACATATACGACATAAAAAAAGAAGACGATCCTTTGTGGGACGCCCCCGCTCCTTCGCTGTT
>JAFXSD010000123.1 GCA_017525905.1 Elusimicrobiota bacterium | reverse complement strand
CGGTCCTGAAAAAATTTATTTAAAAGTAAATAAAGGCGGTCAGGTTACTGCAGCGGATATCGAAAAAAATGCTTCCGTAGAAATTATGAATCCGGAACAGGAAATCGCAAATATCGATGCAGGAACAACTTTGGAAATGGAAATGGAAGTTTCAAAAGGCAGAGGATATGTCAGAGCGGAATCTATAAAAGAACATAAATATGCAGCAAATACAATTGTTATGGATGCTTTATTTTCACCTATAACAAAAGTAAATTATCAGGTTGAAAATACCAGAGTAGGTCAAGATTTGAATTATGACAGACTCGTTATGGAAATATGGACCGACGGTTCAATTTCACCTCAGGATGCTTTAATAGAATCAGCAAAAATTTTAAGAAACACTCTTACTATTTTTACCGGTGAAGCTACGGTTGCAGATGAAGAACAGCAAGATGCAGCAGTTGCCGAACAAGCTAAACAAGAAAATAAAACAGAAGAATTAAAAGCTCAACCGATAAGTATATTGGATTTAACAACAAGAGCTTCAAACAGTTTGAAAAATGCAGAAATAGAAACAATAGGACAGCTTATTTCTTATTCTGAAGTTGATTTGATGGAGTTTGATAAATTCGGTAAAACTTCATTAAAAGAAATTAAAGAAAAGTTAGCAGCAATCGGCTTGTCTTTGAAGGAGCAATTATAATGATAAAAAATCATAACACAAGAAAATTAGCAGTTACACCATCACATAAAAGAGCTATGATGAGAAATATGACAACATCTTTGTTCTTGCACGAAAAAGTTACAACAACCGTTCCGAGAGCAAAAGAAGTTGTAAGATATGCTGAAAAGCTTATAACAAAAGCAAAAGCAGCAGATTTGAATGCCAAGAAAGCTTTACATTCCGAAATAACGGATAAAGAAGTTGTTAAAAAAGTATTTGAAGTTTTAGTTCCCAGATACAAAGAAAGAAACGGCGGATATACTCAAATATTTAAGTTAGGTGTAAGAAGAGGCGATGCCGCAGAAATGGCAATCGTTAAATTGGTTATATAGTTTTTAATCGTAAAGTATATATAAACAGGTATTGTTTTTATAAGAGACAATACCTGTTTTTTTATTTTGATTATGTTATAATACAGATATGATAAAAACCAATGCAATGAGAATTTTAGACAAAAATAATGTTAAGTATAAAACTTATTCTTATGACAGTTCAAAAGCAATAAGCGGAATTGAAGTTGCACAAACATTAAATCAAAATCCGGAATATGTGTTTAAAACACTCGTAACCGTTGCAAAATCCAAGAATCATTATGTTTTTTTGGTTCCCGTGGCGGAAGAACTTGATTTGAAAAAAGCGGCTTCGGCGGTAGGTGAAAAATCCGTTGAAATGCTTAAACAAAAAGATTTGTTTAATTTAACCGGATATGTGCACGGGGGATGCTCTCCTTTAGGAATGAAAAAGTTTTTTACGACGGTAATAGATATTTCCGCACAAAATCATCCTATAATAATTTTCAGTGCGGGAAAGATCGGTTATCAGATAGAAACAACACTTGCCGATTTATCAAAAGCAATAACTTATACTCTTGCTCCCTTAACACTTTAAAAAGATACTGTAACTTTTTTTATTTGATGCATGTCTTAATTGTGTAGCAAAAAAAAGTGTAGCAAAAGGGGGACCAAAATGAGAAAACTTACAAAAATTTTATTAAGTTTAATGTTAATGTTCGGACTTACAACTTCAAGCTTTGCGGCAAGCGGCGGTGCTAAAATTAAACATGACGGTAAAGTAAAGGTAGTACAAAAAGTAAATAATAAAGGACATAAAGCACAACCGCCCAAAAGCAAGAAAGTTCATAAAAAAGAAGTAAAAGTGGTAAAAGTTTATGAAAAAGATCATCATAGACATCATCGTCATCACCACCATCATCCAAAACCTCAAAAAGTTGTTTATTATTCAAACTACAACAGCGGTAACGATATTGCCGCAGCAGTTTTAGGAACAGGCCTTTGTTTGGCTATATTGGCAGCTGCAGCAAGCAACTAAATAAATTTGTTCTTTGACAAAAAAACAACCCGAACCGTTAAAAGGTTCGGGTGTTTTTTATTATAAAATTATAAACTTAA
>JAFXSD010000122.1 GCA_017525905.1 Elusimicrobiota bacterium | reverse complement strand
AGATGAAAATTTTAAAAAAAAGTTATAAATATGTATAATGAAACAAATAAACTTAAAGGATAACAAATGATACCTTCGCCTATACAGACAAACAATCCAAACAATCTTGTATTTTTGGATATTGAAACAACGGGTTTGTCTTTGGAAAACGGTGCAAGAACCTGCGAAATAGCAATGTTGAAAGTTTCCGACGGTATAGAAACGGAATTTAACACTCTTGTAAATCCCGGTTATCCGATACCGGAATTTTCTTCCAATATTCACGGTATTACAACCGACATGGTAAAAGATGCGCCGACTTTTTCCGACATTGCACAGGATATAGCAAACTTTATAGACGGATTTGTTTTGGTTTGTCACAATGCATATTTCGATTTGAATTTTGTTTCAAAACAAATTATGGAAAGCGGTATAAATTCTCCCGAAATGTATTTTCTTGACACATTAATCATTTCAAGACAATATTTTTCTTTTGAATCCAACAAACTCGGTGATATAGCAAGAATTTTGGATATTGAAGTAAACCAGGCTCACAGAGCCATGGCCGATGTTTTAACAATGAAATCCATCTCAAAATATTTGTTTGCTAATCTTTACAGGAAAGGTATCGATACTTTAGAACCGTCTTATTTTGAGCAAGCACTAAACATAAAGAAAAAATAATTATTTTTTCAGAAGTTTGTATTCCACGGAATCGGAAAGAGCCTGCCAACAGGCATCTATGATATTTTCACTTACGCCTATTGTTCCCCAACTTTGCTTTTTATCTTTCGTTTCTATCAATACTCTGACTTTTGCGGCGGTATTTGCATCGGAATTTATAACTCTTACTTTAAAATCGGTAAGTAAAACAGTTTTTATTTCCGGATAAAAATTCAGTAATGCTTTTCTTAAACATTTATCCAAAGCATTTACCGGACCTTCCCCTTCGGCAACGGTATGTTCTTCTTTTCCGTTAACATCAAGTTTAACGGTGGCTTCGGAAACGATTGAACCGTCGGCAGTTTTTTCAACACTTACTCTGTAACTTTTTAATGTAAAAAAATCTTTATATTTGTTTTCTACTTTTTTTGTAAGAATAAACAAAGAACCGTCGGCATTTTCGTATTGATAACCTTCATTTTCTTTTTCTTTAACGGCTTTTATTATTCCGTGCAAATTTTTTTCTTTTTCCAAATCCAAAGCCAACTCATCGGCTTTTGAAACGATGTTGCTTTTACCCGACAAATCGCTTACCAAAACCGCTCTGCTGTTACCTACATGTTTAGGATTTATATGTTCATAAGTTCTGGAATCTTTTTTTATTGCCGAAACATGAACGCCTGCTTTATGTGCAAAAGCATTTCTGCCGACATAAGATAAACTGTCGTTGGGAATTAAATTTGCTATTTCGTCAACATATCTTGAAAGTTCGGTAATATTTTTTAATTTTCTGACGGGAACACAACGATACTTTCCTTTCAGTTGCAACGAAGGAATTATTGAACACAAATTTGCATTGCCGCACCTTTCACCTATACCGTTTATTGTTCCCTGCACCATTTGGCAACCGGACAATACCGCAATTATTGAATTTGCAACGGCACACTCACAATCGTTATGTGCATGAATACCGAATTTTGTGTTCGGAAACTCTTTTATTGTTTCTTTAACTATTTTTTCAATATATGAAGGGAGCACTCCGCCGTTTGTTTCACATAAACAAACATAATCGGCACCTGCACATATTGCCGCTTTTATTGTTTGAAGTGCATATTTTTTGTTGTGGATATAACCGTCAAAATAGTGTTCCGCATCGTATATAACTTCAAGTTTTTTTGATTTTAAAAATTTTACGGTATCACTTATCATGTTAAGATTTTCTTTTAATGAAGTTTTAAGTGCATACTTAACATGCAAATCCCAGGATTTACCGAATATACATACTGTTTTTACACCTGATTCAACAAGCTTTTTAAGGTTTTTATCCTGTTCCGGTTTCAGACCGGCTTTTCTTGTAGAACCGAAAGCAACCAACCTGGAATGTTTAAATTTATTTTTTGCAAGATGAAAAAATTCTTCATCTTTAGGGTTTGAACCCGGCCATCCGCCTTCTATATACGAAACGCCGAATTCGTCAAGAGCAGACGCTATTTTCAGTTTATCTTCAACCGAAAAAGAAACTCCTGCTCCCTGACTTCCGTC
>JAFXSD010000121.1 GCA_017525905.1 Elusimicrobiota bacterium | reverse complement strand
CGATAGCAAAATCGTTTTTAATTTCCGAAGCCGTCAGAGGTGAAGGTGCGGTCTTGAAAAATCAAAAAGGTGAAGCTTTTATGCAAAAGTATCATCCGTTGAAAGATTTGGCACCGAGAGATATAGTTTCAAGAGCGATAGATACCGAACTGAAAAAAAACGGCGAGAAATATGTTTATCTTGATATAAGGCACAGAGGCGAAGATTTTATAGTAAAAAGGTTCCCTAATATATACGAAAAATGTTTGTTTTACGGTATAGATATGGCAAGGGACATGATACCCGTTGTTCCCGCAGCACACTATTGTTGCGGAGGAATAGCCGTAGATAAATACGGACAAACATCAATACAAAATCTTTTTGCCATAGGTGAAAATGCTTGTAACGGTTTACAGGGAGCAAATCGTCTTGCTTCCAATTCGTTGCTTGACGGACTTGTTTTTGCTCATTATGCTTACAAAAAAACGCAGGAACTTTTACCCAACATAAAATTTAACGATAATGTTAAAGATTTCGTTAACGAAAGTACGGGTAACGGAGATCCCACAATCATGTTGCAACATTGGGAAGAAGTCAGAAGATTAATGTCCAACTATGTAGGTATAGTAAGAACAAAAGAAAGATTAAAAATGGCTTTAAAAAGATTGAAAATAGTGAAAAAGGAAGTTGAAAACCATTTCAGAGATTTTAAAGTAAGTATGGAACTTTTGGAAGTAAAAAATCTCGTGGACGTTGCCGAAATCATAGTAAAATCCGCTATGGCAAGAAAAGAAAGTCGCGGTGCTCACTACAACAGCGACTATCCGAAAAAGCTGAAAACGTTGAAAGATACAATTATCACAAAACAATAAAAAAGTTACTTCTTTTACTATAAAAAAACTATAAAATATTATATAATCATAAGATAATTTATAATAAAATTTTTGATATAGGAGTATACCATGGAAGATTTAAAGAAAGTTGATTTGGAAATTGCAAACATTATTGAAGAAGAACATCAAAGACAAGAAACCAATATTGAACTTATTGCTTCTGAAAACCATACATCAAAAGCCGTAATGCAGGCGCAGGGTTCTGTTTTAACAAATAAATATGCCGAAGGATATCCGGGAAGAAGATATTACGGAGGCTGCGAATTTGTAGATAAAGTTGAAACTTTAGCTATAGAAAGAGCAAAACAATTGTTCGGATGCCAATTCGTAAATGTTCAACCGCATTCCGGAGCACAAGCCAACATGGCAACATTTATGGCATTGCTTCAGGCGGGAGATACTGTTTTAGGTATGAGCTTGGACCACGGAGGACACTTATCTCACGGTCATCCGATGAACTTTTCAGGTAAATTCTTTAAAATCGTTCCTTATACAGTAAACAAAGATACTGAAGTTATAGATTATGATGAATTGGAAAAGATTGCAAAAGAATGCAAACCGAAAATGATAGTTACCGGTGCAAGTGCATATTCAAGAATATGGGATTGGGAAAGAATAAGAAAAATAGCCGATTCCGTAGGTGCATACTTTATGGCGGATATAGCTCACTATGCAGGTCTTATAGCTGCGGGAGTATATCCTTCACCGATTCCTTTTGCTGATGTAGTTACAACAACAACACATAAAACATTGAGAGGTCCGAGAGGCGGTATCATCATGACCAACAGGGAAGATTTGGCAAAGAAAATAAATTCAGCTGTTTTCCCGGGAACACAAGGCGGACCTTTAATGCACGTTATAGCGGCAAAAGCAGTTGCATTTAAAGAAGCATTACAACCTTCATTTAAAGAATATCAAAAACAAGTTGCGGCAAATGCTAAAGTTTTTGCAAAAACTTTAGCGGAAGGCGGTTTAAGAATCGTTTCCGGCGGAACGGATTCACACATGTTCCTTGTTGATTTAAGACCTTTAAATGTTACGGGTAAAGATGCACAAATAACATTGGAAAAAGCAGGAATAACAGCAAACAAAAACACAATTCCTTACGATCCTGCAAAGCCTATGATAGCTTCCGGTATAAGAATCGGAACACCGGCAATTACAACAAGAGGAATGAAAGAAAACGAAGTTATCAAAATTGCAAATTGGATAATTAAAGTATTGAAAAATATAAATAACGAAGAAGTGATAGCTGAAGTTAAAAAAGAAGTTACGGCACTTTGCAAACAGTTTCCTGTATATTAATTTTTGCGAAGCAAAAATTGAGGGATAGAAGTATAGATGTATAGAGGGATAGATTGAAAAGTATAGTATTAAAAAAA
>JAFXSD010000120.1 GCA_017525905.1 Elusimicrobiota bacterium | reverse complement strand
TATAACGAAACAATTTTTTGTTATGATTCGTAGATTGTATTTTTATAGCCGTTACATCAAATTTACCGAGTTTCATATTCATGGTGTCTGCAGCAAATAAACCGGCTGTAAAAAACAACATTGCAATTATTGAAAACACTTTTTTCATACCAATTCTCCTTTAAAAAATATATATTATTTTAGACTGTTTTAACAGTAAATAGTATACAAATTATAAAAATATATTTTTAAATTGGCAATAAAAAAATCCGGAAAGGGAGGGATTCGAACCCTCGGTACAGGCTTTCACCTGTACACCGGTTTAGCAAACCGGCGCACTAGACCAACTATGCGACCTTTCCAGATTATCTCTTGATTATAACATAATTTAATTTTTTCTACAATTAAATTATATATTTAAAACAACACTATTTAAGCAAACCAGAAAACCAACCTTTTACTCTGCTAAAGAAACCTGCTTCTTCAGCTTTTGTTTCTTGTGTAGGTTCTATTGCTTTTGCTGCTGCTGTTTCTTGTGCTGCACTTGCTGCTGTTGCTACAACATCTTTTGTTGAAACGTCTTCAGATGTTGCAACTTTTACTGCTGCTGCCGTTGCTGCTGCTGTTGCCATTTCGGAAACAGTTGCGGAAGAATTTTTCATTGTTTTAACTGCAGAGCTAACTGCTCCTGCTTTTTCCAAAAGAGGAACAATTTTATCACCGTATTTTACATTGTTCTTTGCATAATCCAAAGCTGTTTTTCCCAAAACATCGGTTGCATTAACATTTGCTCCTTTGTTTAACAACAAACCTACTATAGCAAGTGATGAAGTTGTAGTATTTTCACAAGCTGACATCAATGCTGTTTTTCCTGTTTCTGCTGCTACTGCATTTACATCTACACTGCCGGTATTCAACATACTTTGAATAGCTGCGATACCGCCGGTTTTGCAAATGTCAACAAATGTAGATGAATCTGCTGCATAAACTGAAACTACCGACAAACTTACAAGTACTGCTACCAACATTACTAATTTCTTCATTTTACTTTACCTCTCCTTATCCTTTAATTTGTTTTATTTCTTTTATTATTGCAGGTATAATTTCATACAAATCACCGACCAATGAATATGTTGCCACTTGCATCATAGGACAATCTTTGTCTTTATTTATTGCAATAATCGTATCCGATGAGCTCATACCAACCATATGTTGAATTTGACCTGAAATACCGCATGCAATATAAATTTTAGGGGCTACCGTTCTGCCTGTTTGTCCAACCTGGTGAGAATAAGCTATCCAATCGGAATCCACCGCAGCTCTTGAGGCACCTACCGCACCGCCCAACAAATCCGCCAACTCTTTTATAAGTTTGAATCCTTCGGGATTACCTAATCCTCTACCGCCGGAAACTATAATATCTGCATCTGAAATATTGATATCTGCTGTTTGATCTTTAAAGAAACCTATAAATTTTGTTCTGTTAATAATTTTTTGTGCATCTATTGTTTTATTTATAATTTCGCCTGTTCTTCCTTCTTGAACTTTAGCTTCTTTAAACACTTTATGTCTGACTGTTGCCATTTGCGGTCTGTGTCTCGGTGTTAAAATTGTAGCCATTATATTTCCGCCGAAAGCAGGTCTTGTTTGCATTAAGTTTCTTGTTTCCAAATCCACTTCCAATGCCGTACAATCTGCCGTAAGACCGGTATAAATTTTTGCCGCAACTCTTGAAGCAAAAGATCTTCCTATATTTGTTGCACCCATAAGAACGATTTCGGGTTTTTCTTCTTTTATTAAGTCCGCAAGTATGCAACTATACGGATCATCTTGAAACTCTGCCAAGATGGGATCATCATATACATAAACTTTATCTGCGCCTCTGTTTATTAAATCCTGAGCTTTTGCCGATATATTTGAACCTATAAGTATAGCACTTAAAGGAACATTTAATGTTTTTGCAAGTTCGGAACCTTTATTTAAAAGTTCATACACTACGGAAGATATTTCACCGTGTCTTTGTTCGGCATAAACCCATACGCCTTTATATAAAGATTTATCTACGGCATCTTGAACTTCTTCTTTTTGCATTGCAATAGCGTTTACCGGGCAAGCTTGCACACATGAACCGCAAAATCTGCACTTTTCCGGATCAACTGTTGCTTTGCCATCTTTTAAAGATATTGCTCCGAACGGACAAGCAGCTTCACAAGCTCCGCAACCTACACATTTATCTAAGTCTATATTCAATTTATTAGCCATTTTATTCTCCTATATTAAGCTGTTATC
>JAFXSD010000119.1 GCA_017525905.1 Elusimicrobiota bacterium | reverse complement strand
AACTTTTATTATTATTATTATAACATTATTTTAAAAATAACATAGATAAATTATTAAAAACAAATATTTCTCATATTTAAATATCAGTAATATCCAATAATTCAAGAAATTCATCAATTCTTTCTTTTTCTTGTTTGGGATTAAGATTAGCCATAATTTGTTTTTTTTTGATATAAGTTTTTCTTGTTTTAACATTATCTTCTTGTAAATTAGCAGGAATAACAATTTTAGTGGTAGGTAAATTGGTATTATTTTTAGCGGCTTCTTTTTTTTCTTTTTCTTTTTCTTCGAGTTCCTTTTTATCAACAGTGATTCTCAAAGGTTCAGCCATTTTCCACAAATGAACTTTTCCTCTATCATTTCCAGTAATAAACACGAATTCATTTTTATTGAAAGCAATATGATTGATAGCAGTGTCTTTATATCGCTTCGGTTCCAAAGGAGTTTTTCTGGCTCGATTTAAATCGAAGAATTTGATATCTCCTGAAACGTTAACCGTAGCGAAAATAGTCGAACACCAAGGCGACCAACTTAAATCACCAACAGCGCTTTGCATGTCATAAACAACCAAAGGGTTGTATGTTTTATAGTGCCAAATTTTGATCGTCCAGTCAGCAGAACATGAACCAAAAACTTTCGGGTGGAATGGATTCCAAGCTACAGAATAAATTCCCATTGTATGACCTTCGTAGTTTAATATCGAATGCTCTCTATGTTGAGTCGAACATAAATACAATCTTCCTTCTTCTGTTCCTACTACGAAATAATGCTCAAATCCTTTGTGCTTGTTAAAATCAAAACACATTCCTCCCGCATTACCGAATGCAAGAATTTCCTCTTGTTTTTCTTTGTTTCCGTTTTCAGTCATTGATAAATTGGTGTTAGTCGTGGTTGAATCCGCATTTGTTCCTTGCGATTGAGTGTCTTGATTAAGAACATCGGAGTATTTTAAAATAATGACTTCTTCGGTTTCAATAGTCGATTTGTTTTGATAGAAAGACCATTTTACAACATGTCCGTCTGATGAAATAGAATAGAACACATACTCTCCAGGTTCATTAAACGGGGTGTACCATTTAACTTGCCAAACAGGGTCCATATGTTTTTGATTACGAATATCGCAAGTTATGATAGGTGTTTTAATTTTTTGAGATATATCATAAACAGCAACAGTACCATCATAGAAACCAGCGACTAAATAAGAAAATTGAGTTGGATGAAAATCTAAAGATAAAACTCCGCTTTCAGTCGTATACTTAACTTCAGGGAAGAAATTATTTTTTATACTAAAAACATAGATATAACCATTTTCATTACTTTCTTCATTTCTATCATCCAATTCACCTTTTTCTTCTTTTTTCGAAGGAAAATCATAGGAACCATAACCAACAGCGAACAAATCTTCGAATTTTGTGTTCCAACACAAAGCAGTGACACTTCTGTTTTTAATTCTGGCGTTTTGAGGGAAAGAAAGTAACATATACAACATCTTTGAACTTTCTTGACTATCATCGAATTTATTCCATTCTCTATAGAAAAGATATTTGTCTCCATTTTTAATTTGCATAATTTGTCTCTCTAATAATTTCAAAGCTCTCAATAATGAAGGTCTTTTGAGACTTTCTCCTGTGTATTCAACTCTTTTTTTTTCAGTAACATAACCTTTCATTTTGAATTCTTCTTCTTTTCGTTTTTCTTCTAATTGTTTTATAAACGTTGCCATGTACGAATCAAACAAATCCCATTGATGGAAAATACCATCATGATTGACTCGATTTAATTTTTTGGTTTCGACTTCTCTTGAAATGATGTTTTTATGCACAGTTTCACTGCATCTTTCGCAATAAGTCAAATGGTTTCTCATAGATTTGATTGAATCATATTCTAATTCGTTGATTCCTTCTCCATCTTTTTTAACTTTCGCCTTGAGTTTCTTTTTTTTTGAGTGATATTCTTCTTGAACAACAGCTTGACTGTCTTCTTTATTTAAAATGGATTCATCCATGTCTAAAATATCTAAATAGGCGTTTTCGTCTTCGACATTTTTGAACTTGTTGTCAATGTGAGAATAATAAACGTTGTTTCGACCTTGAGAAGGATTTGCGTATGTCAAAGTTTTAATGATTATTGCATTCATGTTTACAACGACTTCTTTTTTCGTTGTTGCCTTTTCCGTGTTTACCTGCTTCAAACTCGTGTTCGTCCTTGTGGACATTCTTCTTGTCGATGCACGTCTCATTTTTTTTTTTAATTAATATTTTTTTATAAGTTAT
>JAFXSD010000118.1 GCA_017525905.1 Elusimicrobiota bacterium | reverse complement strand
AAAATATAAATTGTCCGCCGGAAAAATTACGGTAAAAATAAAAGATAAAGAAGCCGTGATTTTAAAAAAGCATTACAAATTGCCGGTAAAATTTGTTTCCGAAAATTGTTTTTTGGTAAACAACAAAATTTACAGGGGCAACATAATAATAAGTCCGTATGCAAAAGGCAATAACATTATAAACGAGTTAAAACTGGAAGATTATTTGAAAGGAATTCTGCCGAAAGAGACAAGTGCCTCTTGGAATTTGGAAACATTGAAAGCACAGGCAGTAATAAGCAGAACTTATGCCTTAAAAAATATTGGCAGACATTATAAGCAGGGCTTCGATGTATGTTCTCAGGTTCATTGTCAGGTTTACGGAGGAGCTTCGTGCGAAAGTAAAAACACAAATAAAGCCGTTGTTAAAACTTCCGGAGAAGTTGTATTGTATAACGATAAACTTGCACAAACTTTTTTCCATTCTTCTTGCGGAGGTCACACGGAAGATCCGAAATATGTTTGGCAATGGAAAACAGAAACTCCGATATATTTAAAAGGTATGAAAGACGATTATTGTAAAGATAATCCTCACCAAAATTGGACAGTTTCTCTTTCCGAATCCGCAATAAGAGAAAAGCTTGTAAAAGCCGGATATAAAACAGGAAAAATTAAAAACATCTCAACATCGGGAACAACAACAGCAAAAGCCGCGAAAGAAATAATAATAAAGCATTCAAAAGGAACTTTAAAATTAAATTCTTACACTTTCAGATGCGCTGTTTCCGCAGATAAAATTAAAAGCACTTTAATAACGGGCATAGAACGAAAAAACAACTCTTTTATTTTTAAAGGAAAAGGTTGGGGCCATAAAATAGGTTTATGCCAGTGGGGCGCAAAAGCTATGGGAGATAAAGGCAGCTCTTATAAAGAAATATTAGCCTTTTATTATCCTAAAACAACTATAGGAAAAATAAAATATGCAACCAGATAACGATTTATTATTATCAAACTATAATTATGAAATACCGCAGGAACTTATAGCTCAGGTTCCGGTTGAAAAAAGAAGTAATTCAAAACTTATAATTTTAAACAGAAAAGAAAGAACAATACAGCATAAAAATTTTTTCGACATTGTTAATATACTTACGGAAAATGATTGCCTTGTTATAAATACCACAAAAGTTATACCGGCAAGATTATACGGGAAAAAATCTACCGGAGGAAAAGTAGAAGTTTTATTCTTAAATCCTACACAGAAAGGTCCGCGATATTCGGTCCTTCTAAAACCGAATATAAGAAAAGATCATAAAATTTATTTTGATGACGATTACGAATGCAGTTTTACAGGTGTTGACAGTGAAGGTAACAAAATCGTTGAATTCAATAAAAAAGATATACAACCATTACTCGAAAAACACGGATTTATGCCTTTACCTCCATACATAAAAAGAAAAGACGGTCTTGCCGAAAAATATTTCGATTTAGATAAAGCCCGTTATCAAACCGTATATGCAAAAATAGGCGGAGCAATTGCGGCACCTACGGCAGGTCTTCACTTTACAAAAAAAATTTTAGAGCAATTGCAGCAAAAAAAAGTTACAATTGCAAATGTTGTTTTGCATGTAGGTTGGGGCACATTTAAGCCGATACTGTCTAACGATATACAACAACATAAAATGTTACCCGAAAAATATATTTTAGACGAAGAAAATGCAGAAAAAATAAATTTAGCATTAAAAAACAAAAAAAGAATTATTGCCGTAGGAACCACATCCGTTAGAAGTTTGGAAACCATAGCCGGTTTAACAGGCAAATATAATTCAAACAATGAACTTACAAGCATTGAAAGTTGCAGCGGACAAACGGGAATTTTTATATATCCCGGATACAAATTTAAAATTGTTAAAGCAATGTTTACAAACTTACATTTGCCATGCTCAACACCGTTAATGATGGTAAGTGCTTTTGCCGACAGAGAATTTATATTATCCGCCTATAAACAGGCTATTGAAAACAAGTACAGATTTTTTTCTTACGGAGATTCAATGTTTATAGAATAGTTTATTTGTTGTTTTTGGTTTTATCGTTTTGAAGTTGTTTGTATTGCAAATATTGTTCCGGATCCAAAACATACCTTATTTTTTTATCAACATTTATATTTACCGTTTCTATATCAACCGCCAATTTTTTTATTTCTTCCGAAATATCATTTATTAAAAAAACATCTTGAAATTTTTTTGCCAATTCTTCATCAAGTGTTTTTTTTCTTAAAGACATTTCTTTTTCCAATGCAAACAGTTTTGATTTTCTTTCAAGTTCAAGATAATTTATTTGTGCTTTTTGATATTTTGTAAAAACCAACTTCTTCGGAT
>JAFXSD010000117.1 GCA_017525905.1 Elusimicrobiota bacterium | reverse complement strand
TTTGTATGGAATGTGTATTCCGTATTTATGAGAAAGATGTCTTAATATGAGTCTGGTGAAAAGAAAAAAGATAAACGCAAACTTTTTTTCCGACAAATATTTTGTTATTCTTAAAAAAAACATATATTGAAAGCCTTCTATTACAAAAAAGCAGTATAAAAATTTCTTAAAAGAAACTTTTCCCGTATATCTAAATAAATCGCTTGCTATTAATTCTCTTAACTTCATAATTTTAAAAATCTCCGTTTTGAGTGCGGTTATAGATTAACAAGAGCAAAATTTTCAAATAATTTCTTGCAATTGTTTTTATCATTTTATTAAAAATCATTGTGTTTTACAATATAATTTAAAAATTAATATTTATATATTTTAACGAAAATAGTAAAATAATCGGTATAAATTTTCGGAGCAAAAATTGTGGAAATAAAAAAAGGAATTTATAAACATTTTAAAGGTGATTATTATTTTGTTGAAGATGTTGCAATTCACAGCGAAACCGGTGAAAAGTATGTGGTTTACAGGGCACTGTACGGAGACACAGGTTTATACATAAGACCTTATTCTATGTTTATTTCCGAAGTTGATAAAGTAAAATACCCTGATGCTACACAAAAATACAGATTTGAATATCAGGAAATTAAAAGCAGGAAAAAAATATAAAATTTTTATTTGGAGAGTTTATATGAAAAAGATGCTGTTTTTATTATTGGCAACATTCGTATTATTCAGTTGTTCAAACAATGCGGTTGAAGAAAAACCTAAACTTGTAGGTATGGCAAACCCTTGGACGGATTGCGGAACGGATTTTGATCAAGCAGCACAAATTGCAGGTTTTACTTTTCCGTTAAAACTTTCAAATTTCGATATCAGAGCAATGAAGCATATGATAGAAATAAATTTTCTGTTAGATGAGGCAAGAACAGTTTGTGTTAGAAAAACAGATACGGAAGAACTTGCAAATAATGGTGACATCAGCGGAGTTTATACAGAATATCCGATAAACGAAGAAATAATGTTAAAAAATGCCGTTCCTTTACAAGTTAGATGTTCGGAAGATAAAATATATGTTATGAATATGTCTGCCTCGAGCGGATATTATTCGGCTTACTGTGAATACGGTATGAGTTTCGAAGAAGTTGAAGAAATATACGATACTATTGCCGAAGCAGAAACTTCCGAACTTTATTCGAATGATTAAATATTGTTCCGCAAAACATTTTAATTAACGACTGTATTTTGCAAAAAGTTAACATTTATTTGTAAGACTTGTTTTTTTTATTATTAACGAGTTTCTGTAATATAAACATATATCAATTAAAACCAAACAGAAATTGAAAAGATATAAGTAAAAAACTCCGTCCATATTATAAAAATATTTGTGTAACAAACCTGCAACATAACCGAGTTCTACCACATACATAAACAAAAGGCTTTTTCCTGCAATTTGTTTTGATGTATAACTTTTATAAATCGAAAAAGGCCATGCACTTGCAAAACATAATAACATTACAATTTCAAATATGCTCATTTTTTCCCTTCTGTTATTCTATCCTTTTAATTGTCCTGCCAAGTAACCTGTAGAAAATGCCGCCTGCAAATTAAATCCGCCGGTAGGTCCGTCTACATCTAAAATTTCTCCGCAAAAATAAAGGTTTTCTATTAATTTAGATTTCATTGTGTTTTGTTCTATTTCTTTTAAAGATATTCCGCCTTTTGTAATTATGGCTTCATCTATAGGTCTTGTAGAAACAATTTTAAATCTCATATTTCTTAAACCGTCAAAAATTTTCTTTCTTTTTTCTTTGTTTATTGCCGAACAAATTTCAGTATGTTTTATATTATTTTTTTTCATAAACGGTTCTATTATTTGTATGGGCAAAAGAGTTTTCAACATATTTCTTACAGGCATACTGCCGAAACTGTTTAACTCTCTTATAATTCTGTCGTCTAATTGTTTGTCGTCAAGAGCAGGTTTTAAGTTTATGGAAATTTCAACAGACTTTTTTTCTTCAAGTAACGAAAATATTTTTGAGCTTACGGTAAGAATTAAAGGGCCGGTTAACCCAAAAATTGTAAATTCTATTTCCCCGAACAGTTTGGTTGCGATTTTATTATCTTCTAAAACCGATATTTCAATGTTTTTAAGTTTCAGTTTGTTTAATTGTTTTAAATATTCGTCGGATGATACAAGAGGAACAAGTGCCGGTTGAGGTTTTATTATTGTGTGCCCCAAACTTTTTGCTAATTTGTAACCGTCTCCGGTTGAGCCGGTAAGAGGATAAGATTTTCCTCCGGTCGCCAAAATGAATTTTTCCGCAGAATATGTGTTGCCGTTTTTTAAAACAATACTTTTAATTTTTTTATTTTCACAAACAAAATTTACAAC
>JAFXSD010000116.1 GCA_017525905.1 Elusimicrobiota bacterium | reverse complement strand
TTTTTCTTATGTACACAAAGTTTTATATGAGGCCGGTATAGATGATACGGACTACAGTAACCTTTTTGACTTAATAAATCATTTACACATGCAATATTCATATTCCAATGATTCAAATAAAGAAAAAATTGTTTTGGAACTTCAAGGATTGCTGTCGGCTATATCACAACTGCAACAAACGACAGGTGTTTCGTTGACAAGAAACGATGTTGAATTACGAAATATCAACTCGCTTCTTGCCTGTGCTTAATATTAACTTAATATCTTCATTACATTTATTGTTATTTTGTTGAATCCGCCGGAAATTACCAGTATTCCCATCAGTATCAAAAGTGTTCCGGAAACAATTTCGATTACTTTGTAATACTTTTTTAATGAGTTAAACAATGTTAAAAATTTGCTGACAAACAGTGCCGTTAAAATAAATGGTATTGCAAGCCCTAAAGAATAAATTAAAAGCAAAAATGTTCCTTTTGCAATAGTTCCCTGAGTTGCTGCCATTATGAGAATAGATGCTAATATCGGGTCGACACACGGTGTCCAACTGAATGCAAATGCACACCCTATAAGATATATAGTGAAATAGTTTGAAGTTCTTTTTATTTTGTCCATCCATCCAAACTGTTTATATAAAATTTTTATTTTGAAGATGCCGAGCAGATGTAAACCAAAAATAATAATTATTATTCCGCCGACGGTTCTTAAAATATCTATATTGTTCAAAAAGAATTGACCTATAATCGTTACCGATAATCCCAAAAAAACAAATACTGTGGTAAATCCTAACACAAAACAAACAGCAGACAACAAAATGGATAACAGATTTTTTCTGTTATCCAATTCTTCAACAGACAGTCCGGTAACTAATGTTATATATACGGGGATAAGAGGCAGAATACAGGGACTTATAAATGTTAATATTCCCGCTAAAATACTTGCAAATATGGGGAAACCGCCTAATTCTTGCATTATGAAGGTTTTACCTCAAGCATTCTTTGTATAGGAACAATTGCTTTGTCGGCAATTTCTTTAGGAACTTTTATTTCGTTATTCATTTCTTTTAACACATTTAACACTTTTTCCAACGAATTCTTTTTCATATTCGGACATACTGCCAAATCCGTAACGGGATAAAACTTTTTGTCAGGATATTCTCTTTGAAGTTTAAATGTTATTTCGTTTTCCGTTCCTATAATAAATTCCTGTTTATCACTTTTTGCGACATAATTCAATATACCTGTTGTGGACAGTACTTCATCGGCAAGTGCAACCGTTTCGGGACAACATTCCGGATGAACCAAAAAAATTGCATTAGGATGTATTTCCTTTTGCAGGGTAACATATTCGGGCAACATTTTCATATGTGTCGGACAAAAGCCGTTCCATAATATTAATTTTTTATTTAAAACTTTTTGGGCATAAGAACCTAAATTTCTGTCCGGACAAAAAATTATTTTATCGTTTTGAACAGATTTAACTACATTTATAGCATTTGAAGAAGTGCAACAAATATCCGTTTCCGCTTTGACTGCGGCAGATGAGTTTATATATGTGACAACGGTTGCACCGGGATTATCTTTTTTAAATTGTACCAACTGTTCTGCGGTTATCATGTCCGCCATAGGGCACCCCGATTGTAAATCCGGTAATAAAACTTTTTTATCGGGACTTAATATTGAAGCCGTTTCTGCCATGAAATGAACACCGCAAAATACTATAACATCCGCATTGGTGTTTGCGGCTTTTCTGCTAAGTTCCAAAGAATCGCCCGTGAAATCAGCAATATCCTGAACTTCTTTCTTTTGATAATTATGAACAAGTATTACGGCTTTTCTTTGTTTTTTTAATTCTTGAATTTGTTGTATTATTTCTTCTTGCATAATAATTATAACCCTTATGTTTAAGATAATTTTTTCTTTCTGACAATGTTTCCTATAAACTTACTTGTTCCTATGACAGCATATATAATAAAACCTATAATGAAAAGTCTGCCCCAGGAAGCAAGAGAAATTCCTTCCGTTGAGAAAAATGTATTTACCGGGGAAACATATAAGAACACAAATTGTGAAGCAAACATTATAAATATGCCCAACCAAATGTACGGATTTGAAAATAATCCGAGAGAGAACATGGATTTTGTCATTGAACGGCAATTTAATAAATACATACTTTGACATACTATAAATACGGATACGGCAACACCTCTTGCCTGTGCAAGTGTTGCACCGTGTGCAAGTTCATAATTAAATAATACCATAACACCGGTAACTATTATAACACTTATGATTATGAGTCTATACCAAAAAATTCCGTCCATGATTTTCATATCCGGGCTTACCGGTTCTCTGTCCATTATTCCGTCTTCTTTCGGTTCAAAAGATAACATCATTCCCAAAAACAGTGCCGTTGACATATTTATCCAAAGAATTTGTTTGGGCAAAATAGGAAG
>JAFXSD010000115.1 GCA_017525905.1 Elusimicrobiota bacterium | reverse complement strand
ATTTTGAAAATTTTATTTTATTTCTTTAATTCTTTAATGCTTCCCGCAGATACGGTTGTCGTGATTCCGCCTCTGATTTTAAACACAAGTTCAACATATATTTGTTTTGGTTTTAACAATTCTTTAATATCTTTCATAATACTGTTTACTACGGATTCGTGAACCATACCTACCATTCTGTAAGATTGTAAATACATTTTTAAAGATTTCAGTTCAACAACAACTTTGTTTGGAACATACTGAATTTTTAAGTGGGCAAAATCCGGAAGCCCCGTCCACGGACAAAGACAGGTAAATTCATCCGTTTCTATACAAACATTTATGTTGTTACCTGCATATTGGTACGGCATTGCCTGTAGCAATTGTTTTGATACTTTATTAAATTCCGGCATATTTTTCATTTTTTTCTCCCGTAATATTATTGAAATCATTTTATCATTTATTAATAAAAAAAATAAGCCCTATTTTTATAATAGAGCTTATTTCTGTAAATCAGTTATAAATTATATTTCTTTAGCTTTTTTAAAGAATGTGCTGTAAGATATTTGTATACCGGTATACCAGTTATCCGCTACGCAATTAAAATGTTGTGCCGATGCACAATAATAATTAATAAACGGAGCTATTGCAATATTGTTCCACAATTTTACATCAAGTCTCAATTCCGCTTCTATTTCATAATCCAAATCACTGATTCTTTCTTCACTGTAAGTTTGATAATCTCTGTAATAAGACCAAGCTACAAATTTTACACCTTCTCTTATTTCCGCTTCTGCTCTAAAACCTGCTTCAAAAGCGGTATTTGTGGATTCCGGAGTATATGTAAAATCTCTTTCAAATACATAAGCCGCATACAATTCTTTCAAATATTTTCCTTCAAAAAGTTTTGCACCGACTTTACCTCTAAGAACCTGTTTCCTGTTGTCTCTTTCTTTATGTCCGTCTATTTCTATTTCCGCAGGTTCAAATTCGGTTTCGTAACCTATATTTGCAAAAGGACCGGCTTCAAAACCGCCTAAAAAATCTTCCTCAACTTTCCATAACCTGTAAGTTAAGTCTGTCGTTAACGTGATTTTGTCGGCATTTTCGGTAACCACTTCTTCTTTATCTACAGGTCTTATTGATGTTTTTCCGTATTCCATAAACAAATTGTTTGTCCATAACAATTTAGGTGCAAAATATTTTGCATCAAAATCCAACTTACCCTGAACTGCTGTTTGAGAATCGGTTGTTAATCTTGCATTTGTAAATGTCGGTGAAGAATTATGAACTTCGGTACTTGTAATACTAACCGCCAACTGTTTTAATTCCAATTCCCAACCGTCTTTTGTTCCTGCAAAAACCGTTGTTGAAAACAACAAAACCAATGCTGCCGCCAATAAAGATAATTTTTTCATACATACTCCTAAAATAAAATTTTTTGTTATTATATCATTTCCTCAAATTTTTTACTTTATAAAAAATTTCTAATCTTCTTCCCGTTCTTCGAGTTGAGCTTCTTCATATCTTTCATTTCTTGCTGTCCTTTTTCTGTCTAAAGCGTTAAGAATTTTTTTCCTTAATCTTAATGCCGTAGGTGTAATTTCCACAAGTTCATCGGGAGCAATATATTCAACAGATTGTTCCAAACTCATAACTCTGTGCGGTGTTAAGGTCAATGCTTCATCGGCAGCTTTACTTCTCATGTTTGTAAGTTTTTTAGGTTTGCACGGATTAACTACAAGATCTCTTTCTCTGGAATTTTGGCCGACTATCATACCTTCGTAAACTTCTTCACCGGGACCTACAAACATTTCTCCGCCGTCTTCCAAATTATGTAAAGCATAAGCTGTAGTTTTTCCCGGAGCCATGGCAATAAATACTCCGTTACCTCTTAACGAAGAAATATCTGCTTTCGGTAAATATCCGTGAAAGCTGTGATGCATTATTCCGGTACCTTTTGTTGCCGTTAAAAATTCGTTCTTAAATCCTATCAAAGCTCTTGACGGAATAATATATTCCAATCTCAAATGATCCTTACCCTCGCTTACCATATTTTCAAGCTGTGCACTTCTTTTACCTATAAGTTCAAAAACTACTCCCTGAAAATCCGAATCTATATCAAGAATAAGATATTCCATAGGTTCACACATTTTCCCGTCAACTTCTTTAAAAATAACTTCCGGACTTGACACCGCAAGTTCAAATCCTTCTCTTCTCATGTTTTCTATAAGAACGGTTAAATGCAGTTCTCCCCTGCCTGAAACTTTAAATCTGCCCTCACCTTCAAGTTCTTCAACTTTTAAACCGACATTTGTTTGAGCTTCTTTTTCAAGTCTTGCTTTTAAGTGTCTTGATGTTAAAAATTTTCCTTCTCTGCCTGCAAAAGGCGAATCGTTAACTAAAAAGTCCATAGATATTGTCGGCTCGTCTATAGCTAACGGTTCAAGCGGTAAAGGATGTTCCAACTCACAAACCGTATCACCTACTTTTAACCCTTCAAGACCGGATA
>JAFXSD010000114.1 GCA_017525905.1 Elusimicrobiota bacterium | reverse complement strand
GCAATATTTACCGAGACGGCAGATAACGAAAAAGAACATGCTAAAAGATTTTTTAAATTTTTGGAAGGCGGAACAGCAGAAATTACAGCAAGTTTTCCTGCAGGAATAATAGGTACAACCGTTCAAAATCTCCAAGCAGCAGCAGAAGGTGAAAATGAAGAGTGGACAAAAGCATATCCGGAATTTGCAAGAATAGCTGAAGAGGAAGGCTTTAATGAAATTGCGGATTGTTTTAAATATATAGCGAAAGTAGAACAAGCTCATGAACAAAGATACAGAAAACTTTTAGATAACATCAAATATGAAAAAATATTTTGTAAAGACGGTGTAGTCAGATGGAAATGCAGAAACTGCGGTTATATTTACGAATCAAAAGAAGCTGCGGAAAAATGTCCTGCATGTAATCATCCAAGATCATATCAGGAACTTTTTGTAGAAAACTATTAAAAATTTAAGAACAAAAGAATAGAAAATCAGACAAAAGCGGAGGAAGTAATATGAAGTATGTATGCAAAGTATGCGGTTGGGTAAGTGAAGACGGTGCAAAGCCGGACAAATGTCCTATTTGCGGAGCACCTGCAGAAAAACTTGAACCTGTAGAAGATGGTGAAAAAACTTATGCTACCGAACATAAAGTTGGCGATGGTCAGGTAGAAGACAAGGAAATAGTTGAAGGTTTAAGAGCTAATTTTAACGGAGAATGTTCCGAAGTAGGTATGTATTTGGCAATGTCACGAGTAGCAGAAAGAGAAGGATATCCTGAAATTGCGGACGCATTTAAGAGATATGCTTTTGAAGAAGCTGAACACGCCGCAAAGTTTGCCGAACTTTTAGGCGAAGTTATCACGGATTCTACCAAGAAAAATCTTGAACTCAGAGCTCAAGCCGAACATGGCGCTTGTGCGGGAAAAATGGAAATAGCATTAAAAGCTAAAAAATTAGGTTATGATGCTATTCACGATACCGTTCACGAAATGGCAAAAGATGAAGCAAGACACGGTAAAGGTTTCGATGGTTTGTTAAAAAGATATTTTAAAAAATAGTTATTTGTAAACGAAAAACATTTTAAGGCATTGAATAAAAAATTCAATGCCTTATTCATTTAAAAACAATATCGTTATGGAAAACAATTCAACAAACAAAAGAGATAACAATAAAGAATTTATTATGCATCTTACGGACTTAAAAAACAGGGGAATTATAAGACTGTTTTTCAGTAGATTTGCATTGATAGTTTTACTTTTATTGTTACAAATACTTTTGTTTATTTCGTTATTTATTTGGCTTGAAAAATATTTGCCGTATTTCACCCTTTTACAAGCAATCTTTGTTTTGTCCATTTCGATATATCTTTTCAACAGCGACATGGACTCATCCGCAAAACTTACATGGCTTGCCGTTATTGCGGTTATGCCTTTTATAGGAACGCTTTTCTTAATATTTACAAAATCAAATATCGGACACCGAAAAACAACAAAAAGAGCATTGGAATTAATAAACCAATCAAAAAATTTAATATCTCAGGATGAAAAACCGTTAAAACAATTACAAAACAGTTCGAGTTCAGTAGTTCATTTAAATCAATATGTGTGTAACAGCGGAAACTTCCCGATATTTGATAACACAACCGTAAAATATTTTTCTTCCGGAGAAGAAAAATTTGCTTCAATTATAGAAGAATTGGAAACGGCACAAAATTTTATTTTCATGGAATATTTTATAATTGAAGAAGGTTATATGTGGGGCAGGATACTTGATATTTTATCAAGAAAAGCAAAAGAAGGAGTAGATGTTCGTGTTATGTATGACGGCATGTGCGAACTTGCTTTATTGCCGCACGATTATCCTTTAAGACTTCAACAGCTTGGAATAAAAGCAAAAATGTTTGCCCCTCTTACACCATTTGTATCAACACATTATAACTACAGAGATCATCGTAAAATTCTGGTTATAGACGGTTCCGTAGCATTTAACGGCGGTGTAAATCTTGCCGACGAATATATCAACAAAAAAAATAAATACGGCCATTGGAAAGATGCAGCCGTAATGTTAAAAGGGAAAGCCGTTAAAAGTTTTACTTTAATGTTTTTACAGATGTGGAATCTTATGGAAGAAGAACCGAACTTTGAACAGAAATTTTTGCAAAGCCCCGATATACAAAATTCACAAGGATTTGTTATGCCGTTTGCGGATTGTCCTTTAGATAAAGATAAAGTGGGTGAAAATGTATATATGGATATTTTGTATAGAGCAAAGAGATATGTTCATATTATGACGCCGTATCTTATTCTCGACGGGGAATTGGAAACAGCGTTGAAATATGCCGCACAAAGAGGCATTGATATTAAAATTATTCTTCCAGGAATTCCGGATAAAAAGTCTGCTTATGCTTTAGCAAAATCTCATTACAAATCTCTTACTGAAGCGGGAATAAAAATTTATGAATATACACCCGGCTTTGTTCATTCCAAAGTTTTTGTAAGCGACAGTTTCAGAGCCGTAGT
>JAFXSD010000113.1 GCA_017525905.1 Elusimicrobiota bacterium | reverse complement strand
CTTATCCTTTTGGAAAAATCTTCAAAAGCCGATTTTAGAATGAGATATTATAATTCGGACGGATCTTTTGCAAGTATGTGCGGTAACGGCGGAAGATCAATTGCAATGTTTGCTTATAAGTTGGGAATTGCAGGAAAAAGCATGAAGTTTGAAACTGATGCAGGGTTGGTTACGGCAGAAATAAAAAGTGACACTGTTGTAAAACTTGCATTGTATAATCCGAAAGATTTGGCTCTTAACGAAGAAATTGATGTTGAAGGTAATATTTGGACGATTCATTCTTTAAATACGGGTGTTCCTCATGCAGTAGTTTATGTTGACGATATAGAAAAAGTAAGTGTTCAAAAATACGGGAACATTATAAGGTTTCACAAACATTTTGAGCCGGCAGGAACAAATGTAAATTTTGTTAAAGCGGATAAAGATAACACCATACTTGTAAGAACTTATGAAAGAGGAGTGGAAGGTGAAACTTTAGCTTGCGGAACGGGAGTAACGGCATCGTCAATAATTTCCGTTTTGTTAAACAAAGTTAAATCTCCTGTTCATGTTGTTACAAGAGGCAAAGATAATCTTTATGTAAGTTGTAAAACAGACGGACAAAATATTTCTGAAGTGTTTTTGGAAGGACCGGCAATAGTAGCTTTTACAGGAACAGCAGAGGTATAGAAGTATAGATGTATGGAATTAACAAAAAAGGAAGATAAAATGAAGATTGAAACGAGTGAAAAATTAAAAAAGTTGCCACCATATCTTTTTATAGAAATAGACAGAAAGAAAAAAGAAGCTATAGACAGAGGTGCAGATATAATATCGTTAGGTGTCGGTGATCCTGATATGCCTACACCAAAGCATATTGTTGAAGCAGGGCAAAAAGCATTGGCAAAACCGCAAAACCATCAATATCCGTTCGGTGCAGGTATGCTTTCTTTCAGAAAAGCCGTTGCCGGTTGGTATAAAACAAGATTTAATGTAAATTTGAATCCTGACAATGAAGTTTGTGCTTTGATAGGTTCAAAAGAAGGTATAGGACATATGCATTTGGCATTTGTTAACCCGGGTGATGTAGTTTTAATTCCCGAGCCGGGATATCCCGTTTATAACACGGGAACAATATTTACCGATGGTATACCCTATTTTATGCCTTTGCTTGAAAAAAACGGCTTTTTGCCCGATTTAGACGCAATTCCTGAAGATGTTGCTAAAAAAGCAAAGATAATATTTGTTAATTATCCCAACAACCCTACGGCAGCAATTGCACCTAAAGAATTTTATGCTAAGCTTATACAGTTTGCCAAAAAGTATAACATTATAGTTGCTTACGATAATGCATATTCCGAAATTTATTATGACGACAACGAAAAACCTATGAGCTTTTTGGAAATTGAAGGAGCAAAAGAAGTCGGTGTGGAATTTCATTCGTTATCAAAAACTTACAATATGACAGGTTGGAGATTAGGTTGGGTTTGCGGAAACAAAGATGTTGTTGCAGCAATAGCAAAAGTAAAAGATAATTATGATTCCGGTGTTTTTCAAGCAGTACAGGAAGCCGGAATTACAGCATTAACAAGTTCTCAAGAATGCGTGGAAAATATGAGAACAATATATAAAGCAAGAAGAGATGTTTTGTGCGACGGATTAAATGCACTCGGTTGGAACGTAACAAAGCCGAAAGCATCGTTTTATGTTTGGGCAAAAGTTCCAAAAGGATATAAGTCGTCTGAAGTGGTTTCAAAACTGTTGGATGAATGTGCAATAGTTTGTACTCCGGGTAACGGGATGGGAAAAAGCGGTGAAGGTTATGTTAGATTTGCATTGACGGTCCCGGTTCCGAAAATTAAGGAAGCGTTGGAGAGAATTAAGAATTGCAAATTCTAATTCTTAATTTACAGTTTACAATTTATAATTAACGATAAGCAAAGGTGCTTAAAGATTACAGTTGAATTTTTAAGCACCTTTTTTATTAAGTAAAATTTTAAATATATAAATAAGTATTTAGCAAAGAGGCTAAAGAGATTTTAAAATCTTTTTAGCCTTTTTTTCTTTGAAAATATAAAATTTTGCGAAGCAAAAAAATACTTTATAGCCGTTAAAGGCTTTGATTTTTCAGCTGAAGCAAAGAATTTGCAGACTGTAGTGTGCTGAAGTAATAGCGGAGCGACTGGCACATGAAGGATGCAAATTCGAAGCTGTAAGCAAAAAGGCAAAGCCGACTGCTATAAAAAAAGGAGAAAGAAAATGGGTTACACAAAACAAGACATTATCAAGATTGTTAAGGAGCAGGATGTTCAGTTTATAAGGTTGCAGTTCACCGATATTTTCGGTCAATTAAAAAATGTTGCAATAACGGCAAGCCAAATAGAAAAAGCTTTAGACAATAAATGTATGCTTGACGGTTCTTCAATTGAAGGTTTTACAAGAATTGAAGAAAGTGATATGTACCTTTACCCGGACCCCGATACATTTGTAATTTTTCCTTGGAGACCGCAAACAGGTAAAGTTGCA
>JAFXSD010000112.1 GCA_017525905.1 Elusimicrobiota bacterium | reverse complement strand
GTATTTATTCTTGATGAAATAGATAAAATGGGCAGTGATTGGAGAGGAGATCCGTCTGCAGCATTATTGGAAGTGTTGGATCCGGAACAAAATTATGCTTTCGGAGACCATTATTTAGATGTTGATTATGATTTGTCGAATGTTATGTTCATAACTACGGCTAATACATTGAGTAATATTCCTAACACTTTGTTAGACAGATTGGAAATAATAAGGTTTTCCGGTTATACGGACGAAGAAAAGCTTTCTATTGCAAAAAATTTTTTAATAAAGAAACAGATGAAAGACCATGGATTAAAAGATGAAGAACTTACAATAGATGACAGTGCAATAAAGGAAGTAATAGCAAGTTATACAAGGGAAGCCGGAGTAAGAAATTTAAATAGAGAAATAGCAAATCTTTGCAGAAAAGTTGCAAAAGAGTTAGCATTAGAAAAGACAAAAAGTGTAAAAATAACGTCAAAAACAGTTGAGAAATATTTAGGTGTTCCTCATTACGAAAGAGAAAAAATTTCCGAAAACGGAATAGGAGTTGTTACCGGTCTTGCATGGACGGAAGTCGGTGGCGAGACACTTACAATAGAAGTAAACAAAATGAAAGGAAAAGGATTATTGAACCTTACCGGACAACTTGGCGATGTTATGAAAGAGTCCGTTCAAGCGGCATTTACTTATGTGAAATCATCGGCAAAAAAACTTGGTATTAAGGAAAATATGTTTAAAGATACGGATTTTCATGTTCATGTCCCCGAAGGTGCAGTTCCGAAAGACGGTCCGAGTGCAGGTCTTGCAATGGCTACGGCTTTGGCTTCTGTTTGTATGAATAAGCCCGTTAGAAAAAAACTTGCTATGACCGGAGAAATTACATTAAGAGGAAGAGCTTTAGCTATAGGCGGTTTAAAAGAAAAGGTTTTGGCGGCATACAGAGAAGGAATAGATATGGTATTGTTCCCGGAATCAAATAAAAAAGATTTGGTTGATATACCGGAAAATGTTAAAAAGAAAATAAAAATGATACCTGTTAAACATATGGATGAAGTTATAAAATATGCTTTTGATAAAAAAATAAAATAATAGAGAGGGAGTGTAGTAAAAATGTACAAAATTTTAATGACTTACGACAGCCAGGAAGGATTAGACCAATTGTTAAATCATCCTGAATTTAAGGTTGAAGTTCATGCCAAACCTTCACCTGAAGAATTTAAAGAACTTATAAAAGATTATGACGGTCTTATAATTCGTTCCGAAGTTAAAGTTACCGAAGAAATTATCGGAGCTGCACAAAAATTAAAATTTATCGGAAGAGCGGGAACAGGTGTTGATAATGTAGATAAAAAAGCTGCAACACAAAAGGGTATAGTTGTATCAAATGTTCCCGGAGGAAACACTATTTCCGTTGCTGAACATACAATAGGACTTATTCTTTCTATGGCAAGAAATATTCCTGCTGCAGTTACTTCAATGCAGTCTCAAAAGTGGGAAAAGAAAAAATTTATGGGTAATGAAATATTCGGTAAAACCCTTGGCTTAATCGGTCTTGGAAGAATAGGAAATGAAGTTGCAAAAAGACTTTTATCTTTCGGAATGAAAGTTGTTGCTTATGATCCTTTTGCAAATGCGGAAGTTGCAAAAAATAACGGAATAGAATTGACAACATTGGACGAAGTATTTAAACAAGCAGATTATTTATCAATACATTCTCCTTTAACGGATGATACAAGAGGAATGATAAATAAAGCAAATATCGCAAAAATGAAAGATGGTGTAAGAATTATAAATTGTGCAAGAGGTGCAATCATCAATGATGCAGATTTAATTGAAGCGGTTAAATCCGGTAAAGTTGCAAATGCAGCACTTGATGTATTTGTAAAAGAACCTCCTGTAGACTGGTCAATTCAAACAACACCAAATATTATAACAACACCTCACTTGGCAGCTTCAACGGAGGAAGCTCAGGTTAAGATTGCTATAGAAATGGCAAGTGTAGTTATAGATTTCTTTACAAAAGGTTTAATAAGAAATGCTGTTAATGTTGCAACGGTAGATTGGGATACACAAAAACAAATGATGCCTTATATAGAACTTGCAGATAAAATCGGTTCTTTCCAGGGACAAATAATAGAAGGCGGAATTTCCGAAATAGAATTAAGTTATTGCGGTAATGTTTCAGAATTTAAAACAAATCCTTTAACAGTTGCATATATGAAAGGAATTTTAGGACAAATTTTAGATTTGAAAATTAATTCCGTAAATGCAATATCGGTTGCAAAAGAAAGAGGAATAAACATAAAAGAAGTTATAGTAAAAGATGTTAAAGATTATACAAACTTAATTCTTGCAAAAGTTAAAACCGATAAAGGTGAATATTCTATTGCAGGAACTTTGCTTGATAAACAACAAAGAATAGTAAATATTAACGGATTAAATGTTGATGTTAAACCTGAAGGACATAAGATATTTATAAACAATACCGATAAACCAGGAGTTATAGGAACGTTGGGAACAATAATAGGTTCTGCATCCATTAATATTGCAGGTATGAATGTT
>JAFXSD010000111.1 GCA_017525905.1 Elusimicrobiota bacterium | reverse complement strand
GGACAATAACAAACACGATATATTGGACGCCGTTCAGGAAGTAATAAACCCTAAAGGTATAATGGTAAGAAACGATTCTCATCTGAGAAAACTTGAAAATTTGTCCGGAGAAAACGAAATATATTCAGGTAAAATTCCCGAAGATATTTTAATAACCGAAAACGATATAAAATATTATGTGAACATAAAATCGGGTCAAAAAACCGGCTTTTTCTTTGATCAAAAAGATAACAGAAAATTGTTTCAAAAATATTGTAAAGATAAAAAAGTGTTGGATTGTTTTACACATACCGGTTCTTTCGGGCTTAATGCATTAAAAGGCGGTGCAAAAGAAGTGGTATTTGTGGATTCTTCAAGACCGGCTCTTGAAATGGCAAACAAGAATTATGAAGCTAACGGTTACAAAGATTTTAATGCAATAGTTGCCGATGCTCAGGAATATATATGTTCACATCAGGCACAAGCGGAAAATTATGAAGTTGTTAACATAGATCCGCCTGGACTTATAAAAAGTAAAAAAGATTTTCATGCCGGATACAAACATTATGCCAAACTTAACGAACAGGCCGTAAGATTATTAAAAAACGGCGGAATTTTTGCTACAAGTTCATGTTCACATCATTTATCTGTGAGTGACTTCAAAAAAATGTTGCAGGAAGCGGTTTCAAAAGCAGGCAAAAGAGCAATATTTTTGGAACTGTCAACTCAGGCAAAGGACCATCCCATACTTATCTCTATGCCTGAAACGGAATATCTTAAATTTGCAATACTGAAAATATTTTAACCGATACAATTTTCCCTTGATTTATACATTGTTTTTCGTTATAATTTAAAGATAAAAATATATTGAAAAAATAATGAAAAAAATAAAAACTTTAATATCAAGTTTTAAGATAAAAAATAAAGTAAATAAAATTGCCGGGCAAATAAATAAAGACTATAAAAATAAGGATTTGCTCGTGGTGTCGGTTTTGTCGGGGAGTGTTGTTTTTTGCAGTGATATAATAAGAAAACTTGATATCGATTTTGAAATAGATTTTATAAGAGTTAAATCTTATAAAGGGAAAAAATCTTCCGGAAAAATAAAATTTTTGTGTGACACGGTAATAGATGTTAAAGGTAAAGATATTTTGCTTATAGAAGATATTTGCGACAGCGGAAGAACTCTTTCTTATGTTAAAGATTTATTTATTAAAAGAAAAGCAAACAGTGTAAAAATATGTACACTTATAAATAAAAAAGTCGAAAAATTTAAACAAATCAAAATTGATTATTTCGGTTTTGAAATAGATAATGAATTTGTTGTCGGTTACGGGTTGGATTATAACGGAAAGTACAGAGGTCTGCCCTATATCGGTGTTATATAAAGAGGTGTGTAGTTTATGAAAATGAATATGAAGAAAAAAGATTCCTGGGGTATTGTTTTTTGGGTAATATTGGCGGTTGTTTTGTTAATATTTATGCAAAATGCAACCAAAAAATCCGCAGTTGAAGAAATGCCTTATTCTCAATTTAAACAGAGTGTTAAGGAAGGTAAAGTTATAAATGCCGTAGTTACATCCGATTTGATAGAAGGTGAATTTACGGATGCCGAAGGAAATGTAAAAAAGTTTAAAACCATTCCTTTAGACGATCCTAAACTTGTTGAAGATATGGAAAATAACAAAGTGCAAAAGTTTTCGGCAAGAGCACAAAACGGATGGTTGGCTCCTTTAATTTTCAGTTGGGGCCCGATAATACTTTTAATTCTTTTCTGGTTATGGATAATGAGAGGTATGTCTGCCGGCGGAAAACAGGCAATGACTTTTGCCAAGAGCAAAGCAAAACTTGCCGATTCCTCTAAAAAAATTACATTTAAAGAAGTTGCCGGTTGTGAAGAAGCAAAAGAAGAGTTACAGGAAATAGTTGAATTTTTAAAGAATCCGTCAAAATTTCAAAAGCTCGGCGGTAAAATACCTAAAGGTGTGCTTCTCGCAGGTGCGCCCGGAACAGGTAAAACTTTACTTGCAAAAGCCGTTGCGGGTGAAGCGGGAGTTCCGTTTTTTTCTTCAAGCGGTTCGGATTTCGTTGAAATGTTTGTAGGTGTAGGTGCGTCGAGAGTAAGAGATTTGTTTGAACAGGGCAGAAAAAATGCTCCGTGTTTGTTGTTTATAGATGAAATAGATGCCGTTGGAAGACACAGAGGTGCGGGACTTGGCGGCGGTAACGATGAAAGAGAACAAACATTAAATCAGATACTTGTGGAAATGGACGGTTTTGATACGAAAGAAGGTGTTATCATAATAGCTGCCACAAACAGACCGGATGTTTTGGATCCGGCTTTGCTCAGAGCGGGAAGATTTGACAGACAGGTTGTCGTAAATACTCCCGATTTAAAAGACAGAGAAGAAATTTTAAAAGTTCATGTAAAAAACATTAAAGTAGATAAAGAAGTTGATTTAAAAGTTTTAGCGAGAAGAACTCCCGGTTTTGTAGGTGCGGATTTAGCCAATCTTGCAAACGAAGCGGCTCTTCTTGCGGCAAGAAAGAATTTGCAAACTGTTACAATGAAATGTTTTGAAGAAGCCATAGATAAAATAATGGCTGGGCCTCAAAAGAAATCGAGAGTTATTTCCGA
>JAFXSD010000110.1 GCA_017525905.1 Elusimicrobiota bacterium | reverse complement strand
CTTCTTTTAAGAAGAATAAAACAGTTCGGTTTTTCAGATAAACAAATAGCAATAGCTACAGGCAAAAAGGAAGAAGAAATAAGAGCATTAAGAAAAGAGTTAAAAATTATTCCTGTTTATAAGTTGGTAGATACTTGCGGCGGAGAATTTAAAGCTAATACAGCATACTATTATTCAACATACGAAGAAGAAGACGATGTAGTAGTTTCCGATAAAAAGAAAAAAGTTATGATTTTAGGTGCCGGTCCCAACAGAATAGGACAGGGTATAGAATTCGACTATTGTTGTGTGCACGCAGTGCTTTCCTTGAAACAGGAAGGTTATGAAACAATAATGGTAAATTGTAACCCTGAAACAGTTTCAACCGATTATGATACGGCAGACAAACTTTATTTTGAACCGTTAACGGTGGAAGATGTTTTAAATATCGCGGATAAAGAAAAACCGGAAGGGGTTATTGTTCAGTTCGGCGGACAAACTCCTTTGAATTTGGCTTCCGCTTTAAACAAAGCAGGACTGAAAATTTTGGGAACATCCGTTGAATCTATCGATATGGCGGAAGACAGAAAAGTGTTCAGTAAAGTATTGAAAAAATTAAATATCCCGCAAGCGGATTCAGGTACTGCAACAACATTTGAAGAAGCTAAAGCTATAGCAAATAAAATCGGTTATCCGGTAATGGTTAGACCTTCTTATGTGTTGGGCGGAAGAGCTATGGAAATTGTTTACGATGAAAATCATCTTGAAACATACATTTCAAAAGCTACCGATGTAAGTGAAGGTAAACCTATTCTTATAGATAAGTATCTTGATAACGCTATAGAAATAGATGTTGATGCACTTTCAGACGGTAAAGATGTGTATATTGCAGGTATTATGGAACATATTGAACAGGCAGGTATCCATTCGGGAGATTCCGCTTGTGTTCTTCCTACACACACTTTATCCAAAGATGTTATAACAAAAATAAAAGAGCATACAATAAACTTGGCAAGAGAAATTGATGTTAAAGGATTAATGAATATTCAGTATGCGGTTAAAAACGGTATTCCCTATATTTTGGAAGCAAATCCGAGAGCTTCAAGAACGGTTCCGTTTGTTTCAAAAGCCGTAAGTTATCCGTTGGCAAAACTTGCTTCAAAAGTTATGATAGGAAAAGCAGTTAAAGATTTAATTCCCGCGGAATATTTGAACGGTCAACTTAAACATATAGATTATACCTGTGTAAAAGAAGTTGTGTTGCCATGGATAAGATTTGCTAATGTTGATACCGTTTTAGGACCTGAAATGAAGAGTACCGGTGAAGTTATGGGTATAGATAAAGATTTCGGTAAAGCGTTTGCTAAAGCAGAACTTGCTTCAGGTACAATATTACCGGATAGCGGAACGGTATTTATAAGCTTGGGCCAAAGAGATAAGTCCAAAGGTCTTGAAATTGCAAAAGATTTTATAGATCTCGGATTTAGTGTTATAGCAACAAAACATACGGCTGAATTCTTTAAAGAAAACGGGCTTGATGTAAAAGAAGTTCACAAAATTCAGGAAGGAAGACCTAATGTTGTTGATATAATTTCCAACAAAGAAGTTGCTTTGATAGTAAATACACCATCAGGGCAAAAGAGTCATCACGACGGTTACAGTATCAGAAGAACAGCTTTGATGTATAATGTTCCTATAGTAACAACACTTGCCGCAGCAAGAGCAAGTATTGAAGCAATAAGAGCAAAAAGAAATTATGATTGGGAAGTTTGTTGTATACAAACTCATTATAAGTTAGATAAATAAAAAAAGAAATATTTTAGTTACAACTTTGAAACTCGCAAAGATATGTACAAAACAGTACACCGCATTTGCGAGTTTCTTTATTTTATTATAACTTTGTAAAAAACAGATTCATTTTACTAACAAATTTTTCATTTTTTTTACATATATTCCACTAAAAACCATACTAAATATGTGCTATACTATACTAAGTAGTGAATTGCTTTTTGGAGCAAAAATGTTAGTAAAGAAAAAATTAATAAAAAAAATTGCAATAAAAACAGTTAGCATTTTAGTTGTTATAAGTTTAGTGCTTACCGGTGTAAATGATCTCTCATTTGCAATACCTGTACCTTTTAATATGGTGCCTGCACAGGCTCGAATATCCTCGGTAAATACAAATATAATTCCATTTAATGTAGGACGAGTAACGGAAACAATTTATAACGGATCAGGAAAGACTTTGTTGCTGATACAAGATTTGCATGCTCACAGACAAACACAGGAAAATATCAACAGCATACTGAAAATATTAGATAAAAAATATGGAATAAAAAATATTTGGCTTGAAGGTGCAAGCGGCCAGCTTGATACAAGTTGGCTGTCGTCGATTAAGGATAAAACATCAAAAGAAAAAATAATACAATTCTTGCTTGAAAAAGGAAGACTTACGGGAGCAGAACTTTTCTCTATACAAGTAAACAGGCCTGAAATATTAAAAGGTATTGAAAACAGGGAAGTATATCTTACGAATTTTGACAGATTGAAAGAAATATACAACAAGAAATCCGAAATAGAATCATACCTTCCTAAAATAAAAGCAATTCTTGATGCAAAAACCAAGAAATATTTTTCAAGA
>JAFXSD010000109.1 GCA_017525905.1 Elusimicrobiota bacterium | reverse complement strand
ACATATTGCACTTACAATTTTACCTTTATCATAAAACTGTCTTGCTATATCATGAACAACTTCATCTTCAAAATAAACAGAAGCTCCATTACCGCCTACAAAGAATATTCCGTCGAAATCATCAACCTTTATATCTTTTGCAAGCATTTGGCTTTGAGCCTTTATTTTTATTTTTCCATAAATTTCCCCTACAACAGTACTTGCGGTAGTAACTTCAATTCCGGCAGATTCCAATATTGTTTTAGGTTCTATATATTCTTCATCTCTAAAAACTTCAGGTGCAACGACAAAAACCATCTTTTTCATGTTATTTCTCTTTTATTGTTATTTTATTTATGTACACAGGTTCTATAGGATCATTAGAAAAGCCGCAATCTACTCTTGCGATTTTTTTAACTATTTCCAAATCTTTACTGCTTGCAACCTGTCCGAATATTGTATGATGTCCGTTCAACCAAGGTGTTGTAACTTCGGTAATAAAAAATTGTGAACCGTTAGTGTTGGGACCTGCGTTTGCCATGGCAAGTAATCCCGGCTTATTAAACTTTAAACCGTTATTTGTTTCGTCCTCAAATGTGTATCCCGGTCCGCCTGTTCCGGTTCCCAATGGGCATCCGCCCTGTATCATAAATTCCGGAATAACTCTGTGGAAAGTTAAACCGTCATAAAATTTTCCTTTTTCCTTTTTACCTGTTTTTAAGTTTGTAAATTCTTTTTTCCCTGTTGCAAGGCCTACAAAGTTTTCCACCGTTACAGGTGCCTTATCGGGAAATAAATCTATTTCAATTGTTCCCATAGAAGTTTCAATAATTGCTTTCATTTTTTTATTCTCCGTTTTTCTTTTTTCTTTACTGACATCACTGCCCGCTTGTTCCGTTTTTGTAACAACTGTTTTATCCGACGAACAAGCAAAAATAAAAAACAAACCTAATAATACAAAAAATATCTTTTTCATAATAAGGAAATTTTACTACAAAACATTGTTTTGTGTCAACAAAAAAATGCCCGGCATTTTTTATTTCTTTTGATTCTTTTTGGAAACTATTTTGTTTTTAATATGTTGTTCGAATGTGGAAGAAAAATAATGTGTCCCGTTACCTTTGGAAACAAAATACAAACTATTGGTGGCTTGCGGATATAAAACAGCTTCTATTGCTTCAGCTCCGGGATTACAAATAGGTCCCGGCGGTAATCCTTTATATTTATATGTGTTGTACGGAGATTCAAACTTTAAATCTTCAAAAGATAATCTTTCTTTGTTTATCCCCATAGCATATAACACCGTGGAACAAGACTCCAATCTCATACCTTTGGATAATCTGTTTAAAAACACTCCCGCAATAATAGCTCTTTCAGAATCGGCAATAGATTCTTTTTCTACTATGGAAGCAATTATAATTATCTCCCTTTCGGTTTTTCCTGTCTGGCGTAATCTTTCGGTTCTTTCTTTTGTCCAAAATTTTTTATATTCATCGTTCATAATTTTTATAATCTCTCTTTCGGGCATTTGAGGTAAAAGGAAATATGTGTTGGGAAACAAAAATCCTTCCATATTTTGTTCGTTGGCCGATTTTATAAAATTCTCTGCGTCACAAATATTGTTTTTACTTAATGTTTCCGCTATTTGTTTTACCGTAAAGCCTTCAGGAATCGTTACTTTTATATATTTCCCGGCGCCGTCATGAATTTTTAACAAAATTGTTTTTAGAGAATCCTTAGTATTAAAATCGTAAAGTCCTGCTTTTAAGCTTGAAGAGTATCCGTAAAATTTCACTAAAGCAAGGAATAAACTTTTAGATGAAATAACTTCAGAATCTTTCAAAATCTTTGATATTTTATAAGGTGATGCTCCTTTGGGAATCAAAACTTCAACAGTTCTGTTTTCTTTCGTTATCCCCAGAAATAACAAGAAAGCAGAAATAAACAATGCTGCAAATATTATTGATGTTATTATTTTTCTTCTTTTAGCCATAAATCACTTAACTCCGCAGTTATATCAAATTCCGTATCTTTATTTTTCTTTTGCTTTTTATTTTCTTTTTTAGGTTGGTTATCATCTTCTAACCACAAATCACTTAGTTCTCTGCTTATAGCGGAGAAATCATCTTTTTGCTTCATTCTTATAATATTAGTCGGTCTTGTTTGTTCTTTTGCCCTGTTGTATATAAATTCGGCAACTGCCATTTTTTTTGCACCCTTACCCCCGATTCTTCTGAAAATACCTTTATCGTTGGTAACTACGGTTATGTTGTAAGGCTTTGCTGAATTTTCAACGTAATCTACAATAACATCGTCGGCAGATTTTTGTCCTTCACTGAAAATTGTTTTTATTCCTTTTATTGTGGTTGTCGTATATCCGTCACTTTCAAACGGATTGGAGCTTCTGCAATCAAAAACGATTGTTATTTTGTTATGTCCTTGAGGATTATACTTCAATATAAAGTCAATAAGTTTATCTCTCTGCTGTTCAAGTGTTCGTGCAGAAAACATTTCACTAAATTTAATTACATTATATCCGTCTATCAAATATTCCATTTAATATATCTATTTTTTAATAATAATTTTACCTTTCTTTGAAAGTTTAAATTTTATCTCTTTTGTTACTTCTTTTCCTAAAGCTCTTACTTTAAATACCGCCACATATTTACCTTTTTTCAGGTCAGAACAAGCTAATATTCTTTCA
>JAFXSD010000108.1 GCA_017525905.1 Elusimicrobiota bacterium | reverse complement strand
TAAACTTCCTTTGGAAGACGACGAAGAAAATTTATATTATGACTCTTATACGAAAATGTTGAGCTATACCAGTGATCAAACTCAGGTTTGTGAAATCGGTTGCTACTTGGTCATTGGAGTCAAAAATAATTTAAAAGAACTCGTTGGAAGTCAAGAGTTTTTCGTCTATGAAGTCAGTGTCATGATTAGAAATAAAAAAGACGATGTTACGCAAGTTATTAACGTTCCTGCTGATGAATACATCGTCGGTAACATTCCTTTTAATAGTGTCAAAAGTTATTATAATTATTATTCTTTTTACGTTCCTGCAACATCAAAAAAATTGCTGATAGAATTCCAAAGCCAAATGTGCAATGTTTTAGTCAACGAAGGAGAAAAAAAACCAACTGATGAAGAATACGATTACATTTTCTTGTCAAGAGGAAAAAACACGATATTCGAAATAAACATAAGCGACGATCATTTCATCGGTCGTAATTTGCAGTCCCTCAAAGGACTTAATTTCACAATCGCAGTTGGTGCGGAGGACTTCGACTCGATTTACACCTCTTTATACACGATGAAGTTCCGAACCCCAAAAGCGGATTTCCCTGAAATAATCCAAACAAACAGTGACCAAAACACATTGTGTTATTCGAAAAAAGAAGACAATTCAAATCTTTGCTACTTTGTCATCGACATTCGAGTTTGGAACACAATCCAAAACATTTATTTACACGCCTACGGGGAGCACGGAAGCAAAGTCAAGGCGATGGCCGCGAACTTGGTCGAAGGCGAGGTTTTCGACAAGTGGGAAAGCTCAGAGACGATCAGGGAATTGCTTCCCAAACCCGGACAGGGTCAATTCAACGCCGAAGAATATGAACCCGACCATTTGTTGGTTCCTTTCATTGAAACGCATAATGACCAGTATTTACTCATCACTGTTGAAACTGATGTCGACACGATTGTCACGTTTTTAAGCACTTTTTATACCTATGTCAAGGAAATCTTCCCGAATCCCTCAACGAATACTTTGTTTTATTTGGACCGACAAGAAAGAATCAACTTCACCTTCCCCAACAATCAAAATTATTTAGTTCATGTTGTTTCTGTTGACAATAATGGCTACGTCAAAATCGGCGAAGATTATAGCCATTACATTCGAGCGAATCATGACGAATTTGCTTTGGCTTTGAATGATGAACTCGATGTTTCCGTCACAACAACAGAAAAAGAAGGTTTCGGATTTTATGTTTACTACGAAAATCGACCAACGGAAAATTTCGACAAGGTTGAATTCGGGAAAACACAAACGATGTATTATGAAAAAACTGATTTTCCTTTGATTTTTTATAGCGAAATTCCAAAGGACATTATCGAAAATAAAAACGACGTTGATATCATTGTAAATTTCAAGAACTTTTCTTATATCGACGACATCTACGACACCGATGATAACGATTTGTTCCAAATAAGCGCTTTAATCACGGACAAAACAACAATTCTCGAAAAGAAAAGAAATCGAAGAATCAATCCGGGTCTTAAAGGTGATGTAATTTTAGGAAAGTACGATTTATCTGTGAGAGTGGGAAAAGTCCACATCGACTACAAACAAATCGAAGAATATGACGCTCATAACGACGACAAATTTTTATACATCGTCGTTGCAAAAAGAAGCACGAATCTTTACAAAAAAATCATCAATGAAATCAGCATTTATTCTTCCAATAGTGTTACGAAATCAGCTCCAACTCAACAATACATTTTCGGAAGCTTGACCAAAGAAAAACCTTTGAATAAATTCTTGATTAAAAAAGATGAATTCGAAGATAAAATCGTCAATTTAGAATTTTCGACAAACGGTGATGTTACTTTTGCGGTAAATCCTTACAGTAACAAAGACAACGAAAAAGAATTGTATAATAATAATACCGCTTTCGTTTCACAAAAATTCGTTGGGGGAAAAGTCATTGTTGAATTTTCGTGTTCGACTGAAGAAAAATCAACCTCAAATGAAGACGGATTTATTTTATCAATTTTCCCTTCGAATAAAAAACACGAAGTGAAAGAAGTTAAACTTTCAAATTACATCTTCAAATACGTTTCGAGTGTTGATCCTTTGCCCGATTATTCCGTCAAAAACAATAAAATCGAATTCGAATTAGACAAGGAAAATACATTACATTTATTTGTTGCTCCTTTGCTAAAAGGAAATAATTTCATACCAGCGACTTATTTCACGAAAATAATAAAAAAATCCGAAGATAATTTAAAAGAAAACTTAAACACAATAGGTTTCACAGAAACGAAAACGTTCGTCGTTTATAAAGATGGAATTTGGAACGAAGAAAGTAAAAAATATATCGAAAGAAACGGAAATAAATACGTTCATATTTCGATTTATAATTATAAAAAAGATTTGCCTTATATTTTAAGCGTAATTGCAATGAGCAACGAACAAAATAGAGAATATTATTCGTATAGTTTACTTGACAATCCTTTAAATGTTAAATTATCTACTGGAATGAGCGGAGGAACTATTGCTTTAATTGTTATTTTAATTTTCATTGTAATTGGTGTTATTGGACTAATTGCTTTTGTTTATTTCAAAATGAAAAAAGCAAACGCAGAATTGAGACAAAAAGTCGAAAGCATCAGTTTCGCTGGTGAAAATAAAGACGATTTGTTGCTAGGAAAATCAAGTGACACTGTTTTCTAATTGAGCTTAATTAAAATAGTAAT
>JAFXSD010000107.1 GCA_017525905.1 Elusimicrobiota bacterium | reverse complement strand
GTGTTTCTGTTAAATATGTTATCAATGCATTTATTGCTGGAACCATTAGATTTTTGTTATCTATTTCCTGCATTTGTTCTTTAGTAGAAATTTTCTTTCCATCTTTTGAGTTGTCGCTAACTACATTGTACATTTGTAATAAAAGCTCAGTCTCATCATTAAAATTCTCTTCTTTTTCTAATGAAACATATACTTTAAATCTTTCCTGAATTTTGCTTAATTCAGATTTAGTTTCAAACATCATTTTATTAACTATAACTTCAGATGGAGAATATCTTGAAATCTCATCCAACAACTTTGAAAAGTTATTATTTTCACAAATTTGAGTTGCATAAAAATCACCTGTTGAAACATCACAAACACCCAAGCCATAGTAAATTCCAGTTTTATATATACTCATTATATAATTATTTTTCTTTTCTTCTAATAGATTTGATTCAATAACTGTACCTGGAGTTACAACTCTTATAACCTCTCTTTTTACAATTCCCTTAGCTTCTTTAGGATCTTCCATTTGCTCACAAATAGCAACTTTGTAACCTTTTGATATAAGTCTTGCTATATATCCTTCAGCTGCATGAAATGGAATTCCAGCCATTGGAGCTCTTTCCGCCTGGCCACAGTCTTTTCCTGTTAAAGTTATTTCTAATTCTCTTGACACAGTAATAGCATCATCAAAAAACATTTCATAAAAATCGCCTAATCTGTAAAACAAGATACAATCACTGTATTCTTCCTTTGTCTTTAAATAATGTTGCATCATTGGTGAAAATTCTGCCATTTTCTTTTTCCTCCTTTTGAAACATTTTTGGACGGTCTTTTTTTGTTTCATTTTTGAAACATTTTTTGGACGGTCTTTCTTGTTTCATTTTATAAAATTTCGCCTTTCAAATACCACATATGTTCTGAAATGATTTTCAAATCTACCATATTTCCAATCATTTCTATGCATCCTTCAAAATTTACTACTTTATTTGAGTCTGTTCTTCCTGTTAGAATGCTGTTATTTGTTTTGCTAACACCTTCTACAAGAACTTTTTGTATTGTTCCGATATATTTTTGATTGTTTTCTGCAATTTGGCTTTCAACTAACTCTTTTAATCTATTAAATCTCTCATGTTTTATTTCTTCTGGAACTTGATTTTCCATTCTATCACCTGGTGTTCCAACTCTTCTTGAATAGATAAACATAAAGACTTGTTCAAACTTAACTTGTCTTACCACATCTAAAGTATCTTCGAAGTCTTCCTCTGTTTCCCCTGGAAAACCTACTATTATATCTGTTGAAAATACAACTTCTGGAATCATTTTTTTCATTTTTTCAGCTAATGCTAAAAATTGTTCCTTTGTATATTTTCTGTTCATAACTTTTAGAATTTGTGTACTACCAGATTGTAATGGCAAGTGAACAATTTTGCTTACTTTTTCACAATCGCGTATTGCTTCAATAACATCATCTGTGAAATCCTTTGGGTGTGGAGATACAAAACGTATTCTTTCAATTCCATCTATTTTGTTTACCGCTCTTAAAAGATCAGCAAAACTTTTAATGTCACTTTCAAAATCCTTTTTTCCACTTCTCAAATATGAATTAACATTTTGTCCTAACAAAGTAATTTCTTTATAACCTTGAGCAGCTAATTCTCTTACTTCGTTTAAAATATCTTCCGGATTTCTGCTTCTTTCTCTTCCACGAACATATGGAACTATGCAGAAACTACAAAAATTATTACATCCATTCATTATTGTTACAGATGCTTTAATGTTATCATTTCTTTTTATTGGCAATCCTTCAATAATTTCACCATCAATATCTAAAATATCTTCAATTCTTTTATTATTAATTATTTTAGAATATAGGTCTTCTGGGAATTTATGTAATGTATGAGTTCCGAAAACAATGTCAAAATATGGGTAGCTTTGTTTTAATTTTTCAACAATATGTTTTTCTTGCATCATGCATCCACCAATTGCAATTATTGTTCCACGTTTTTCTTTAACTTTTTTAACTTCACCTAGTTTTCCAAATAACCTATCCTCTGCATTTTCTCTAACACAACAGGTATTGAACACAACTAAATCAGACTCTTCTAAATTATCTGTTTTTGTATAACCCATTTTCTCAATCATACCACATAATTTTTCAGAGTCGTTTTCATTTAACTGACATCCCATTGTCATAATTAAATATTTTAAGTTTTTTCCATCGTTTATTTTCTTTACTTTATCTATGTATTGTAATTCATTTTCAATATTTAAACTCACGGTACAAATCTCCTTACTTTTTTCATCAAAATTTCCTTTATTTTACTATAATTAGTCATTTTTTTCAAGAGTTTTTTAATTGGGGACGGAGATTTTTTAAAATTTTTAAAAAAATCTCCGTCCCCAATTTAAAGCAAAAAAAATAGCCCTTCAATTTGGCTATCTTTTCTAAATTATGCAATTCCGAATTTTTTCTTAAATTTATCTGCTCTACCACCTGTTGTTTCTCTTTTTAAGTTACCTGTCCAATATGGATGACATTTTGAACAAATATCAACTTTCATATCAGCCTTTGTAGAATTTGTTTTCATAACGTTACCACAAGCACATGTAATTGTTGCTTCTGTGTAGTTTGGATGTAATCCTTCTCTCATTTTGTATTCACCTCTCTTATTAAAAATAAAATCACTGTTTAATATATTACCACAATTGAAATTATTTTTCAATAGTTTTTTATTATTTTATAACATTTTCTGCTTTTTCAGCATCCTGTT
>JAFXSD010000106.1 GCA_017525905.1 Elusimicrobiota bacterium | reverse complement strand
GATAAAACATATACTTATCAAAATATTCGTCGTATTTAATAACATTTTATTTATTTATGTATACCTTATAATCAATATCGGAAAAGATATTGTTCAAATACTCTAAATTTGAAAGGAATCCTTCATCGATGAAATTGCTTTTTATTTGATTATATAATGTTGTGAAATTATATATATGCTCTTTTGTTCTCTTTTCCGCATATTCAACCATTGTTCCGGTTGTCATAATAAAAGCCCAATCGGAAGATTGCGCGAGCAACAATTCTCTTGCAGCCTGATTTAATGCTCTTAACAATATGCCTTGTGCGTTCTGATTTGCCGTTGCAATTTCCACCATTCTGTCTGCAGCCATATTTAAATGTTTATATATCCAATCATTTTTAGGATTTAACCATACTTTATAATATCCTTCATCTCCCCACGAAGACGGAGAAGGTTGACAAACCTGATTTATCGGATATTTATCCAAATACTGAACGGGTGTAACAGGTTTAAACGAAGCATTTTTTTCTTGAATTGTTCTGAATATATGATTTATAAAATTCGGTCCTTCAAACCACCAATGTCCGAAAAGTTCCGCATCATACATTGAAACCACCAACGGTTCTTTTTGCATAATGCCTTGTAAGTGTTCTATTTGCTTTGTTCTGTTAAACACAAAATTTTCGGCATGCATTTTAGCTTTATTATTTGCCCATTCCGGATTATAAGGTTGCTTTTCGTTTAAAGGAACTTTGCCAGTTATTCTGCAATATTTTACTCCGATATTTCTTCTTACTCCATCGGAATGCAAATAAGGTTTTATATAATCATAGTCCAAATCATAAGCCAAATCTCTGTAAAATTCTCTGTAGTCAACATCTCCCGGATAACCGCATTCCGCACTCCAAACCTGGTGAGCTGTTTCCATATCTCTGCTGAAAGCCGCTACACCGTTTTTACAATATATCGGAGCAAAAACTCCGTATTTAGGTCTTGGAGTAGCATACAAAATTCCATGCGATTCCATAAAGAAAAATCTTATTTGTGCTTCTTTTAAAAATTTTTCTACACCATAATTATACGCACATTCCGCAAGCCATATTCCGTTGGGATTTCGGCCGAAATGTTTTTTATAATCTTTAACCGCAACCTGTATCTGTGCTCTTTGTGCAGTTTCGTTTGTCATTAAAGGTAAAAAACCGTGAGTTGCGCAACAAGTGATAATTTCTATTTTACCGGCATCCTGAAGATTTTTAAAACCGGTTAAAATATTGCCGTGATATCTTTCCCAAATTGTTCTGCAATTTTTAAAATTTTTTTCATACATCAAGGCAACCGAATGGTATTCGGGAACATTTATAGTTCTTAAAACTTCTTTTTCGGCAAGTTCTATAAGTTTATTTAATTTTGCATAATATCTTGATTGTAATAAAGGGTCCGCCAACATATTTGCAAGAGACGGTGTAATTGTCATTGTTACGGCAAAATTTATGTTATCTCTTACAAAATTTTCAAAAACGGACAAAAGAGGAATATATGTTTCGGTTATAGCTTCATATAACCAATCCTCTTCTAAAAAATCAGGATAGTTTGGATGACGAACGAAAGGCAAATGAGCATGTAATTGAAGACACCAATAACCTTTATTATCCATTTAGCTCCCAAAATGTTTCAAATAATTCGAATTTATTTAGTATCTTTTGTTACTTCAAATGTTATGGATTTCTTCATTGTCCCGTCGGCTGAAACAGCTTCAATCGTGTATTTATCTTCGCCGTTAGGTAAATAAAATCTAACTGAAAAAGAACCATCTGCAGACAATCTTATCGGTTGTCCTTTCAATGTTAAACTTGCGTCCGGTTCTGTTGCCCCGTTAATTATTATTTCGGTATCGGCTCTTAACCAAAAACTCTTTTCTTTATTTACTGTTTGATTATTTTCAGGCACATAAGAAGGATGAGTTTTTAACGAGCTTGAACTGCTGCTGATATGAGAATGTGAACTCGGCAAAGAAATAGATACTATTTCTTCCCATCTTTCTCTCATAAGTTTTGCTATATCGAAAGAACTCATACCGACTTTGTTTACACCTGAAATTCTTAACAATTTTTCAAATTCTATTTGTAATAAAGCCCATTGTTCATCTGTAATACTTGATACACCATATCTGGGCATACTTACTTTATTGGATCTTGCAACCGAAATAAATTTTCCGTCTTTTGTTAAATATCCTAAATCTGCACACCAACTTCTGTTAAACTCGCCTACATTTATATACCAACTGTTTGAATCAGGAGTAACAAAAACATCAAAATATCTGTTTGCATTACTGCCGTCAAAACTTATATCGGTAGTATCATAAACTCTTATAACCAATTTCGAATCTACAAACAAAGATTCTCCGTATTGTTGTTTTAATTTATCAAAATATTTTTCCGAAATTGACCAATATGCAAATATACAAATCGGATCTCTCGGCAAAATTGTAATTTTAGTGTCACCATAATCTAATGGCAACCCTGCTTTGTTTACGGGTTTTTCTTGTCCACCAATTTTAGAACTTAAATTTTCAGACATAATAAAATACCTTCTTTTAGAGTTTATAATATATATTTGGTATATTTTATAAATAATACATTAAATAGTCAACTGAACTTTCAGACACTAAAATACTAAATTGACAACGAATATTTAAAATAATATAATTTTTAGCAAATTTTTATATTTTTTGTATATATTATATATATAGATATATAAGAAAATAAAAAAAAGGAGAGTAGCAAAG
>JAFXSD010000105.1 GCA_017525905.1 Elusimicrobiota bacterium | reverse complement strand
CTTTGGAAGGTCTTATAGATATAGAAAAAGAAAAAGCAAGAATAAACAAAGAAATAAAAAATATTATAGCGGAACAGGAAAAATATAATAAAAAGTTGTCTAATCCGAAATTCGTAGAAAAAGCTCCTGCGGAAGAAGTTGCAAGAATAAGACAAAAACTTGCAGATACACAAAGTAAAATTGCAACATTGGAAGAAACTTTAAAGAACTACGAAAATTGAGGAATAGAGGGATAGAAGTATAGAGGGATAGAAACAATGAGAAAAATTAAAATAGTAAAAAATTATTTGAAACATGCTGAAGGTTCCTGTATGTTTTCTTTAGGCGAAACAAAAGTGTTGTGTGTTGCAACGGTAGAAGAAAAAGTTCCGCCTTTTATAGAAGCGGAAAAAAGAGAACAGGGTTGGGTAACTGCGGAATATTCCATGATGCCGAGATCTTGTAACGATAGAATTTCAAGAAAGAAATTACAAAACGGCAGAGCTCAGGAAATTTCAAGACTTGTAGGAAGATCGTTAAGAGCCTGTGTGGATTTGGAAAAGTTAGGTAAAAGAACAATAACTATAGATTGTGATGTTATAAGAGCCGACGGCGGAACAAGAACAGCATCAATTAACGGCGGTTTTATAGCACTTGCTCTTGCACTTAAAAAATTACAGAAACAAAAACTGATAGAAACATTACCTTTGAAAGGTTTTTTGGCGGCAATAAGTGTAGGTTTCGTGGGTAAACAAATGGTGTTGGATTTGTCCGCAAAAGAAGATAATGTTGCCGATATTGATATGAATGTCGTTATGCTTGATAACGGAGATTTGGTTGAAGTTCAAGGAACAGCCGAAGGCCACACATTTTCAAGAAAAGATTTAGATAAAATGTTGGACAGTGCAAAAACAGGAATATTTCAAGTAATAAAAGCACAAAAAAAAGCATTGGGAAAAATTTAAAATGAAAGAAATAATACTTGCCACCGGAAACAAACATAAAGTTGTTGAAATAAAAGATATTTTAAAAGATTTGGCCGTAACAATAAAACCTATGACCGATTTCGAAAAGTATCCCGAAGTTGTTGAAGACGGGCAAACTTTACAGGATAATGCAATAAAAAAAGCAACGGAAGTTGCAAAATATTTTAATTCATGGGCAATAGCCGACGATACCGGACTTGAAGTAAATTATTTGAACGGTGCACCCGGAGTCTATTCTTCAAGATATGCCGGTGAAAATTGTTCTTATGCGGATAACAATAACAAGTTGTTAAAAGCACTTAACGGCGTACAAATGGAAAACAGACAAGCACAATTCAGATGTGTTATTGCTTTAAGTGATCCGCAAGGTAATGTAAAAATACTAGGAGAAGGCAAAATAAAAGGATATATTGCCGAAAGCTTGTCCGGAACAACCGGGTTCGGTTACGATCCTTTATTTTATGTCCCTAAATATGACAAAACTTTTGCCGAGCTTGGTGAAGAAATAAAAAATCAAATCAGTCACAGAGCAATGGCTCTTAAAGATTTCAAAAATAAATTTTTATCTTTAAAATAATTATGAAATCCGTAAAAATTACCGTACTGAAACAAACTCAATATAAAGATTTAATGGAAAAGTACGAAAATCCTATAGAACATGCATGCAATTTAAAAATCGGAGACACTTTTGTTTCGGTAAATGCACAAAAACCGGACAATTTATGTGACAGTGCATGGGAAAGTATGGAAAAATTTGTTAAAGAACTTGCCGGGGGAGGAGGAGATTTTTTTGACGGGTGGATGAAAAATAAACATTCCGCAATGATATCCTGTAACGATGGGTTCCGTCCAGTAAGTTTCTATATTGAAACCATAGAATAATAATTGAAAAAAATACTCTTAAAAGATATAATAATACCGTTATGAACAGTTTAAGCACAAATTTTTTAGGAATAAAGATGAAAAGCCCGTTGCTTACCGCATCGGGAACTTTCGGTTACGGCAACGAATTAACCGATTTAATTGATATTACAAAAATCGGTGCCATAGTAACAAAAACCATAACTTTGGAAGAAAGGTTGGGAAACCCGCAACCAAGAATCGCGGAAGTTGCAAGCGGTATGCTTAACACTATCGGCCTTCAAAATATCGGTGTAAAAAAATTTATAGAAACAAAGTTGGATGCAATATTAAAATTAAAAGTTCCTATAATCGTAAGTGTTGCGGGAGCATGTGTAAGTGATTATGCAAGAACGGTTATGGAACTTAACAGATATCCTAAAATATCGGCAATAGAATTAAACCTTTCCTGCCCGAACTTAAAGAAAACAATCATATCACAAGATGTTGAACTGTTAAGCAATATAATAAAAAGCGTAAAACATATATCAAAGTTTCCTATAATTGCGAAACTGTCACCGCAGGTACAAGATATTGCTGCACTTTCGCTTACCGCACAAAATTGCGGTGCGGATGCCGTAACATTAACAAATACTTTTCCGGCAATGGCTATAGATATCAACACATTTAAACCGAAACTTTCCACCGTTAAAGGCGGAATGTCAGGTCCTTGTGTAAAACCCATGGCTTTAAGGTGTGTGTTTGATGCTTTCCAAAAAATATCTATACCTATAATAGGTTGCGGCGGAATAACAAACAGTGATGATGTTATAGAATTTATTCTTGCCGGTGCAACTTGTGTAAGTATAGGAACACAGGTTTTGGTGGAACCGAAAGTGTTTGAAAATACATATGACGGTCTTGAAAAATATTTAAAAGACAAAAAAATAAAGAATATTAAAGAGTTGCAAGGTAAGGTCAAACTATGAACAAAACAATATT
>JAFXSD010000104.1 GCA_017525905.1 Elusimicrobiota bacterium | reverse complement strand
CCGTAAAATCTATTGCACAACAAGTTAAAGGTCCCGTAATTTGCGGTCTTTCCAGGGCAAATACAAAAGATATTACAACTTGTTGGAATGCAATAAAATATTCTAAAAAACCGAGAATTCATACATTTATAGCAACATCGGATTTACACATAGAAAAGAAATTACAAAAAACAAGGCAACAGGTTTTTGACATGGCGGTTAATGCCGTAAAACTTGCAAAAAGCTTTTGTGATGATGTAGAGTTTTCTGCGGAAGACGCAAGCAGAAGTGATGTTGATTATTTATGCTCGATAGTGGAAGCTGTTATTGCTGCAGGTGCAACAACGGTAAATATTCCCGATACGGTAGGTTATTCTATTCCGTCGGAATTCGGAAAATTAATAGCAACAATAAAACAGAGAGTAAAAAATATAGATAAAGCCGTTATAAGTGTTCATTGTCATAACGATTTAGGGTTGGGTGTTGCAAACTCTCTTGCTGCAATAGAAAACGGAGCAAGACAAATAGAATGTACTGTTAACGGTATAGGTGAAAGAGCAGGTAATGCTGCAATAGAAGAAATTGTAATGGCAATAAAAACAAAACCTTTATTTTATCCTGTAAGTTATAACATTAAAACGAAAGAAATTTACAAATCAAGTAAACTAGTTTCCAATTTAACCGGAATAACGGTTCAACCTAACAAAGCAATTGTCGGTATAAATGCTTTTGCACATGAATCCGGTATTCACCAGGACGGAATGTTAAAAGATAAAAGAACTTATGAAATTATGTCTCCGCAAGATGTTGGAGTTCCCGAAAGTCTTTTGGTTTTGGGAAAACATTCCGGCAGACATGCTTTCTTTAAGAGATTGAAAGATTTAGGATACAAATTGCAACCGGAAGTTATGGAACAATTATTTGAAAAATTTAAACTTTTGGCAGATAAGAAAAAATGTGTATTCGATGATGATATAAACTCGTTGGTTGAGCAATCTGTTTCCGGAGTTAAGGAAGTATATACGGTGGATTACGTAAATGTTACTTCCGGTGTAGGTGTAATTCCTACGGCGACAATAAGACTTGTAAAAACCGTTAAAAACAAGAAAGAAATTCTACAGGAGGCGGCATGCGGTTCAGGACCTGTAGATGCTGCATATAAGGCAATAGATAAAATTACGGGAATTATTGTAGATTTGGAAGATTATACCTTAAGAGCTGTTTCAAGCGGTGAAGATGCTCAAGGTGAAGTAAACGTTAAAGTAAAATATAACGGAGCAAATTATATAGGTAAAGGTATGTCTACCGATATTGTTGAGGCAAGTATAAATGCTTATATTCATGCCGTAAACAAAATAGTTATAATGCAATTCGGAGGAAAGAAATAAAATGGGTCAAACAATAACAGAAAAAATATTGGCTGCTCATTGCGGTAAAAAAGTTGTAGTCCCGGGTGAATTTATAGAGCCGAAAGTTGATATATCATTATCTAACGATGTTACTGCTCCTCTTGCAATAAAAGAGTATTTGAAAACCGGAAAAAAGAAAGTTTTTGATAAAAATAAAATAGCTCTTGTTATGGACCACTTTACGCCTAACAAAGATATTAAATCGGCAGAAAATGTTAAGTTCGTAAGAGAGTTTGCGAAAAAAGAAAAAATAAAACATTACTATGAAGGCGGTAATGTAGGTATAGAACATGCTTTACTTCCGGAAAAAGGAATAGTTGTTCCGGGGGATATTGTTATCGGTGCAGATTCTCATACATGTACTTACGGAGCATTGGGAGCGTTTTCAACGGGTGTAGGTTCAACAGATGTCGGAGCCTCTCTTGCAACCGGGAAAGTTTGGTTGAAAGTGCCGCAATCAATAAAGTTTGTTTTAAAAGGGAAATTAAATAAATTTGTCAGCGGTAAGGACTTAATTCTTTATACGATAGGGAAAATCGGTGTTGACGGTGCATTGTACCAAACAATGGAATTTACCGGTGAAGTAATAAAGAAATTAAAAATGTCAGACCGTCTTACAATGGCAAATATGGCTATCGAAGCCGGCGGAAAATCCGGAATTTTTCCCGTAGATAAAATTACATTGGATTATGTATCAAAAAGAGCTTTAAGAAAATTTAAAGTTTATGAAAGTGATAAAGATGCAAAATATTCAAATGTTATCGAGATAGATTGTTCAAAAATTTATCCGCAGATAGCAACGCCGTTTTTACCCGAAAATGCAAAAGCTGCAAAATCGGTAAAAAAGACTTATATAGATCAGGTTGTTATCGGTTCTTGCACAAACGGAAGAATTGAAGATTTAAGAGTTGCGGCAGCAATTTTGAAAGGTAAAAAAGTTAACAGTAATGTTAGAACGATTATTATACCTGCAACACCTCAAGTTTATGCCGATGCACTAAAAGAAGGTTTAATGAAAATATTTATAGAAGCGGGAGCAATAATTTCCGCTCCTACATGCGGACCTTGTTTAGGCGGTCACATGGGTATTCTTGCCAACGGTGAAAAATGTGTTTCTACTACAAACAGAAATTTTGTCGGAAGAATGGGAAACACAAAATCCGAACTTTATTTGGCAAGTCCTGCTGTAGCTGCGGCATCTGCAATTAAAGGTTATATAGCAGATCCTGCAACAATAAAATAAAATTGTTTAATTGCTGTTTTTCGGAGGTAAAATTATGGGTTTGGGTTTTTCTGAAATAGTTGTAATTCTTATAGTTATAGTAATTTTGTTTTTCGGAGCAAAAAAGATTCCGGAATTGGTAAAGGCGATAGCAAGAGCCGGTCACGAGTATAAAAAAGCAAAAGAAATGTTAAAAAAAGAATCTGATGATATAATCAAAGAGGAAGCCGATAAAACGGAATCCGAAAAGCA
>JAFXSD010000103.1 GCA_017525905.1 Elusimicrobiota bacterium | reverse complement strand
AATAAAAAAAGCACACTTGATAATAAAATCAAGTGTGTCTTTTTTATGTTATTAATTATTGAAACAGATATGCTTTTCCGTCGTGAAGTATATAAGTTTTTCCGTCTATAACAATCATACTGTCACTGTTATTTGATGCCGGTTGACTTTGTACTTGTTGAGGTTGTGCCGCCGGAACAGCTTTTTTAATTTCTTTTTTTACGGGTACGGGTTTCGGTGCAGGTATAGGTGCCGGAGTTGGTTCTGCCACGGAAGAATCATAAGCTGCATCTGTAACTATAAAACATAAATCTTCTTCCCCGAAATAAACATCCGTTATTTCTACATCGTCGTTGTGACCTCTGAAATTAAAAGTAAATCTAACCACATTGTTGTTTTTTCTTGAAAATTTTCCGTCTTTTCCGAAATATCTTGGAAATTCTCTGTTCATATCATCTTCGAAGTACCCGTCAAATCCTTCGGAATCTCCCAGCTTTAATACCGGCATAGGTCTCATGTCATGAGTTTTTCCGTTGATTGTAATTGTGCAAGTTACATGTGATAAAGCAAGTGAAGAATTGTTTATAAGCTTGATTTCTTCATATACTCTTTGGTCAACAAGCGAACTTATGGTTGTTTCATAAACATATCCGCCCGACGGATCTTTTGTTACAACTCCGCTTTGTGCAAAAATCGCAGGAACCGTTAAAAAAGATGCTACAACAAAAACAGCAAAACTTTTAAAATTAAACATATTTTTTCTCCTAAAATAATATTAACATGATAATAACCCTTTAAAACAATGTTGTCAATAAAAATTTTTTAATATTTTGTATTAAAATGATAAAATATATCGGTATATTATGCATTAATAAATATTTATCAAAGAAGGTAAATAATAAATGTCAAAGTTGATAGCATTTGTCGGTAATCCTAATGTCGGCAAATCCGTAATATTTAATAAACTTACAGGTCAGTATGCTGTTGTTTCAAATTATGCAGGTACCACGGTTGATGTTACAAGAGGAAATATTACAATAGGTAACGAGCAATACCAAGTTGTTGATACTCCCGGCACATACTCTCTAATGCCGTTATCGGAAGACGAGCAGGTTACAAGAGATTTAATAATAAAAGAAAAACCTAACATTATAGTGCAAGTTTGCGATATGAAAAATATTGAAAGGTCGTTACACTTGTTCTGTGAACTTGCATTGTTCAAAATTCCTATGGTATTGGTTTTAAATATGCGGGATGAAGCTATTCAGTCCGGAATCAGAATAAATGTAAAAAAGCTAACTGAAATTTTAGGTGTTCCGATAACCTGTTGTACGGCAACAACCGGTGACGGTGTAAGCGATATTTTAAAAATTATTCCTCAAGCAACAGTAAGTAACTTAAACATTGAATATAAAAACAATAAAGATATTTTAACGGTGGAAAATATTTTAAAAGATAAATCTTCGATATCAAAAGTATTATCGGTATATTTGTTGTCCGGTGATAAAGATATTAAACAGTATGTCCCGCAAAAGTTGCAGGAGAAAGTTTTTAAGTTGGTATCTGATACTGTTAAAGATGAATACAAAATGTTTGCCGCACAAATATTTCATGATAACAACGAAACAATATTAAATATCGTTTCTAAAGTAAAAACAATAAAACACAGGAAACATAAAAGTATTATGGAAAAGATTGGCAACATTTGTTTGCAACCCTTTTGGGGAACGATAATAATGTTGTTCATCATTTTTATAATGTACGAATTTATCGGAGTGTTTGTTGCGGGTTTTGTTGTAGATTGGATACAAACAAAAGTGTTTGAAGAATTGATAAATCCGTTTATTGCAAATTGTTTCGATTATCTTGGAACCGGACCGGTTGTAAATTTCATAAAAGATCTGTTTGTCGGTCAGTACGGAATTTTTACAATGGCAATACCGTACGCTTTTGCAATAATATTCCCTATAGTTATTGCATTCTTTTCTTTTTTCGGGATATTGGAAGATTCCGGTTATTTACCGAGATTATCTGTAATACTTAACAGATTGTTTTCGCTTGTAGGTTTAAACGGAAAAGCCGTTCTTCCCATGGTGTTGGGGGTGGGATGCGGAACTATGGCGGTGTTAAGTTCAAGAATACTCGAAACAAAAAAAGAAAGAATGATAGTTGTAATTTTGTTATCTCTTTCAATACCGTGTTCGGCACAATTGGGAATTATTCTTGCAATGTTGTCGTCGGTATCCTATAAAGCGACAATAGTCTGGTTATTGTGTATATTGTTTTCACTTTTCCTGGTGGGAAAGGTTTTAGATTTTTATGTTAAAGGCGAGTCTACAAACTTTATTATAGAAATTCCCAAAATGAGAATACCATCCGTAATAAACATTTTATCTAAAGTGAAAATGAGACTTGTTTGGTACATGAAAGAGGTAGTTCCTTTATTTATTTTGGCTACGGTCGGCTTGTTTTTTATGGACAAAATTCATTTGCTTACAATACTTGAAAAATGGTTTTCTCCGATAGTGGTAAAATTTTTAGGGTTGCCTGTAGAAACAACAAGCACATTTATTATGGGCTTTTTAAGAAGAGATTACGGAGCATCAGGAATTTATACTTTGGCACAAGACGGACTTTTGTCGGGAACACAAATTTTGGTTAGTGCGGTAGTTATAACTTTGTTTGTTCCTTGTCTTGCACAAAGTTTGATGGTAATAAAAGAGCATGGAATAAAAATTGCTTCAATAGTTTTTATAGCGATAACGACTTATGCAATTTTATTTGGAGGAACATTAAGATTTATTATTTCATTTTTTTAAAAAAATGAAATAATAATATAACGATTTGCAATTTCTAACTACGACTTTGTATTTTTAAAATTTATGTACTCTTTCGCTCCGCTATATTTTTAGTACACCGCATTTTAAAAATACTTCGTCTCGTTTAAGAACTTGCAAATTTAAAGGCAACAATACAAAGAAAAGTTTAGGAGTCTGTTG
>JAFXSD010000102.1 GCA_017525905.1 Elusimicrobiota bacterium | reverse complement strand
ACGGTTAAAGAATCTATATTAAAACCTTTTCTCATAAAAAGGCCTGCAACTCTTGTTAAAACTCCATACTTGTTTTCCACCAAAGCGGCAATTATAAATCTTTTCATTTTACCCCCGAAAATTTGCTCTGCAAATTTTAAAGCCTCTATTCCTCCATCCCTCCATGTCTCAAATCTTTTTCTTTTCCGTAATAATGTCTTCTATCGATCCTCCCGGAGGAAGCATAGGAAGAACAAACTCATCCATATCGATTATAGTATCTATAATGTAAGGTGCATTTGCTTTATATGCATTACTAAATGCTTTTTCAAATTCCTGTACGGTTGTTACTCTTTCACCTTTAAGACCGAAAGCATCCGCAAGTTTTACAAAATCAGTTTTTCTGCCTAAAACGGTATTCGAATATCTTTTACCGTAAAACAATGTTTGCCATTGTCTTACCATACCTAAAACACCGTTATTTATAATAACTATTACAACCGGAATATTGTAAGTAACCGCTGTTGCAAGTTCGTTTAAGTTCATACCGAAACTTCCGTCACCGGTAACTAAAATTGCTCTTTTTTTACTTCCTACCGCTGCACCTATTGCCGCACCCAACCCGTATCCCATGGTTCCAAGCCCGCCGCTTGAAACAAATGTTCTCGGTTTTTCAAAACTTGTAAACTGTGCAGCCCACATTTGATGTTGTCCTACATCGGTAGCAACAACAGTATCACTGTCTTTAATTTTATTTATTACATCAAAAACCTGCTTGGGGCCGATCTTATCACTTTTAGCAACATTAACTTTTTTGGAAATTTCTTTGCTTTTAGCTCTTAAATCATCTATTGTTTTTTTCCATTCCGTATGTTTTTGTTTGTCGCATTTTTCAATTATTTTTGAAAGAGCACAAGAAATCTTTCCTACAATACCTACGTCCGCTTTAATATTTTTATTTATTTCGGAAAGGTCTGTATCAAGTTGTATAACTTTTGCATTTTTGGAATATTTTTTTACGTTTCCGGTAGCTCTGTCGCTGAACCTTACACCGATACCTATTACAAGGTCTGCTTCTTTGTTTGCCATTGAAGATTCGTATTGTCCGTGCATACCTTGCATACCTAAAAATCTTTCATAAGAATTTTCTATTGCGGAAAGTCCCATCAAAGTACAACCGATATATCCGTCAATTTTTTCGGCAAGTTCTTTTATTTTTTTGCTTAACCCTGCGGTTATTACACCGCCGCCGATATAAATATACGGTTTTTGCGCTTTATTTATTAAATCAACCGCGGCATCTATTTCTTTATCATCCGCTTTTTTCTGCGGATAAGGTTCAATAACACCTTCACATTCAAAATCGTATTCCGCAATTTGAACATCTTTGGGAATATCTATTAATACAGGTCCCGGTCTTCCGGACTTTGCAATTTGAAAAGCTTCTCTTATAGTGTCTGCCAAATCTTTAACATTACTTACAAAATAGTTGTGTTTTGTTATAGGTAGTGTAACACCTGTAATATTTATTTCCTGAAAACTGTCTTTACCGATTAAAGAAGTAGGAACATTTCCGGTAATTGCCACCATAGGTATGGAATCAAGCATTGCCGTTGCAATTCCGGTAACCAAATTTGTTGCTCCCGGACCGGATGTTGCAATAACAACACCTACTTTACCGGTAGCTCTTGCATAACCGTCGGCAGCATGAGCAGCACCCTGTTCATGTGCGGCAAGATAATGGTTAATTCTGTCACTTGCTTTATATAATTCATCATATATATTCAACACTTGTCCGCCGGGATAACCGAACACATCGGTTACACCTTGCTCTATAAGTGTCTCAATAACAATTCTTGAACCCGGCATTTTATGTTTTGCCATAATAGTCTTACCTCCACCAACAACAAAAAAACTTTCATCTCTGCTGTTATACAAAATAACTTAAAGAGACGAAAGTACTAAAATTGTTAAAGTATAAAAAACTTCCGCGGTACCACTCTTTTTCATCCCAACTTAGGATGCACTCTTTCTCTTTCACGGTGAGAATCCGTCCGGTTCTACTTTTATTTTCTTCCGGCTGCTCCGCGGCTACTTCAATATGTTTTGCCAATGCCTTGCACCAACCGACACTTCTCTTCAGACAAATTAATATTTACTACTCCGCATCAACGCATTTAATACCGAAAATTATACCTTTACAAACTTAGTTTGTCAAACGGAAAAACCGCTTTGCGATTTTTTGAATAATAGAAGTATAGATGTATGGATGTGTAGATTTTTTGAAGAAAAGAGTATTAACAAAATAAAAGAATAATGTATAATAGCATACATGCTTATAGGAATAATACCTGATGTTCACCAAACAACACACTTTATCAAAATGGTTGAAAACAATATCAACCGGTTGGATAAACTTGTTTTTTTGGGCGATTATGTTGATAACTGGTTAGAAAAGATATGGTGGCACATTCCCGAACATAATCCAGTAAACACAATAAACAAAGTTGTATCTTATAAACAAAAATATCCCGACAAAATTGATTTACTTTTAGGTAACCACTGTTTATCTTACTTATCAAAAAATCCCAAATCAAAACTTGTAAGCGGTCACCAACACGAACATGATACCGAAATCGCACAAGCATTTTTGAATAACATTGAACATTTTAAAATTGCCGTGAAATATGACGGTTGGGTAATATCCCATGCCGGTTTTTCCAATACTTGGGTAAACAATCAAAAAGAAAAAGGGTTTGATCCCGATAAAGAAACCGTTATTGATTGGTGCAACAAAATGTTATTGGAACAAAACTTTCATTATTTCGATTGGACAGGAAAATTAAGTCCTAGCGGAGACGAAATTACACAAACTCCCACTTGGATAAGACCGTTTTCTTTAATGAAAGATTCTTATTTTCCTAACCAGTTGGTAGGGCACAGCGAAACGAAATTTGCACCGATATTTGTTACAAATAAAAAAACAAACTTAATTCTTGTAGATTCTCCGGAACATACCTGCTGGTTTGAACTCGATACCAAAAACCCGCCAAAGTTTGAAACTGTGGAAAAAGTGTTAAAAACAATCAGAAATTAAAACAAAAAAGCGGGAAGGATTTTCTTCCCTCTTTTTTGATATTTTTACAACTCCCGTATCAAGTACGGGATGACACCGCTACCGCGGTTTTACCAACAAAATTTAAGAGCAGACTCAACAACAATTTTTGAGTGACGATAGATTTTGAATTTAGACAAGGCAACAGCACGGCAAAGTTTACATTAAAAAGTAAATGAGCCGTGCTGTAACATAGTATAAATTCAAAAGATAATGTCGCAATGACTAGATGTTAAATTTATATCCTACATTTATTGCAATGTTTCTGTATGTCCAAATTTCTCCACCCCAAT
>JAFXSD010000101.1 GCA_017525905.1 Elusimicrobiota bacterium | reverse complement strand
TGGGATTTAAACCGAGTTCAAGCGCTTTTCTTAAAACAAATCTTGTTTGCGGCATAGGCCCTTCGGCCGCATCCACCATAAGAATTGCACTATCCACCATTTTCAATACTCTTTCAACTTCGCTGCCGAAATCGGCATGTCCCGGAGTATCTACTATGTTTATGGTATGGTCTTTATATTTTATTGAAGTACACTTTGCAAGGATTGTAATACCTCTTTCTCTTTCAATAGGATCGGAATCCAAAACCGTATCTTGAACTTCATCTTCTTTAACGGTCCACTCACCTGCAACCTTTAACATTGAATCTACTATTGTTGTTTTGCCATGGTCAACATGGGCTATTATTGCTACATTTCTGATATCTTCTCTTGTACCCATAACTATATGTCCTTATTTTATTTATGTATTATATATTATACATTACAAATTATTTTGTATATTTTACAATTCATTATGCTTTTTTTGAGGTTTTAATGCATAGATAAAAGATGTATGAAAACCTGCAACTTATTTCTCATTTCTTCTTTCTTTTTCTGTTGTCGTTTCTATACTTCTACAGTTATAAACTTCCATTCCTCAAGTATTCACAAAGTGAAAATTTCTAACTAAATAGCTCCGAAGCTTTCTGGCCAAGGGTAACATAATCAACTTTACCGTTACCCATAATAATCATTTCTTCCAATACTTTTATCTTTTTAGGAACAAACAAATCGCTTGATCCCTGAGATTTAAAAGCCGCACTTATTTCACTAAAGGTTGTGTTAGGTCTTGTAGTAAACAGTATTAACTGTTCACCTTTCTTTTCATCAGGTATTGTAACAACCGCATGCTGATAAGTAGGCCATAAAGCCGTTATCATTTCTTCTACGGCAGTTAACGAAACCATTTCGCCTGCAATCTTTGCAAACCTTTTCGCTCTGCCTTTTATAGTTATAAAGTTATCTTTATCCACCGAAACAATATCTCCGGTATCGTACCAACCGTCTTCCAAAGGTTGTATTACTCCCGGATTATCACTCTTTATATAACCCAACATTACATTTCTGCCTTTAACTACCAACTTTTTACCGTCTTTTATGCCCGGCACATCATCTAATCTCATCTGTATTCCCGGGAAAATTCTGCCTACGGAACCTTTTTTATGATACATAGCTGTGTTTACGGAAAGAACAGGAGCGGTTTCTGTTGCGCCGTAACCCTCCAAAATATTTATACCGAAATTCGTGAACAAACTTTTCGCGGTTTCCGCTTTTGCTCTTTCGGCACCTACAACAGCAAGTCTTATTGAATAAAAATCGTAAGCATGAGCATTTTTACCGTACCCGCTAAAGAAAGTAGGTGTGGTAAATGTAATTGTTGAGTTTGTATCGTAAATAAGTTCAGGAATAATTTTATAATGTAACGGTGTAGGATAAAAGAACACTTTTATACAGCTTGTTATAGGAAGTATCATACCGCAAGTAAAACCGAAAGAGTGAAATATCGGTAATGCCATAAAAAATCTGTCTTGAGTGTCAAAGAATAAAACTGCTCTTATCTGGTTCAAGTTTGCTTGAATGTTCCTGTGACTTAAAGCAACTCCTTTGGGAACTCCTTCGGAACCGCTGGTAAAAAGAACTATCGCAGGATCTTCTACCGACACATCACCTTTAATTTTGTTGTAATAATGTTTCGGGAAGAAAGAAGCAAAAAGACCTGTAAGTTTTTCTTTTAAAGTTATTTCTTTTTTCAAATCTTCAAGATATATTATTTGAAGACCTTCGTCTTCCATAGTTTTTATAAGATCCGTAAAACCGCCTTTTATAACAAACTGTTTTGAAGTGTAAACGGTTTTAATCGCAGCGGTTTTGCAACAGGAAATCATATTTTTTGTTCCGGTGGAAAAGTTTAACATACAAGGAACAATATTGTATGCCTGCATACCGAAAACAGCAACTACGGATGCTGCGGCATTTGGCATTAAGAAACCCACCTTTTCTTTTTGTTCGCTGTGCTTTGTAAATTGTTTACCCAAAACAAATGCTGCAGTCAGAAGTTGCCCGTAATTTAAAGGTTTTCTTGCTATATCTTCTACAATCTTCATTCTTCTTCCGACAAAATTCTTTGCTTCAATTAAAGATTCAAACAAAGTTTTGTCGTCGGTTGCAGAATAATATTTAGCATTTGTCATTATATCAAAAAGTTGTTTTGTGATTTCTTTTTTTCTTTCTTCGCCTTTTAATTCTTTATCTATATTCAGCGTTGTAGGCTTAAAAACATTTAATACGACTTTTGTTCTCGGTCTTATTTTAACTTTGTTTCTGTAATACGAAAAAATTGTATATTGAGTACCATCAATATATATAGGAACTATCTGTGCATTTGTTTTATCTGCAATCATTGCAGGTCCCGGATAAATTTTCATCATGCTTCCGGTGGATGTAACTCTGCCTTCAGGATAAATAACTATTTTGTGTCCGTTATTTATTTCCCTTATCATAGATTTTACAGCCATCGGATTGTTCGGCTCTATTTGAAAAAATTTAGCAATATTTAATAAAGGTTTTACATACCACTTTTTTGCTATTATCGGGTTTATTGTAAAACATAACTTTTCGGGAATAAATGCCCATAACAAAATTGCATCTATAAAAGAGTTATGATTTGCGACAAACAAAACTTTTCCCTGCAAATCTTTTATATTCTCTAACCCTTTTACTTGAACTCTTAAGAAAAATTTAGATAGAGCAATTATTAACTTTTTATTAAACAGAATTTTTACTAATGTATTTATCATTTGTTAAGTTCCTTAAATATTTCGTGTAACTTTGTATAATCGGTAGCACCTGTTCCTATTATAGGAATTTTTTCTACAACGACTATTTTATCCGGCAGAACAAAATTTTCTATTTTTTGTTCTTGTGCAAATTTTTGTAAATCACCTAAATCCGCATCTTGTTTGGTAGTAAAAACTACTATTTCTTTTTTTCTGTTATTTTGAACGGCAAGTACGGCAGATTTATATTCTTTCCAAATATTAGATATATTAAATTCAAGTTCGGTTAAAGATATACTTTCTCCGTCAACTTTAGTAAATCTTTTGGATTTACCTTTCATAAACACAAATCCGTCTCTGTCTATTTCAACGATATCTCCGGTATCAAACCATTCACCGTTTTCTTTTTTGGAAATAAGCTGTTTATTTTCTATATAACAATTTGCTATATTAGGCCCTTTTACAAGCAAATGACTTGAACCTACAAAAGCCGTCGTAGATTCCAGTTTACATTCTACGGAAGGTAATAGTCTTCCCACGCTGTACTCTTTAAAATACATCGGAGTATTTATGGATATCGTTGAAGCTGTTTCGGTTGTCCCGTAAGCTTCAAAAATTCTTTTACCGAAATTATCTTCCCAAATTTGTATTGTTTCTTCTTTAAGTTTTTCTATTCCCGCGATAACATACCTTATTGCATAAAAATCGTACGGATGAGCATTTTTGGCATAACCGCTGAGAAAAGTGTCCGTTCCCAACAAAACCGTAGAATCG
>JAFXSD010000100.1 GCA_017525905.1 Elusimicrobiota bacterium | reverse complement strand
ATTGGGCGGATATGAACAATATGATATAACAAGAAAAATAGCATTTATGGACAGAACAGCAACAAGTGAACATAAAGGATATAGCGGAGCATTGGATTTGGAAGCGGGTTATAAGATAAGCTTAAATAGAGATAACCAAGCAAAACACAGAATGTATTTGAAACCGTTCATAGGAGCAACAGGAAGTTACATGAACAACGAGGGATATGAAGAAAAAGGTGCGGATTCATTGAATTTAAAAGTTAATGATTATTCCGAATTTGCAGCAGAAGCAAGAGCAGGATTAGAACTAAACGGAAAAGTAAAGAGATTCGGATGGTATGTAAAAGCCGGAGCAAGACAGTTGTTAACTGAAGATTACAGAGAAATAGAATTATCCTTATTGGATTATGCAGATATTACTAAGATGAATATAAGAAGTGCAAAGAATGCAAGAACAACATTGATGGGCGGAATCGGAGCAGACTATGATTTATCTGAAAATTGGACAATATTTGCAAACGGATTAGGCAACTTTGCAGATGTATCCACAAACTATTATGCAAATGTAGGATTAGCATATAGATTCGGATGCAAGAATAACAAAAAAGAGATGATGGCAGATAATGAATATAATGCAGAGGAAGAAGAACTAAGAAAACAATTGGAAGAAGCAAAAGTAAGAGAAAGAGAGTTGCAGGATAAGATACAAGAACAAGAAGCAACTATTGTAAATGCTCAACAGGCAGAACAAAAGAAACAACAAACAATAAAGAAAATAAAATTGGATGAGAAACCTACATTTGTGTTTGGAACGGATAAATTGACCAGTGAAGGAAAAGCAAGATTGGAACAAGTAGTACAAGAAATTGCAAATTATCCTAATACAGATGTTTTAATAGAAGGTCACACGGATAATGTAGGTAAAGACGAGTATAACCAAAGATTGTCTGAACGCAGAGCTTATGCAATAGCAGTGGCGTTAAAAAGAGATTATAAAGTTAAAAACAGTGTTTTCATAACAGGTAAAGGTGAAAAAGAACCTATAGCAACAAACGATACAAAAGAAGGAAGAGCACAAAACAGAAGAGTAGCAATATCTCTTACTGCAGCAGAATAATTTTGAAATTCTGTTTTCCCCCGGTTGTGAATAACTTGTGGATAACTTTTGAAATTATCTATATTTAACGAATAAAAAGTAGATTATAGATAAAAGTTGATAACTGTTTTGGTTGTTATTAAAATAAAAAAAGTTGTTGACAATATTTTGTACCGATATTATACTTGATTTGCCTTTGGTGATACAAAACAAGCAAAACTTGTGGTACGGACTGCCATAACTGTCCCTTTCACCAAGGGCTTTTTTTTGGTTAAATTATATAAGGGTTTTAAGTTTCAATATTATAATAAAAATGACAACGGCAGTATAAGTTATCAATAAATGACTACGATTACTTATGCGCTTTTTTCCACTCTTTTATTTGTTTCAACCTTTCTTTGTATTTTGATTCTAATCCCTGTTCGGTCGGATAGTAGTAGGTTTTATCCTTTAAAGAGTCCGGAAGGCACTGCATATTGGTAAGTTTATCTTTTGTATCGTGTGCATACTGATATCCTTTACCATAATTTAATTCTCTCATAAGTTTTGTCGGGGCGTTTCTTATTACCAAAGGAACAGGTTCTGCAAGATGTTGTTTTGCATCTTCTGCGGCAAGATGATATGCGGTATCCATAGCATTAGATTTCGGTGCAAGAGACATATAAACAACCGCTTCGGTTAAATGAACAGTACATTCCGGCATACCTATAAAGTGGCAAGCATGGTACGCTGCTACCGCGATTTCAAGTGCTCTGGGGTCCGCAAGACCTACATCTTCACTTGCAAACCTTGTAACCCTGCGGGCAACATATAACGGATCTTCGCCCGCTTCCAACATTCTTGCAAGCCAATAAACCGCAGCATCCGGATCTGAATTTCGCATAGATTTATGAAGTGCGGAAATTATATTATAATGTTCTTCCCCGTTCTTATCATATAAAAGATTCTTCTTGGAAATGCATTGTTCTAAAGTTTCTTTTGTAACGGTAATTTTTCCGTTTTTGTCCATATCGCCGTTTAAAACTACCATTTCCAAAGTTGAAAGTGCCGTTCTTGCATCTCCGTTGGCAAATTCGGCAATAATATTGAGCATATCGTCGGAAATTACAACTTTTTCTTTGCCGAATCCCCTTTTATCGGTAACTGCTCTTTGCAGAAGTTTTACTAAATCTTTAGTTTCTATCGGTTTAAAAACAAAAACTTTACAACGAGATAAAAGTGCGGAATTTATTTCAAAGGAAGGATTTTCCGTTGTTGCACCTATTAAAATAATACTTCCTTTTTCTACAAAAGGTAAAAAAGCATCTTGTTGAGCTTTATTAAAACGATGAATTTCATCTACAAACACTATTGTTTTTTGACCGAATTTTCTGTTGTTTTCGGCTTGAGCCATAACTTCTTTAATATCTTTTATTCCGCTTGTAACGGCAGAAAAATCTATAAATTTTGAATTTGTTTTGTTGGCAATTATTCTTGCAAGAGTTGTTTTACCTACTCCGGGATTACCCCAAAATATAATGGAAGAAACTTTGTCCCCTTCTATAAGTTTCCTTAAAATTTTGCCTTCACCAACCAAATGTTGTTGACCGACAAACTCTTCCAAATTTCTCGGTCTTAATCTCCAAGCTAAAGGTTGGTTGGTATTATCTTCAAATAATGTTTCTTCTTCCATTACTATTTTTCCGTTACATTTTTACCTGTAATATGTTCGCAATCCATTTCCAAACACATTACATTTTTGGCATACTTTTCTATCATTATATCAATTTCGGAGGTATCTTTTGTAAATTTTAAAGATAACTTTCTGCAAATTTCGATTGCTTTATTAAAATCTTCAACTATTTTTATTTTACCGAACACAACAACACTTTTAAAATACAGTGCCCAATGATCTTCTTTTTTATAACCCTTATCATAAACACAAAACGAAACTTTATTATGTTTTTTTATTGAATCTATTTTGTGCCCTTCTTTTGCACCATGAAAATAAATTTTGTTTTCCTGCCGGTTATAATAAAAGTCGATAGGAATACCGTAAGGATAATCATCATCTCCCAGTACGGATAATACTCCCCTGACTTCGTTATTTAATATTTCAACACATTCTTCTTGTGTTAATTGTTGTTTAAATCTTCTTAATGATCTGAACATTTTTATTTGCCTGAATTGCTATTAAAAAAAATAAATTTGTATCCCGTATTATCTTTTTGTAATTTTCCAATGCCGCAATTTAATAAATGTGCTCCGGCAATATATTTATCGGTATCGGCATAATCTTGCATAACTTTTTTCCTTGTAGACAATGCCTGTATCGGATCTGTATCGTAGGTTAAATATATATTCGGATCCTGGAACTGTATAGGTGCATGCAAAATATCGCCCCATACCAACATTGTTTGCCCTTCGCTTGTCACTTCAAACATTGTGTGTCCCAAAGTATGTCCGAATGCAGGAACAGATTGTATATAAGGCAATATTTTTTCATTTTGTTTAAACGTTTTGATTCTGTTCGGATATGCCAACAATATCTCGGAAGTTTTATTTGCATCAATTTCTTCTTGTGCAATATAAACATTTGCTTTAGGAAATGTTTTATTATAATCGTATATTAAACCTGCTATATGGTCGTAGTGCATATGTGTAATACATATGGTATCTATACTTTTCGGTTCAACATTTATACTTTTTAATGTATCCAACAAAACTTGTGCA
>JAFXSD010000099.1 GCA_017525905.1 Elusimicrobiota bacterium | reverse complement strand
ATTCCGCCTTCTGTTCCGCCGGCTCTGTTTGTTGTTCTGTAAAACCCTTTTTTATTTGAATAAAAAATTTCATCGTGTGAAACTGATCCCAAAGTGTTTGCAAATTTTGTTCCAAGTCCGACTTCAACAGCTTTTACGGCTTGAATAGACATTAAACTTTGTGCAAGTCTTCCGTCAAGCTTTAAATCCCATTGAGTATGGCTTCCCAATCCTATCGGAACATTTTCCGCTATAACTTTGAATTTTCCACCCAAAGTGTCACCTTTTGAATTTGCTTGTCTTATAACTTGAATCATTTTTTTTGATGCTGTTTTATCCGGGCATCTTACAAAAGACATTTCCGCCAAATGTTGAATTTGAGATTTGTCTATATTTGAAAGTTTTGCTGAAACTTTTCCTATGGTTTCAACATAAGAATAAATATTTATTCCAAACTCTTTTAATAATTCTCTGCAAACGGCACCTACCGCAACTCTTGCGGCAGTTTCTCTTGCAGAAGCTCTTTCCAAAATGTTTCTGAAATCGTCAACACCGTATTTCATAAGCCCGGCTAAATCGGCATGTCCGGGTCTCGGCTTGCGTAAATGTTTTCCGTCTATATCTACACTTGTGGGTGACATTACCGATTGCCAATTTTCCCAATCTCTGTTAAAAATAAAAAGAGTTATCGGAGAACCCATTGACTTTGCATATCTTACTCCGGACAGGATATGAACCTGGTCTGTTTCTATGTTCATCCTTTGTCCTCTTCCGTAGCCTTTTTGCCTTCTTGCAAGATCCACATCAATATCTTCGCTGTTTATATTAAGACCTGCCGGAATACCTTCAAGTATTGCCAATATTCCTTGTCCGTGTGATTCGCCTGCCGTTGAAAATCTTAACATTTTATATCTCCCCAAAATTATCTTATTGCCTGTATTGCACTATGTACATTTGCTACGCCGATAATTTCAATTTTACCTTTATAATTTAAACTTTTTAAATTGCTTTTTGGGATAATTGCTTTTTTAAATCCCAACTTTTCCGCCTCGGTTAATCTTTCTCTTATTTGAGAAACTGCTCTTACTTCACCTGCAAGTCCGACTTCACCGAATATAACGGTTTTATCAGGACAAACAACCCCGTTATTTGCGGAAGCTATCGCACAAGCTATAGCTAAATCTGAAGCTGTTTCTTTAATCTTTATACCGCCTACAACATTTATAAATACATCTTGATTATCGAGCGGAATACCGATTCTTTTTTCAAGAACGGCAATAATTATTATTACTCTGTTCAAGTCGTATCCGGAAACCATTCGTCTTGGAAGTCCGAAATTTGTCCTTGCAACAAGAGATTGAATTTCTATAAGTAACGGTCTTGTTCCTTCAATTGAAGACGTTACAACATTGCCTGCAACGGTATTTGAATTTTCACTTAAAAAAATCAGTGACGGATTTTCCACTTCTCTTAAGCCGTCGGCCTTCATTTCAAATATTCCTATTTCGCTTGTAGGGCCGAATCTGTTTTTGTATGCTCTTAAAATTCTGTATATTTGTTGCTTTTCGTTTTCAAAATATAAAACCGTATCAACAATATGTTCCAAAATTCTGGGACCGGCCAAATCTCCGTCTTTAGTTACATGTCCCAATATAAAAACCGTTATATGTTGAGATTTTGCTATCCTCAACAATTCCGCAGAACATTCTCTGACCTGTCCTACGGATCCGGGAGCGGATGTGAATTCCGGATGATATGTTGTTTGTATTGAATCTATAACCAAAAATTTCGGTTGAATTTTGTTTACGGCGGAAACTATATTTTCAAGATTTGTTTCAGAAGCTAAAAAAATATTATCCTTTGAAATATTCAATCTTTCTGCTCTTGATTTCACCTGTGAAAGAGATTCTTCTCCGGATATATACAACACGGTTCCTGTTTTAGAAAGAGCTCCTGAAACTTGTAACATTAAAGTTGATTTTCCGATACCGGGCGCACCGCCGAGCAATGTAAGAGACCCCGGAACTATTCCGCCGCCTATCATGTGGTCGAATTCTTTTATTCCGGTTTTTATTCTTTCAAAACTTTTAACGGTAACATCACTTAAAGGAAATGTTCCCGAAGAAAATCCTGTAAGTTGTCTTGTTGATTGGTTTGACGATAAAATCGGTTCTTGCTTTTCTTCGACGAAAGTATTCCATTTTGAACATCCGGGACACTTTCCCAACCATTTCGGGGATTCATAACCGCAACTTTGACATACAAATATTGTTTTAATTTTTTTAGATTTCACAAAACTGTACTAGATTTATTAAAGTATAAAATTCTTATATGGAAAGAGCCGGCAAATAATAATCGCAGATTTTTCTATACCTCAATATCTCTATTCCTCCGTTTTCCGTATTTCTACTTTGAGCTTGCAGCGGCAATGCCCGCCACTCCGAATATGCTTGCAAGGTCTTCATCGGTAACTTTAAGCTTGATATACGGCATAACATTTGTTTTTGTAAGTGTATCTTCAACTTGAACACCGACATATAACCATTTGAAAATGCCAAGTCTTGCACCGAGCACAACATTAGGTTTATCCTTATCCGGATCATCTTTTTTAGCAGTTTCCGTTCTAAATATAGCTTCGGCATTAATATATAATTTTCTCATCGGACCGTATATTTTATCAAACGGTGACCAACCTACACCCACGCCGCCCTTACTTCTCATAACACCGCCGTAAGCTTCAAGATTTTCTGACCTGAAACCTATAAGAGCATCAATCTTGTTCAAATTATTTCTTTCAAATTCGTCATCTTCGTTGGTATAATTACCGATATTGTTTATACCGATATAATAGAATTTGTGATTATTAGGCCTGAATCTGATACCGAAATCGTTACGATATTTTTCGTTTCTTGTATCAAATCTGCCCATGTATTCCCAATCAATTTCAAGTTTCTTTGTTCTGGATACAAATTCTTGTAATTGTTCAACGGTAACTTTAATATCGCCGACAGTATCTTTAAGTTTTTCTGCCATTTCTTCATCATTTATGAGTTTGGCTATTGTACCGTCACCTTCGTTTATCTTGGTTACAATTTCATCAATCTTACCGGAAACCTTTTTAAGTTCAAGAACAATATCTCTAATATCTTGTTTGTTTTGTTGAGTTACACTATATAAATCGGAAGAAAAGTTCTTAAAGTTATCTATAACTTGCCCTATTTGTTTTTCTTTATCCGCAATAGTTTTACTTACTTTTTTAAGATTTTCCACCGTATCATAAAGGTTTTGGAAGAAATCTTTATTTAAACTGTTGGAAGCATTACCCAGAACTTCGTCAACTTTTTTTACCGCATTTTCTATTAATTCTTCAAGAGAAGCTCCTTTGGCGGTGTTGATTGTTTGTCCGTGATCTATAATTTTGTTTCCGGGTGTTCCGGGATTAATCTCTACATATTTTGTTCCTATTATACCCATAGAAACGATTTTTGCTGTGGCATCGGAATATAATTTTACTTTTCTGTCTATTACAAGAACAACTTTAGCTTTACCTTCTTCCAAAACAATATCTTTTATATTCCCTATATCAACACCGGAAATTTTCACTTTAGCCTTTTTTGGCAGCCCGGCGGTATTATCAAAATAGGTATTAACGATATATTTTGAAGTTAAGCTGTAATTGCCGAGAAGCATTATGGTTAAAAGTACGGCTATTAAGCCTATGGTTACAAATATTCCAAGTTTTAATTCGTTAGACACAATATCCCCTTTAAAAATTACTGTATTGTAAAAGTTGTTTCAACAGGTATAGGTCCCACACTTGAACCATCAACAAACTGTTTCAACATTTTATCATTAGTTGTTTTAGGATTAGCAATTGTTTTTTTTAATTTTTCTACAGTTCCTTCAAAAATTATTTCACCCAAATACAAC
>JAFXSD010000098.1 GCA_017525905.1 Elusimicrobiota bacterium | reverse complement strand
TATATAAAAAAGTTCTATAATACTAAATTCATTGACATAAATGTTTCAAATAGATAAAATTTTATCCATAACAATTTGTATTCAATAAAAAGCACGAACAAACAAATAAAAATTTTCATTAAAAATATAAGGAAATGAAGAAAAAAAGTGTTCTATATAATAAGAAGGAAATATCGGAAGCCACTTTAAGAAGATTTCCTTTTTATCATCATTATTTGAAACAATTGGAAAGTGATGGTATTAAAGAAATTTCATCAGCACAAATAGCAAAGTTCCTTGGATTTAATACTATACAGGTAAGAAAAGATATAGAAGCTACCAAAATCGAAGGCAAACCGAAAAGAGGTTATAACCTAAAAAAATTGATATCGGCTATAGAAAAATTTTTGGGTTTTTATACTAAAAATGAGGCTGTTTTGATCGGTGCCGGACATTTAGGCTATGCTCTTTTAGGTTATCACGGTTTTAAAGAGTACGGATTAGATATAATTGCCGCTTTTGATAATAATCCGGAAAGATTTAATAAATTTATAAATTATAAAAAAGTTTTTAGTATAGATAAACTTGAAGATATAATAAGCAGAATGCAAATAAAAATAGGAATTCTTACGGTTCCTTCCGCCGTTGCACAAGAATTGGCGGACAGAATGGTAAAAGTAGGAATAAAAGCTATTTGGAATTTTGCACCCATAAAAATAAATGTTCCCAAAGATGTTGTTGTTCAACATGAAAATTTGGCTTCAAGTTTAGCTGTTTTGTCCCAAAAGATAAAGAATTTAAAATAATTAAGTAACAGTTGTTAACATAACAAGGAGAACTTACATGGAAAATCAAGGGAAATTTGACAAAGTCTGCCAAATTCTTGACGAAAACGGCAGAGACAAAGCAAGATTAATCCCAATTTTGCAGGCAGTACAGGAAGTATACAATTACCTTCCTGAAGAAATTTTGACATTCATAGCTTCTGCATTGGATATATCCCCTGCAAGAGTTTACGGAGTTGCAACATTTTTTGCACATTTTACTTTGAAAGCAAAAGGCAAACACATAATAAAAGTTTGCGACGGAACAGCATGCCACGTTAAAAGATCTACAACAATAATCGATGCAATAAGATCAAAACTTAATCTTACAGCATCAGAAAATACAACAAAAGATATGCTTTTTACTTTAGAGACGGTATCTTGTTTGGGTGCATGCGGTTTAGCACCTGCAATGGTTATAGATAACGAAGTTTACGGGCAGGTTACACCTGAAAAAGTAACAAAAATTATTGACGATATGATAAAACAGGAGGAAAAATAATGTCTGTAGATTTAGATAAAATTTCCGCTAAAGTTCAAAAAGCTTTTAAACAGATTTCAAAAAGAATAATAATTTGTGCAGGTACGGGTTGTGTGGCAAACGGATCTTTAAAAGTTTATGCTGAATTTTTAAGAGTAGCAAAAGAATTAAATGTTGAACTTTGTATAGAGTTAAACGATGAAAGCAAAGGAACTCTAGTTTCAAAGAGCGGTTGTCAGGGCTTTTGTCAAATGGGACCTTTGGTTTCCGTTATAAAAGGTGATGACGATATTCTTTATACAAAAGTTAAAGTTGAAGATGTAAAAGAAATAATTGAAAAAAGTATTATTAAAGATGAAGTTGTTGAAAGATTATGTTATAAAATTAACGACAAATTTTATAAAGGTCATGCAGAAATTCCTTTTTATGCAAAACAAAGAAGATATGTTCTTAAGAATTGCGGTTTTATAGGTGCTGAAGATATTGAAGAATATATAAGCAAAGGCGGATATTCTTCGGCAAAGAAAGCTTGTTTGGAAATGACATCCGAGCAAATTTGTAAAGAATTGTTGGATTCGGGACTCAGAGGAAGAGGCGGAGCAGGTTTCCCTACAGGAAGAAAATGGGACTTAACAAGAGTTCAACCCGGTCCAAAAAAATATGTTATATGTAACGGAGATGAAGGAGATCCGGGAGCATTTATGGACAGAAGTGTTCTCGAAGGAAATCCTCACAGTGTTATAGAAGGTATGATTATAGCTGCAAAAGCTATAGGAGCCGATGAAGGTTATGTTTATGTAAGAACGGAATATCATTTGGCTGTAGAAAGAATGAAAAATGCCATAAAGAAAGCAGAAGAAATCGGAGTTTTGGGTAAAAATCTTTTCGGTTCCGATTTTAGTTTTACACTTCATGTTATGGAAGGTGCAGGAGCTTTTGTATGCGGTGAAGAAACGGCATTAATAGCTTCCGTCGAAGGAAAAAGAGGTATGCCGAAACCAAAACCGCCTTTCCCTGCACAACACGGATTATGGGATAAGCCTACCGTAATTAACAATGTTGAAACGTTATCTACGGTTCCTTTGGTAATAAGAGACGGTGCCGAATATTTTAAGAAAATCGGTGTTCCTACATCTACCGGAACAAAAACATTTGCCATAACAGGTTATGTTAAAAATACCGGTCTTATAGAAGTTCCTTTCGGAACAACATTAAGAGAAATATTGTTTGATATAGCAGGCGGAGTTACCGATGATCAGGGAAATGTTTCGGAAGAAGCATTTAAAGCCGTTCAAATCGGCGGACCTTCCGGTGCTTGTTTAACGAGAGAACATCTTGATTTACCTTTGGATTTCGATTCGTTAAGAAAAGCTGGTGCAATGGTGGGTTCCGGAGGACTTGTTGTTATGAACCAAACAACTTGTATGGTTAATACAGCAAAGTTCTTTATGCAATTTACACAAAGTGAATCCTGCGGAAAATGTGTTCTTTGCAGAGAAGGAACAAAACAAATGTTGATGATGCTTGAAGATATAACAGAAGGAAGAGCAGACGAAAAAACAATTCCTTTACTTGAACAGTTGGCAAATGCAGTTAGAGTAGGTTCTTTATGTGCTTTAGGTAAAACAGCACCAAATCCGGTATTATCTACTTTAAAATATTTCAGAGATGAATATGATGCACATGTTAAAGAAAAGAGATGTCCGTCAGGAGTATGTTCCAGCTTAACACAAATCACAATCGATCAAACAAAATGTATCGGTTGTACGGCTTGTGCAAGAAAGTGTCCTGTAGGAGCTATTAAAGGTGCAGTAAAACAAAAACATTCTATAGACCAAAGTATATGTGTAAAATGCGGTGCTTGTGTTGCAACATGTAAATTTGGTGCTGTGAAGAGAGGATAATATATGGAAAAAACATTAACTATTAACGGTAAAAAAGTTTCTTTTGATAAAGAAAAAAATCTTTTGGAAGTTATAAGAAAAGCAAATATAGAGTTACCTACATTTTGTTATCATTCCGAACTTAGCACTTACGGTGCCTGCAGATTGTGTTTGGTAAATGTAGAAAAAAGAGGTCTTGTTCCCGCATGTTCAACTCCCGCGGAAGACGGTATGGTTGTTGTAACTAACAGCAACGAAATAAGAGAATTAAGAAAAATAATCGTTGAATTGTTACTTGCAAACCACGACAGAGAATGTACTTCCTGCCACAAGAGTGAACATTGCCAACTTCAAACACTTGCAAGAAGATTGGGAATACAGTCGGTAAGATACAAAAAAATAGTTAAAGATACACCTAAAGATTTTTCAACACCGTCTCTCGTAAGAGATCCCAACAAATGTGTTCTCTGCGGTGATTGTGTAAGATTCTGCGAAGAAATTCAAACAGTAGGTGCAATAGATTTTTCATTCAGAGGTTCACATGCAACCGTAAGTCCAAGCTTCGGAAAAAGTCTTGCATCTTCAGAATGTATTTATTGCGGTCAATGCACAAGAGTATGTCCTACAGGTGCATTAACAATAAAATCAGATGTAACAAAAGTTTGGAGCGCTTTAGGAAATAAGGATAAAAAAGTTGTTGTAGCAATTGCTCCAGCAGTAAGAGCTGCAATCGGTGAAGCTTTCGGTATAGCAAAAGAATCCGGA
>JAFXSD010000097.1 GCA_017525905.1 Elusimicrobiota bacterium | reverse complement strand
CGGTTGAGAATATAAGTAAACTGATAAAAATAAAGCTGTTCAGTCTCGTCTCATCATCTGTTTTTAAAGGATAATCAATGATAGAATTCGGAATAAAAAAGCCGGTAACAACATTAATGATTGTTATTGCCATGATTTTATTTTCCGCTATCACAACTTTTAGAATCCCCGTAGAATTAAACCCAACAATGCAGTCCGGTTTTGTAAGTGTTATAACAAGACTTAGAGGCGGTGTTGCCGCAAGTGAAGTAGAAAAATATGTAACTAAACCGTTGGAAGAAGTTTTTGCCGAACTTAACGGCTTAAAAGAAATTATTTCTTCATCAAAGGAATCGGAATCCAATATTATGATGATGTTTCATCATAATATCGATACGGATTTTATCGTTATTGACATAAGAGAAAAAATAGCGATGATAAAACACAACCTTCCTAAAGAAACGGAAAAACCTATCATTGCAAAATTCGAACAATCTGATAGTCCGATATTAATATTATCTTTAAGTTCAGAACAAAAAACTCCCGAACAGCTTAGAGAAATAGCGGAAGAACAATTAAAAGAAAAATTTATGAGAGTGGCAGGTGTTGCCAATGTTGAGTTCGGAGGCGGAAGAGAAAGAAAATTTTTAATAGAAATGGATAATTCAAAACTTTTGGGATACAAACTTTCAATCCTTGAAGTTGTCCAAAAAATAAATCTCGCAAACTTATCAATTTCCGCAGGGGAAATAAACCAGAACAGTAAAGATTTTGTTATAAGAGCAACAGGTGAATATTCAAAAATCGAGGAAGTTGAAAATACGGCTATTGCAATAACCCAGTCGGGATCCATTGTCAGAATTGGTGATATTGCCACCGTAAGAGATTCTTATTATGAACCGACATCTTATTCAAGACTTAATGTTCAAGATGTTGTTTCCGTTTATATTCAGAAAGAGTCTACTGCAAATACAATAACGGTTGCCAACGAATCGTTGCAAATTCTTGAGAAATTTAAACCGACATTGGATCCTGATATCAATATTACCATAGTAAAAAATGATGCCGAATATATACAAAAAGCAATTTCGTCTTTGGTTGAGGCACTTGTTCTCGGCGGTATAATTCTTGCAGGTGTATTATTCCTTTTTATGAAAAATGTAAGAAATATTTTTATAGTGGCAACAACAATGCCATTAAGTTTATTCATATCCATAATTCTTATGTATTTTACAAACCAGACATTTAACATAATGACTTTAAGCGGTCTTGCTATGGGTATGGCCAATGTTATGGATAACTCCATTGTTGTACTTGAAAATATTTCTTTCCACCATCACAGAAAAACGTTTGCATCAAAAGCAGAACTTGTTATTAAAGGTACTGCCGAAATGTGGCAACCTATTTTTGCTTCCACGGTTACAACAATAATAGTATTTTTACCGCTTGTATTTTTGGAACCGGAAATAAGGCAGATGTATGTTCCTTTTGGTTTAACAATAACTTTTGCCTTGGTTGCTTCGGTTATTGCAACTATGTTGTTTATTCCTGCCGAAATTTACAGATGGCAAAAAAAATTCGACTTGGAATTTCAAAGTTGGTATATAAAAGTAAGACATATTTACGGGAAAATTTTAAAATTTTGTTTCAGATGGCAAACTTATGTTTGGCTGTTTACGGTGGTTTTGTTTTTGCTTTCGGCAAAAATTATGATGACCAGAGATTCGGAATTTATGGATGCGGGAAATATTAACACTTTTCGTATAGGTGTTCAGTTTCCGCCGGCAACAAGAATAGAGGTTTCAAATGAAGTTGTTCGAAAAATGGAACAGGCTTTGATGAGTTATCATGATTGGGTTGAAAGAGTTTCTTCAAAAGTTGAAAAACTTCACACATTTGTTGAAGTGACGGTTTACGAAAAGCCTGAAGAATTTAAAGAAGAGTTTAGAAAAAGATTCGGAGAATTTTCTCCGGCATTTGTATATTTTCAAGATTCACAAAGTTCCGCTTCAAAAGAAATTTATGTTGATTTTTACGGACAGGATTACGATACATTGAAACAACTTGCATTTTCGGCTTCCGGAAGATTGCAACAGGTAAAAGGTCTTACCGATGTTAAAATAAGAATGAGAGAAGATGAACCGGAAGTAATTTTAACCGTTGATTATGACAGATTAGCCATTTTCGGCTTAACGACATATTATTTCAGTAACACTTTACATTGTCAGTTAAGAGGTCTTATTGCTACACAGTACAGAACAGAAGGTAAACAAATAGAAACAATTTGCAGATTGTATCCCGACAGTATTACAAATATCGAACAAATACCGTTTATAGGAGTTGTAAATCCGAGGAAAGATGTTGTATATGTCGGACAGGTTACGAATATGTCTCAACTTAAATCCAACCAGGAAATTTGGAGAAAAAACAAAAAAAGATTCATACAGATAAGTGCGAACAGAGCGAAACTAGGTTTAACCTCCGCGGCAGAAAAAATCAAAGCAACTTTAAAAGGTGTTGCTTTTCCTCAAGATTATTCTTTTAATATCTCCGGAGATTATGAAAAAACGGTTAAGAATAGAGGCTCGTTTATGTTGGCCGTTAGTCTTACCGTTATACTTATATTCTTTGTGCTTGCATCTATTTTTGAATCTTATATGCAACCGGCACTTATAATGTTTGCTTTACCTTTAAGTATGATTGGTGTTGCTTTTTCATTGTTTATATTTAAAAAATCTATCAGTTTAGGTGTTTGGATAGGTATTATGATTCTATTCGGTTGTATCGTTTACAGCTCAATTATTATTGTAGATAAAATAAATCAAAGAAGAGTCGGCAGAACAAACTTAATGAGAGTTATTTTTGAAAGCTGTAAAGAAAGGTTAAGACCCGAACTTATAACCATGCTTATGAAAACGTTGGGACTTTTACCAATGGTTTTAAGCAGAGATGAGTCTGCTTCCATGTGGAGAACTTTATCCCTTACGGTTTTGTGCGGAACAATAACGGGAACATTGCTGACTATGTTAATAATTCCTACGGCATATTATGTGTTGGAAGAACCTAAAAAAAGTTTCCACAAGTTTTTTAAATCAATCGGTTTATTATTCTTGTTCGATTTATTTGCTAAAATATTTAAGAAATTTTTAAACAGAGATAAAGAAAATTTTGAAAATATATAATAATTAAAAGCTATAAGCTGTAAGCTTTAAGCTATTATAAGAGAGAAAAACATGAGTTTATTAAGATTACCTGTAGATAGGCCCGTAACAACTGTTATGATATTTTTATCCGTAATTCTTATGGGTGTTATTGCATGGACAAGAATTCCGCAAGAATTGTTCCCTGCAATGGAATATCCGCAAATTACAATCGTTACAAAATACGAAGGAGCTGGACCGGAGGAATCCGAAAAATTAATAAGTAAACTTGTCGAAGAGTCTGCGGGAACCGTTAAAAGAATTAAGCGAGTTTCATCAATATCCAAAGAAGGAGTTTCCATAGTTTCGTGTGAATTCTTGTGGGGAACAAACATGGATTTTGCTTCAATGGATATAAGAGAAAAGATAGATTTAATAAAAGAATCTTTACCTAAAGATGCGTTGGATCCGGTTGTATTGAAATATAATCCTATGCAGGTTGAAGCAATGATTTTGTCGGCGACGTATAAAGATATGCAGCCTACACTGATGCAAATGGCCGATTTAAGAAATACTTTGAAAAAGAATGTTAAAGATGAGTTTGAAAGATTGGATGGAGTTGCAAAAGTAGATTTAAAAGGCGGTGAACAAAAAGAAATTTTGGTTGAGATAGATAAAGGCAGACTTCTTGCTAACCAACTTGCAATAACGGATGTTATTACATCATTGCAGACGGCAAATATAACTTACCCGGCAGGAACAATCAAAGAAGAAAAACATGAATATATAGTAAAAACCGTAGGAGAATTCAAAAATATAGAAGATATAGAAAATCTTTCTTTCGGTAAACAAGATCAACAGGGCGGTTCCGCAAGATACAGAAAAGACAGAACTTATCAGGGTGAGACCGGTGAAAAAATAGTTTATATGAGAGACGTTGCCGATGTAAAAGAGTCTTTGCAAGACAGAAAAGGTATGTCCAGATACAATTTAAAAGATAATATTTCAATTGGAGTATACCCTCAGTCCGGTGCAAATTTAATTAATATGTCGAAATTGGTTCATGAAAAGTTGGAAGATATTAAAGAAAAACTTCCGGAAAACGTCGATATAAAAGTTATTTACGATCAATCAATATTTATTAAACAGTCGTTAACAAGTATATATCAATCCGGGTTACAAGGTATATTATTAACATTTATTCTGCTCTACTTTTTTATGGAAAGTTTTGTAGGTTCCGCAATCATCAATACTGCAATTCCTATCAGCTTATGTGTAACTCTCAGTATTATGTATTTTCAGGGAATAACAATAAACTCAATGTCTTTAGGAGGTTTAACTATCGGTATCGGTATGGTCGTAGATAACGGTAACGTTGTTATAGAAAATATATTGTTGGCACTGCACAGAAATAAAGATTTGCCTAAAAAAGAATGTATTTATAAAGCATCTTCATCTTTGCTTGCGCCTATTTTAAGTTCTACAATTACGACTATTGCTATATTTATACCTTTTATTTTTGTTGCAGGTATGATAGGACAATTGTTTAAACAGCTTGCTCTTACAATTACTTATGCAATGATTGCATCCATATTCTCGGCTATGTTTTTGGTTCCGAGACT
>JAFXSD010000096.1 GCA_017525905.1 Elusimicrobiota bacterium | reverse complement strand
ATCTACAACTATAACATCCAAAATTTCGTTGGTATGTAAAACAAAAAGGGCTTTATATAAATTTTCTTTTTGGTTAACGGTTACAGGTTCCGGATTCATTATATTTTCTATACTGTCATCAGTATTTTTGTTACTGAAAATATAGTCATCAATTTCTTCTTTTGAAATGCTGCCTGCAACAACATTGTTATCGTTTAATATCGGTAAAACATTATATTTTGTTTGTTTCATTAAATTCGGTATTTCAGAAATTTTTGTTTTTAATGTTACATTAACAACATTTTTATCCATAGCATCAACAACTTTCAGTTCACACAAAGTTTCTTTCTCTTTCGTATTTTGGGATTGTTTCAAAATTAAAGTTGAATATATCGGTTCATGTCCGAACAATTGTGCAACCAAATCCGCAACGGCAATACTTAACATTACCGGCAAAATATGATGATAATCACCGGTCAATTCAAAAACCATAACTATGGCGGTTATCGGTGTTCTTGCAACCGCTGCCAAAAATGCTCCCATACCGACAATGGATATCGTAACCAAATTTATTTCTATTCCGATAACATTTGATATTGAACCTACAATATAACCCAAAAACGAGCCCAACATCAAAACAGGGAAAAATATTCCCCCTGCAGCACCCGAAGAAAAACATAACGGAGTAACTAAAAATTTTACCGCAAATATTATTGCTATTAACGAAAGAGTAAATTTGTATTGAAACAATTGTGAAATAAAAATGTTGCCTGAACCTAAAACATAAGGCAAGAACACACCCACGATACCTATAACAAAACCTGCTATTGCAGGCTTTATATAGTTTGGAACTTTTATTTTATCGAACACTTTTTGGTTTAAGAAAATTGTTTTGGCAAACAACACACCGAAAACGCCGACAATTATTCCCAACACTATAAAAACAACAAGACTTTCCAACGAAATTTTAGGAAGATTTTGCAGTTCCGGTATAAAAAAAGAGGGATTTTCCCCCACAAAATGTCTTGATACGGTTACCGCGGAAACTGTCGCTATAAGAACGGTAAACAATGTTGAAACGGAAAACTTTCTTGTAAGTTCTTCAACGGCAAAAATTGTTCCGGCAACAGGTGCATTAAAAGTTGCTCCTATTGCCGAAGCTGCACCTGCCGTTATTAAATTGTGTTGTTTTGTTCCGCTCTTTTTAAATAATCTTGAAATCACGGCACCGCAACCGGCACCAAGCTGAACACTCGGACCTTCCCTGCCTAAAGAAAAGCCGCTGCCTATACCTATAACACCAGCTGCAAATTTTATAAACATACTTCTGATTCTTATTCTTTTACCTAACCGCATCAATGCCAACTTTACAAAAGGAATACCACTCCCTTTTGTTTCGGGTGCAACCTTAAACACAAGTATTCCCACAATTAAACCTGCCAAACAAGTTATAATCGGAAATACAAATATTTTTGCTATTAACGGAATTTGTGATAAAAAACTTTGGTTAAAAGAAAACAAATTAGAAATGCACCAATTAAACAATATTACTATTATTCCGGACAAAATCCCCACTAATATTGCTTCTATGATAATTCCCAACTTGGAAAGTTTTGTAATCTTCAATAACATAATGCAATATTATACTACTTTTATGAAAGAAAGATTTATCATCCTTTTTTGCAGCAAATTTACGACAAGACGTTGTCGTGTTTTTTATAAAGTATAATTTCTTGGTAAAACTTTCCCCTTTGGCAGTAATTAAAGGAGTGTAAAGGAAATCCGATTTTGTCAAACATAAAAGCAGGTGGGGAAGCGTACTCTTGAGCTCAAAATCCCACCTGCTTTATTTATTTTATAATTTTATCTATGAATTCTATCATATATAATGGAATATCGTATAAATCATCCGTCTTTTTATAATCTGCAAGAGATGTTCTTACTGATATTTTTGGTTTAAATTTTTCTCTAAAAAACTTTAAACTTTTTGCCTGTAAATTTATTGTAGATTTTACCTCTATAGGAATGACGTTTTCTTCAGATTGTATCATAAAATCAATTTCACTTCTGCTTGTATCTGTTGACCAATAAAAAATATTTTTTTCTTTGGTTTTAAGTTGCTGTAGAACATACTGTTCTGTTAATGCTCCGTTAAATTCTTCAAAGATTTTCTTGTTTTCTATCAACAAACTTGATGAAACATTACTGAGATTACAAAACAAACCAATATCTAAAATAAATATTTTAAATGCTGAAAAATCTTCATAAAATTTTAAAGGATCTATCGGCTTGTTTACTCTATGAACCTGATAAATTAACCCGCAATCTCTAAGCCAAGCAATTGCAAGTTCAAAATCATTTGCTCTCGCACCTTTTTTTATTGCACCATAAATAAACTTTTTGTTTTCTTTTGAAAGTTGAGCCGGAATTGAATTCCATAATAATTTTATTTTTTCAACTAAATTAGAATCTATGTGTTTTGAAAAATCCATTTCATAAGATTTCAAAATTTTATTTTGTATATCTTTTACTCTAATAAAATCTTTATTAATAACAAAGTCTTGAACTGCTTCCGGCATACCACCTATATAAAAATAATGTTTCAATAAACGAACAATTACATCTTTAAAAACAGATATTGTTTGAAAATCCAGCTTTTCCATAAAAGGTATAAATCTTTCTTCTCCTATAGCCTCTAAAAATTCTACAAATGACATAGGATACAATGTCATAAAATCTACTTTACCTACGGGAAAAGATGTTCCTTTATGTAAAGTTACTCCAAGCATAGAACCGGCTGCAATGATAGAATATTCAGGAGCTGTTTCATTGAAATATTTCAAAGATGTCAAAGCTCTGGGACATTCTTGTATCTCATCAAAAATAATAAGTGTATCTTTAGGATTTATTGTTAAATTTGTATTAAGCCCTATATCTTGTATAATTCTTTTAGGATCAAGATCCATATCAAATACCATTTTCATTTGTAAATTATTTTCAAAATTTATATATGCAACTTGCCTATATTCATTTTTACCAAATTCTTGCATAAGCCAAGTTTTACCCACTTGTCTTGCACCTTCAATAATTAATGGTTTTTTATTTGGGTTATTTTTCCATTCTAATAATTGTTTTATTGCATATCTTTTCATAAATTATACTCTCATTGTTAATTTTTTATATATTTTACACTTTTTTACAGAACTTTTCAACATATATCAACACTTTTTTACACGACTTTTAATACTAATAACACATTTTTTTACATGACTTTTGATTATAATAACACATTTTTTAAGCCGACTTATTAAAAAACTCTAAATTTTACCAAATAAATAATTTATTGATTTTTCAATATATTATTTTTAAATCTTTATTAATTTGTTATCAATTTTATCAACGTTTTTATTAAACATAAACACAGGCGGGAGTTTTACCCCCGCCTGCTTTTTGGCGACACCACTCAAACCGCTGAACACGGAAGGGCTAAACACAAGCGTATTAGCCCTTAAACCGGTTGCTTGTCGGTCTAACATGGAAATATCGCCATCGAGTTCTTGTAAGCGACACGGTAATTACACCGTTGCTTAAACAAGAACCCGAGAGCAATGCCTTTCAATCCGACAGTCCTTCATAAATGAAGACCTCAGCCGGAAGCACCACTCTAGAAATATTTTACAAACAACTCACGACAACATCTTGTCGTGTTTTTGAACATTAATTAATTTGTAATATATATACAGAAAAAAAAGTTCCCTCTATTATTGCACAAGTGCAGGAGATAAACTCTCATAGAGGGAACGAGGAAATAGTGCATTCCCCGGTCTTACTACTATGACCTCCGATACCACTATCTCCAAACAAAGAATAACAGAATTTTCCAAAAAAACAAGACACAGAGCCTAAAGCAGTCCATTTCTCCGACCGCAGTTGGTGACTCTGTATCCGCATATAGAATAGTACAAAAAACAAGTTTTGTCAAAGAATACGCATTAAAAGCCGGGTAAGTAAACCCGAAATTATCGAGTTACGCACCTACCCGGCTACCCCGCCAATCTGCACCGAGACAATGCTCTTGCGTCCACCGGTCAAGGGTAATGCAGGAAGATAAGCTCCGCTCATACAGCCCGACAACGCTATGAGCCACACGAGCTCCATCTCCCCACCGCAGAAAGTCGTCGGGAGTAGGGGTTACCGATAAGGCACTTGCCATCTCCATTAAGAACGCACTTTCTGCGTTGCCGGGAAATTGCTTTTACCCGGATTTAGAGTCCGGGGTGCAATCTCCCGACATAGACGGTAATGTAATCAGCACTGGGACTACCCCAGGGAGAACATTACCATCCGATAAATTTGCGGAGTTGCAATATGTTTCAGGACCGGAACACTTCGGGCACATCGCAACCGGCTTTATAAAAGCCAAACAATAACAAGAAAGAACTAAGTTCCTGTGCTTTCATCTTTATTACTGTTCCCGCAAAAACATTTTACAAACAACACACGACAACATCTTGTCGCAATTATGCACCAACCAAAAATATCAGCAATAAAAAATACGACAAGATGTTGTCGTATCGAGTTTATATACTATTATTAGAAACTCTAAACGGAGGTATTATTTTCTATGCCAAATATAATTAAAGAAACAATAAACAAAATAGATACATTGGTACTATTTTTTAGACAAATTAAACCAAAACTTGAAAAATTAGAACAACAGCTAAAAGAAGAAGCCAAATATTCAAAAGAGTGTCCTAAATGTCATAGCAAAAATACAACTAAAATTATTTATGGATTGCCTGCCTTTGATAAAACGCCCAAGGAAGATAACCATGTTTATGGTGGATGCTGTATAGGGACTTTTTCTCCGGCTTATCATTGCAGAAAATGTGACAAAGAATGGGGATTTTATTTTCATGATTGTACTCCGGAATATGTCAATCGTATAGAGAAATATTTAGAATATTATAAAAATATCAACAAACTAAATTTGTCTGAATTAAAAGAGCTTTTAAAAAACTTAGTTTCGTTAAAAAATGAATTAATAAAAGATTCCATTGACATTGAACCATTACGGGAGATAATAAATGGATAAAGAATTATTAGAAAAATACCCTATATTTAATGAAGCAAAAAGAGTAACAAATTTAAATAAAAATCTTATGAGAATAGAGTTAGAAGACGATACCCTCTTTTATGATAAAACAAAAGATATTTTCTTAAATTTTAACTTTGCAGTATGTCATTTTAATGAATATGGTGTTGCAGAAATTATTAAACATAATAAAGATAAAAAAATTAATTTATATGGATATATTAACGATAAATACGAAATATTAATTCCGCCAATTTGTGAATTTGCTACTTCGTTTGAAGAGGGGTATGCAAGAATTAAAGTAAGAGAAAACGACAATAAAGTTCATTATTATGTTGTAGATACTAAAGGAAACAAAGTATTGAATGTAGATAAATATAAATATGTCGGTGAAATGCATAACGGATTAATGAGAGTATCTACAGAAGAAATTGACGATTACGATTGTGGTACTGAAGACCAATTCCGTGGTTGTTTTGGCTTTATAGATATTACCGGAAAAGAAATAATAAAACCTCAATTCTTTGAAGTATCTAATTTTGAAACAGATTATATCTCGGCACATAAATTAGATGATTGTGGTTGGGGTGTATTAAACAAACAAGGAGAAATTGTTATTCCTTTTAAGTATGTATCAATGTTTAATCCTTTTTGTGTAAAAGATTTTAATGGTAATAACAAATATTTTGCAGAAGTTTTTATTCCAGATGACAAAACTATAGCACCAGAAGATTTTGTAGACCAAGAAGGTAAATGGGATATATTAGACATATTAAACAATAAACTTTTAGGAATATATCATGACGATTATATTAGCGATACCGAAACTTACGGATATATAAGAAGCACATTGAACGGAAACCATTTCATTTATGACTTATTAACGAATAAATTTTTAGATAAAAAGCTAAGTGAATATTATCCGCAAGAAAGAAATAAATTTTATAAATATGGGAAAACAATAATAACCGATAATAACGGAAATATTATAAATAAACCTAAAAGATAGTTAAAAATACGACAAGACGTTGTCGTGTTGGTTTTGTACAATATTATTAGGAAATAAAGTTATATAGGAGACAAAAATGTTTTCATTTCAAGAAAGTCTTGTTATATTTTGTGTATTGATGATTGTTTTTGTTTTGCCATATATTGTTTGTAGATTTGTTATAGATTCTCTATTGTCTGCATATAAAAAAGATTTTTAAGGAGTTTGATTATGGAAATACAGAAAAGAGATTGTGGAATAAAAATTAAGTTTTATGATTTAGGTGCAGGTTGGTTAAATATGGATTTTGATATTGAAAACAAACATTTTACTTTTTCATCTTCCGATTGTTGCGGAGATGGTCTTGAAGATTTAATAAATGCAATATTTCAACTTAATCCAACACTCGATACTTGCGAAACTGATTTTAACATTGTTTTTAAAACAATGAAACATAAAATAGATGGTGAAGAATTAGATTTAGAAATACCATTATTGACAGATTTGGCTTTTAACGAAGAACCTTCTTCTATTTATTGGAAATTTGAAAGAGAAGAAACAGCAGATATTGATTGTAATTTAAAAATACATTTATCAATTAAAAGAGAAAAAACTGAAGATTATGATTTTACTGTAAGGTATAAAGATTTTTGTTATGCCTTAGCAAAAGCATGCACAGAAATGCTTAAAGAATACGGAATTATAGGATATAGAAAATCCTATTGGAGAGATGATTTTCCTTTAAGACAATTTTTAAGAATAAAAGCTATTGCTCTTAATGATTTTAGTTGTATAGACACAATTTACGATAAAAATCATGGAGAAAGAAGTAATTTAAACAAAGAAATAGAGTT
>JAFXSD010000095.1 GCA_017525905.1 Elusimicrobiota bacterium | reverse complement strand
CATGATGTGAAGTTATTGTGTGAGACACTTCATATCGAAATTCCAAATGAGTATAGATAACTGCAAATAACAGTTTGTAGGGGAGTTCTGATACTCCCCTATAAAAATGGCTATTTATCAACTGTTTATTGTGACATAGCCAAAAATAATATCCGTAAAATAAATTTTACAATATTTTTTTAAATTCATTTTATAATTCTCCGTTTTTTATTTTATACATCAAAGTCACATTTTCATATATGATATTATTTTTTTTATTTTACTGCAAATTTTTTAAAAATATTTTTATTGTTTGAGTAGAGACTTCAGACATTTTTTTCTCGAATTCGTTTTGATATTGAACTGTTTTACCGTCAGCCAAATCGGAAATTGCTCTTGTAACAACAAACGGGATTTTGTTTCTTGTTGCAACTTGTGCAATGGCACAACCTTCCATTTCTACTGCAATTGCACCAAAATATTCGTTTATTTCTTTTTTTGAATCTTTACCTGAAACAAACTTATCTCCTGAAGCAATTATTCCCAGATGAATTTTTTGTTTTGGCATATTTTGTTCTAAATAAGATTGAAATCTTTCAACCAATTTTTTATCGCAATAATATTTTGTAGGTTTATCTTTTTCAATACCGGTACACATATAACCTTTAGCATAACCCAATGCTGTTACATCAAAATCATGTTGAACAAGATATGTTCCTATAACAACATCGCCTATATCGAGCCCGTCACTAATTCCGCCGGCAACACCTGTATTTATAATAATATTGGGTTTATATGTATCTATTATGTATTGTGCATTAAGTGCAGCATTTACCTTACCGACACCGCTTTGCGCCAGGATAATAAATTTATTGCTTATCGCTCCGGTAAATATTTTCAAATCGGTATAATTCTCTTCTTTTAAATCGAACAGTTCTTTTTTTATGGCAGATATTTCACATTCCATAGCACCGATAATTGCTATTTTAGAGATGATATTCATAACTCATTTTCTCCACTGTCCAATCTTTTAAAACTTCTATCATATCAACGGCAACAAACTTTGCTCCGTTTAAATCGTGATCCAAATAATTACCGCATTCAATTTTTGTCGAGCCCGGAATTTTCCCTTCAAATTTTCTGACATACACCAATGTTTGTTTTACTATATCAAGTGCTTGTTGATGAGAAATTTTATTTCGTACAAGAAAATAGAAACCTGTTCTGCAACCCATAGGTCCCACATATATAACATTATCTTTAAATTCCGTATTTCTTGCATAAGTAGCGAATAAATGTTCGAACGTGTGCATTTGACCTGTAGACAAGAAATCATTGTTATTAGGTTTCTTCATCCTTATATCATAGGTAACAATATCTCCATCTATTCTCGAGATATACATACCTTTTTGCAATTTATTATGATCAATGGTAAAACTTGCAATTTTTTCCATTTTTTCCCTTTATTATTTTTCTCTTATTTTACAAAAAAAAGCAGAGAGAACAAAATTCTCTCTGCTTTTTAATTGTATAACAATTATTATTTTCTGTTCTTTTCTACTAATGCTTTATTTGCAGTAATTTTCAATTCAACTCTTCTGTTTTTAGCTTTTCCTTCAGCTGTATCATTTGAAGCTACAGGTTGGTTCTGACCATAACCAACATAAGTTAAACCGCAAGTTTGTAAACCGTTAGCCAATATATAATCGTATACGGCTTTTGCTCTTTTTTCTGACAAAGTTTGGTTAAATGCTTGTGTTCCTGTTGAATCCGTATGACCTTGAACCTGAATTATGTTTTCAGGATATTTTTTCAAAACGGTATTCAAATCCGTAAGAGTTTGTTTTGCTGATGCAGACAATTCTGCACTACCGGAAGTGAACAAGATATCATTTTTCAATGTTACTTCAATTCCGTTTTCGGTCTTTTTAACATCTGCTATTTTTGCCAACTCTTTTGCCTGTTTATCATAGTAGTTACCGATTAAACCGCCTGCTGCTGCTCCGGCCAATGCTCCGTAAATAGCACCTTCTGAAGATTTTCCACCGGTATTATTTGCAATGATTGCACCTGCTGCTGCTCCGAGAGCTGCACCTGCTCCTGCACCTATTGCCGTTCTTTTACCCGGTGTAGTACATGCACTAACCAATACTGCACAAACTAACAATGCTAATACTTTTTTCATCTTTTACTATTCTCCTTTTTTAAATTTGTTTGCATAGATTTGTTTGCATAGATTTTATAATTTTATATTTTTTATATCAAGTTTATTTTAATTTTTTGGAAGAATTAAATATTCACCAAATTTATAATCATATTCTTCCGGTTCTATAGGCACTGTTCCGTTCCAGTTAGTAAAAGTTAATTCTCCAATATAAATCTTTTTATCAGTTGTCTCATACATATCAACTCTTACATGAGGAAATGGTTTTGAAAGCTTTTCAGCTATTTCTACCATTTTTTTATAATTTGCTATTTTAGGGACATAATCTTGTTTATTCTGGTATTTTTGTTTAACAGGTAAAAAGTTCAAGTCAGTATCATAAAAATTTATATATTGCTTACCATCTTTTAACAAAACAATGGAAAAAATTTTAAATTTACCATTAAAACAAAAAAATCTGTAATTTGTTAAAAAACCGTCATTTATTATATCTAGATATTTTTCACAAATAATTTTCGGTTTTATATCTTTATATTGCCATTCAAAACAATTATAATAATGATTACTTTTCGGATTTAACCAAGTTGTAAATTTTTCCTTTGCCCTTTTCATGTCAAATTTAGACTTGTCTTTACATAAAGAATTTTGTTTACATCCCCAATTAACTTTCAAAATAAATTGATTCGGTAACTTATCAAAATCAATTTCCTGAAAATTGTTATAAATTCCGAAAACAGGCACCAAATATTGTTCGCCGACAACATCTTTTACATAGTTTCTAACTTCAACTTTGTCCGCACATTTCGTTAACAAATCATTACGATAATACAATTTCAGCCATTGAAGTTTTTCGTTAAATGTTTGCGGATTGGACAAGTTTAATTTTTCCCCCATTTTAACTTCAAATTGAACTTCCAAAATATATTTTATTTCTTCAATAGTTAAATTACTTTCAAATCTTCTTTCAAACAAATCTCTATATTTGCACGGAACTTTATAACTTAATATTTTTTTGTTAAAAAAATATAATTTTCGTTGGCCATCTATTGTTTTTACAAAATTAAAAATTTTCATTTTTTATACCTAAAACAAATATCCCCCGGTAAAAGCCGAGGGATATTCGTTTATAAAATATTCAATCTAGCTCGCCGTCACCAATCTTCTCCGCCGCCGTCGTCGCCAATTCCGCCACCACCTAATTTCATTTTACATACCTCCATAAAAAAAATTAAACGACTCTATGTAGTTATTCTATCATTTAAACAAGAAAAAAATCAACCTAATGATTTATTTTTTCAAAAACATAATTATTTATTTCACCACCTATCAAAATTATGATAGAAGTAAAATATAACCAAATCATTAATATCGCAAAAGCCGCAATAGAACCATAAACTTTATTATACGAGCCGAAATTGTTTATATATATAGAAAACAACCAAGAACCGAGTAACCAACAAACAGTAAAAAATGCGGAACCGGGAAGAACTGTTTTTATTTTAACTTTTTTAGCAGGCAACACATAATAATTTATTGCCGCCAAAACAAAGATTAAAATAAAAGTTACCGGCCATCTCAACAATAAAATAAGTTGGGATACTTCCATAGGAATTATATGAATATATTTTGTAATCAAATTTAAAATAGTTTGCCCGAAAATTATAAGGTTAACGCTGAAGAATAAAAATATAACATAAACAAAAACCATACATATTGATAAAACTTTAGTATGTATAAATCCTCTTGTTTCCTGAATTTTATCGGACTTATTAAGACATTTTATTATAACTGATATCGAGTTTGATGCAAGATAAAGGGTCGTTAAAAAACCTATAATTGCAACAAGAGAATATCCTTTCAACAATGTTACTTCTTTTAATACCGTTTGAATTACAGCAATAACTTCTGCCGGGGCAAACTGAGAAAGAGTATCTAATGCTTCATTTACAAATGCGGTATTCCCGACTATAGAAAATATTGCCATAAATGAAAGCAGTAACGGAAACACACTTAATGTTAACATATACGACATTTCCGCCGCCGATCCGAAAATATCTTCTCTTAAAATAACATTTACTGCTTTTTTTATTGTATCGTAAATTTTTCTAATCATAATATTTACTTAATTTTAACAGCAGGAACTGTTTTTAATTCACCGCTGTTTGCGTTGTATTGGTAAATTCCAACTTGTTTTGCCGATTTGCCTTCCGGAATATTTATTTTTTGGTTATCATAAAACAAATCGTCATCTTCACCCAAAAGGAGCATTAAAATTTCATTTGGAAAAACACCTGTTTTTATAAGTACGGTATTAGGTTTTAAGACTTGAAAAACTCTTAACTGCTCATTTGATTTTGCTAAAATTTCCCCTTCCTTTTTTTTGGGAAACAAAGTTATCCCGGTTAATTTTTTTTCTTCAATATTTACCATATCCTGCTTTTCGTCTTGATCAAAAAAATTTTTAAAACTATTCATAAATGTTGCAGCAAAAGAAGTCATTTGATCAACATATTTTCCTGCCTGTTGAATTTCTTCTTTACTTATTTCTTCGTTGTTTTCTTTACTTTGATTTTTGTCTTCCGAAAAGACATTTAAACAACAAAACAAACTTAAAACAACTGCTAAACCAATTATTTTTTTCATTTTTTTACTCCAATAAATTTAATGCAAATTATTTCAATTTAGGAAGAATTAAATCTTCACCTAATTTATAATCCCATTCAAAAGGTTCAAAAATATCTGTGCCGTTTCCCGGTGTAAGTGTTAGTTCTCCCAAATAAATATCCTTATTAATATCCTCGTAAAAATCTACTCTGCAAAGAGGAAAAGGTTTTGCTAATTTTTCTGCCAATTCCACCATTTTACTATAATTATTTAAATTAACCTTTTCGTCTTGTTTTATAGTTCCGCCGTTTTTCAAATTTAACAAATTAAGATTTTTATCATAGAAATTACAAAATCTGTGTTTCTCGTCTATTGCACCGATAACCAACAATCGTTTAAAATTACCGTTACAACAATGAAATTTATAATCTTTCAAATATTTATCACAAACAATATATTTTTCACAAATAATTTTAGGCTTTATATCTTTATACTGCCACTCAAAATACCGATAATAATTATTGCTTTTAGGATTCATCCATTTTTTTAATTTTCGTTTTGCTTTTTTAATATCAAGTTTCGATTTGTCTCTTACAATAATATTTTCTTTACATCCCCAATTAACCTTCAAAACAAATTGATTTGGCAATTTATCAAAATCAATTTCCTCGGGATTATTATAAATACCTAAACAGGGGACTAAATATTGTTCACCTACTGTATCTTTTATATAATTTCTGACTTCCACTTTATCTGCACATTTTGTCATTAGAGAATCATGATAATAAAATTTTAACCATTGTATTTTTTCATTAAATGTTTTTGGATTATCAAGATTTAATTTATAACCAACTTTATATTTAAATTGAAATTCTAAAAGATACTTTAGTTCTTCTTGTGTTAAGCCTTTAAATCTTTTAGAGTATAACCTCGTATATTTACATGGAAAAGGAAACAATTTTATCTCTTTGTTTAACAATTTTAAAGATATAAAACCATCGAAATCAAATTTCAATAAACCCACAAAAATCTCCTTGTAAAATATATCAATATCTCAAAACTTCTTATATTCTACTAAATTTAATACATCTTTTCCATTAAATATATCCTTCCTATATTATACTTGATAATGTTTAAATTTTATATTAAAATTAGTTGTCTTTAAAAACTTAATATTGAGTGTTTTTGGGATCCGAAAGGATACACTTTTGCTTATGCAAAAGGGATT
>JAFXSD010000041.1 GCA_017525905.1 Elusimicrobiota bacterium | reverse complement strand
TGCTACTGCTTTTGCTCTTCTTTCTGATAAGTTTTGATTATATTCTTTTGATCCGATATTATCAGTATGTCCTTCTACTTTTACTGATACATTTGGATTTTCTTTCAAGAAGTTTGCTACTATATTCAATCCTGAATAATTCTCTTCTTTTATTTTGTCTGAATCAAAGTCAAATAAACTTTGTTTTGTTATCTTTTCCAAGTCTATTGTAAATTCTTTTTTACCTGATGCTTCCTGTATTGCTGCTTGTACAGGTTCCGGTTCCGGTTCAGGTTCCGGTTCAGGTTCTGGTTCCGGTGCCGGTGCTACAACCGGTACTGGCTCACTTTCACATACACATCTGTCCGGTCTTGCATAATTTGTTCCGCAACTTGTTACACATACTGCTAACAACATCATCATTAACATCCCTAACATCTTTTTCATTATATTTTTCCTCCGTTATTTCCTTTTTCATATAATTGTAAGGCGGTTAAAAAGCCGCCTTACAATCTTATATTTTTATATTAGAACTTAAATTCTATTCCGGCATTTACCATATAACCGTCTCTGCCGCAGAATGTTTTATGTCCTTTTATATGTAATACTGTGTATCCCCATATCTTTTCTATTCCTATTCCGCAACTTGCATATTCTTTGTAATATGTGTCAGGGAAACTTACTTCCTCATCATCATTTTCATATTTTATTTTTCCGTTATCGGAAACAAACACATATTTGCCTTCTGCCGTAACTATCCAGCATCTTCCCAATGTTTTTGCTATCTTTAATCCCGGAGCAACTGCAAAATTGTAAACATCTTCTGCTTTGGTTTTTAGAGTATACTCAGGTCCATCAAATGGAACATCATACTCTTCAACAAGTAAATAATTTGAATTGAAAACTACGTTCGGCTGAATTGTAAAACTTTTTTCTGCAACTTCAAAATTGTAACCTGCCTTTGCAGAAAATCCTATACTTTGAATCTTGAAATCATTGTCATATTCAAATCCACCATCTTTCATTTCTACTTTCTGTGCCAAATAACCATAATCCAAAACTGCTCCGAAGAACAATTTTCCTATATACCAGTTTCCTCTTAAACCTGCAAAACCGTTTTTAGAAGAAAGCTTATCATCCTCATAATCTTCTTCTTTCAATTCGTTTTCGGCATAAGCTACAAAAAGCCCGTATGTTGCATCAAAATTATCACTATATTGTCTGTCCCAATCAAAACCTATAATTCCGCCGTAATTCGTGTTTTCGAACTTTGTATAATCTTTCATTTCAAATTTGTCCATAGCACCGAAACCTTTTATGTACATTGTTACACCGGTTCTGTCTTCTACATCTCCCGAACTGGAACCCTGTTTCTTAAAGAAAGTGTAATTTCCGGAATTGTCCAAAATAACATTGGCAACATCATTTGCCAAAAGGCTTGATGCAGCAACAGCAATTTTTGGTTGAACATAAAAGAAAGCTTCAGGACCTTCAGTGCCTAAATCATCCCATGTGATATCCCAATACGATTTTTCGTTCTGGCGAGCAAAAGAAAAGCCAACCATAGTCAACATCAACAACATAACAAGACTTCCTACTACTAACTTCTTCATTTCCTTCCTCCTTTGTTTTTTTTTAACTTTTTTTTAAAATTTTTATTCCAAAAAATTAAAGCAAAATTTATATTTAAACAAAAAACCAACGGAGAGAAAGGGATTCGAACCCTTGTTACCGTCACCGATAAACAGTCTTTCCAGGACTGCGCCTTCAACCACTCGGCCATCTCTC
>JAFXSD010000094.1 GCA_017525905.1 Elusimicrobiota bacterium | reverse complement strand
CGTTCCCCTGCTCAAACAATCCGTAATACCACGGATCTGTTTTTAAATCTTCTAAATCTTCCGCAGGAACAAATCCTAATGTAGATCTTATTTGACCATCCTCTATAAATACATAAAAATCACTGCCATGCCCTTCTAATACTGTCTCTTCTCCTCCTCTTCCTCTTGTACACCATTCTTCGGATGATACTGCAGATAATATTTGTTTATTTAATTCTAAATCTCCTTTACCTTCTGCATCAATGCTCTTTTCCCCTTTTATCCGGATCCATTTCCCTTTTATCTCTGTCCCGTTATAGTTATAGCTCACTTCTTTTACTATCGGATTATTGCCTTCTGCCGTTATCTGTTCCGTTATGCATTTTAAATATTGTTCATATATATTAAATTGTCCTGCTTCTTCTATCTGTGTATTCTTAAAGTTTTCTATAAATTTATCGAATGCTGTCTCTATATATTCTACCGGAATTGCGGATGTTTTTGCTTTTCTTAAATATTGTCTTATTCCTCTTGCTATTAAAACTCTCTCGGCATTTGTATACTTATCTTCTCTTAACATTTCTTTCCACTGTTTTAGCGTTGCGGATTTTCTGTTATTAATATAATTTTTAAATTCTTCTATTGCGGGCTTTCCTATAAAAGAACTGATTCTCTCATATTCTGCTCTATCTGTTGCTCTCAACAAAGGCATCTCTTCTTCATAAATTTTTTCTGCTTTTCCATAAGTTATATAAAAATCTTCTTCATTAAGTATTTGTTCATATTCTCCTTCCAATCCCTGTTCAAATGTTTCTATCGGATCCTTTCCTTTAAGCAAGCCGTTATTAACTAAACCGATATATTTATTTTCTCTGAATTTAACTAAAAAATTAAACAGCTCTTTATTCTCTATCCCTCGATTTTTTAATCGTCCTATAATTTTTGGTTGTTTAAATGTTTTATTACTTTCCGCCTGCAAAAATTCTTCTCTCAAAGAATTGTCTTCTATATTATTTATAAGTTTTTCAGTTCTTTCTTTTAATACACTTATATCTTCAGCAGGTTCTCCGGATTTTTGTTTTCTTACATTTTCTCTCTGTTTTTTCAAATATTCCTGTAAACTCAAAAAGGCTTCTGCCACAATTTTTTCCTGTTCTTGACTTAACTTAATATCTCTCGCAGATGTTTCCGCAATATTGTCATTTATTGAGCCGTTCTGCCCGAGCATTATTGTCTCTTTTGCGGTAACAAGTTCTATTAATCCTTTCGCATTTAATCTTACTTCTTCAATATCTCCCAATCTCCGTATTATCTCTTTTACCAATGCCGTCGTAGGAATATTTGCAAATTTTTCTTTCAGTATCGCATATTCCTCTGTGAACATATTCTCATATAATCTTTCGCTTGTTACAGTTTCATCGATAACATTCGGAGTTATAACTATATAATTGATTTTTTCTTCCTCAAACAGTCTGCTTAATCCTCTTGTATGAAATCCTCCTGCTATTACTACTTCTATTCCATCTTTTTCTTTGCCAAGTTCTTCCAACACTTTTATATTGTATTGATCGGAACCTTTTATGATTATCGCATCTTGCTCTGCTGCAGGTTTTACTCCTGTTATATTTTCTATAAAATATCTGTTTCTTTCCAAATTATCTTTATAAAAATCGTCAAACAAGTCGAAATATTTATTAATATCTATTATCTCATCGATATCTACATATTTTGTCCAAGTAGTTTTAAATCTTTCTTTGTTGTTTTCAAAATATTTATATTCATCTGCAGTAATTTTATTTTTCAAATAACTTTCCAACAAGCCGAAATATTTCCTTAAGAACACAATCTCTTTTTCATATCCCGTTCTTGCAAATCTCATTTCTATTTCGTTTATAAGTTCCGCTTCCTGTTCGGCAAACTCTATAGGATTTAATAATTCTCTGTATGTAAGATATTCAAATAACTTTTTCGCATCTTCATATTTACCCAAAAGTCCATTCTCTTCGGCAAGTTTATTTATATCCGTATAAAATTCAAATTCTGTTTCTTTATTATTTAACTTGTCAACTAAACTTTTATATTGTTGATAAGGTAACAATGTCTTTAATTCAACAAGTATTTCTTTTGTCTGTTTTCTTGCTTTATTAAGTTTCAAATTTTTATGTTTATCCATCACATAAAGATACTTTGCTATCTGTTCGTACTTGTTTAAATCTATTCCTGCTTTTTTACTTGCTTTTAAAACAGCTTTGAAATATTTTTCAACTTTTATCTTTTCGGAAAGATTTTTTTCATATAACACAATCATTTTTCTGTTTTCTCTTGAAAAATATTTCTTGGTTTTTGCATCAAGAATTGCTTTTATTTTAGGAAGGTATGATTCTATTTCGGATTTCTTGTTGTATATTTCTTTCAATCTGTCAAAATTCGTAAGATATACTTCCCTGTTTTCAATACCTTTTAATATTTCAGGCCTGTTTACTTGTATAGAGAAAAGTTCTGCTCCCGTAAGTCTTCCTTTTTCAAGCAAGAATTGTATTATTTTTTCTTTTGATGTTTTATCCTTAATCGACGACAGCCAACTTGTATCAAGCTGGCCGCTTGCACCTTCAAGCCAAATATTTTTTATTCCATATTTTTTATCTAATATTTTCAGTATGCTGTTGATATTTTCCTGTGTTTGTCTGTGAGCATGCAAATCTTGTATCAGCAACAAAGTCTTTCCTGATCCGTTATAAATTGTTTCCGTTACTCGTCCTACATTAAATGGAATTATATTTGTATTTACCGAGGATATTCGAGCCTGTGCAGGCACCATATTAAAAGGTACAGGTATTGCAAATGAGAGATCATTTACACCGGTAAGCACTAAACTTATAACAACTAAAATGCTAACTGTTTTTATTGCAATTTTTTTTATTAATTTTTTCTTTACTAACATTTTTGCTCCAAAAAGCAATTCACTACTTAGTATAGTATAGCACATATTTAGTATGGTTTTTAGTGGAATATATGTAAAAAAAATGAAAAATTTGTTAGTAAAATGAATCTGTTTTTTACAAAGTTATAATAAAATAAAGAAACTCGCAAATGCGGTGTACTGTTTTGTACATATCTTTGCGAGTTTCAAAGTTGTAACTAAAATATTTCTTTTTTTATTTATCTAACTTATAATGAGTTTGTATACAACAAACTTCCCAATCATAATTTCTTTTTGCTCTTATTGCTTCAATACTTGCTCTTGCTGCGGCAAGTGTTGTTACTATAGGAACATTATACATCAAAGCTGTTCTTCTGATACTGTAACCGTCGTGATGACTCTTTTGCCCTGATGGTGTATTTACTATCAAAGCAACTTCTTTGTTGGAAATTATATCAACAACATTAGGTCTTCCTTCCTGAATTTTGTGAACTTCTTTTACATCAAGCCCGTTTTCTTTAAAGAATTCAGCCGTATGTTTTGTTGCTATAACACTAAATCCGAGATCTATAAAATCTTTTGCAATTTCAAGACCTTTGGACTTATCTCTTTGGCCCAAGCTTATAAATACCGTTCCGCTATCCGGTAATATTGTACCTGAAGCAAGTTCTGCTTTAGCAAACGCTTTACCGAAATCTTTATCTATACCCATAACTTCACCGGTACTCTTCATTTCAGGTCCTAAAACGGTATCAACATTAGCAAATCTTATCCATGGCAACACAACTTCTTTTACACATGTATAATCTATATGTTTAAGTTGACCGTTCAAATATTCCGCGGGAATTAAATCTTTAACTGCTTTTCCTATCATAACTTTTGAAGCAAGTTTTGCCAACGGATAACTTACGGCTTTTGAAACAAACGGAACCGTTCTTGAAGCTCTCGGATTTGCTTCCAAAATATAGGGAATACCGTTTTTAACCGCATACTGAATATTCATTAATCCTTTAACATCAATTTCTCTTGCCAAGTTTATTGTATGCTCTTTTATTTTTGTTATAACATCTTTGGATAAAGTGTGTGTAGGAAGAACACAAGCGGAATCTCCCGAATGGATACCTGCCTGTTCAATATGTTCCATAATACCTGCAATATACACATCTTTACCGTCTGAAAGTGCATCAACATCTATTTCTATAGCGTTATCAAGATACTTATCTATAAGAATAGGTTTACCTTCACTTACATCGGTAGCTTTTGAAATGTATGTTTCAAGATGATTTTCATCGTAAACAATTTCCATAGCTCTTCCGCCCAACACATAAGAAGGTCTAACCATTACCGGATAACCGATTTTACTTGCTATAGCTTTAGCTTCTTCAAATGTTGTTGCAGTACCTGAATCCGCTTGCGGGATATTTAATTTTTTCAATACTTTACTGAACACTTTTCTGTCTTCCGCCATATCGATAGATTCAACGGATGTTCCCAAAATTTTCAGTCCTGCTTTGTTTAAAGCGGAAGCCAAATTCAAAGGAGTTTGTCCGCCGAACTGAACAATAACCCCTTCCGGTTTTTCTTTATCCGCGATATTTAAAACATCTTCCACCGTTAACGGTTCAAAATAAAGTTTGTCTGCCGTATCATAATCGGTTGAAACTGTTTCAGGGTTACAATTTACCATTATTGTTTCATAACCTTCCTGTTTCAAGGAAAGCACTGCGTGCACACAACAATAGTCGAATTCTATACCCTGTCCTATTCTGTTGGGACCGGCACCTAAAATCATAACTTTTTTCTTTTTATCGGAAACTACTACATCGTCTTCTTCTTCGTATGTTGAATAATAGTATGCTGTATTAGCTTTAAATTCTCCGCCGCAAGTATCTACCAACTTATAAACAGGAATAATTTTTAACTCTTTTCTTAATGCTCTTATTTCTTCTTCCTTTTTGCCTGTAGCTATTGCTATTTGTTTATCTGAAAAACCGAACTGTTTTATTCTTCTTAAAAGAAGTTTTTGATCTTCCCCTTTCAATTTGAATATATTGGGAATTTCACTTTCCATATCAACAATTTCTTTTATTTGGTTTACAAACCATTGATCTATTTTACATACATTGAAAATATCGTCAACAGACATTCCGAGCTTCAAAGCATATCTTATTACATAAATTCTGTCACAGTTAGGGGTTGCAAGTTTTGCGGTAACAATTTCCAATGCTTTTTTCTTTGCTTCATCCGTACCCAACTCAAGAAGTTTATTCAACTCTTTATCTATACCCACGTTTTCAAGACCGTAACCGCTTCTTTTAACTTCCAATCCTCTTATAGCTTTTTGCAATGCTTCTTTAAATGTTCTGCCCAATGCCATTGTTTCACCAACGGATTTCATTGCAGTTCCGAGTGTTTGATTGGTATCGCCGAACTTTTCAAATGCAAATCTCGGAATTTTTATAACATGATAATCCACCGTCGGTTCGAAACTTGCAGGGTTAGGAGCCGTAATATCATTTGTAAGTTCATCCAATGTGTATCCTACTGCCAACAAACTTGAAATTTTTGCTATAGGAAAACCCGTAGCTTTTGATGCCAAAGCCGATGAACGACTTACACGGGGGTTCATTTCTATAACAACAAGTCTTCCGTCTTTAGGATTTTGTGCAAACTGAATATTTGCACCGCCGTGTCTCATACCGATAACTCTTAATATTCTGAAAGAATCTTGTCTTATTTTTGCATATTCTTTTGCGGTAATTGTCATTGCAGGTGCAACGGTAATGGAATCTCCGGTGTGAACACCCATCGGATCAACATTTTCTATCGAACATATTGCAATACAATTATCTTTTCTGTCTCTCATAACTTCCATTTCAAGTTCTTTCCAACCTAAAACGGACTCTTCTATTAAAACTTCACTTATAGGGCTTGCCTGAAGTCCCGCCTGAACAATTTCTTCAAACTCTTCTTTTGTCCATGCAGTTCCGGAACCTACACCGCCCAAAGTAAATGAAGGTCTTATAATAACAGGAAAGCCTATTGATTCCGCAATTTCTCTTGCTTCTTTCATGTTGTAAGCATAACCGCTTTTCGGTAAATCAAGACCGATACTTTCAACCATTTTTTTGAAAAGTTTTCTGTCTTCCGCTTTTGAAATGGTATCAAAGTCTGCACCGATAAGTTCTACATTATGTTTTGCAAGAATACCTCTTTCGGCTAAAGCTACAGCCAAATTTAATGCTGTCTGTCCGCCGAGTGTAGGAAGTATCGCATCGGGCTTTTCTTTTTCAATAATTTTTTCAACAATTTCCGGAACCAAAGGTTCAATGTATGTTGCGTCGGCAAACTCAGGGTCTGTCATGATTGTTGCAGGATTGGAATTTACCAAAACAACTTTATATCCTTCTTTTTTTAAGGCTTTTATAGCTTGTACTCCGGAATAATCGAACTCACAAGCTTGACCTATAACGATAGGTCCCGAACCAATTATAAGTATTTTTTTAAGATCTGTTCTTTTAGGCATTTTTTTCCACCATATCAAAGAAATTTTTAAACAAGTATCCAGTTTCGTCTGAATCTAAAGAAGGATAAAACTCTACTGCGAAATTGTTACCTTTTTTATTGGCAAAACCTGCGACCGTACCATCATATAAATTTATATGTGTTACTTGTAAATTTTCGTTTTGTTCTATTGAACTTTTGTCCGTATAATAACCGTTATCCTGAGATGTTATTGCTATTTTGTTTGTATTAATATCTCTAACGGGATAATTTGCGCCTCTGTGACCTATTTTATGTTTTACTACTTTTGCACCGTTGGCAAGAGCTAAAACCTGCGAACCGAAACCGATTGCAAATACAGGCATATTCGGACATTTTTGTATTATTTGTTTAACTGCATCAACAGCATAACTTGAATTTGCCGCATATCCCGGACCGCTTGAAAGGAAAATTCCTTTAGGTTCTTCTTTCAAGATTTCGTCTGCCGTTGCGGTTGCGGGAAATACCGTAACTTTATAATCTTGTGATGTAAAAGTATCTATAAAACTTTTCGGACAACCGTAATCTATTATTGCGATTTTTTGTTTTTTACCGTTTTCGTTTAAAGAATATTTTTCTTTACATGTTACGGTTTTTACCAAATCCTGCTTATCGTTTGCAACAACTTTTGCAAGTTTGGATTTTAAACTTTCAACATCAAAATCTTTTGTTGACACTATAGCTTTTTGTGTACCGTTTTCTCTT
>JAFXSD010000040.1 GCA_017525905.1 Elusimicrobiota bacterium | reverse complement strand
TAACTGAAAAACAGTTTTGTAATATGGGGTTATATCAGGCAGAAGAAGATTATCAGGAATCGATAGTTGGTATAAATGATTATATCATGTTATAATAAGGTACAGGTATAACGACCCGCAATTTTTGGAGGGTCGTCAACCTAAAAGACCAAAATCATCAACTACTGTAATATCAATTCGTTCAGTAAGATCTCCATTATCAGCAATTTTATTAAGAAGCCTTCGGGTTGCCCTTACACGTTTTGAAAGCCCATGTAAAACAGTCATAAAAGGAATTGCACCAATTATCATAGAAAGAATAATACAAAGCGCACCCTTCTTAAAGAAAGCCTCAAGCAAGTCTCCCTGGAATACACCGTTGTGAGACTGCAAAAGAATTCCATAAGGAACTGTCAGCATATTCATGCCAAGAAAATAAATTGAAATAAAGAATACAATACCAATTGAAAAAGAAATACCAAAAGTATGACCTTTATAGCCGGCAGTAGAAGAAATTCCAAGTATAACGACCCGCAATTTTTGGAGGGTCGTCAACCTCAAATTACAAGCGACAGTGGCAACCACAAGCTTACTGCTACACTGGTGGACAATTCTTCTGCCACTGCTTTTTACGAACTTTTGAAAAAAGGTCCGCTTACAGTTGATATGCACGATTACGGCAGCTTTGAAAAAGTTGGCCCGCTTGGAACAAAGCTTCCACGCAACGACACCCAGATTACCACACAAGCCGGTGACATCATTTTGTATCAGGGAAATCAGATTACAATTTACTATGACACTAACAGCTGGAACTTTACCCGCCTTGGGTATAACGACCCGCAATTTTTGGAGGGTCGTCAACCGAATTTGTAACAGAAAAAGGCGGTTTTGTAAGTCCTGAAAAAATTGCTGCAATAGATCTTTATGGATTTGAAAAAGCACAGGAAATGTGGAAAAACGGAGAGCCAGACAGTGAAACTCTTCATAAATTAAGAATTATTTCCTGTGAAAATACCTTACATTTAAGAAAAACTTTAAATCAAGTTCATTTTATTTAAGGAGTATAAAAATGGAACAGTTTGAATATATGACAAAATGTATAAATATTTTTCATGCAGAAGAAATTAATATTTTAGGTAAAGAAGGATGGGAATTAATACAGGTTTTTCAAAAATCTGATAATACTTATTTTGGTGTTTTTAAGAGAAAATATTAATTATCTTTTATTAATATTTTTTCTCTCATTAAAATAAAGATCCAGTCGTTTTCTATATTTAATGTTTTCTCCCAGCTTAAATACAATTTCTGCCATATTATAATTGTCAAATGTATAAAGCTGCTTTCTTACCGTATTGCAAGAAACAAAAAAGAACTTTTCTTCCGGATTATTAAATTTAATTGAAAATGAAAATAATTCATCTTTTGTCTGTAATAAAAGCGGATTAGTCAATACTTTAATTCCAGAATAAGAAATGTCTTTAATTAAGGCTTTAAAAGTCCTATACTTATATGTAAGGAGAATAAGATTATCCATTCTTAACTTTTCAAGATTTTTTTCTGTACAAAGAATTCTTTCTTCTTTACGTTTTTTCTGATTAATAAGATTACGCACATAATTTTCAAATTCAATAAAAAATTCTGTATTTTCTCTTGAATTAATTTTACATTCAAGAATATAAAACAATTCAAAAGTTATATTTTCAATTATCGCATTTATCTCACATTTACCAAATAAAGAAGGAAAAACAATTTTAATTTCCGTACCTTTTTTAAAACCTTCAAAAGAACATGAAATTAGTATAACGACCCGCAATTTTTGGAGGGTCGTCAACCTAAGAAACTTGCAGCTGCTTCTTATAGCGTTTTCTGCAGCCTTTCTGTCAGTCTCGTTTCGCTATTACGGATTCCCCTGGCAGAAAATCATTGCAGACATAATAGCAAACGAGTTTTTTGAAAAAATTGAAAAGTTTTGCT
>JAFXSD010000093.1 GCA_017525905.1 Elusimicrobiota bacterium | reverse complement strand
TTAAAAGTGTTTGGTAATGTAAAATTTAATTGTATTTTTATTATCTTTTTAAGTGGGTTGATGAAGTGTATATGGATCCCGTAAGGGCATACTCGATTTCCTGAGTTTCAATATTATAACCAAAATATTAAGGTCGCTATAATTACTTTTTAGAGAACATCTTTATACTCTTCCTTCCGTTCCATAACCTTCTTCGCATAAGAACATATCGGCACAATTTTCATATTCCTTATTCTTGCCTGTTCAACAACTTTATTTAATAATCTTCTGGCAATTCCCTGTCCTTCAAAAGCAGGCCGAACTCCCGTATGAACAATATTCCATTTATTGTCATTAACAACAAATTCACATTCACCAATCAAATTACCATTTTTATAAGCGGCACTTCTGTTTAAACTTTCTTCAAACACAACAGAAATCGGATCTTTCAATTCGTATAGTAATGCTTTAGACGGGCACTTATCAATTATTGCGGCAATTTCTTTTGCCGGAGCTTTTGATAAATCAACCCAAGGTTTTTGGTTGGGATTAAACACTTCTCTGTTTCCCTGAAAACATTTCCCCGCATGTTGACATAACTTCGGATTCCAAAACACTTTAATATCATCATTCTTATAAGTTATATATCTTTGCTTTTTATTTTCTTTTTTAAGATTATCCATTGTATTTTCTATTAACAGGTTATATTTTTATAGTGCAGTATATTTTATCAAATTAAAATATAAAAATACGAGACATTTTGTTACAAATTAAAAAATAAAGAATTTATTTATTTGCTAAAACGGTAAGCCAATGCTTTTGGATATTATGGTCAAGAATAATATTTATAAAGCCTGCCTGTTTTAAATAATCAATTAATTCCTGTTGCGAGTAAAGTTTTAGCCCGTCTATAAGTTGTTCATACTTTTTTTCACGTTCGCTTAATCCGTCAAATTCGTTGACTATCATAAATGTTCCGCCGGTTTTTAATATTCTGAAAACTTCTTTAAAACTTGCCAATGGTCCAGGCCAAAAATAAATTGTTTCAAAAGCTGTTATAAGATCAAAAATTTCATTTTCAAACGGTGCATTGGAAACATCCCCCTGAACAATATTACAAATACCTTGTTTTATTTCTTTATCATTAACTTTTTTAGATTCTTTAACTGATATATTTGAATAATCAAAACCGGTAACCTTTCTATTAGGAAAAAGTTTTATTAACTTTGCCACATTTATTCCCCCGCCGCAACCTAAATCGGCAATTTGTAACGGATTAATATTTTTTAAATGAGCAAGTCCCCAGTCGGAAAGATTGGCATGACCTTTGTTCATTCTGTTTATCATTATTTTGCCTAAAAAACCTTTAGGCTTTCTTGTATTACTGAAAAATAATTTCTTAAACATATTTTTACTCCTAAAATTTACTGAAAATTATAGAATAATAAATTAATATTATCAATTTTTGTTATAATAATAAAAATATGAAAAAATTTATTTTCCTAATTTTTTTACTGTTTTGTTATATGATATCTTTTGCCGATGACACACCATTACGGAAAAAGATTTCCCAAATGATAATTATCGGGTTTAACGGAACGAAAATTACGGAAAACAACCCTGTTTATGACGATTTGATAAACGAACGAATTTCCGGAGTGATAATATTTTCCAAAGATGCCGCAAAAGTAAGAGCAAAGAAAAAAGATACCACAAAAAATATAAAATCGCCCGAACAACTGAAAGCACTGATAAAACAAATAAAAGAGCTTTCCCCGTCAAAACTGTTTATTTCCATAGACCAGGAAGGCGGCCGAATTTCAAGGTTACCGTCGGAAATGGGCTTTAACGCGGAAACATTATCGCACAAGAAACTGGGCGAAAAAGACAACAAAAAACTTACATACAAACAAGCAAAAAAAATTGCCAAAACTTTAAAAGAGTTAGGCATAAATGTAAACTTTGCTCCGTGCGTGGATTTAGCCGTAAACAAAAATTCGCCGATTATATACAAAATGGGACGATCTTTTTCTGACGATCCCGATATAGTAACAAAACATGCACGGGAATACATAAAAGCTCACAAGAAATACAACATTTTAGCCGTTGCAAAACATTTTCCCGGTCACGGCAGTGCACTGGCCGATTCGCATAACGGATTTACGGACATTTCTGCCACATGGACAGAAAAAGAACTTGAACCGTACATTTATTTGAACAAAAAAAAGTTATTGAACGGTGTTATGGTTGCACATGTTTACAACAAAAATTTAGATAAAGATTATCCTGCAACAATGTCTGAAAATGTTGTAACAGACCTTCTGAAAAATGAAATAGGATTTAAAGGTATTGTATTTACCGACGATATGCAAATGGGTGCAATATCGGGCAACTACAGTTTAAAAGACAGCATAATAACATCAATTAATGCAGGTATCGATGTTTTGGTTTTCGGTAACAACACTCAATACAATAAAGAAGGTATAGCAAAAAAGTTTAACGATATAGTATTTAATGCCGTAAAAGAAGGCAAAATTTCACAAGACAGAATAGACGAAGCATACACCAAAATAATTAAGATAAAAGAAGGTTTATAAAAGGTATGTACAAAAAAATTCGTAAATATTTATTGAGTTTGCAAGACAAAAAATATAAAGAGTTTCACTCTTCGCTGTGTCCCGGAACGGGCAACATAATAGGTGTTCGAACACCTGTTTTAAGAACCTATGCAAAAAAATTATCAAAGCAGGAAAACATAAAAGAATACATTTCTTTTAACAAAACCGTTTATTACGAAGAAGTTATGTTACAAGGTATGCTTATAGGTTTACTGAAAAATACCGACATAAAAGAAATGTTATCGATAATAAAAGATTTTGTTCCCAAAATAGATAATTGGGCGGTATGCGACATTTTTTGTTCGGGACTGAAAACAGTAAACAAAAACAAAGAAATATTTTGGACATTTATACAAAAATATTTGAAATCAAAAAAAGAGTTTGAACTCAGATTTGCGACAGTTATGATGTTAGACTATTTTACAGACGAAAAATATATAAACAAAGTTTTAACAATATTAGACAACATTAAACATGACGGTTACTATGTTAAAATGGCTGTTGCATGGACAATATCCGTAGCATTTGTAAAATTTCCCGCCATAACAATGAAATATTTAAAAAAGAATAATCTTGACGATTGGACATACAACAAATCGTTACAAAAGATATGCGAATCGCTTAGAGTTGATAAAAAGACGAAGAAAGAAATACGGAAGATGAGAAGGACTTGAAAATCGGAGGTATAGAGGGATGGACGGATGTATGGATATTTTAGACAGATTATCTAAATCAAAATTCAGAAGCAGTTTTAAACTGAAACGGAAAGATATCGACTACATAAATCAAAAAGGGTTTGAAACAATAAAAGCCCATGCACAAGATTTTATTTCCAAAAGAGTTGCCCCCGCCTTTGTTGCCAACGACGGTAAACAAACTCCGATGAAAGGACATCCCGTATTTATTGCACAACATGCTACGGCAACATGTTGCAGAAAATGTATAAACAAGTGGCACAAGTTTCCTGCGGGAACACAGCTGACACAACAGCAACAAGATTATATTGTTGATTTGATAATGGAATGGATAAGACGGCAATTTATAATTTACAATTTATAATTAACGACAGAACGGTGAACGACGGAGGGATGGAGGTATAGAGGGATAGAGGTATGGAATCGGCAACGGCGAACGACAGAACGGCAATTTATAATGTATAATATAAACAAAAAAGGAGTAGTTTAATGTTAAATATAGGGTGTCATTTATCCGCTTCGGACGGTTATACGGCAATGGCTAAACAGGCCATAGAAATAGGCGCAAACACATTCCAGTTTTTTACAAGAAATCCGAGAGGATTTAAAGCAAAAGATATAGATGAACAGGATGTTAAAGAGTTTTTGAAAATTATAAAAGAAAACAAGTTTGCAAAAATTCTTGCTCATGCTCCGTACACACTAAACCCTTGTTCCGCCGACAAAAGAGTCAGAGACCTTGCAAAAGAAATATTTACGGACGATTTAAAAAGAATGGAATATACTCCCGGCAACATGTACAATTTTCATCCCGGAAGCCATGTAGGGCAAGGAACAGATACAGGAATAAAAATAATAGCGGATACTTTAAATGAAGTACTAAAGGAAGAACAAACTACAACGGTATTACTTGAAACAATGTCCGGTAAAGGCAGTGAAATAGGTTCCAAGTTCGAAGAATTAAAACAAATAATAGATTTGGTGGAATTAAAAGATAAGGTCGGAGTATGTTTGGATACCTGCCACATTTACGACGGCGGTTACGATATAGTTAACAATTTGGATGATGTTGTAAAAGAGTTTGATAAAGTTATCGGACTTGAAAGATTGAAAGCGATACATTTAAACGATACAAAAAATCCGTTTGCTTCTCATAAAGACAGACACGAAAAAATAGGAGAAGGTCATTTAGGGCTTGATGCGATTGCCAAAGTGATAAATCATCCTGAATTAAAAAAGTTACCTTTCTATTTGGAAACGCCAAACGAAACAGACGGTTATGCAAAAGAAATAAAAATGTTAAAAGAAGTTTATAAATAAAAATTATGGAAGAAGAAATTTATAATTTGCAATTATCGGAAAACAAATCCGTTCCCGTTCATATAGAAAGGAAAAATATAAGAAATTATTACATAAAGATTTCTCCCGACCTGAATATAGTTGTTCCCATACCGTTAAAACAGGATATAGAAACAATTTACAGATTTTTAAATTCAACCAAAACTAAAAAGTGGATAGAGAAAAATATAAACAAATTTCAAAAAGCCAAAGAAGAAAATATAAAAGATGATTTAACCAACGGCGGAACGGTAAAAATATTGGACAGCCAGTACATAGTTTATATTTATGAAAGTATGAACGATAAAGTTGTGTTGGACGGATTTAATTTATACATATACTCGAAAAATGCCAAAGATAAAAGTTATATACAAAAACAATATAACGAATTTCTTAAAACGGAAGCAAAACCGTATTTTCAAAAAGTGATGGACAAATTTTTGCCGATATTTAAGAAATATAATATTCCCCAACCTACATTAAAAGTAAAACCGTTAAAAAGTAAATGGGGCAGCTGCAGACCTACAACCGCCGAAATTACATTAAACTTACATTTATATAAAGTTTCCGACCAATGTATAAATTATGTTATTCTTCACGAACTTACACACCTTGTCCATCCCGGACACAAAAAAAGATTTTATAACTTTTTACAGAAGTATATGCCGAACTATCAGGAGATAGAGAAGAAACTGGATGTGGAAGCAGGGCAGGTTCTTTATTAATAATATAGCGACCTTAATATTTTGGTTATAATTTTGCAACTAACTCAATCGAGTATATTTAAATAAAATTTTTCTTTATAACGAACGAATATTTTGGACTACACTTTTGTATTTTAAAATCTTATGTACCGCTTACGCGTAAAGTACACCGCAACTTTAAAATACTTCAGTTCGTCTCAAACTATTCGTTCTTTTTTAACGACAAACGGCAAACGACAAAGACTTCAATTCTTTCCAACTCTTATAATTATACATTGTAAATTATAAATTATAAATTGTTGTTTTAAGTTGCTTCATTCTAACACAAAATCTTAAGGTCTTTAACGACAAAACAACCACGACAAAAGCAATTGCCGTTTTGGCTATCAAAGGATTTCAAGATTTTAAATTATAACGAAGTATTTTGTGAATGAAGTGTACGTAAAAGAAAGCGATAGCGGTTGGTACTCGATTGAGCAAAATACGAAGTTAGAATTTAAAAGATAAATCCGTTTCGCTAAAAAAATTAAAAATTTTTTTGTATAATAATCCCATTATGAATTATATAATACTCTTATTAAACAAACTTGATTTTCCGCAACAATATGTTCAAACTACGGCAACAATAACGGCTGTATTGCTTTTTCTGTTGTTGTCGTTTATTGTTTGGTACTTTTCCAAATTTCTTTCGAAACTTTATATAAACAGCAAATATTTCAGATTGAAAAGTATAAAATGGGTTTATGCTATAAGAGAAGCCAACATATTTTCGGTTATAGGTTATGTAGCTACGGGATTTATAGCAAATTTTATTTCAATTCTTTTCTTCCCGGACGAATATGAAAATATAAGGCATATAGTAAACAAACTGATTAACATATACTTTTTGGTATGTATTGTTCTTATAGTTAATAAAGTTTTAACAATCATACAAATAATTCACGATACCGGCCGCGAAATTCCCATAAAAGGATTTATTCAGTTTGTTAAAATATTCTTAAACTTTTTTGCATTCTTAATAATTTTCGCATATACAATCGGAAAACAGCCGATGTACTTTATTTCTTCTCTCGGAATAATGGCATCCGTTTTAATGATAGTATTTAAAGATACCATTGTAGGTCTTACCGCCGGTTGGCAGCTTTCCATGAACAAAATGATAAGACTCGGAGATTGGATAGAAATGCCGGCTTACGGTGTGGACGGAAACGTTATTGATATATCTTTAACGACGGTTTTTGTAAAAAACTGGGATAACAGAATTGTTACAATCCCCGCTTACGATTTGATATCCAAATCTTTCCAAAGTTGGAGAGAAATGCAAAAAGTGGGTGCAAGAAGAATAAAAAGAAGTTTTTATGTTGATATGCAAAGTATAAAGTTTGCCGATGAACAAATGATAAAAAAAATGCAGAAATTCGAACTGTTACAGGATTATATTAAGAGCAAAGAGAAAGATATTGCCGAATACAATAAAAAACATAACACACAAGACACAATATATAACGGAAGATACCTTACAAATATCGGGTTGTTCAGAATATATTGTCAGCAATATATAAAAACAAGACCTTACATAAACAATAATTTTTCGGCTTTTGTAAGACAACTTGACCCGTCACCGCAGGGAATTCCGTTGGAAATTTATTGTTTTACAAATACTGCCGATTGGTTGGTGTATGAAGCTTATCAGGCGGATGTTTTTGATCATTTGTTATCGGTAATCGGTGAGTTCGATTTGAATGTGTTCCAAAACCCGACCGGGAAAGATTTGAAAAACATAAACATACAATCCAAAACCGATAAATAAATTATATTTATTTCTTCAGAACTGTTCCGAATAATATAAGTATTGTTAGGGCAACGGGAGTAACAAATCTTAACAAAAAGTTAAATATTGCATAAACCGTTTTATTACGAAATGCTCTGATGTTTCTTAATTTAACAAACCAACCGATTACAACACACAGTATAATCGTGTTTAACGGTAACAATATATTGGATGTTATATAGTCAAAGAAATCAAATAAGTTTAATCCGAACAACTTGAATTTCCCGAAAATTCCCATCGATAAAGTTACGGGAATTGCCAAAACAAAAACAACAACGGAAACAATTGCCGCCGCTTTGTTTCTTGATATTTTTAAGTTTTCTATTAAAGCCGCTGTCGGAACTTCCACAATACTTATTGAAGATGTAAATGCCGCAAAGAACAATAAAACAAAAAATAATACGGCAAAAACATTCCCGTAAGGTATTTGAGCAAAAATGTTCGGGAGTGTAATAAATGCAAGTCCGGCACCGGAATTTACATCCAGTCCGAACGAAAATGCTGCAGGAAAAATCATAATTGCGGCAAGAATGGCAAAAAGTGTATCGGAAAATATTATCATATAAGCACTTCTTACCGTATTTTCTTTTTTCGTCATATAACTGCCGTAAACCAAAAGAATTCCCATACCGATACTTAAAGTAAACAACGATTGTCCAAGTGCCGCAAGTAACATTTCACCGTTTATTTTTGTAAAGTCGGGCATAAACATAAATTTTAGTCCGGCGGCGGCATTCGGTAATGTCATTGAAAAAATACACAAAATTATTATGATAAGCAAGAATAAAGGCATCATAATTTTATTTATAAATTCTATACCTTTATTTACTCCCCTGAATATAAAAAACATAACCATCAAAAGGAAAATTGTTGTTAATATGCACGGAAGAACAGGCGAAGAAACAAAACTTGAAAAATAAGCATCGTAATCGGTTATTACAAATTTGGCTGCATTGACATATATATAATTCAGCAACCAACCGCCTATAACGAAATAAAAAGAAGCTATAATTGTTGCCGTTACAACATTAAGCCATCCGAAAAATTTTAATTTTGGATTTACCGAACCGTATGCCCCCACACTTTCTTTTTTTGTTCTTTTACCGAAAGCAAGTTCACATATTAAAGGTAAAGAACAAACAAAAAGAATTATAAGCAAATATACCAAAAGGAATGCAGATCCTCCGTATTTGCCCATAATATAAGGAAATCGCCATATATTGCCTAAACCTACGGCAGAACCTACGGCGGCTAAAATAAAGCCGATTCTCGAAGCCCATTCCGGCCTGTTTGGTGTGTTATCCATAACTGACTGTACCTTTATCTCTTAATTTAGTTTATTATTATACAATATTGTAACGACAATTCCATAATTTTCACAAATGAAAAATAAGGTATAGAGGAATAGAAGTACAGATGTATGGAAGAACGCCTCAAAATTGCAAAGCAATTTATATAATGCTAAAATATATTTTTTAAGGTACTGTTATGCCAAGTATTACTGAAATTAGAAGATATCCTAAAATAAAAGATTATTTTAAAATTTTTTTTGATAATGAGACGGCAGTTTTGATAGATGCCGAAACGATTGTCAGTTTCGGTTTAAAAAAAGGGTTATTTATAGACGAAGATACTTTTAATAAAGTATTAAAACACAATAATTCCAACAGAATTATGAGTTATGCTCTTTACCTGATATCGCACAAGTTTTACAGTAAAAAGAGTTTATCGGACAAGCTTTTATCGAGAGGATTTGATAAACCGGATATAGAAAAAGTTATAACAAGATTTGTTGAACTTAACTATATAAACGATGAAGTTTTTGCTCAAAATTTGGTTGAATATTTGCAAAGCAGAGGTAAAGGACCTTTTTATATAAAAAACGAGCTGAAACAACACGATATAGATTCGGAAATAATATCAAAAGTAATGGAAAGTGACGAAGAAAACGAACCTTATATGCAGATTATCAATATAATGAAAAAGAAATTTTCGAAATTTAACGGTAATGATAAGAACGAAGTAAGAAAAACGGCTATGTTTTTCCAAAGAAGAGGTTTTTCTTCCGAAGATATAGCAAAAGCATTTAGGAACTTTGAGAACGGCAATTTATAATTTATAAT
>JAFXSD010000092.1 GCA_017525905.1 Elusimicrobiota bacterium | reverse complement strand
CCAGCTCTGTGTTGTTTCTGTTCTTTTGTCATTTTCTGCCCCCTATTTGAAATATGTTATTCTTTCGGCTTCTGCTTCAAATTCTTCTTTGTTCTTTACGATTTCTGCCCCGTCAACATAACATTGTTTTTCTTCGTCCCAATCGTAAGCCATACCAGAAAAATAAGGCTCTTCCCCTGTTGCCTGCCCGTCTTTTCTCTGAACAAGCCCCAGCCACCTTTCACCCTTTACAACAAAAGGCTTTCCGTCAAGGTCGATTGTGTAATCTTTTACCCATACACTAGCAAACATTTTCTACCCCCTAATCGTGATAATCTGCAAGGCTTCCTATGTTGATAACTTCTTCTACTTCGTTATCGTCATACAGCACCTTGCAGTTTGCAATTGCCATAGCTTCAATCTTTTTCAAGTTCGGGCTTTTGGCAACCAACCTTTCCAGAATCACATCCTGTGGCTTGAAGTCACCACCTTCTTCTGTAGGTGTGAATTCCCCGATAACATAACCCTTGCAGGCCTTAATTCCCAATGCTTCATCCTTGAAGTCAAAATCTGCTCTGATTTTCATTTTCTGCCCCCTATTGCTTTTGATTTATACTTAATCTTAACACTTATTTTATATTTTGTCAACACTTTTCTTTTAATCAAAATCAAAATTAAAAGAAGCCTGCTCATATTCTTTTTTCGGCGGGTGTTTACAGATAACTTCCCCGCTATACTGTTCATAATCATATTTTACAAAATAAGGACATCTATTTTTTCCGCTTCCGCTATAACATTCGTTATTCTGCAGATTCCTTTCACCAAATGGGCAAGGGTGATATGTAACCTTATCCCATAATTTTGTTTCGGGATTGTACTCCCTTTTTAATTCTATCTTGAAGTGTGTCATTTTTCACCCCATAAAAAAAGGCGGGTTTCCCCGCCCTGTTGTTTTACTTTTCTTCAATCATTTTTTTATAGAACGGGCAATAATTTCTGCAAACACAATATCCGTCTACACACTTCTTGCTTTCGCCCTGTCTGAACTCAATATCAGTTCCGCCCATTGTTTCCATAAGGCTTTTTGCTTCTTCTTCCGAACTGCAAACCTTCAAGGCGGTTTTTCTTCCTGCCTTCATAATTGCCCATTTATCTTCTGTTGCCCAACGTTCTTCTTTTGAGCAAGGTGTCAATTCTTCGTCTGCCAGAAGTTCGGCTTTTTCAAGTTCTGCAACCTTGTCAAAAATAAACTTTTCGATTTCTTCAAGTGCCTTTTCTGTTACATCAAATCTGTAAATGTATGTCGGCAACTGCGGGTAGTTCTGGTCTACTTTTGCCTTGCTTTTTGAATGGTCTTTAAGAAGTGCGATAAACTCACATCTTTTTACTTCAACCCCGTTTTTCTTCATAAGCCAAGCATAAATCATTCCCTGTTTATACCAATCGTCAAAATCTTGATAGATAACTTTCCAGGAAGAACAACTTTTGAAGTCGTGCAGGGTTTGTGTCTGTGGATCGTAACTGTCTACCCTTCCCGTAACTTTTGAATGACTTACAGGCACAGAATAAAAAGCTTCTTTGATTGTGCCTGTGTTCTGCTTCTCAAAAATTGAATGAACAGCACTTCCAAAAACTGCCCAGATACTGTCGCTTGCGTCTACTTCAATTTCGTCATAATGACGCTCTTGCAGGATAGTTTCGCAAGCCCCGTGCAAAATTGTTGTTGCAGAATAGCAACCCTTTTCATTGTGTCTTTCAACACTTACTGCGTCCACAAAAGCCTGTGGCAAGCCCAAAACATTAGTAACTTTCATATTAAAGCCCCCTATTATTTATTTCTTCCCAAAGGAAGTTTATTGCCTGTTCTTCTGTCTTGATGTACTTATTGCACTTCAAAACATTTTCAATACTGTCTTTCAAAATGGCTTCTGCGTTGCCTTCTGCCATTTCGTAAAACTTCAAAACCTTTTCCTTTACGCTCATTTATTGCCCCCTATGTTTATTATCTTAACACCATTATTTTATTTTGTCAACACTTTTTATTCAAATAAAGAAGGTTGATTTTCTTTTCTTAATCTATAACCAATCCTTCTGTATTCTTCGTATACGGGTTTCCAGATAATCTCACATTGTTTTTTTTCGGCTGGTAATAAAACCGACATCAAATCCAATTGCTCTTGCAGATCCAAACTAAAAGGACAACCTTTGCAACCTGTTCTTTTGAAGTTATAAGGCGGATAGTATAATTCACATAATTTTATTTTCTTTTCAGCAATATACCAATCAATAAAATCTTCTGCTATTGGTTGTAATGGGTGAAACTTCAAAAGATTTCCTTCTTCAAAAATTGTGCAGGTATTATGAGAAGTCCGCAATCCGCCTTCTTCTTTTCTCATTCCTGTTATTTTTATCGGTCTATTATTTTCTTTCGCCCATTTTTCCGCAACTTCCTTTTTCAATTTATAGCAACATTTATCAGATACTTTAATTTTGAAATCTGGACTAAAATTGTATTTTAATTTTTCGGGGCATAAAAAATCTTTCTTTATTCCCTGCCCTAAATAATTTAATACAGTTTTCCCCATTCCGCTATTTTGGTAATAACTAACTTTCTGTGAATGTTCTTTTGACTTAAACGGATAACCAACTTTTTCAAGCATTGATTTTATATTTTGTTTTGAATGAACAATTTGAATGCGTGCATCTCTCTCTCTCTCTACAAAACTAACGACCATTTGGTATTCTATACCCGTATTCAAATATAAACGGGGAATTTTATTATTCGGCAGGGCTTCGTCTATAAGGTGCGATAAAACAGTACTATCTTTTCCGCCCGAATAACTAATATATGCGTTATTTTCCAAGTCGTATAATTCATTGATAGATTTTATTTTTTGTATTCTGTCGGCAAGTAAAAACTCATTCTCTGTCATTTATTGCCCCCTAGCACCTTTAATTATTGCCCGTGGTCTATAGAAGTCCTGCCATAAGTCTTTATTTTCCCGATAATATTTTTTATTGTAAGCAATATATTTTTCTCGGTTTTTTTCTCTATAGGCTTTTTCCTGTTCCTTATGCGTTTTGTAATATTCCCGCCTTTTTTCTTTTTCGGTGTATTTGTGTTCCAAGTAATATTCCCGTCTGTAAATCTTTCTTTCTTCTTTTGTCATATTGCGTTGCTCCCGTCTGATTTACCAAACCACCCGTTATTATTTGAACTAGTAGCAATGCCTTTCCATTCCAGAAGCCTTTGCATTTTTCCACCGCAGGAAGAACAAACCTGTTTTGTCTTTTCTTCGTCATAATCCTTTATGGCAATTTCTTTTTCTTCTTCTGCCCCGCAAGATTTATTTGTACAAAAAAAACGATATATCATTCTAAACCCCCTATATCATTTCTAAAATCATTTTATATGTTATTCCGTTTTTGTATTTTTCCTTTATCTGTTGAAGTCGCTCTTTTGAGTTTTTATATTTAAGCCCGCTATTTCGCCCATATTTTTTATATTCCTTTTTTTTCATATTTCCCCCTATTGCCCTTTTACTTCTACACCAAGCACCCAATTATCTTTTCCCATAATTTCTTGAATACGCACGATTTCTTGATGTATCATAAAACCCGCAATAAATGTTTTTTCTTCTTCACTCTTGCAGAATGACTGTCGGTTTTCTATCTGCAATTTTAGTTTTTCTGGAAGCTCATTGTTTTTGTACATTTCATAAATATTTTTCATTTCTTTTCCCCCAACGATATTTCCCTAGAATGACAGGAAGGGCATTCCCATTCTTCCGAATAATCAAACCTTTGTCCACAATTTCCACAAACCATTATATATTCCTTTTCTTCTGCCTTTTCTTTCGGGGCTTCGACAGGGTCTTTTCTTTCCCAATTTCTGATACAGGCTTTCCAATCTGTCATTTTTTGTTTTCCCACTTTCCACCCTTTTGTTTCATAATAATCAAAGAAGTATG
>JAFXSD010000091.1 GCA_017525905.1 Elusimicrobiota bacterium | reverse complement strand
GCATGGCAGTGATTTTTATGTATTTATAGAGGATGGTCAAATAAGATCTACATTAGGATTTGTTCCTGCGGAAGATTTAGAAGATTTAAAAACAGATCCGTGGTATTACGGATTGTTTGAGCAGGGGAACGGGCAGAACAATATAGTTCCCGAAATATATGATGAAGCGGTTAAGAAGTTACAAAAAGAATTAGAATCAGGCAAATATCGGGATGAAGACGGATATAAAACATTACAAGAAATCGGGTATCCGGATATAATAAATAAGAAGAGAGAGAAAAGAGAAAAGCAGAAAGAATTTTTTGAGAAGACAAGGAATGTAACGGATTATACGGATGAGACAATAAGACAGATGTTCCAGGAAGTATTTTCTGTAGTGATAACACAAGATGAGTATGGGAATTGGAATACGGTTCATGAAATAACTGATGAAATGTTATATGAAATGGCGGGGATAGATATATCTATAGTAGAAAAATTTTTAAAGACAATAAAGAATGTAGAATTATCGGCGAGTATTTTAAATGTCAATTATGCAAAATATGTAGGAGATTTAAATGTCGGACAAGATTTAAAATTGGGAGTTAGATCTCTTAAAAAAGGAGTAAGTCTCAAAGCCGGCGGAGATGTAGAGTTACAAAATTTAATTGAAATCGGAGAAGGAGTAAGTCTCAAAGCCGGTGGAGATGTAGATTTACGAAATTTAATTGAAATCGGGGAAGGAGTAACTGTCAGTGCCGGTGAACATTTGATTTTATATAAATTAACCAAAATAGGGAAAGAAACAAGTCTCAGTGTTGATGGAAAATTGTATTTAGTAAAAATAGCTGAAATAGGAGAAGGAGCAAGTCTTAGTGCAGGTAGAGAGTTGCATTTATCTAATATCCCAAAACTGGGAAACAATGTAAATCTTAGTTCCGGTGAAACTTTACATTTAAGCTTACGAAAGCTTACAAAAGAAGATACAAATAAAATAAATAAATTTAAATTTAATTCATTGCAATCTTGGACTATTGAAAAGATTGAAGATGGAGTGAAATTAAATGTTGATGGAAATTTAGAATTTGATTTAATGCTTGGTGAATTGATTGAAATAGGGAAAGGAGTAAGTCTCATTGCCGGTGGAGATTTAACTTTTAAAAAAGTAATCGAACCCGGAGAAGAAGTAAATCTTACGGCAGGTAATACCTTGCATTTAGAAGGATTAAAATCTTTACCTGAAAATACGGATAATATTAAGTTATCTTTTAAAGAGCTGGAAGTTGCTGATCAGGAATTAGAACAACAATTAATAGAAATAAGAGACAGGACAAATATAGAATCTCCCGGTACTTTACAATCCGAAAGAACAGTAGAACTACTGGAAAAATTTGCAAGATTTATTGGTTTAAAAAATCCGGAAAAGTTTAGGTTTGATCCGTTCGGAGCAGCACTTGGTATAATAATGGAAACGATAGTGCTTTTCAAATTTTTTGACACAAAAAAGAGTCTAAGTTTCGAAAAGCAACATAAGGATTTAACAACATTACAGCAAGTTGTAATATGGGTAATAAGAATAACAACGATTGGAACAGCAATATTTACATTAATAAATCCTATAGGGAATGTTTTTGTAGCAGCAATACTAACAGAATGGATAATGCATTTCATATACAACGAGATTGTAATATTAAGCGGAAATAAAAATCTTGTTTTGCAGACGGAAGGAAAATTTAGACAACCCGGAATTATAAAAGAATTAAAGAGACGAGGGATAGAAAATAAAGAGCTGTTTAATTTTTTAGTTAAATTTAGAGAAGATAAATATATAGGGTTAATTAACAGCTTACTTAAAGAAAAAAATCTGTTGGAAGCTTTTGAACAAAAGTTGGAGGTGGAATATGAACAAATACTTAATGAAGAAGATTTTTATATAACTTATGAGAAAGCGGAAAAAATCTATGAAGAAGAAATGCATTTATTGAGAGCGACAGACAGAGCGGAATACGAAAGAATAAAAATTATAGAAAAAGAGAAAGCAATAGAAGAATTAAAAAATTATATTAATAACAGGAAATCTACAGTATTAAAACAGTGGAAAAGAATGTTAAGAGAAGATAAGTATACAAATGCCGAGAGAGTTTTAATAGCAAGAGGAATAAG
>JAFXSD010000090.1 GCA_017525905.1 Elusimicrobiota bacterium | reverse complement strand
TGTAATTTTTGAATACAGCGAACAACAGCACGAGCAGGTGCTGGAACCCGTCGAACTTCTTGACATAGCGTTCCCCGCCAACGCTGCGGGATTGCCTCAGAATTTCGCCTTTAGAGAGGTATTTTGTGATTTGTGCGTATATCGGCTGTCCGGTAAAATTTCTACATTCCATAGTGCTTTTGAATTTGTTTTATGTGCAAAAGAAACTATAGTCAAAAGCGGCGGCTCCCGGAAACGGAAGTCGCCTTTTTTGTTAGATTTCTGGTTGAATTAAAAAGTTTTACCGGACACTAATAGTAAATTATCAAAATAATTGGGCCATGTATCATTAATCTTGTATTCATCAATTTTTTTTAGGGGATAAAAAAATGAAGGTTTATTCAACACCGTCATCAGGAACTGCACAAACTTTTTCATTTTTAGAAAATGAAAAAGGCTGTAATGTAGCATTTAAACCTAAAAATAATCTAGAAGATCCCGGCATTCTTTGTGAACGATTAGGCTTAACGAGCGAAGCTGATTGTTTTATGAATAAGAAGCCGTTGGTTGGCTTGTCTTCGGGAGGACCTATCTGGGAATATTATATTCTTGGTTTATTTGTTGATGAATTTAATATTGGAAGACGAATTTATGCCAAACTCAGAAAAGGTGTTGATGATGGTGACGTTTATAAATTTTGTGATAAATCGGCAATTGGTAATGAAAAATATGACGATTGGATTAAGTTGTATAAAAATAAGATTAATCCAACAGGAGCACAAAAAAGAAAAATGCGTTCTTTTGTGAAAAACCTCGTTGAATCAAGAAAACCTTTAAGAGAAGTAAGTAACAAAAGATTAACCAATTCGAGAGCTAGGGCTGCACAAGTTTTTTTTGAATATCTTACACAAGATTTCTTTGCTGATAAAATATCTGTAAAATCATTCGTAAAAAAGAAGTTTTATGAACAGATATGTTATTTGTTCAAGCAACAGCGATTTTCAAAAAAATATTTGTTAAAAGTCAGTTTGCTTCTGTGCTTATACGGATGTAATTACCGACTTGAAGATAATGATGCTTTTTGTATTAATAACTTAGATTTTGTATCAACTGTGAAAGATCAGTTAACTAAGTTGCGTGTATACACTGTTAATGAAGGATTCCGTGATAAAGTAGTTGAAGCTCTGTCTTATTGCGGTGGTGGAACATTTTATCCGCCATTTTCATATGTATATCAGTATTATAGAGAGAGAATCAGTATTTATATGCATTTGAATGTCTGGTCAAAACTGATTAAAGATACACGAAACGCTATGTTATTGGGGAATAAATAATGAGCCGAAAATATTACATCGCTACATATAGTGCTCATGGTACAATTATCAAGAATTTGGTCGGTTCCGATAAATTGGAGTGCTTATGCATCAACTGTGGAGGATTTAGGTGCCCTCAGAATTGTATTGATTTATTTGAAGATGATGCATCAATGTTTAAAAATTCAGTAGCCATTTCAAAGAAAACTTTACATGCTAAAGTTGTGTTAGTTTGTGATGATACGTTTAATGAATTGTGGCTTTGGACCGGTAATATGCGTCAATCCACATTGCATGATCGCAATGTGCTTTTGAGCATCCCCTTGGATAAGAAGGCTGATGTCAACAGCACGCAAAAATGGTTTGTAAATCTAGCCCAAAAGAAGGGAACTTCTTCTTCTAATCTCATTTTTGATGAAAAAAAAGGAGTTTCGTTTCCTGAACAAGATTTATGGATCTCTATGAAACAATCCATTGATTTTGCTCTGAAAGGGAAGGCTATAAATGATTTGACTGTATATGCTTGTGCACCTTGGGGATCCAAAAGATTTGTTGATGAACTTTGTAGCCTCAAATATTTGCAAAATGCAAAAATTAACTTGTTTACTCGAAATGTTCCTCAAAAAAATGTGTGTTGGATGGATGGTTCGAATGTTGATGTTTCTTGTTTTGTTGCTAAGAATGACGTTTTTCCGCACTACAAAATGATTTTTATTACTCAAAAGTGTAAGGGAAAAGAAAAAATAATTTGGTCCTATATTGGATCTGCAAACTTTACCGAATCAGCTATGTTTGCTGATAAAAAGGGTTCTTCAAAAAACATAGAGCATGCTGCATTTTTTTATGGAAATTCAAATAATATTTCTTTGTTGCTTGAAGAACTTAAGTCTAAGAAACTGTGGAAAACAAGAAAACGAAAGATTGCCATAGATGAAAATAAAATACCCAAAGAAGATGATGAAAGCGAATCCTATGATATTGACGGTTTTATGTGTTTAGATGTTGCGAAGAAACTGAGTTTTTTATTTGACAATAAACAATGTCAAAAGGTTTTAGATGATTGCTATGAGGAAGAGACAAATTTCACTGACGAAAGAAAATCTTTAACTATTTGGAACTATAAATTTGATACATGTAAATTTGAATTCTTTTTTATAGGGAGTGTTGATTACGCGTATCATTTGAGGGTTCGATTAAATCCGAAGGAACCTTGGTATACTTTAGATGTTCCGAGAATGTTGGATAATTCTTGTTTCAATGAAACAGCTTATATAAATCAAATGTTTGAATTTCTTGTAAGCGATGTTGATAATGGTAAATGTGGTAAAGAAAAAAGGAAAAAGAAGAAGGATGACACAAAAATGAATGTTGTCAAACGATTGAATATTAGGTTCCCTATAGAACGAGTTATGGAAAATGAAAATTTAATAATTCAATTAAAACGTCGATTGTCGAAAATTGCTTCAGCAAGTTCTTCTTTTGATGAAGAGCAAAAGAAAATGTATGCAATTTGGTCAACATTGTTGAAAGAATTTTAGGTTTGATTATGGAAACAACTCATATAAAAGCAATTTTCCAAGCACAAAACGAATGTAGCAAAAAACTTACTAAAGTTATAAATCTTTTTTTTAAAGAAAATAAGTTAGGAACTATAAAAACATTCCCTCTCTCCATTCCTACGGGATGGGGCAAAACTCGAGTTTCCATAAGGTCTATTTTAAATACAAATAAGAAATCTACCGTTGTCTTATGGCCTCAAGCAGATTCTCATGTAAATGAAATTTGGGCCAGCAATTATAATTGGCTCCGAATTATAAAAAAGGATGTCAAAGAAGACAAGTCCTTTAATTTGTGGACGAAAATAGGCGAAAAAGAACACTCTCCACAAATTGATATGCAATCGCTGGAACGGAAGGAAATAAGAAAATTAGAAAACCATTCCTTTTTTTATGTAAATGGTTCTTTTAACAAAGGGGAACAGACTTTAGAAAATTTGTTTGATAACTCAAGATTATCAAGGAATCTTATCTTTGTAATTGACGAATGGCATACAAAAGATATTTTGAAAAAATTCCAAAAAAGTAGACAAAAACCAAAAGAGTTTTGGACAGACTACCTTTTTGACAAAAGTAAATTGTCCGATAAAGTTAAAACCTTTGTTCTATTAGTTTCAGCAACTCCAATTGCATCAACGTCACATATGGATTCTGTAAAGGATGATTTTGATGATAAACATTATGAAAAATCAATAAAAGACTCTATGAAGGAATTGTCTGATTTGGTTTGTTTTGATAAAGATACTGCAAAAATTCAAGAAATATACAATGACCCTATTTCAGAGGCCGTAAATAAACTTAGTTCTGAAAAGAAAAAATTAAAAGATTTTGTTTTCGGTAGAAAATGGGATTGGGCTAAGGAATATGTTGGTATTTATAAAAAAACAAAAGCGAAGGACTTGCCCCCTCACTTGGTTTACCTTAACGATCAAGCTTTATTTTGGCGACAATCATGGACATGGAAAAAATGGGATGACGAGAAAACAAAATTATCCGAAGTTAAGGATTACGACAATGTATCAAATAAGCAAAAGGCTCTAATCGAGTTCTTGAAAAAATATAAAGAAGATAAAGGGGGGGGACGACGTAAATTTGTCATCTTTTGCCATCATATTGGAATAGCAAAGGCTTTAGAAACTTTCTTGAATAATGAAAAGTCTCTAAAAGTTTTCGTTGGTACGAAAAAACAAAATTGTGCATATTATTTGAGTGGAGAACCGAAGAAAAAAGATGAAAAATTTCAGTCTTTTATAGAAGATGATGATAAGCTAAAGGAAAATCCTGAACGAATATGTTATCTGATTGTGACGGACAAGCATTCTCAAGGAGTGTCATTTCATAAATCTATGGCGTGGCTCATTCATTATGAGCTGTCTTGGAATCCAATTAGAATTATTCAACGTTTTGGGCGAGTTTGGCGGATAAAAAAAACAGGTAATGCGAAAGATCAATCCTTGATGCTTACAAGACCTGTAGCTTTTTATATCCCTTATACTTATTCATCCGAAGAAGAACAAATTCATCGGTTGATTCGACGTTGGGAAATCTTGAAAAGAATTCAAGAAAATTCTTCTATTAATATAAATCTTTTGCCGGTTAGTTATGAAATTGCTTTGGGTTGTAGGATCACTCCAGAACCATAAATATAGACTCCATAGAAATTTTTCAACTTTTAGACAATGTGCAAGTCAACGAAGGGGTATTTTTGAAAGGTTATTTATAAAATGAAGCGTGTTTATAGAAATGCTTGTGTGCAATGTTTTTTTTGTGTGTCAATGTTTTTTTTACATAACTAGAAAAAAAGAAACTGTTGGAGAATAGTGCTTAATATATGATTAATCTAAAATGCCTAAAAAGGTTACTTAAGAACTGAAAAAGATTGCAATGCAACCGAAAAAAGTATTGCTAGATAACTGAAAATTATATTATAATCGGTAGATGAATTGTATTGCCGTTTGTTCTTTCAGATATGGCAAAAAAAATTACACAAGATTTTTGCCTAATCATATAAACAGTTTTGCATGACATCATCAGTGTTTCAAACGTTAATCAAAAAGAGGTAAACATGCCAAAATCAGCACTTGCAACAGCTCAATTAATATGCTTGAATTCTTATCTGTATGAAAAGGAGCTGGAAGAGACGAAAATGAAAGAAAAAAAATTGACTCGCTTTAGACTGTCAAAAAAAACGGTTTGCGTTTGCAGCGATAGAATGGTTTTGAGAGCAGCCTTTTTAGACGATTTGCAAGATGCAATGCTTGGTTTAGGGTGGAATTTCTTCCAGTTAAGCGATGGTTCTTTTGGTGTTGTTTGGGAACCTCGGTCGAAAGCGTGGACGAAATTGTCTTCTAAGAGATTGAAAAACAGCATTCTTGTAGAAGGGTCGCTGTTGCGTAAAAGTGAAGAACAGATAGATAGTGTATACAATTCTTGTTTCCCAAAAATTGAAGACGCGGTTGAGGATGAGGAGTGAATTTACTAACGAATAGGGATTGAATTATGTGCATGAAAATAGAAATGTTTTTTTGAAATCTTTACTATTTAATGGTACAAAAAGGCTATTAAATATGATTGATACAGTCTAACAAGAAAAAGAGGAAAAAATGTCCAAAGATCAGAGTCGTTTGAAAATTGTATATTCTGAAGATAGTTTTTATCATGTATTTGCGAGTTCGGATATTGAAGCAGATACAAACATATTAATGAAATTAAATAGTAGTCAAAGTAAACGATTTGAAAAAATAGATGGAAGGATCGTTGCTATGGAAAAAATTCGGATAAATGATTGTAATCCCTGTGGTTTAGTTACATTCTCTCATTTCCCCAAAAATGAAAAAAATCCTTTTTTACATGTTTTTGTAAAGAATGGTAATGCGATGGATGCTGTGAATAAGGCTGTTCAATTATTAGATGAAAAAAATTTTCCGCAAAAGCATTTGGACATCGTTATCGTGTATTGAAAACGGAGAACTGTCACCTGTGTACGAAAAAAGTGTATAATAAAAGACAAAAATGAGGTAATATATGACCGATTTTGAAAAGAAATAACATTTGTTTCTTGGTGTGTTGGAGGGTACGCTGCTTTGAACAAGCGGAATTCTTCAGTTATTGAGAATACTTTCGCACAAAAGAATATTATAGCCTTTTTAGAAAAATATTATGAAGTCATGCATACGCAGGGAAAAGATTGTATTTTGGGAACGATAGACGATATGATGAAGCTGGAAAAGTATTCTCTTCCATGGCGGTTTTTCTGTTTAAAGAGCGTTGATGTTCGCTGACGAATTTTTAAGTAACGTAAGAAAATGTCCGCCTGTTTATTTCGGGAAAGGTCGCGAAAATTTGTGCTGAATTGAATCGTTCCGATCATACTTCTTTTCAAGATGCTTTGCTTAAATATTACAATTCCCCAGTCAGTACAATTCCCTGCCGAGAATCCTCAAAGCTTTGGCACGAAAGCTGGCTGTACATTTATCAAATGATGCAGGAGTATTCTTCTCGCTAATTAGCTATCGCGATCATATCTCTTGTCGTCTTTGGT
>JAFXSD010000089.1 GCA_017525905.1 Elusimicrobiota bacterium | reverse complement strand
TGGTAGAGCACTTCACTTTTAATGAAGCTGTCACGCGTTCAAGTCGCGTCGGGCTCACTTTTTTAAGCTCCCATCGTCTAGGGGTTAGGACACATGATTTTCAATCATGCAGCAGGAGTTCAATTCTCCTTGGGAGCGTTTTTAAAAATAATTTTTCAGATATAAAAAAAGACTTGCTGTTGAAAGCAAGTCTTTTTTTATTTTTATCAGAATAAATTTTATAAGTCGGAAAATTTTATTATATCTATATTATTTCTTTGACAATATTCCATTAACAGTTTATCGCAACATACGGCTAAATCTCTTTCTCTCCAAATTTCGCCGTATCCCGGATGAGTCATAACTTCCGAAATATTATAATCTTCATCCACATTACCGTAATACCACCCTTCAATGAAATGTTCCGGAAATATTATGTTATTACTTATTAAAAGTTGTTTTAATTGTTCGTATTCACCGAATTTGTTGAAAAATCTTATTTTGTTAACATTATATTCTTTACATAATTCCACGACTACAGGCAACACTTCAGGATATAAGTGTGTATGGTGATGGCTATCGAAATGATCGATATTTATACCGGCAGACAACAATTTTTCTATTTGTTGTTTTATTTCATCTTTTATTACTTGTTTCGCGGGAACATTGTTGTTCAGCCATCCTTTTACGGTACCCACGCCATGTTTAATATCAAAATATTTGTCTAAATCTATATGAAGGCCGATACCTAAACCCGGATTTTCTTTTGCCAAAACAACGGCTTCATCAAAAGCATCTCTGTTTACAAGCATGGATGTGCTTCTTGCAATACCGTTTTTGTATGCATATATAATGGCGGAATTTATTTGTGTTCTATATCCAAAATCATCGGCATTTATTATAAGTTTTTTCATAATTTATTTTATTTAAAAAAGCTCACATCCCAAAAATCAAAGATGTGAGCTTTTATCTATAGAATTTTGTATTACAAAATACCTTTAGCAACCAACATTTCCGCAACTTCTACGGCATTAAGTGCAGCACCTTTTAACAAGTTATCCGATACTACCCAAAATGTTAAACCTTTATCACAAGAAATATCTTTTCTTATTCTTCCGACAAAAGTTTTTTGTTGATTTTGTGCAAACAAAGGCATAGGATATTTATTTTCCGCGGGATTATCTATAACTTCTACACCTTTTGCTGCAGATAAAAGTTCTCTTGCTTTTTCAGGTGTTAATTCTTTTTCTGTTTCAATCCATACAGATTCACTGTGTGCTCTTAAAACAGGAACTCTTACACATGTTGCACTTACTTTTATACTTCTGTCACCCATAATTTTCATCGTTTCGTTTGTCATTTTCATTTCTTCTTTTGTGTATCCGTTATCTTCAAAAACATCTATATGAGGCAAAACATTGTATGCTATTTGGTACGGGAATTTTTCAAAAGCAGGTAAAGGTTCACCTTTTCCCAAAGCTTTTGTTTGGTTGTCCAAATCATGAATACCTTTTGATCCAGCGCCGGAAACCGCCTGATAAGTAGAAACTATTACTCTTTTAATTTTTGCATAATCGTGTAACGGTTTTAATGCTACAACCATTTGAATTGTTGAACAATTAGGATTTGCAATAATTTTTTTATCCTTGGATAAATCGTTTGGATTAACTTCAGGAACTACCAACGGACAATTATCATCCATTCTCCAAGCACTTGAATTATCCACAACAAAACAACCGGCTTTGGCAAATGAAGGTGCAAACTCTTTTGATGTTCCGCCGCCAGCACTAAACAATGCCAAATCCAAACCTTTACCGCTGTCGTGTGTTAAAAGTTCTACAGGTATATCTTGTCCTTTAAATTTTAATTTTTTACCTACACTTCTTTGTGATGCTAAAAGCTTTATTGATTCTACCGGAAAATTTCTGTTTTCCAACATTTTTATCATTTCGTTACCTACTACTCCGGTAGCACCTACTACTGCAACTTTGTACTTCTTCATAATAATTCTCCTATTCATATGCGACCGCAAATTTTGGACTTCAGCTTTGTAGTTTCAAAACTTATGTACCTCTTCGCTTCGCTATTTTTTCAGTACACCGCATTTTGAAACTACTTTGCTTCGTCTCAAACTTAGCGGTCTTGGAAATCGCTTCGCGATTTATTGTATTTTTGCTTCGCAAAAATTTATATCTCTTTTTCTTCTCAGTTCTAGCTAAAACACTTAATTAGATTTTAAGATTTTAGGCGAACCGAAGCATTTTTTTAATGAAGTTTACTCTTTGCGGTAAATGAATTAGAAAAATGCAAAGGTACAGCCAAAATATTAAAATCGCTACAAGTTTGTAGCAATTAAGTCGCCGACTTCAGTCGTTCCCATTCCCATCTTCCCTGCAGCTAAAGATTTTATCTTCCCGCTTGCCAAAGATTTTGCCATGGAATTTTCTACCATTTTGGCTTCTTTTTCAAGACCTAATGTTTCAAGCATCATTGCACCTGCGGAAATTGCCGCTAACGGATTAATAACATTTTGTCCCGTATATTTAGGTGCGGATCCGCCCATAGGTTCAAACATTGATACACCTTCAGGATTAATGTTTCCGCCTGCGGAAATTCCGATACCGCCTTGAATCATTGCCGCTAAGTCCGTAATTATATCACCGAACAAATTGTCGGTAACGATAACATCAAACCATTCAGGATTTTTTATCATCCACATACAAACTGCATCAACATTTACATAGTTTAATGCTATATCGGGATAACTCTTTGCACCCATTGCTCTAAATGCTCTTTCCCACAAATTAGATGCAAATGTTAAAACATTTGTTTTACCGCACAATGTAAGTTTTTTATCTTTATTTCTTTTTTTCGTTAATTCAAAAGCATATTTTAAACATCTGTCCACGCCGAATCTTGTGTTAATGGATTCTTGTGTTGCAACTTCGTAAGGTGTATCTTTTTTCAAAAATCCGCCTGCTCCCAAATAAAGACCTTCTGTGTTTTCTCTAACCACTACAAAATCTATATCTTTCGGCTCTTTATTTTTCAAAGGGCAATCCACACCTTCAAAAAGTTTTACCGGCCTTAAATTTATGTATTGGTCAAGTTCAAATCTCAATCTTAACAAAATACCTTTTTCAAGTATTCCCGGTTTAACATCCGGATGACCTATTGCACCGAGATACATTGCATCAAACTTTTTAAATTCTTCAACACAACTGTCAGGCAAAATTTCACCTGTTCTTTTATATCTTTCTCCGCCCAAATCAAAATTTGTAAATTCAAATTTTGCACCTGTTTTA
>JAFXSD010000088.1 GCA_017525905.1 Elusimicrobiota bacterium | reverse complement strand
TATTGAGGATATATTCCGTATCCTGCAAATCCGCCGCCGAGACCGTTAGATCTTTCGTGCATCAATGCAATGGATTTAATAATATCCGTTCCGTTAAATCTGTTACCTTTTTTATCTATAATACCGCTTATGGCACATCCTGCCGGTATTCTTACTTGACCTTCTTTCATGTTCGCTCCTTTGCTACCTATGACGACCGAAATCTTTTTACTGCGACTTTGAGTTTTCGAACCTCATGTATATTTCACCAACTTTATACACTTCGGCTCGAAAACTCTTTGTCTCGTTTAAAATCTTTCAGTCTTGGAAATCGCTTTGCGATTTGCTGTATTTTTACTTCGCAAAAATTAATAATTTACCAAATACTGATCTATTTCCCATTGATGAACTTTCGTTCTGTAATTATCCCATTCTTCTGTTTTTGCCTGTGTATAAAGATTGAACGAATATTCACCTAAAGTCTGTTTCATTAAATCGCTTTTTTGCATTGCTCTTACCGCATTAATTAAATTGTACGGTAAATTTTCTATGCCCGCGGCATCTCTTTCTTCTTTTGACATCTTAAATATGTTCTTATCGGTGGAATGTTTTACTTTAAGCTTATTCTTTATTCCGTCAAGACCTGCAGCCAAGCATGCGGAAAGCAAGAAATACGGATTTGCTGCCGGATCCGGACATCTCAACTCTATTCTTGTGGATGCTCCTCTTGCAGCAGGAATTCTTATCAACGGACTTCTGTTACTTGCAGACCATGCAATATATACAGGAGCTTCATAACCCGGAACTAATCTCTTATAAGAATTTACTAACGGGTTGGATATTGCTGCCATCGATTTTATATGTTTCATTATACCTGCAATATAACTGTATGCTGTTTTTGAAAGACCTATTGAATCTTTAGGATCATAAAATGCATTTTTTCCGTCTTTAAACAATGACTGGTTTGTATGCATACCCGAACCGTTTATACCGAAAATAGGTTTCGGCATAAATGTTGCATGAAGTCCGTGCTTTTGTGCTATTGTTTTTGCTACCAACTTAAATGTATTGATATTATCTGCAGTTTTCAAAGCTTCTGCATATTTAAAATCTATTTCGTGTTGTCCTCTTGCAACTTCATGGTGAGAAGCTTCAATTTCAAAACCCATCTGCTCAAGAGTTAAGCACATATCTCTTCTTACACTTTCACCTAAATCTATAGGTGCCAAATCAAAGTATCCCGCATCATCGTGTGTTACTGTTGTAGGTTTACCTTTTTCGTCGGTATGGAACAAGAAAAATTCAAGTTCGGGACCAACATTAAATGTGTAACCTAGTTTTGCCGCTGCTTTTAAATTTCTTTTTAAAATATTTCTCGGGCAACCTTCAAAAGGTTTTCCGTCGGGCTTATAAATATCGCAGATTAATCTTGCAACTTTACCTGTTTGCGGTCTCCAAGGAAAAATTACAAATGTATCGGGGTCCGGGTAAAGGTACATATCACTTTCTTCAATTCTTGTAAAACCTTCAATTGAAGAACCGTCAAGCATACATTTATTGTCTAAAGCTTTTTCTATTTGGCTTGCCGTTATTGCAACATTTTTTAATTGACCGAAAATATCGGTGAACTGCAACCTTATAAACTGAACATCCTGCTCCTTAACAATCTTGATAATGTCTTGTTTTGTGTAACCCATTTTCTTTCTCCTTTTTTTATAGCAGTCGGCTTTGCCTTTTTGCTTACAGCTTCGAATTTGCATCCTTCATGTGCCAGTCGCTCCGCTATTACTTCAGCACACTACAGTCTGCAAATTCTTTGCTTCAGCTGAAAAATCAAAGCCTTTAACGGCTATAAAGTATTTTTTTGCTTCGCAAAATTTTATATTTTCAAAGAAAAAAAGGCTAAAAAGATTTTAAAATCTCTTTAGCCTCTTTGCTAAATACTTATTTATATATTTAAAATTTTACTTAATAAAAAAGGTGCTTAAAAATTCAACTGTAATCTTTAAGCACCTTTGCTTATCGTTAATTATAAATTGTAAACTGTAAATTAAGAATTAGAATTTGCAATTCTTAATTCTCTCCAACGCTTCCTTAATTTTCGGAACCGGGACCGTCAATGCAAATCTAACATAACCTTCACCGCTTTTTCCCATCCCGTTACCCGGAGTACAAACTATTGCACATTCATCCAACAGTTTTGAAACCACTTCAGACGACTTATATCCTTTTGGAACTTTTGCCCAAACATAAAACGATGCTTTCGGCTTTGTTACGTTCCAACCGAGTGCATTTAATCCGTCGCACAAAACATCTCTTCTTGCTTTATATATTGTTCTCATATTTTCCACGCATTCTTGAGAACTTGTTAATGCTGTAATTCCGGCTTCCTGTACTGCTTGAAAAACACCGGAATCATAATTATCTTTTACTTTTGCTATTGCTGCAACAACATCTTTGTTTCCGCAAACCCAACCTAATCTCCAACCTGTCATATTGTAAGTTTTTGATAACGAATGAAATTCCACACCGACTTCTTTTGCTCCTTCAATTTCCAAAAAGCTCATAGGTTTTTCGTTGTCGTCATAATAAATTTCGGAATATGCATTATCGTAAGCAACTATAATGTTATACTTTTTGGCAAACTGTATAAGCTTAGCATAAAATTCTTTAGGTGCAATTGCTGCCGTAGGGTTGTTAGGATAATTAACAAATATTATCTTTGCTTTTTTAGCAACATCTTCAGGAATTGCGTCTAAATCGGGCAAAAAGCCGTTTTTTTCAAGCAAAGGCATAAAATAGGGTATACCATCGGTAAATATTGTTCCCGTGTTATAAACGGGATATCCCGGCTCGGGAATTAAAACTACATCACCCGGGTTAACAAATGCCAAATGCATATGTCCTATACCTTCTTTTGAACCTATCAAAGCACAAACTTCATTGTCAGGATTCAAATTTACATTAAATCTTGTTTTATACCAACCGGCAACGGCTTTTCTGAAAGAAAGCATACCTGCACCGAACGGATATTGATGGTTTTGCGGTTTTGCCAATGCTTTTTGCCCTGCTTCAACAATATGCTTTGGTGTAGGCATATCAGGATCACCGACACCTAACGATATTATATCTGCACCTCTGTCTATAGCTTCTTTTTTCTTTCTGTCTATTTCTATAAAAAGATATGGTGGCAACTTTTTTAATTTTTCACTCGTTTCAATCTTCATTTTATCTTCCTTTTTTGTTAATTCCATACATCTATACTTCTATACCTCTGCTGTTCCTGTAAAAGCTACTATTGCCGGTCCTTCCAAAAACACTTCAGAAATATTTTGTCCGTCTGTTTTACAACTTACATAAAGATTATCTTTGCCTCTTGTAACAACATGAACAGGAGATTTAACTTTGTTTAACAAAACGGAAATTATTGACGATGCCGTTACTCCCGTTCCGCAAGCTAAAGTTTCACCTTCCACTCCTCTTTCATAAGTTCTTACAAGTATGGTGTTATCTTTATCCGCTTTAACAAAATTTACATTTGTTCCTGCCGGCTCAAAATGTTTGTGAAACCTTATAATGTTCCCGTATTTTTGAACACTTACTTTTTCTATATCGTCAACATAAACTACTGCATGAGGAACACCCGTATTTAAAGAATGAATCGTCCAAATATTACCTTCAACATCAATTTCTTCGTTAAGAGCCAAATCTTTCGGATTATACAATGCAAGTTTTACAACAGTGTCACTTTTTATTTCTGCCGTAACCAACCCTGCATCAGTTTCAAACTTCATGCTTTTTCCTGCAATTCCCAACTTATAAGCAAACATTGCAATTGATCTTCCGCCGTTACCGCACATACTTGCAAAAGATCCGTCCGAATTATAATATCTCATTCTAAAATCGGCTTTTGAAGATTTTTCCAAAAGGATAAGTCCGTCTCCGCCAATAGAGTATCTTCTGTCACAAAGTTTTGCGGCAAGTTTTGAATGTATGTTTTCAGAAACAACATTTTCTCTGTTATCTATTAAAACAAAATCGTTCCCTGCTGCTGTTAGTTTATAAAAATTTATTTTCATATAATTCCTTTATAGCGACCTTATCTTAAGGTCTTTAACGACACTACAACAAGTTACAAAACATTGTGTTGCAATTTTTATCGACATTATACATTGTGTTTTTGCCGTTTCCATTCATCAATACATCTATACTTCCATACATCAAAAAAAAGGCGCTAAAAAGATTTTTAATCTCTTTAGCACCTTTGCTAAAAGTTTGTTGTTGTATTGTTGTGGCTTAATTGTATAACAAAAAAAATTTTTTGTCAAATTTAACTATAAATTAATACATTCCACATTTTGAAGTTTGTCATATTCGTCGAGAGATTTTAAATATGCAATAACTTTTTCCATATTGGTTAACAAAGAACAACCGCACTTTATTGCAGCTTTTCTTATTGTTGCATTTTCTTTTCTCTCGGCAATATCAAATGTTTTATGTATATTTATTACAAAATCAACTTTACCGTCTTTTATAACATTTATTGCTTTAGGATCTTCCGTCCAGTTAACGGCATGAACATTGTATCCTCTTGATTTCAAATAATCTGCCGTTCCGGTTGTTGCATATACGGGAACATTCAATTTGTATAAATTTTCCACAACTTCCATAAATTTTATTTTATCTCTTTCTCTGCCGGAACTTACCAATATTCCTTTAACGGGTTTTTTTATTTGAGTTGCTTCAAGAGACAATATCATTGCCTGATTAAAATCTTTGCCCAAACACCCTACCTCACCTGTAGATCCCATTTCCACCCCGGTTACCGGATCAGCACCGTCGAGTCTCTGATAACTGAACATTGAAGCTTTCATCCCCACAAAAGGAATTTCGCTTTCATCTATCATTATTTTGTTTATCTTTTCATTATTCATAACTTTACAGGATATTTCCGCAAGATTTTTACCGGATACTTTTGATATAAAAGGAAAAGATCTTGAAGCTCTTGAATTACATTCTATAACTTTAACATCGTTATCTTTTGCAATAAACTGAATATTGAAAGGTCCGTTAAGATTTAACCCTTTTGCAATTTTCCTGACGATATCTTTTATTGTATTTACGGTTTTCACATAAAGCTTTTCCGGCGGAAACACAAGTGTTGCGTCACCGCTGTGAATACCTGCATTTTCAACATGTTCACTTACCAATGAAATTATTACTTCCCCGTTTTTTGCAACTCCGTCACATTCGACTTCTTTTGCATCAAGAATAAATTTTGAAATTACTACAGGATAATCGTCTGAAATATCTTTTGTTAACGAAAGGAAATAATCCAAACTCTTTTCGTCACCGGCAACATTCATAAGTGTTCCGGACAGCACAAAACTCGGCCTTATTAAAACAGGATAACCTACTCTGTTAATAAACTCATCTATTTCTTTTCTTGAAGTTGCCGATATCCATTCCGGTTGATCTATCCCCATTTTATCGAGCAATGCGGAAAATTTATTTCTGTCTTCCGCCATATCTACCGTTTTTGCGCTGTGTCCCAAAATTTTAACTTTTGCATCGTTTAAAGACGGTATAAGATTGTTAGGGTTTTGTCCGCCCATACAAGCTATAACACCTTTCGGCTTTTCAATATCCACAATATCCAAAACTCTTTCAAAAGAAAGCTCTTCGAAATATAATCTGTTGGATGTTGAAAAATCCGTCGATACTGTTTCCGGATTACAGTTTATAATTATACTGTCTGCTCTTTTCGTTTTGAAATATTTGCTTGTCATTACAGAGCACCAATCGAACTCACAACTGCTGCCTATTCTGTAACTTCCGCTTCCCAACGTAATTATTCCGGAATTTTTCTTTTTTAATTCTATATCGTTATGTATCCCGTCATAAGATAAATACAAATAATTTGAACTTGTAGGATATTCGGCCGATGTTGTATCTATTTGTTTTACTACGGGGACGATATTTAGTTTTTTTCTTAATTTTCTTATTTCAAGTGAAAGCTTTTTTATTTCTTTTTGAGTATGTTTTTTATCAGGTTCTTTTATGCCAAGAAAAAACTTAACTAATTGATAGTCTGAAAAACCGAGTTTTTTTAAGTTTCTTATATATTCTTTGCCGAAATTTTTGAAAGTATCATAAACGGTTTTTGTTTTACTCTTTTTTATCAGCTCAATGAGCTCGTTTTCCGTATCCGCAAGATGTTTTATATGTGCCAGGAACCATTTTGAAATTTTTGATAAATCCGCAATTTTATCTATGGAATAATTTCTTTTAAATGCTTCATATATAGCAAACAATCTTAAATTGGTAGGATTTGCAATTTCGTATTCAAGATCTTTTTTTGATGCATCTTTAAATATTCCCGCCGTTATTCCTTCATCATTTTCATTTACCATTCTTATTGCTTTTTGTGTTATTTCACAGAAATTTCTTCCTATAGCCATAACTTCACCGACGGATTTCATCTGTGTTCCCAACAGTTTTGAAACACCGGTAAACTTTGTTAAGTCCCATCTCGGTACTTTTAATGTTACATAATCCAACGACGGTTCATAAAATGCGGATGTTGTTTGTGTTACGGGATTTTTAAGTTCAAGAAGATTAAATCCCGACACAACTTTTGCTGCAATATAAGCTATAGGATAACCTGTAGCTTTTGAAGCAAGTGCGGATGATCTTGAAAGTCTTGCATTTATTTCTATAACATAAAATTCTTTTGTGTACGGACTTAATGCAAACTGAACATTACATTCCCCTATTACACCTATATTATGAACAATCTTTATTGCCGTATCTCTTAACATATTGTTTTCAATGTTGTCTATCGTTTGGCACGGAGCAACAACTATTGAATCGCCGGTATGTATTCCCATCGGATCAAAGTTTTCCATGTTACAAATGGTTATACAATTACCTTGTCTGTCTCTCATTACCTCATATTCGATTTCTTTCCAACCGTATAAAGATTTTTCTATTAAAATTTGAGGAACACTCATTAAAGCCGCAGATGCAAGTTGTTCCAACTTTTCTTCGTTTTCCGCAAGGCCGCTGCCAAGTCCGCCCAAAGCAAATGCGGATCTTGTTATTACCGGATAACCTATTTCTTTTGCAACTTTTAATGCTTCTTTAACGGTAGATACGGCTTTGCTTGCAGGAATAGGAACATTTATTTCTTTCATCTTTGCAGCGAACAAATCTCTGTTCTCCGACATTTCAAGAGAATCAACAGTTGTTCCCAATACTTCAACTCCATACTTTTGCAAAACTCCGCTTTTATAAAGTTCTATAACACAGTTTAATGCGGTTTGTCCGCCGAAACTTGATATTATTCCGACAGGTTTTTCTTTCTCGATAACTTTTTGAACCCAAAATGGTGTTACAGGATAAAGATACACTTTCTTATCGACATCTTTGTTTGTTTGAACCGAAGCTATGTTAGGATTTACTACTATAACTTCAAGGTTCTCTTCCTGTAAAGCTTTTACGGCTTGTGAACCGGAATAATCAAATTCTCCGGCTTGACCTATGGACAAAGCTCCCGAACCGAGCAAAATTATTTTCGGTTTCTTTGAACCTGTATGACTTAATTTTTTTAATATTGGCATAATTTCTATCCTTCCAAACCTCTATACGTTCATCTTTCAACTTTTTGCTAAGCAAAAAGTTTCTATACCTCTGTTCTTCTCGTTGCTACAAGCAACGAATAAACTCCGAAATTATCCAGGCAGTATCATTCGGCCCGCTTGAAGCTTCCGGATGAAACTGTACCGACATAAAAGGTTTAGTTTTATGTTTTATACCTTCAACACCTTTATCGTTTGCATTTTCAAACCATAAAGACCAATCTTTTGCAATTGTTGACGGATCCACCGTATAACTATGGTTTTGACTTGTCATAAAAGCTTTTTGCTCCGGTATTATGAATACCGGTTGATTATGACTTCTGTGTCCGTAAGGCATTTTCTTTATTTTTGCACCGCTTGCAAGAGATATTATTTGGTGACCTAAACAAATACCTAAAACAGGTTTGTTACCGTTTAATAATTCTTTTACTCTTTCCACAAGATCACCTGTGTTTCTCGGATCCCCGGGACCGTTACTTATAAGCCAACCGTCTGCTTCAACCGTAGAAAAATCCGTATCCCAAGGCAACAATTCAATTTGGCAGCCCCTGTCCACAAGCATTCTTAATATATTCCATTTTACTCCGCAATCTACAACGGCAACTTTTTTCTTCCCTGTTCCGAAAATCTTTCTTTCTTTTGATGATACCGTCGGCATAAGATTAAATTTCGACGGATCCACATATTCATCCTTTTTAAAGTTTTCTATAAAAGGAAATTTTCTGATAGTGTTTTCTTTTTTACAACCCTCCGGAACAATCCATCCGAAAAGGTTTCTTGTGTTTCTTATTGTTTGAACCAAATATCTTGTATCTATACCGGCAATCCCGGGAACTTTTTGCTCTATCATCCATTGTTCAAGAGGTATCATACTGCCGTAATGATAACTTTCGTCAAAAATTTCCGATACTATAATCCCCTGCGTTTTTATGGATGAACTTTCATGCCCTAACGCCGTTAAAAAATTATCATTTTCCAATTTAGGAACTCCGTAATTTCCTATAAGACAAAAACTAAAAACAAGAATTTGACCTATATAAGACGGATCAGACATAGATTCGCTGTAACCGAGCATTCCGGTATTGAAAACCATTTCACCGCTTACGGCAGCATCGTATCCTATAAGTTTTCCTTCAAACTTCATACCGTTTGAAAGTTCCAATACCGCTTTTTTCCTTTTCAAATTATTTATCATTTTAAAAAATACTCCGTATTTTTTTTGATGTATGGATGTATTTGCCTTTGGCAATTTTCCATTCTTCTATGCCTCTATTCCTCAGGCTCTCTATCCTTCCATACCTCAAAATTTTTGCAAAGCAAAAATTTCAGTTCTCATCTTCTTTAAATTTCTCAAACAACTGAATTATCGTTTTAGCTATATCGTTTATTGTTCTTCCCGAATCCATAGCTTTTTTTCTTAAATTGTTGTAGGCGGCTTCTTCGTCCATATTAAATTTTTTCATTAATATGCCTCTGGCTCTGTCAACATTTTTTCTTTCTTCTATTTGATATTGAAGATTTACAACTTTTTTCTCCATATCACGAAATTTGTGTGATAATCTTACCGCAAGTTCCGTAGTATGAATTAAAACTTGTTTGTTTATCGGTTTTGTTATACAAAATATATCCAACGAACCTTTTTTCAGTTCGTCTATATTGTCACTTTGAAATGTATTTGCAAGTATTATTGTCGGACATATTTTTAATTCTTCAACTTTTACGGCAAGTTCATAACCTGTCATATCTTCCAAAGAATAGTCCGTTATAATAATATCCGGCACGAATTGATTAACTTTCCTTAAAACTTCATTTCCCGATTTTTCTATGTGTGTAATTACGAAATTACTGGTAGATAGTGATAGAAGTGCCTTTAATTCTTCTGCCTGTTTCTCTGAACATACCAACAATAAATTTGTTTCGTTCATAAAAGGTACCTCCTTAAACCATATAAATCACACGATTTACAGGTTGAAAACTAAATTTAATATTGTGTTTTTGAAGAGCTTTTGTCTATTCACAGATAAAGGTGCTTAAAGAATTGTTCTCTAAGCACCTTTGCTCAATATCTTTATTTAGTTTTTATTAATTATATTCTTTTTTAGTACTTATGTCAACAAGAAATATAATATATAACTAAAATTAAATCTTAGATTGCAGATAATCCTTTTTCCAAATCTTCAATAATATCATCTACATTTTCCAACCCTACAGAAAGTCTTACCATTCCCGGATTGATTCCGCAGGCAACAAGTTGTTCGTCGGTAAGTTGTCTGTGTGTGGCAGATGCAGGGTGCAATACACAAGTTCTTATATCCGCAACATGAACTTCGTTTGAAGCCATTTTTAAGTTATCCATAAACTTAATTGCAGGTTGTTTACCGCCTTTAATTGTTATAGACATTACTCCGCTTTGACCTTTAGGCAAATATTTTTGTGCTAAATCGTGATATTTGTTGCCTTTAAGTCCCGGATAGTTTACATGCTCTATTTTAGGATGTTTTTCCAAATATTTTGCTATTGTTATTGCATTGGAACAATATCTTTCCATTCTGACTGCAAGAGTTTCAAGACCGAGATTTAATAAAAATCCGGAATGTCCTGAAGGATATGCACCGAAATCTCTCATAAGTTGCATTCTTGCTTTTATTATATACGGAGCAAAAGGATACTTTTTAGTATAAATCGTTCCATGATAAGATTCGTCCGGTTCCGTAAATTCGGGAAATTTTCCGCTTGTAAAATCGAATTTGCCGGAATCTACAATTACTCCGCCGCCTTGTACCGCATGCCCGTCCATATATTTTGTTGTTGAATGAATAACAATATCGGCACCGTAATCTATAGGTTTGCAAAGTATAGGTGTAGCAAAAGTGTTATCCACTATTAACGGAATTTTGTTTGCATGAGCAACTTTTGCAAATCTTTCTATATCAAATACTTGTAACGACGGATTAGTTAATGTTTCACCGAAAACCGCTTTAGTGTTGGGCTTTATTGCTTTTTGTATTTCTTCTTCACTTGCATCCACATCAACGAAAATACATTCTATTCCCAACTTTTTAAGCGTAAAAGCAAAAAGGTTTATCGTTCCGCCGTAAATTGCGGATGCACTTACAAAACTGTCCCCTGCATTGCAAAGGTTAAGTATTGAAAGCAACGAAGCCATTTGTCCCGAAGAGGTGCACATTGCAGCAACACCGTGTTCAAGGTCTGCGATTCTTTTTTCAACAACATCCACGGTGGGATTGGTAAATCTTGAATATATGTGATTTTTTGTAGGATCATCGAACACTTCCGCAATTTCCTGCGTGGAATTGTAACGGAATGTTGTGCTTTGATATATAGGCATAACTCTCGGTCCGCCGTTTACGGGCGTGTACCCTGAATGTAAACATTTTGATTCATCTTTCATCTTTTGTACTCCTTATTATAAATATTGTATTGTTTAGTATTTCTGTGATTATATAAAATTGAAAATTTAAAATAAACCGAGAAAGCACAATAAAAAAACGGCAGAGATTTTATTCTCTGCCGATCCTTATTTATAATTTTATGCTTTATTTCAAACTTTTATATGTTTCCGATATTTCCTTTAATAAACTTGGAATATCAAGCTTTTGAGGACACTTTGCTTTACATATTCCGCAATTTATACATTTATCTGCTCTGTTTTCTTCCTTAATGGCTTCATAAGCTATAATAAGTCTGTCTTTTTTTGCGGTGGCTTTATATTGGTTATATATTAAGAAATTTTTAGGTATATCTATTCCCACAGGGCAACCGTCACAATATTGGCAATAAGTACATGACACCGCACCTGAAGAATTGTAAGCGGTAATTGCATTTGCAAGAACTTCCTGCTCTTTATCGGTTAAAGGTGTAAAGTTTGTAAACGTTTTAACATTGTCTGTAACCTGTTCCGGTTCCGACATGCCGCTTAGAACGACAAAAACATTAGGCAAACTTGCTGCATATCTCAAAGACCACGATGACAGGGAATCATGAGGTTTTTCCTTTTTTAATATTTCGGCAGATTTTTCGTTTAATGTTGAAAGTTGTCCGCCTTTTAACGGATTCATTACTACTACCGGAAGTCCCGCTTTCGTCGCAATTTCGTATTGTCTTTTTGCATCAACGGTTTTCCAATCTATAGGATTTATGGGAAGTTGAACAAAATCCCATTTGTATGTGTTTACAACTTCTTCCAAAAGTTCGGGTACATCATGAATTGAAAAACCTAAATATTTTATTTTACCTTCTTTTTTCTTCTCAAGTAATTGTTCGTAAACATTACATTGTTTTAATGTTTCCCACTCTCTTTTGTTTATGTTATGTGTTAAATAAAAATCAAAATAGTCTGTTTGGCATTTTTTTAATTGTTCTTCAAATATAGGTATAACTTCGGATTTATCTTTTAATATTCTTAAAGGCATTTTATCTGCAAGATAATAACTGTTTCTCGGATGCTTACTTAATACCGTACCTGTTGCAAGTTCGGATTTTCCTCCGTGATAAAACCATGCCGTATCAAAATAGTTTATACCGTGTTCTATTGCATAATCAACCATTCCTTGAAGCTTTTCAATATCCGGTTCTCCGTCTTTCAAAGGAAGTCTCATCATTCCAAAACCTATCAGAGAGACATCAATATCTTTGTACTTTTTTGTAAAAACTTTATCTGCTAAACTTTTTGTTGCTGTCGTAACTTTTTTACATGCCGACAGAACCACAGCTCCTATCGTCGTAAACAGTGCGGATTTTAAAAATTGCCTTCTGTTCATAAAAAAAAATCCCCTGAATTGTTATATTTTTTTATATTGTTTTCTTATTTTTTCTTCTATTTTTTTTATTACTTCATCAATCGACAAATTTTGTTCCTGTGCGATTTTTGATATATCATCATACTCATATTTTGTTTTTGTTATTCCGTACCCCGAGGAAACTTTTTTCCTTACAGGTCCGAAAACGGTTTGTATTTGTTCCTCTTTTCTGTTAAGAGTATATCGTTCGCTTATATTTCTTCTTATACCGAGAGTAGTTGTATGTTTAAAAATTAAACTTACAATTTTATCTTCCGCTTCTTTTTTGCACATAACGGAAAGAACTATACCCGGACGAGACTTTTTCATGCAAATATTAGTTGTATATACCTCCAAAGCTCCCGCTTCAAAAAGTATTTTCGTTGCAAATCCTACTTTTTCGGGAGTCATATCATCGATATTGCATGTAAGTTCAACAATACTGCTTGTTTGTTGTGCGCTTCCAATCATTGCTCTTACACAATTTGCATAAACAAAATCCTTTTTCCCCATTCCATACCCTGTTTTATCCGCTTTTATAACAGGCATATCGGCAAACTCCGTTACAAAATATTTAAGTAAGGCTGCTCCTGTAGGAGTACACAACTCTTCTTTAACAGCTCCGCTGTAAATCGGTATATCTTTTAAAATAAAAGCCGTTGCAGGTGCGGGAACAGGTAATATTCCGTGTGCACAATGAACGTGACCTCCGCCTACATTTATAGGCGAAGATATAATTTTATCCGCTTTAAGTTTATCCGTTAAAACACATACTGCCGTAATATCTGCAATTGCATCCATCATTCCTACTTCATGGAAATGAACTTCCGTTACGGGAACACCGTGTGCCTTGCTTTCTGCTTCGGCTATTAATTTATAAACAGCAACGACATCATCTTTTATTTTATCGGAAACCTTTAAAGAATTTATAATATCCGTAATTTCTTTGAAACTTGCATGATGATGTGTGTGGTTATGTTTGTGTTCATGCTCATGATTGTGCTCGTGTACATGGTCATGGTGATGATGATGTTGTTCATTTTCAACACAAGCACTTTCTTCTTTTATACCGTCAACGGATATATCAATACGGGTTCCTGAAATTCCGCATTTTTTAGTTTGTTCCACGGACAAACTTGTTTTAGGAATTCCGATAGTATTCATTTGGTTTACAAAATCTTTTTGTTCACTGTCACTTAATAATTCATATAAAGCAGCCGTAAGCATATCACCGGCAGCCCCCATAGAACAATCTAAATATAATATTTTCATTTTTTTGTCTCCATATGATTAATCATGTTAGCAATGTAACCTGCACCGAACCCGTTATCTATATTTACTACAGATACACCGGCAGAACACGAGTTTAGCATAGATAATAATGCAGATATACCTTTAAAAGATGCACCGTATCCCACACTTGTAGGAACAGCAATAACCGGGCAGTCCGAAAGACCGCCGATCACACTTGCAAGAGCACCTTCCATCCCCGCAATTGCTATAATAACGGATGCATTCATTATATCATCAATATGTGCCATAAGTCTGTGTATTCCGGCAACACCTACATCATATAATCGAACAATTTTATTTCCGAAAAATTCCGCGGTAATTGCAGCTTCTTCGGCTACGGGAATATCACTTGTTCCTCCCGTTGCAACAACGATTGTTCCTGCTCCGTCAGGTATTTCCGTTTTTCCTATAATTCCGATTTTTGCATCACGAAAATATTTTATGCGGTATTTTTTTGAAATAATTTTTTTCTTTTCTTCTTGAAGACGAGTAATCAAAATATTGTTTTGTTTGTTTGAAATCATTGTCTTTATAATACCGATTATCTGTTCGGCGGTTTTTCCGGCACCGTAAATAACTTCATTTGTCCCCTTACGAAATTTCCTGTGTAAATCAATTTTTGCAAAATCAATGTCTTCAAACGGTTTTTTTTTAATTTTTAATATTGCATCTTGCACGGAAAGTTTTTTATTTTGAACTTGTTCAAGTATTTGTTTTAATTCACTGTTCATTTCTTGTCTCCATATCAAGGCAAACAGCTTTATAATCTGCCGACAACTTTTTAAATATTTTTTCCCTGTTTGAAAGCATTAATGGAAATTGTTCTTTCCTTATTTGAATTTTTGCCGTATCGTTAACGGTTCTTACTCTGAAATCAACAAAACCCAAAGAAAAAAGGTATTTTTCCGCTTTTTCCGTTCGTTGTAAAAGATGTTTGTTTATCTTTTGCCCCGTAATAATACGAGTTGCAAGACATGTGTAAGATATTTTGTTCCATGTAGGCAACTTTTCTTTTTTCGATAATTTACGAACATCTGCTTTAGTAATGTTACATAATTTAAGAGGTGATAAAACGGACAATTCCTTAAGTGCTTTCATACCCGGTCTGTCACTTGCTTTGTCGGAAGCATTTGTTCCGTCTAAAACAAATTTAAATCCGTCTTTTGATGCTGCTTTATATATTGCCGAAAAAATTTGTTTTTTACAGAAATAGCATCTGTTTTTTGGATTCGCAACAACTTTTTTGTCCGATAATACACTCAATTTGATGACTTTTAATTTTATACCGTAATCGGAAACAAATTTTAAAGCATTTTCAAACTCAAAACCGGGTTGAAATTCTGATTTTACATAGTAAGCTTTTACTTTTTCGGCATATTTTTTTGCAGCATATAAGAGATAAGAAGAATCAACTCCGCCTGAAAAAGCAACTGCTACTTCATTATATTTTGAAAAAAAAACTTTTAAATTCATAAATATACAGGTGATTCCAAAATTTTATTAAAATTTTTTAATTCTCAGACGGAACTTTTTTCTCTTCAATTTTTTTAAACAATTTTTCTTTAATAACACCTTTCGGATCGGTTATTAAAACATTTACTAACCAAATAAGAAGGCCTAAAGCTACTACTGATAACCCTAAATAAGTGTCGTTCAACATATCCAACGGAGCGGGATTAAAGAATTCAGCTCTTAATTCCGCATATTCAAAAATTGCATCTACAAACCACATAATAGATGCTCCCCAATATAACCAACAGAGGAAACCGACCTTCATATTGCTTTTATGAGCTCCTGCATACCAAATCACGGTACATATAATTGCAGCAAAAACAGTAATTAAAAGTGTCATATTTATAAAGCCTCCCTGCTAAGTTTAACTTCACGAACAGCTCTTTTTTCTATAATACTTGAAACTATCAACATACAAACCCATACTGCCGTAACTAAAACCGCCATGGTAACACCGGCACTGCTCATTTCCGCAAGCATGTCAGCTGTTTCTCCGTTCTGAACAGCTGTAAGAAACGGAAAAAAAGGAACTACTTCTCCGTGCCAAATATGTTCAAATGCAAGGAGAGCAGAACCGCCCCACAAAAGATTACTTAACCATTTAAGTTTTGCGGAAAATTTAACTTTTTTTACTTCTTCGACAGTTCCGTCGGACAAATAAACTTTTACTTTTTCTTCTTTTTCTGTTGATTTAACTACCTTTGTAACAATTGTTGTAACAATTGCTTCTGCAGCTGGAACTAAAAAGCATGCCATAGTAATACTCTCCTTTAAGTATAAATTTTATTTTTTTATATTATAGTAATTCATTGAATTAAGTTCAACGAATATATCTCTGAAATTTTAATGTTTTTATAAAAACTATTTTAATTTTTTATATAATTCCGCAACATCTTTTAAAAGTGTCGGGATTTCCAATTTTTGCGGACATTTTGTTTTACATATTCCGCAATTTATACATTTATCTGCTCTGTTTTCAGGCTTAATTTTTTCATAAGCGGAAATAAAAATATCTTTTTTATTATCGGCTTTATATTTATTATATATACTGAATACTTCCGGAATATTTATCCCTACGGGGCAACCGTCACAATATTTACAATATGTACATGTAATTGCTCCCGAAGATTTATATACGGCAATTGCATTTGAAAGGACTTTTTCTTCTTTTTCCGTTAACGGTTTAAAGTTTATAAAAGTGTTTACATTATCCACCATATGTTCCATTTCCGTCATACCGCTTAGCACACAAAAAACATTTTCCAAAGATGCAACATACCTTAAAGACCACGAAGACGGCGAAGCATCAGGATTTTCTTTTTTCAGTAAATCAACGGCTTTAGGACTAAGTGAAGATAACTGTCCGCCTTTTAACGGATTCATTACCACTACCGGAATACCGGCTTTTGCCGCAATTTCATATTGTTTTTTTGCATTAACACCGTACCAACCGTTGCTGTCGGTTTTTTCCCAATCTATTAAGTTGATGGGAAGTTGAACAAAATCCCATTTGTAAGTGTTTAAAACTTCTTCCAAAAGTTCCGGTGTATCGTGAATGGAAAATCCTAAATATTTTATTTTACCTTCTTTTTTCTTTTCTAAAAGTTGTTCATAAACATTACATTTTTTTAATGTTTCCCACTCACCTTTATTTATGTTATGTGCAAGATAAAAATCGAAATAATCCACCTGACACCTTCTTAACTGTTCATTAAAGAATTTTAAAACCTGGTCTTTTGTATCAAGAAGTCTTAAAGGAAGTTTGTCTGCAAGATAATAACTGTTTCTCGGGTATTTTTTTAATACTTTACCTGCGGTAAGTTCGGATTTTCCGCCGTGATAAAACCATGCCGTATCAAAATAGTTTACACCATGTTCTATTGCGTAATCCACCATTTTTTGAGTTTGGGCAACATCAGGTTCACCAAGCTTTTGCGGCAGTCTCATAAGACCGAATCCTATGGCTGAAATATCAAGGTCTTTAAATTTTTTCGTATAAACTTTACCTATAACTTTTTTTGTTTCCGCAGTAACTTTTTTGCATGCGGATAATACAACTGCTCCGATTGTCGTAAATAGTGCAGATTTTAAGAATTGTCTTCTGTTCATAAAGACCTCCGATCTGATGTTATCCGGTCATTTACTTCTTTAAATTATATAACTTAGAGCAACTCCAATGTCAACAAAAAAAATTAAAACTATTTACATTGTATGAAACAAACATACAATAGCTGTGATTGCCAAAATTATTCCCATTATATTGATAATATTTATTTTTTCTTTAAAAAATACCGTTCCTGTAATTGTACCGAGAGATATTACTCCCAAATTCATTGCCGCAAAAATCAGCGTGGGATTATTGTTGTATGCTTGATGAGCACGAAAATAGAAATAAATATTCCCGAAATTCAAACAACCTAAAATTATTCCGCCCAATATACTTCTTGCCGTCCATTGTGTTCCGCGGATTATTAAATATGTAAATAATAATATTGCCGCGAGAATAAAAACAGCACATAAATTGGTTGCTGTCATTGCTACATTTTTTGATAACTGTTTAAACAAGATATCAATTATTCCGTATCCTAACCATACTCCAAGCAATGTCCACACGGCACCTGTACCCGATATTTTACTTTTAGGTTTATAAACCAATGCCGATAACGAAATAATTGCCAAAATAACAGCTGAAATCTTACCTGCAGACAAAATCTCACCGAAAATTAAAAATGCTGCTATTATCGGCAAAAACAAAGATAATCTCTGTGCCGCATCCGATTTTGCTATTCCGGCACGATTAACACATTCGCCCATAATTATAAAAACACTCGGCAACAAAATACCTAACGGTAATAAAATCTGCCATTCGGACAATAAAACATTGAAATTATTGCCGAGATTCGGTCTAAATAAAACAAATGCACTAATTGCCGCTACGGGATAGTTAACCGCTACCGCTTGATTAATTGAAATTTCATGTTTTTTAGATATCTTTAGCAATATAGATACAGCCACACTGCATACAATACTTAATACTAAATAAGTCATATTAATTTCCTTTCTGTTATGGATATATTTATTATATAAAATCAGAACAATTTTTGCTTTATAAAAATTCAATTTGATAAAATATATGTTAAACAAGTTAAAATATAAAGTATCAAAGATATAAAAATATTAGGAAACATAATTATGATTATAAAAGCGGTAAAATTTTGTGAAAACGGATTTATGACACAACCTTTCGCTTTCGGCGGTGAAGAAGGACCGGACAAATTTGATTCGTCAATAAAGTATCGTTCAAGTTTACAAAACTATATCATAGATACAGGCAGTGATGTTATTCTTGTAGATACCGGTTTACCTAAAGAAACTCCGGAAATGATTCCTGACGAATTTAAGAAAACAAATACAATAAAACAATTAAAAGTTAAATTTAACAGAGAATCTTTTTTGAATGACGTTTTAACCTGCACAACATATAAAACGGATACTCCGAAATTGTATGTTCATAAAATAGAAAAAGACGGCGTTTCCGTTTGCGATATTTCCACATTATGGCAAGAAAAAGCAGATACATCTACCATCGTGGATTATCCGTTAAAGATTAAGGGATAATATTATATCAATTCGACTTTGCCGGTGGTGTGCGAAAAGTGACATTTTGCAATGTACAATTTGTCGTTATCAACAGCTTCTTTAATTATTTTGGAATTTTCAAGCAGATACTTTTCCACCCATAAAGTATGTTTTCTTGCAAACTCGTTATTGCAATCAAATTTACCTTTACCGTCTATAACCGGATATACACATTTTAATATCGATTGAAAATGTTCGGGCATTTCGGGATACTGTTCATTTGCATATTTCATAACACCGCAATCGTCGTGACCTAAAAGTATTAACAACGGAACATGAAGTTTTTTAACTGCATATTCTATACTTTCTTTAACATTGGGGCCTACTGCAATTCCTGCAACTCTGACAACAAAAAGTTCACCTATACCGCAATCAAAAATTATTTCGGGTACTACTCTGGAATCGGAACAACTTAAAACACAAGCATAGGGTTCCTGATAAAGTGCAAGACTTTGCAATGTCTTTAAACACATATTTTTCGCGGTAGGTTTCCCCTCTATAAAATTTTTATTGCCTTCCAATAATTTGTTTAATTCTTTTTGTGCAGTTTGTGATATCATAAAATTTACCTTTTACCTTAATAATTCTTTAATACAATCTTCTACAACTTTCATATCTGCAGTCGGTTCAAATCTTGCAACGACATTACCGTTTTTATCTACAACAAATTTTGTGAAGTTCCACTTTATATCACTGTTTTTTTCAAAGTCGGGATCTATTTTTGCAAGATGTTGATTCATAAACTCTGCCATTTTACCTTCGCCGAAACCTTTAAATCCCTGTTGTTCTTTAAGATATTTATATATCGGCAACTGATTATCTCCGTTAACATCGGATTTTTTCATTTGCGGAAAAGTTGTATTGTAATGTAATGTACAGAACTCATGAATTTCGTCATCTGTTCCTGGAGCTTGAGCTCCGAACTGGTTACAGGGAATATCAAGAATTTCAAGTCCTTTTGAATGATAATCTTTATACATTTGTTCTATCGGTGCATATTGAGGTGTAAAACCGCAACCTGTTGCCGTATTTACTATCAAAACAACTTTACCTTTAAAATCTGCCATCTTAATTCCTTCACCTTTTGCACTTATAACGGAAAAATCATAAAAGTTTGCCATTTGCGGTTCTCCTTTTTCTTTAATAATTGTATTATTTACGGAATATATTCCTAATATTATCAAACATAAAACAATTAATGCAAATAAAATTCTCTTCATGTTTTTATTTTACTTTATTTTTTCAAATCTCTTCCGGCTTGCCGATGGTTAATACCAACAAATCTTTATTTGAATCTTTTGCGGCTTGAAGTTCCGCTTTTAACGGGTCGTCCCAACTGTGTTTTGACAATGTATATTTTGAATGATGAACGGTAATATATTGTTTTGCATTAAGTTCT
>JAFXSD010000087.1 GCA_017525905.1 Elusimicrobiota bacterium | reverse complement strand
TACACCTAACTTTTGAACATCAAGTTTTAATTTACCTGCAGTTTGAACTGCATCGGTATGCAGCAATATTTTGTTTTTTCTTGTTTTGTTTATTTCTTTTAAAACTTTCGATATTTCTTCTATCGGTTCTATTATACCGATTTCATTATTTGCATGCATTATACTTACAATAACTGTATCATCGGTAATTTTACTTTTCAGTTCTTCAATATTTACTCTGCCTGTTTTATCAACGGATATAAAGTCTGCTTTATAACCCTTTTTTGCTAAATTTTGGCAGGTAAAAAGTATAGCATGATGTTCTATTTTGCTTGTAATGACATGATTACCTTCGTTTGCAAGCAAACTGCCTACAATTGCAATGTTGTCCGATTCCGTTCCGCAGGAAGTAAAAATTATTTCTTCCGGAGATTCGGCATTTATAAGTTTTGTGAAAGTTTCTCTCGCTTTGGTTAATGCTGCTTTTGATTGTTGTCCGTAAGTATGAACGGACGATGCATTACCGTAAACATCCGTAAAGTAAGGTAACATTTCTTTTAATACTTCTTCCCTTACTTTAGTTGTAGCACTGCTGTCTAAGTATACCATTCTTTTTTCCATAATAATTCCTCATATCTACCTTAATATTTGGCCTGCAACTTTGCAATTGCCTCCCTTATGTACTCACCCGCTTCGCTACACTTCTTGTACATCGCGGTCGGCAAATGCTTCGTTTCGTCTCAAATCTTAAAGTCTCTGAAATCGCTTCGCGATTTATTGTATTTTTTATAATACAAATTCCAAATTACAACCTTTTAAAAATAACTCTTTATCTTTTCCCAGCCGCCTAAAACATTTGTTGCATCATATCCTCTTTCTTCAAGAAGGATAACCATTTCTTCGCTGAAATATCCGCTGTTACAAAAAACATAAACTGTTTTTTCTTTCGGTATACTATCAATTCCCGCCCAAAATTTTGAAACAGGAATATTTATACTGCCTTCAAAATGACTATCGGAATACTCCGTTTCTTCTCTCATATCAATTATCGTTATTTTGGTTTTATCAAGTTTAACAAAATCTTGCGCAGAAATTTCTTTAACCATTTAAAAATTGCTCCGACAATTTTTGACGTATAGAAGTATGGATGTATGGATGTATGGAAACGACTTAACTGCGAGATCCCGTATCAAGTACGGGATGATAATTTCGTTATCTTGTCTATACATCTATTCCTCTATACCTCTATTCTTCCGCTGCTATCGTTCCTCCGCCTAACACAATATCCCCGTCATACAAAACCGCCGCTTGTCCGGGAGTTATTGCTTTTTGCGGTTCATCAAAAATAATTTTTACTTTGTTATCATCTAAAACTTTTATATCCGCTTTATGTTCTTTTTGTTTATATCTTATTTTTACCGAACAACTAAAATTTCCCGTAGGCGGTACTCCCAATATCCAATTAAAGTCCGTTACAATAAATTCTTTTTTATATAAATCTTCCTGGTCACCTAACATTACGGTATTATCTTTTGCCGAAATATTACAAACATAAACATGTTTTTGAAAACAGCCTAACCCTCTTCTTTGACCTATGGTATAATAAACTATTCCTTTATGTTTTCCTATAACTTTACCGTTTTTATCTATAAAATTTCCTTCTTTTATTTTGTTTTCGGAAAATTTTTCTATTGCTTTAACATAATTACCGTCCGGAACAAAACATATATCCTGGCTGTCCGGTTTATCGGCATTAATGAAACCGTTTTCTTTTGCAATATCTCTGATTTCCGTTTTATGTAAACTGCCTAAAGGAAACAAAGTATGTGCAAGTTGTTCTTGTGTTAAATTGTATAAAACATAACTTTGATCTTTGCTGTCATCCACTGCTTTTTTTAAGTAATATTTACCGTTAATTTTTTCAATTCTTGCATAGTGTCCCGTAACTATATAATTACATTCCAAATTTTGTGCCATAGTATAAAGTTTTTCAAACTTCATATACTTATTGCAATCTATACAAGGGTTCGGCGTTCTTCCGCTTTCGTAACTTTTAACAAACTTATCTATAACTTTATCCTTAAAATCTGCAGAAAAATTTAAAACATAATATTTCATATTCAATTTATACGCAACGGACCTTGCATCATTTACATCGTTCAAAGAACAGCATGTTCTGCTTTTTACACCTATATCTTCATTATTGTAAAGTTTCATTGTACAACCGATACAATCATAACCTTGTTTCTTTAATAAAAAAGCTGCAACACTTGAATCCACCCCACCGCTCATTGCAACTAAAGCTCTTTTTTCCATACACTAAAATACCTGTTTTATCCTTTTAATTGCAGTTTTTAATGTCTTTTGTGAGCATGCGAGGTTTAATCTCATATAACCTTCACCACCAATACCGAAAGTGGAACCTTTATGTAACCAAACACCTGCTTTTTTCAAAAACAATTTTTCTATATCCCCGCAACTTAAATTCAGTTTTTTGCAATTAAGCCAAGCAAGATATGTTCCTTCCATATCTTGAACGGAAACTTTTGTTCCTAAAAATTCTTTTACCAAAATATCTCTGTTTTGTTGTAAATATTTTAACAGTTCGTTAAACCAATGTTCCCCATCTCTATAAACTGCTTTTACTGCTTCTATTGCCGGTTTTGTTAATACATGAAAACCTGTAGCATTAACGGACTTTATAACCTTCTCTCTTATTTTTTGGTTCTGTATTACAAGATGCGCCGCTTGTAATCCTGCAAGATTAAACGTTTTTGTAGGCGCTATTGCCGTTATTGTGTTTTCTGCAATCTTTTTTGAAAGAGTGCAAACAGGATAATGTTTATAATTTTCGTAAACAAAATCGGAATGAATTTCATCTGAAACGATAATTACATTATGTTTAATACATATTTTCGCAATAGACAAAAGTTCTTGCTTTG
>JAFXSD010000086.1 GCA_017525905.1 Elusimicrobiota bacterium | reverse complement strand
GTATTTTTCCTTTATCTGTTGAAGTCGCTCTTTTGAGTTTTTATATTTAAGCCCGCTATTTCGCCCATATTTTTTATATTCCTTTTTTTTCATATTTCCACCTATTGCCCTTTTACTTCTACACCAAGCACCCAATTATCTTTCCCCATAATTTCTTGAATACGCACGATTTCTTGGTGGATCAGAAAACCCGCAATAAATATTTTTTCTTCTTCGGTCTTGCAGTATGACTGTCGGTTTTCTATCTGCAATTTTAGTTTTTCTGGAAGCTCATTGTTTTTGTACATTTCATAAATGTTTTTCATTTCATACCCCCTATGTAACAGTTTTGTTATCCCGCTTTTTTTTCGCCCAATGCTATTTTTCTTGAATGACATTTCGGGCATTCCCAATCATTATTAAAATCAAAAGAATGTCCGCAGATCTCACAAACCATTATATATTCCTTTTCTTCTTTCGGGGCTTCGACAGGGTCTTTTCTTTCCCAATTTCTGATACAGGCTTTCCAATCTGTCATTTTTTGTTTTCCCACTTTCCACCCTTTTGTTTCATAATAATCAAAGAAGTATGCAGGGTCTATCTTGTTTTTTCTTTCTGCACAATAATCTGCAATTTCTTTTATTGTCGGTTTTTGAAAAGGTTGTTGTTGTGTACTACAACTACAATAAGTATTTTGTCCTTTTAGTAATTTGTTATTATTAGTATTTTGTAGTGGCTGATTTTCTGTAAACTGCTTTTCTGTTTTCTGATTTCCTGTTTTCTGAAAATCGGTAAGCGGGAAATCTTCGGCAGGGTTTTCGATAATTGTGTAGACCATTTCTGCAAACCTGTTATCAACTCTTTTTTGTTCTGCTCTCAAATAGCCTTTTTCTTTTAGTTCATTTATTGCACTTCTCAAAGAAGCTTTCCCGTCTGTTGCGTGTTTTTCAATTTCTGAAAAGTGAATTGTCCAATCGTCTGGAAGGCTCAAAAAATAAGCCATAAGACCTTTTGCTTTCCAACTTAAACTTTTGTCTTTAAGAAAAGTATTATCAAGAACTGTATAATTCCTTTCTTTTTTTGTTTTAATAAATCTTGTTTCTCCCATTTTTAATTCTCCGTTATATCTATTTTTTCTATAAGTGCCTGTTTTAAAAGGCAACCACATATTTTTAATACTATTTTTCGGTTCTCTTTGTTTTTGAAAACTGTAATATAAAAGTTTGGTGTTAGTGCAATAAAATCTGATAAACTGTAATAAACATCTGTTATTAGTTCTACATCTTCTTTCGATAACCGTTTAATCGTTTCTGATTCAATGGGTATTTTATCTTTCATAGTTTCTCCTTTTGACTAATAAAAAAACCTTCCTACAGAATTTAGTAGGTTGCGAGCCTTAATCTGCCCAATGTGAAAAGCAGATATTCTAAATCCTGTAAGAAGGTTTTCTTATAGTCACATTGTATGTATGTCGGGTCCGCTATTCCCGACACCTTTATATTATAACATAAAATCGTATTTGTAAAGTATGAACTTTCGGGGCAGAAAATCAAGATTTTTAGTGTCCGTAGTTGCCCGTTAAAACAAGCCACCAGACGCAAATACAAGCGTTTTGAGAAGACTTTTTGCGAAAATCGATATATTTCACGTTGAGTTTATTTTGCGTTGAAAATCGTTTTTTTCGGGGCATAAAAAAACCCGTTCGGGAGTATTGCACTCGGAAGAAAGCCGAACGGGAAAATTTCTTTTTTTATTCCTTTCAAGCTTAGGGGGCTGAAAAGGATAGATAATTTATATTACAACAATATTTTTCTTTTGTCAAAAATAAAACCGCCCAGCCGTTAACACCGAACACAGGCGGTAATTCCAATTACAGAAGCAATTGCATTATATCACTTTACCATTTCTTCGACAACTGTAGACCACGCTTCCCACTCCTGCACCAAGTGTTCGTAGTAGTTTATAATCTGTGCATAGTCCTGTAAATCTTGCGGGGCTTGGATCTGTTTTCTTTGTGGCTTCGGTGGTAATACATACACCTTTTCTATTCTGTTACTTCTGCACCCTGTCATTGTTTGCAGAAATAATAGCACTAACAATATCGCTAATTTCTTCATCTGTTTTTGCTCCGTTTATCTTGTCGCTTATCTTGTCCGCTTCATTTTTTATCTTCGCAACATCTTCTGCGTTTTTCATTAAATACGCAATGTTTTTTTGCAGGCTTTCGGTTTCCGTTTTATAGGCTTCAATCTGATTTTTCAATTTCTTGTTGTCTTTGTAAACAACAGATAAGGAAGCCCCGAAAATTAAAAGAAGCACCAGCAATGCAATAATGATTGTTAAACTTATGCTCATTCTTCAACTTCCTTTTTTTCTACCCAATTATCACGGCAGATATTAAAATCAATTGTTCCAAGTCCTACCCCGTAAGCAAAACCGATTGACAACCATATTTCTTTTATCTCTGCTTCTGGAAGAACACCAACCCAATGTAAAACGCATAAAGCAAAACCGACAACAATTAAAATTATTTTTATTAAAAGGCTTGTGTTTTTCACTTTCATTTTTTACCCCCGTTTTCTTAAATAGCCCAAAAAGTTTTCTTTGCCCCGCAATCTTATTCTTGCCCCGTCCTGCTTCAAACCGTCCTGTTCAAAAACTATATAACAGCCTTCAAGCATTCCAAGGCAGATTGCAACGTGTCCGTATTTATTAGTTATAGTTTCGTTCCAGATAAGAACATCACCCGCCTTGCAGGTTTTGGAAGAACTACGCAAAAAGTATTTTTTTTCTACGGGCATTCTGTGGTAATCTAAAAACAAATCTTTCGCACCGCCCGAAGAAGAACAAGAGCCTGTATGCTCTGAAATATTCAGAACATCTTTTACATACTGCCGAAACAAATCGGTACATTGAAAACCGAACGCTCCGTCAAAATCAACCTGTTTTCCGTCATACTTTTTCACAAACTCGCTTAATGTCATTTTTACCCCATTATGAATTTTATGAGAAGTGCAACCCCTTCGCCAAGAATTGCAATCAGCAAGCCAATCAATTTTGCTTGATACTTTTTTTCTGTTTCTGAAATTGCAAGTTTGATTTTTATATCGACAGAATCATTTATTTTTTCTGCAATCTTATCTGGCATTGTTTTCAAATCGTCTTTGATTTCCTTTATGCCGGCTTCCACTTGTTTAACCCTTTCCGTAATTACTTCTTCATTCATATTTCCACCCCTTTTTAAGTGTACACCCTTTTTTTCTTCGTGTCAAAATCCACTTTCTATAATATGCAATCTGTCTCCTCAAATGCAGTTGCACAAGCATTTAACTCAATGAATACAAACTATGGAATTAAAATCGGAGAATATTATATTGAGCCAATATTATTAAGATTTACACCAACTTGGACACAGTCGGGAAATCTTTATAGATATACTAATAATAATGTAAACTATAGTTTTAATTCGCCTTTTACTACAAATCCAACTGTTATACTCAATACTCAAAATGACCAAGATTATTCTTATTGTGCAGTTATTGGTATAATAAGAAATAAGACAAAAATTACAACTTTATCATTTATGAGAGAAACAGTATTGCAACAAGAAATTATAGTTAGGGGTGTTGTTATAGGAACATAATTCCTTATAATATAAAGAATTATGCTTGTTTGATATATCGAAAACTTATATATAAAT
>JAFXSD010000085.1 GCA_017525905.1 Elusimicrobiota bacterium | reverse complement strand
TATTATTACGGACACTGCTGTCGGTGCCGTCCTGAAAAACAACTCTTCCCAAATGTGTGCATAGTCGGCCAACTTTAATCCCAACGGCTTTAAAATCGATGCCTCAAAACGTCCACCGGTGAGCGGAGGAACCGCCATTCTGTCTGTTTGTGTTTTATAACCTTCAAAAACTTTTTGTGTAGTTTCTCTTATCTCCTCAATTTTTTCTGTCATATTATCGTCAAAAGAAGCAAACATTGTGATATTGGACAAGCTGAACTGATATTCCGACAGTGCTAACATGCCAAGTGTAAGACGTTTCTCTTGTTGGTCTTGTTGACCTTGTTGCCCTTGCAGTACTTTTATAATTCCTTCATGTAAATTCCCTATCCATTGATTAATTTCTTCATTTTCACTTTGACCACTAACAATTGAATGTCCATATTTAGTTTCAAGACCCGCCTCGGTTATTATTGTAGGAAATGTTCCTTTAAAATCTTTGTTATCTTTAACATAATTTTTGTATTTTTGTTCCAATATATTATAAACTTCTCTTGCAAAAAAATAAGAATAACAACAACTTAAATCTATTGTTACCCTTCTTAAATCTACCGAATCTTGCTCTTTGGTTGCCAAATTGAATAGAGCATCTGCCATCTCTTGCGCGGTAATTACTTCATCATTTTGATTAAGAATCAAACGATTTGATTCATTCTCTTCATTACCATGTCCTCTAAACATAAAGTAAGCTTTTTCTTCATCTCTTTCAAGTATCAAACTTTCTATTGAACCTAACCAAGATACCTTTGCAGTATGAGCATCAGAAGAATCTTTTATTTTATAGAATGCAGGTTGAAAATCCATTTTGTCAACTACACCTAATATTTCCAACATCTTCTGTATCGCTTCTTCGTTAAACCTTTCATTTTCAGCGTTGATTTCGTCGTTAAAAAGGCCATATATTTTAGTATGTGAATCTAAAAGAACAATTAGTCCCATTTGTCTTAATGCTTCAACATATAATTCCGTTATTACACCTATTTGCTTTTTTATGTCATCGGAAGAAAGATTATATCCGGCTATTTCACTTCCTACACTATCATATATAAATCTTGAAACTGCTATTGCAGAATGATATTTTACAACTATGACATCTTCTTCAGACATATTGTGAAAATCCCATAGATGTGATTCTTGTAATAAAGCATTCAATGTATTATTGAAATTGTCATCCGTCAAAAGTTTTAATGCCAAGAAATCATTTTCGGAAGCAATCCCGGTAAATTTGAGCTTTATTAATGTATCAAATAGTTTTTTATATGTTTGTTTATTTTTGTTATTAAACAGATATTGTTTAAAAAAGTTGCTGTCTTTTGGAAAGTCATGAAACAAATCATAAATATTTTTATATTTTTGACTAAATTTTGAATTTTCATCAGCATTCGTTTTTAATAAATATTCAAAAATCTCACCTTGATAATCTTCTTCAATATTCAAATATTCCAATGCAAGTTTCCATCTGTAATCCAGGTAAAGTTTTTTATTTGTTTTATTTGTTTTATTTGTTCTGATTATATTAAAAATCAAATTATATTTATCAACAAGATTAAAATATTTTTCTATTTCTTCAACACTGTTTGTATTTTCGATTATTTCTGCTATAGGAATATTTTTGTTTATAATATAAGAACTTTTGCTATTAATAAATTTAACATATTTGTCCAATTCTTTAGCTTGTTCCCTAAATATTTGTTCTTTATTCTTTCCGGTTTCAGATACTTGACTTATTATTTTTTTGAAAGGGAGCTCCTTGTTCGAATAAAATAACGAAAGAAAATCTTTGAGAGAATCTTTGTCCAAAAATTCTAATACGTTCCTCATAGCTAAAATATTAGTCAACATGTCTATTTTATTCGAAGGATGTTTTTCTAATAAATCTTTTAATTCATTTTGGGGAACTTTATTTAATATATTAAAATCTTCTTCTTCATATTGAGAAAGTATACGTTCAACAAAATTATCCAGTGAATCATACGTAATTCCATATAAAATATAGTTCAAGAGCCCTGTGTTGTTGATTTCAAATATTCTTTTTATTTTATCTGTATCTATATCACTATCATCAAGTGAAATATCTCCGACATATTTTGCTAAAATGGCACATTTTAAATTATAATTTTTATCATTTTCGTCTGCAAGATCATCCTTGTTTTGTTTATATGTATCGTATTTTCTTAAAGTCCAAAATATGTTTGTTGGTGAAAGTTTTCCGCCGGTTGAAGAAATTATGTCTCCTATTTTGTCTAAACAATCTTCTCTTCCACCGTTTATGACATATATATAAAAAGAATCTATAAAGTTTTTTGCAGGATAATTTAATAAATACTTCAAAATATCTTCATTATCACTGTTAATCAATTCTTTAAACAAAGAAAATTCTCTTTCAGTATAGTAGTTATCTTTTGCAGTTAAATATTCTGTTACTATTTTCTTTTTTAGTTCCGAATTTTTACCATCAACTTTAATTTCAAATAAAATCTTTAATATAGATTCGTCTGCCAAACATAACCATTGCGTAAAAAGTAATTCTTGAAGAAATTCATCCTTGGATAAATCGATTTTTTTATCATCACATAATTCTTGTATCCTATCTTTTATAGTTTCTCTAATATTTTGGGTTCTAAGATATTGTCTTGTATTTTTTCTTATTATTTTCTCTTCTTCCAGTATATTTAACAATTTCTCGGAATCTTGTTGCCTCTTATTATATTTGTAATGTAAAAATTGAGCTGTTAACGTGGCTAATGTTACCGATATTATAACCGCTGCTACCGGATATAAAGCAAATACAAACGGAGCTATTGTTGCTATAACATAAGGAACGGATAAAATTAATGTGGGTTTTTTTAAGTTG
>JAFXSD010000084.1 GCA_017525905.1 Elusimicrobiota bacterium | reverse complement strand
GCGAATTCACCAAGCTTGTGTCCAACCATTTGTTCCGATATAAATACCGGAAGAAATTTTTTACCGTTATGTATAGCTAATGTATGTCCTACAAAATCCGGTGTAATAACCGATGCTCTTGCCCAAGTTTTTATAATCTTTTTCTCGCCGGACTCATTTAACTTTTGCATTTTCTTTAAAAGTTTCGCATCTACATAAGGTCCTTTTTTAATTGACCTACTCATTTCTCAAACACTCCTGTTGCTAAAATTATTTAGCTTTGTTTCTGTGACTTACAATCATCCAATCCCAAACTTTTCTTGGTCTTGTTTTGAAACCCTTTGCTGGTTGATTCCATGGACTACGAGGTTGATTGTTGCCTTTTGATCTACCTCTACCACCTCCGTGCGGATGGTCAACTGAGTTCATGGCAGTACCGCGGACATGAGGTTTCTTACCGAAGTGGCGATGTCTTCCAGCTGAACCTATTGACATGTTTTCATGTTCAACATTTCCAACTTGTCCCACTGTTGCATAACACCTAACTAAAATTAGTCTTATTTCTCCGGAAGGCATTCTTACATGAGCATATTCGTCTTCTTTTGCGAGTAACTGCGCAGAAGAACCTGCAGTTCTTACCAACTGTGCTCCTTTACCCGGAACTAACTCTAAGTTATGAATAAACGTACCTACAGGCATAGCGGAAAGAGGAAGTGCATTACCTTCTTTTATCTCGGCATTCGGACCGGACATTACAACATCCCCAACCTTCAAACCTTTAGGTTGTATTATGTATCTTTTTTCTCCGTCTTCATATTGAACTAAAGCGATTCTGCTTGATCTGTTAGGATCGTATTCAATTGAAATGACTTTTGCTGGCATATTGATTTTATCTCTTTTAAAATCAATAATTCTGTAGTATCTCTTGTGTTCTCCGCCTCTGAATCTTACCATTACCTGACCGGTATTATTTCTGCCGCCGGTCTTTTTAGCGGGAACGATCAAAGACTTTTCGGGTTTCTTTGCTGTTATTTCCGAAAAATCTTCTACCGTAATAAATCTTCTTACGGGTGTGTACGGCTTAAATGTTTTGATTGCCATCTTTTTTTCCTTTTTTTCGGGCGGAAAAGCTATTCAATACCGAATGTTTATTCTTATCTGAACTAGCTCTCTCTTTTATTACCTGCTTAGAACTTCTATCTTTTACAATATACTTCTAAGAGATGACCCATATTTTTTTTGCTTAAATAATTAAGCTTCTTCTATTGTTATTTCCTGACCATCTTTAAGCTTTACAATAGCTTTTTTCCAGTCACTTTTTGTTCCTTCTCTCATACCCATTCTTTTCGTTTTACCGTTAAAAATTGCGGTATGAACACTAACTACATCTACACCAAACATTTCTTCTATTGCTTGTTTTATTTGATACTTGTTAGCATCTTTATCAACAACAAAAGTATATTTTCCTTCTTTTTCTTTTGCAACAGCTGCTTTTTCTGTTACAAGCGGTTTTTTAATAATGTTTCTTATATCCATTTTACTCTCTCTTATGCTTGCTTTTCTTTTATGCTATCAATTGCTTCAGGTGTTGTAACAATTTTATCTGCCCACATAACTTGATAAGCATTCAAATTTGCAATTTGTTCTACAACAACATCTTTTATATTTTTTGCTGCTGTTTTAACAACATCATCTTTCTTTGAAAGTGCGATAATAACTTTCTTTCCGTCAACTTTCAAATTCTTTAAGAATGTTGCTACATTTTTTGTTTTAGCTTCTTCAAATTTTATCAAATCAACCAAAACCAAATTGTTTTCTTGTGCTAAGTTAGCAAATGCCATACTTAATGCAAGTTTTCTTTTCTGTTTAGGCATCTTCTGATAATAATCTCTTGGTTGAGGACCAAATACGATACCACCTTTTCTCCAAAGCGGTGAATTTCTTTGTCCTGCTCTTGCATTACCTGTACCTTTCTGCTTCCAAGGTTTTGCACCTGAGAAAGAAACTTCTCCTCTGGTCTTGGTAGCATGTGTTCCGGATCTCAAGTTTGCAAGATAACCTGTTGTAATTTCATGAAGAAGAGCTGTTTTAACTTCTGTATTAAAATATTCCGGAAGTTCATATCTTCCTTTTTCTTTACCTTCAACGGTATAAACTATTGTATCCATTAT
>JAFXSD010000083.1 GCA_017525905.1 Elusimicrobiota bacterium | reverse complement strand
TATTTGAAATATTAATATTTTTATATATTAATATTAAAAAATAAAATAATTAAATTTATAAAATCAAAAATAATATAAGATAAAAATAATAATCATTTAAACCTATTAAAATCTATATAATTTATAAGAAAATTTATATCAAACTAAATATCTTATTTACATATATAATTCATTTATCATTTTTCCAACAATTGATTTTTTTCTATCATTATTAATTTTTTTATTAAAAACATCTAAAACGGTTTTTTTATGATTTTTTATTAAATGTGCTTTAAAATCATTTCTATGTCCTTTATAATTACATAAAAAGCATGAAAATTCAAAATATTCTTTTTCTTTTATATTATTTATTTTTATTATTTGTTTTATCATCATTAAATAAGCTAATTGTCTTATTATTTTTAATATATGTTCATATGAAAAAGTTTTAAAAGGTGTTGCTCTACACATTGGGCATTTGTCTATTCTAAAAATACATCTTTTGCAAAAGTCATTATGACATTTAACACATTTTACTCTATCTTTTGTTTTTTCATAGCAAACTGGACATAAAGAAATTTCTGTTCTTTTTTTGTTATTATTTGAATTAATTGTATTTAATTTTTCCATTTTAATTTAATAATTTATAATTATTATATATAAAATATATTTACACGTTTTTTATTATAATTAAATTTTTTTATTAATTTATTCAATTTTATATCTATAAATTTTATAATAATTATTATATATTTATAAAATAAGAAATTTTTATAATAATTTAACTTTATGATTTAAAAAATATTAAAAAATAATAATAAATAATAATATTTTATTTATCATTAAAATGTAATTCTTATGCTTCAGCAGTTAAATAATAAACCCAAGGTGGTAATTTATTGACAGTAACAATACATCTTCCAGTGCTTCCGCAATCATTATTAACAACTTTATATGCAATAGGAATATTCATAACTTTTTTAGCTTCTAATTTATTATTAACTTTTCCAGCTGAGAAATTAGGATTATCAAATCTAACATTAATTTCAACGGCTTCATTGAGAGGATTCTTAAATTCTAAAGCCAAACTCTTTCCAGGAGGAACTTTAAATGGACCTTGTGCTTGAGGATAAGAACTTTTTCCAGTTAAAACATATTGATATTCTCCTCCTTCAGGACTACTAATTTTTAACAAACCTTTGCTACCATCGACAGAACTTGGTTCATATCTTAGATTAAATGTATTTTCAGGAACACCTCCTTTTGAAGGGTCAACAGTAATTGAAGCAACTTCTGGTACAAAATCATTAAATGGAACACCTTCTGAGTATTTTTCAACTTTAATCGTATAAGTTGCAGCTTTTTTCAAATAGTGTATGAATGATATTTGAATTATCTTTTCACTTCCTAAACTTGCTTCTATTGGTTGTAATTGCTTAGGCATTGCCGGAGTTCCCTCAATTGTTATTGGATATTTCAATTCACCTAATTCAGCACTTTTTATTGTTATGCTACTTTGAATTTTACCTACTATTAAAGGTCTGAATGAAACATCACATGTAACTTCACTTTCTGCAGGTATAACTATTGTTTCAGGAGATACTGATAAATATTCATTTTCTAAAATTACTTGTTCTTTATTGATTGTTACGTCAATACTTAAAGGATTATTAATCGTAAATGAACCAGTAACAATTTCTCTAATTTCTCCTACTAATTCAATAGTATTTAATGGTTGAGCAGCAGTCATATTAACATTAATATTATAGAAAATATATTCTTTATTTTCAATATTTTCAAAAGTAACTTTGAAGTTATAAGGGGTATCTTTCAAAGATCTAAAACTCATTTTATATTCTTTTAGTCCATTACTAGGAACATCAATGGTATTTGCACCTTTAATGAAAACTCCTTGTTCAGGTTGAGGCCAAGTAACTTTGAATCTTTGTTTTTGAAGTAACCAATTTTGGATATTTAATTTAATAGTAGTCCATTCTCTAACAACTGCAGTAGCATTGATGGTTTCTTGTTCACTAGGAGGCAAAGCGGTTCCAATGACTTTAAATATTTTTGCGGTTCCGTCAGGTAGTGGGAAGAAAACACTTGCATCATGTTCTTTTAATTTTTCTTTTTCATCATTTGGATTAATTTTACTCATTGTCAAAGGACAATATGTGACGGTATAAGTTCCTTCTTGTCCTGGGTTAATTTCAAATATTGATTCACTTCCTTTGAAGTAATTGACATATTGTTTAACACTACTTGAAATTGAGGGTGTAATTCTCCATTGTTTATCACTTGTGTTTTTGATTTTAATTTCATATGTGGCTGGAACTCTGACTTGTGTTTCAAGTCTTTTTTCGGTGATTGCTTCAGCTGGTACGGCAATACTTTTTCCATACAAACTTAAGTCAATGGGTGTATCAAATTCTTCAATGTCACATTTAATATGTTCGAATTGAACTAAGTTACTTACTTGTTTTGGATGGAAGATTATGTTAATTTTGATATCTTCATGAGGAGGTATATTTCCTTTAGTTGGGGTAATAGTGAACCATTTTGTATAATTTCTTTTTTTGTTATCTACTAAGTTCCAATTGAATATTGCTGGAATGTCTCCAAAGTTTCTTAATGTTATGGTTCTCATTGCGTTGGAATTTACTGTTACGACTCCGAATGAAGGAATTTCACCCATCATTTTAACGTCTACTCCATATGATGCTCCTGTTATACCAAGCAAACGTTTTTTTTCACTGTTGTTAATTTTCATCATTAGATCTTCTGTGAATTGTGGGATTCTTAAATTAGGATTGAAAAGAACTTCGATTTTAAACATTTCTTTTGGTTTCAAAACGTGAATTAAAGGTTTAGTTGCTTCGTCAGGATGGTCGTTAACGAAATCGGTTTTGATGGACAGGCATCTTTTCAAGAAGGTATTTGGAGTTTCAGGGTACAATTCAACGGTGGTCATCATTTTACCTCTATTAATAACATTAAATGACATTTTTTTCTGTTTTCCAAGTTTGACAATATTGAAATTCAAAGTATTTAAAGAAGGGTCTTCCAATTCAACTTTCAAAGGAATTCCTTCACCTGTGATTTCAACATCGACATTGTAAATATCATTGAATTTGAATTTAACAATATCTTTATATTTCACATAATCTCTGGGAATAAATTGAATCGGAATTTCCAAAATATCACTTTGAGATTGATAAGGTAAAATAACTTGTCCAGTTGATAAAAACACTTCTAAATATTGTTTGTTTTTATTATCGAAGTCGGTTTCAATAGTCAAAGCTTCTTTATCCATGTTTTTAACGGTAATTATTTGGGTATTCGGAACGGGTTGTCGCATTACATAGCAAGGACCGAAATCGCATTTGATTGAACTGAAAATAATTTGAGGCGAACGTGCTTTTGCATTTATTAAAAATGTGTAAGTTGGGCCACTTGCAATATTAAGGAAAATTTTATGATTTTGCAAATTAATTTTATTCAATGGGAATAATGTTAATGTTACTGTTAATTTAGAACCTTTGGTGACTGTTCCTGAATCTGGTGTGATTTTTAGATAATCTGCGCCGTTTTTTTTGAATGAAAAATGGAAATTAAATTTACCTCCGTTTTCAATACGAATGCTTCTTTCTCTTTTATCGTTAATAAAGAAGTCACCGAAATCAATGACATGTTCTCCTTTTCTCAACAATTTCATTTCAGGTTTATTGTCAAGATAAACTCCATGATTAATCGTATATCCAACACCTTTAACATTGAGCGTCAAAGGTTTTAATCTTTGTTTAACTTTTAATTGCAAATTATAGTTAAATTCTTTTTCAACTCGAGGCATGAATGTTATATCAACTTTCGTGCTTGATTTTGCTGGCAAAGTTCCTGCGATAGGTGTCACAAATAAACTATCACCATATTGAACGTTTCCTTTGATGCTATCTTTATCAAATGTAAATTTGTATGGAATATGTTCTTCGTTTCGAATTTCGATTGTCTCTTTTTGACGACCTCCCAATAATAAAGGATCAAATGTTACTTTTCCAACATTGAATAAAATCATAGGTTCTCGAGTGATTCCATGTAAAGCGAATTTGTGTATTTGATTTTCGCTGGGAATTTTGAAGTTGAAAAAAGCTTCATGTTTTCCTAAACTATTTGGAGTGTATGTGAAGACCATTTCATATTTTTTTCCGGAATAAATAACACCTTTTGGAGTTAGACATTTAAATACTTTATTAATGTTTGGTATTAAATCTTCATCGGGTTGTTCCCATTCGAAATTATAACCTTGATTCGTGGGGTTTAAAGCGAAAAATCTAACCGTGTTTTTAATCATCATTCCAATCGATTCAAATTGCAATATTGTCATTCCTCCTTCTCTTTTGACGCCTCCGGCCATTTCGAAGTGGCAAATTGGTCTTTCGGCGTCTCCGCTCAATTCGATGTTCAATTCTTTTAAATTAGGGTCTAAATCTTTAATATTGCATTTGAGAATTCGTTTAAAGTTAAAATCATCAATTTCTAATGGCGAAAATGTTATTGTTATGACTTCGTCACTTTGAGGTGGAATGTTTCCACTTTGAGGTGAAATTGTGTAAGGCGCGGTATCATTATTTTCGGGCATGAGAGTTTTATCGTAGCTTGTAAGTAAATTATTATAAACAGTGCTATTAGGATTTGGATTAGTTAAAGTGAAATTATAATTTAAGGAAGTTAAACTTGTGTTTCGAATAGGAAATTCGAATTTTCTAGTTCCATACATAACAGTTGGTTTGAATCTAATTTCTTTAATATTGCATTCGTATTTGGCATAATCTGAAATTACAGTTAATTTAATAGGTAAATATTTTTCGCTTTTATCGATGATATTCACTTCAGGTTCGGGAATGATTTCTTCATAATCGATATTTGCTTCTTCTTGTTCGACGTTTTGAACTGGAGCAGTTGCGTTTTTGGCATCTTTTTTGGGGTCTTTTTTTGCGTCTTTTTTTGGCGCAGGCATTTTGGATCCTTTGACGTTTGTGAGGACTCCAATCAAAGCTTCATTTTCATCTTTTCTTCTTTGTTGGTCTTCTTTTTTTTTGTTGTTTAATTCTTCTTGTTCTTTTTCTGTTACTTTTTTAATTGTGGTCATTGTGTCATCCCAATCATTTTCGTTTTGATCATCTTTGAATTTGAATTCTTTTAATTCGATGAACAAATCTTTTAAAATATGTTTTACAGTTTCATTTGAAATAAATTTAACTGTGATTTCTTTTTGAGTTTTGTGTAAAATAAATCCTGTATTAGGAGTGAAAATAAGACTCGGTTCTAAATTATTAATCATATTGAATCTGAAATTGTTATCAGAATTATTTATTAATGTAAAAGTAATTGATTTCTCGGTGTTAATGCAAACGTCTCCAAATGTTAATTCGTTTTCATTTACTAACCCTTCAATACTAACCGGTTCAAAAAATCCTTCTCCCTGAATTAAAAGTCTCGGAATTTCATAGGGATTGAATAAAGTTTTGTATTGCAAAACTGCTTTTTCGACCTTTTCAGCTTTTGGGGTGAATTTTATATCAAAAGCTTGATATTTTTTTGGCGGAATCGTCGCTTTTGTGCTGCTTTCAAACGAAAAGCAATCACTTTGTAAGGGTTCGAATTGAACAGTGGCGGCAACAACACCTTCGTTTTTGAGGACGATTTGGTTGACAATGCTTTTATTTAATCGCAGTTTTTTGAACTTGAGTAAAGGAGTTCCATCGGCATCGTATTCATTGGGAGATTCGAGCAATAAAGTTGGTAAAGTTCCTTCGCCTCTTAATTCGAATTTCAAATTGCCTGTTTTGTCAGTTCCGCCTTCGACTGTCGCTTCGAACAGTCCTGAATATGGCATTACGTTTGTTGGCTTGAATGTTACTGTCACATATTCACTTTCGCCGGGATAAATTTTCAATGGGTCTTGACATTGCACCTCAAATGCAAAGCCTTCGCTTTTCGACGCTGTTCTTGGTTTCACTGAAACATGAACTATACATGGGATTTTGTTGTTATTTATTAATTTGAATCTCTCACTCACACCGTTTGGGTTTTTACTTGCAATTATAGTTCCAAACCAAAATACTTTCTCTTCTATTCCGTAAATTCCACTTGTTATTACTGTTTGTTTATTGAGATCAGGAGAAATACTAGGCAACACTGTTTGTTCTTCAAAAATACTATCGAAATCTTGTGTTTCGATTCCCGGAATGCAACTTTCTGCGACTAAATCGAAAGGAATACCTAATGGATTATCTTCGCTTTGTCTTCCTTGAATGTCTATTGCTAAATTCGCTGAACAAAATTGCTGTCCTTCTGCTGTGAAAATGACATCTATTTTAGCTGCGGATCCAGGAGCTATTGTTCCTTTATAATTTAATATTTTGTATTTTCCTATTACTAAAGCATCTTCTTCTTTTCCTTTTCCTCCTTTTTTATTATCGGGTGGTTTTGCTTGTTTTTTATTATCTTTTTTTCCTTTGACTCCTTCTAATGCGTCTTTAATTTCTTGTTCTTTTGCTTTGTATTCTTCGATTTCTTTGGCTTCTTTTTCTTCTTTTATCGCGATCATTTTATTTATGTCTTGAAGATATTCGAATATTTCATAATTGAAATCAAATTGACCTTCGTTTCGGATTTCAATGCTTCTTGTTTGACTTTCGTTGTATTGCAAAGACCCGAAATTGAGACTTTTTGGAGGATTAATACTGTATTTGCTGAAATATGAAGCGACGTTTACGAAAATATTTATGTCTTGATTTTTTGTTCCTTTTTCGCCTTCGAAAATACTTAATTTAATTTCACTTGAATTTCTTTGAGGTGAAATGTTAATATCTTTTTTATATCTATTGAATATTGCAAAAATGGTTCTATCTTTCCCAGGCTCAATTTCACCTTCGACAGGTTCGAATCGGAACAATTCCTGCCATAATTTTTTCATGATTTCGAATTTGTAACGAATTTTGTAAATTCCTAAATTTTTTAAAACAAAAGGAAAATGTTTTGGTTCTTTGACTTTTACGTTTCCGAAATCGATGATTTTTCCTTCATTGTCGATGACGAGTTCAACAGTGACTTTGAAAGCTTCTGCCATTAATTTAATAACTTTGGTTTCCATTTTGACACCATAGCCTAAATTATCTTCGATGTCTAAATTGAATTGGAAAGGGTATTTGTCTTGTTCTTCACTGACAAAAGTGACTGCTATTAATTGTTCTTTTCCTTTTTCAATCACGCCGCTCGTGGGTTCGATTTTATAAACGGCTGGTAAATTCTCGATGCCATTCAAAGTCCATTTGCAATTTACTTCGGAAACGTTGTTCATTTTCAAATACTTTGTTCGTGGTTGATTCACGACGAGTTTCTCGAAATCTAACGAATCTGTGTCGATGACAACGTTTGGCTCGGCGCCTTTACATGTCAATAACACTCGTGTCGGGATTGGGTTGTCTTTCATCATGCATATTAATTCATCTTTGTATTCGGTTTGCTTTAAGGGAAACGCATAAACGTCCAATTCTGCCGTTTGCCCCATTTTAATTTCTATTTGATTTTTCGGCAAAAAGAAAGGCGTTTTTCCTTCTTCTTGAACGTTTTTATTATCTTTTTTTGGGTCTTTTTTTTTCGCTGCCGCGGCTGCTTTTGGGTCGACGTTTGCTTCGAAATTGGGATCAGTGCTTTGCCCTGGCACAAAAGGCAATTTGAAATTCAGGCCATCGAAATTCATGCTGCTTAAAAACGCAAAATCGACAACAATGTCGAATTTTCCGTTGTTTGTGAATCGTAATGTTTTGCAATTCGTTGCTTTGTATTTTTCGACTTCTCTTTCAGGGTCGTTAGTAATTAAAATGTATCCGAAATCGTCTTCGTATTTTTTATTTAGGCCTCTTAAGTTGATGTTTCCTTGTTTCGGACGAGTTGTTATTGTCGTCATTGAAGGATAGTCACTTTGGCCGTTGATTGTCATTTTGTATTCAACTGGAGGATAAGTCATAATTTCGAAAAGAAAATCTTGTGTTTTCGTACAAACTTCTTTTGCAAAGAATCCTACTACTGCTTTTGCTGAGCCGTTAGGGGGAATTATCCAACGAGTTTGATCTGTTAATATCACTTCGGGTTTTTCTTCTTCGACAACTTCTCCTTCTTTTTTTTTGTTTTTCGCTGCTGCGGCTTCAGCAGCTTTTTTCTTTTTTGGGTCTTTGGCTTCTTCTTCTTTTTGTTTTTTTAGTTCTTCTAATTTTTTGTCTTCTTCTTTGATTTTTTCGATTAATTCTTCGAAGGGTAAGTCTTTATATTTTTCGTCAATGCCTTTTAGGAAGAAATTTTCGAGCATTTCGTGTTTTGTTCTTTCTTGAGGTTTTTTGATGATTTGGACTTCTTCATTAGGAGGAAGAGGGAGTTCTTCAGGGTCAGGGAGGATTGGGTCGGGAATGGATTTTAAATAGCTTTGAAGCAATTGAGGGATGCAATATTCGAATGTTATTGGAATGCATTTTCGTTCCTTATTGAATTTCTCTTCGATTGGAGGCTGTTCTTCGTTTTGCTGCTGCTCGGGCTGAGGTTCAATTGGATTGCCATTTTCATCTAATTGAACTTCTTTTTTTTCTTCTTCTTCCGCCTTTTTTTTCTCTTCTTCTTCGGCTTTTTTTTTCTCTTCTTCTTCCGCCTTTTTTTTCTCTTCTTCGGCCTTTTTTTTCTCTTCTTCTTCCTTTTTATTATCTCTGATTGTTTTCTTTTTTTTATCATCTTTTTTATCTTTATTTTTTTTTTCTTCTTCTTCTTCTTGTTCCTCTGGTTCTTCTTTCGGAGGATTCAAACGACGGTCTAAAAGTTCTTCCATTTTTTTTTTCATTCGTTCGACCAAAGCCAAATATTCTTCTTTTTCTTCTGGGGTTAATTCTTTGGGTTCGGAATTGGCAACGGTTTTTAAAGGAATGTGATTTTTGCAAAAATCATCGAACATTTCTTTGAATTTCGCCGTAATTTCAGGAGGAATGGCAGGTTCTTCGACTTTGACTTCGGGTTCTTTTTTATTTTTATCATTTTTTCCTCTTCGTTTATTAGGAACAGTTTTATTTAGATTATCATTTGGAGGGTTGTCGTTTTTTTTAAGATTATTGCTATTTTTTAAAGTGGCTGACGCATTGACATTGATATTGGGAGAATTATTGATTCCGGTTCCTCTTGCGGTTCCATCTTTTTTAATTTTTCTATGTCCGCTTAGGTCTTCGATATAATTGGTCCAATCGATGTAATGACACACATCGAATCCGTCTTTGTCTTTGGGAAAATCAAAATATGCCAAAATCAAATTCTCGTCAACGAAAAAGTCGTCTAAATATTCCAAAGCCATTTCAGGACTTTCTAACAAATCACACTCAATGTCATCGAAAACGCATCCGATTCTACAATCGCCTTCGCTTAATCGGTTGTTTAATAATTCCGCGAACATTGGTTTACTTACGCATTTGTACATGCTTTCACTCGGCGGGTCCGGTAAAACTATTTTTTTGTTGCTTTTCGCTTGTTTGGCCAATTTGTCGTATTGCGCCTTCAAATCGTCGTATTCTTTTTTCTTCTCTTCGTTTTCTTGAGCGATTTTTTCTTCGTATTCCGGATGACCGTTTTCCAAATTCCATTTCAATAAATCTTTCAATGAAATTATTCCTCGAAATTGCGTCTTCATTTGCTGCTTTAATATCGATGTTTTCCCACTTTCTTTTGGACCGATCAAAACGATGTTCACTTTGTCCTTTTTTTCTATTGCTGGAGGTAATTTCACTTTTTCGTCGTCGTCTTGTTGAATGAACATTGATAATTTTTCTTTAAATTGATCCGTAAATAATGTTTCAAAATTCATTTCTACTGATGATAAATATTCTTCGACGAATTTTTTGAATTCTTCGATTTTTTCATTTAATTTTGTGTTGAAATCATCGAATTTTTTCCACATTGATTCCCCTGCGTTACGGATTTTGATATCGATTTTTTCTTCGGGATTTTTGATGAAAATTTTATTGAATTTTAATATATTTTCTTCTTCGATGAATTTTTTATCGAAATCGCTGCTATAAACTTCTATTTCTGAGTCATTAGGGTTTTTGATTTCAATCGGGGCCAAGCCATATTTCCAATATGGTAAAATGGGTCCAATATTGACGGTTTCGGGGTTGATAATGAGGTCTAAAACTTCTGCGTTTCCTTTGATGAAGCACTCGGCATTTTTTTGGTTATCAGTGATATTAAAAACGAATCTACCTTGATATTTTTTGCGGCGAATTGGGGTAAAAGTGCAAGTCAATGTTAGTTTTTTACCTGGGGTTAATTTACCTTCTTTAGGAGTGATATCAAACGCTGACATGTTTTCTTTTTTTTCTTCGCGACCTTCTTTTTTGTTCGTCATGTCTTTGAAACTAACTGTCCATGAACAATCCACTCGAGCGACGTTTTCTATTCTGAAATTCATGATTTTTTTATGACCTATGTAAACTCGGTTCATGTCTAATAAATTCGTGCTCAAACTCAAAGAAGGAATACTTACATAACTGTGCAAATAAACTAAATAACATTCACCGTTGCTCATTTGAAGCTTCAAAATGTTATTAATATCGATATTTGCATTTTGACTGCTTGTGTTGTGAGTCACTGTGAAATTACATGATTTTCCTTCGTCAATAAAACATTTGTCATTTCCGCTTCCGTTCGTTATTGTGTATCCTTTTGCGGCCATATCCTTTTTATCCACCAATAACTGAATTTGACCTTTGTTTAAATTCGTTACCGTAAATGAAACTGATGCTTTGTGGTTTGCAACTACGTTCCCGAAACTCACATGATATTCTGCAATCACAAGATCTTTTAAATAATTTAATAGTTGATTTTCTCGATATGCACTGGAATTCACTTTCAAATTCTTTTCCGGCTTTTTCGGGAGGCTAAAAATACTTGTGGGTTTTTGGGGTTGTTCCAAATTATTAGCGATTTCTCCTTTGTTCATGCGATCGATGATTTTTTCGCATAATAAATTTCGATTGACATCAAATTCATACAAACTATCATTGGTGATATTAGAATTATTAAGTTCATTGATATTGCTGATAGTAAGGACATTTTTTTTGATATTTTGTTTGGTTTTTGGGAAATAATCATCTAAAGCTTTTCTTCTACTGATATAGTCGTTTTTGGTTTGTTCGAATAATTCTTTGAAATTTTCTTCTTTTCTTTCTAAAGGTTGACCTAAAATGATTCCTGGGTAATATCCGACTGCTTTTATTTTGATTACATGCGGTTCAAAGTGTGCGATTTCAACTATTATTTCATCGTCCATTTTATCAGGCACACCGGGAATAATTTCAATGGTTATTTTTTTGCTCTCGCCTTTGTTCACACTATCAATTGCGTTGCTCAAAGCTAAAAATCGCAGTTTATCAGTATGATAAGTAATTCGATAATCAAAAGGAACTTCACCTTCGTTTTTGATAAACAAATCGACTTTGGTGGTGGTATTAAAAGGGATTTCTCCGAATTTGATAGAAAATTCTTTTTTGCTGCTATCATATATATCTTCATTGACTTGTAATTTATATTTGATTTCGCTTGCCTCTCCGATCAATTTTAAATCGTATTGAGGACCGCCATCGACTAAGCATCGAGCGATTGCGGTGTATCTTTGATTGGGCCCTGGCGTGAAAGTAATCGTTACTTCTTCACTTTCTAATTCTCCTTTTCGTAAACGGCCGTTCATCGGGACGATGCTGAAAACTTCGTTCAAAGGAATTTTTCTTGTTATTGTTCTTCCGCGACGAAGCGATTCATAACTATTTTCTAATTCTATTAGTTCCCATTCGTATACTACATCCAAATCGCTTGCGGTGTCTCGTTCTAATTTTATTGTTTTTTTCGTAAAAGTGTCGTTTAATAAACATCCGAAATATAATTCGTTTGGGAGATTTTTTATGTTTGGGAAATTTATTTGAACTGTCATTTTTAATTCTTCGACTTTTTCGTGATTGTTATGTTTGAAAATTAATTTTCCTTCGAAAGATTCGATTCGTTTTTTCTTTTTGTTAGCGCTTGGGTCAAAATCGACTCTTAATTGTTCAGATTTTCCTGGGTCAATTAGAAATTTATCTTTGGAAATAGAAAACGGGGCTTCAGCTTTCACAGTGAAATCAGCAGGTAATTTTGCCACATTTGTGATAGTGAGCATTTTAAAGATGGTTTCTTTATCGCTGTCTTCATCATTTTTATAGGTGTAGAAAAGTTTTGGAGGGCTAAATTGCAATTGAGGGTCAATGAATTCTGCTTTTAACGTAACATCCCAAATTTCAGGACCGTTATTATCAGAGGTTTTATAGCAATGAACTCCATAATTTGCAGTTAATATTCCAGCTTTTCTTGAATTTGCTATCAATGTCATTGAACCATATTTTCTTGATGGCAATGTTCTTTTTGGACAATCTTTGTAAAATCTAAAAACTTCAACTTCTTCTTCTTCATCTTTTTTTTTCTTTTTTTGCTCTTTTTCTTCCAATGGTTTTTTCTTCGGCTTTTTAGATACAAATGATATGTATTGGTCCGAACGACCACGATTTTCGAAATTTATATTTTTCTCGATGTCTGTGCAGGTGAAAACTGTTCCAAAATCTATTTCTTTCAAATCAAATTCAGGCACTATTGTTGTTCCTTCTCCGTTTGCTTTCAAATTCACTTCAAATCCATCCGATTCTTCTATTTTAAAATATAAAGTTTCATAAAATTTCTGTTGTTCATCGGGTTTACATGAAATTTCCACAACTTTTGTTTCTCCTGCTTTTATTCGATCTTTTGGATTTTTCACATAAAAAATACTTCCCGGAGTTTTCATAAACGCAGTATAAATGGCATCAATAGGACTGACATTCGCTAATTTGATAGTTTGAACTTTTTCATTCAAAGTTTTAACCAACCCAAAATCAACATTATTTTCCATGCTTTGAAGTTGTTTAATGGCTTTGCTGTCCTTTGCTTGAGGTAAAGGAATATTATCATGAACTACAACGACATCTGGACCTCTGCTGGTCGCTATGACATTAATTGCGGTTATATAATTGCTTCCATTTTCACGAGCGTTGTATCCTTTTGTTTTACAATCGATTTCAAGTTTTAATCTAATTTGCTGTAATCTCAAAGGCTTCAATTTCACAGTTAAAATTATAGTTTGTTCTGGACCGATTTGGCCACTTTGTTGATCACATGTTAATTCTCCCCAAGCTTTTGAAGGTTCATCTTGTTTGTTGATTTTAAATTGAGTGGATAATAAATTAGAAGTGTTATGTAGCTTTATAGTTTGAGTGACTTCTTGACGAATATAAACGTTTCCAAAATCTAATAATTCCATTGGCTCTATTTCCACTTCTGGAACCTCACATATACCACTCACTGGTAATGTTAACATATCAAATCCAATTCCTAACATATCTAATAGAACTACTATGTCATATGGTCTTTCTTTGTCCGGTCGAAATGTTATTTGAATTTCTTTTGATTGCTTTCGTTCCACTCTCCCTTCTTTTGGACTTATTTCAAATACCGTTTCCATCGCTTTGTCATTGTCTTGAGAATCTGTTGCAATTCGTAATCGAAATTCTATATCGACATCTGATTCATTAAACAACACCACTGTTTCTACTTTATCAAATCCTATACTTACTTTTTCAAAATCTATACGTTCTACACTAAATCGACAATAGGGTGCGATAACATGTCCTTTAAAAATAATTGGAATCACGTCTTTACTTTTTCCGATTTTTATGTTAAATTTCTCTGAAAATTCACCTAATCTACTTGCTTTAAATGTGATTGGTATTACTTGCTCTCCTGTGCTTTTTTCATCTCTGGGAGGGATAATACCATGTTCAATTTCAAAATGAAATTGTTGAGAACAGGGTGTTCCAGGCATTTCAACGAAAAATTCGCAAGGAATGACACCTATGTTATGTATAACTAATTTAGGTTCCAATTGTATTTGATGGGTGATTGGAATATCATATAAATTAAATTCAGGATTATTTACTCTTGCTTTTGGTCCTATTCCTCTTCCTCTCAGTTCTAGTTTAATTCTCTTCTCACTTCCTGTCACATCTAAATACGCAAAAATATCTTTATAATCTTTCGCTTCGTCTGGTCTAAATGTCACTGTTATTGCTGCTTTGGTATTTGGCCATACTCTTCCCGTCAATGTTTCTATTACGAAATTTGGATGTTCAAAACACATTTGGTCTTCATTTAAACTTTTTTTAATTTTTTCAAAACGTCTTGCAATAATGTTTTGGTTTTTTAAATGGTTTCTTTCATTCATTCGTATGATTTCATCTTCATCATAGCTATCTTCTAAATCAATACTAGTATCATCTTCGTAAGGATTTTCTTCATATGTATGTTGTAATTCATTTAATATCTTTTCTTCTTGTTCTTGTTTTGATAAATTTTGAAAAACTTTTTGTTTTGCTTCTTCTTCTTTTTCTTTTGATTCAAATTGTTTCCAAACATATTCAATTGGGACTCCAGTGTCGTTTGTAATCGTAACACTTTTTTCGGTATGTAAAGTTATATAAGCAGGTTCCATTTCAAGGATTTTTGGGCTAATATCAACTGCATCGTTTTTACTTTTACCGTAAATGTTAATTATGTGGTCAGTTTCATCATATGTTAAAATCATAACTTCTTTATAATTTTTTTCTTTTTCAGGACAAAATGTACAAATTATTTGTTCGTTTTTTGCTGTGTCTAAAATTCCTTCTTTTTTACTAATTGTAACACTCGATGAAACGCACTTTAACATCCATTTTGTAATTTTTTCTCCTACATTACGAATAATAAAAGGTTTTTCTATTTTATATTTAACTGGGACTTCACCAAAATCAATGTAATCTGTGTATTCTAAATTTACTTTACATCCAATTCCTCGAATGGGAACAATAAATTTTTCTCTTTCGGTTATAACAACTAAATCATAATATGTGTCACTTTTTGATTCAGGGGTGAACTTTATTGAATAAGAAACTTCCATTCCAGGAGCAACTTTTGTATTTGCGCTTTCTCCTTCGTTTTGACGAATACCATTCTTGCTTTTTATGTTTGGATAAACTTGGAACAAACGATTTTCTGGGTGGATTATCGAGACATGTCTTGGCACTGTATCTCTGTTTTTTAATTTTAAAGTTTTTGTTAATATTTGTAAAGGTTCATAATCTTCGAAAAGAATTATGTTGGGTTCTGGTTGAAAAATTGGTTCATCTACTGAAACTGAACATTTTGTATGAAGGGAATTATCGGCAACATTCAAAAATTGAATGATTGAAACTTTTTTGTTGTCTTGTTTTAATTTCCCTTTCGACGTTGTGTTTGGTTTAGGTTTCATATTTAAATATTAATTAATTATTAAAGTGTTATATTTATATTGAAAAATTTTGAATGTAATTTTTTAATATTTATATATAATAACTGATTTATTTTTTCTAAAACAATTTAATTAAAAATTTTTTATAAGATATATTTTAAATATTTAAATTTTATTTTTTTTTAAAAAATAATTACACCCATATTATTTATTATTTGTGGGTATTGGGGTTTGGGTATTGGGGATTGGGGATTGGGGATTGGGCC
>JAFXSD010000082.1 GCA_017525905.1 Elusimicrobiota bacterium | reverse complement strand
TCTTCTAAATTATTTTTTAAATTTTTTATTTCAGAATCAAATTTTGACTGACTTTCTGATTTTTCTTTGCCTATTTGATTGATTTTTGTTTGAAGTGTAGATAAATTAGATTCTAAATTTGTAACATTTTTTTCTAACAATATTTTTTCTTTTTGTGCATCTTCTAAACTTTTTTCTTTTTCTTCATTTTTAGATTTTAAATCTTCTTTTCTTCTTCTTTCTTCTTCCTCAATCCTTTTTTGTTCTTCAATTTTCTTTATATCAATAGTGTTAACCGGTTCTTCTTTTTTTTGCTCTGTGGTTTTTTTTGCAGTCGGAACTTTTTTTACGGAAGTTTTTTTACCGGCCGAAGTTTTTTTTGTATCCGAAGAAACGGTTTTTGTTTTACTTGTTGTTTTCTTTTCGGTTTTTTCTTTTGTTTTAGAAGATGTTTTAGTAGAAGATTTTTTTCCTGTTTTTGATGCATTCGCAGAAGCAGAACCGGTAACTTTTGTTTTTTTTGTTGACGGTTTTGTTGTTCCGACAGTTGTTACCTTTTTAGTCTTTTTTACTTTTGTCTCTTCTGTGTTTTCTTTTTTTGTTGTTGTTTTTTTTGTTGCTGTTGTCATATAATCATCAACTCCTTCTTCTAAAATCTTCTCTTCTAAAATTACTTAATTGCTTCTTTAGCCGCTTCAATAATCTTTTCTGCGGTTTTTTCACCTATTCCCGGTAAAGTAGTTAAATCTTCAATTTTTAAATCTGCGATTTTATTTATATTTGTAAAACCGGCTTGAACCAATAAATCTATAGTTTTATCGCTTATTCCTTTTAATTGTTCCAAAGCAGAAGTTTTATTTGCTATTTTTTGCTCTGTTTCCTGCTTTTTTTGTTCTTCTGATTTTACGTCTATATGCCATCCTGTAAGTCTTGCAGCAAGTCTTACATTATGACCGGATTTACCTATTGCCAAAGACAACATATCATTTGCTACTATAACTTCGGCTTTCTTTTCTTCTTCCGAAATTATTGCAACCGTTAAAACTTTTGCAGGGGAAAGTGCCGCCGTAATATATTTTACGGGATCATTTGAAAAAGGTATCAAATCTATTCTTTCTCCTCTAAGTTCGTCTATAATAGGTTTTATTCTTGCACCTTTAACACCTACACAAGCTCCTACAGGATCCACTTTTGAATTATGGGAAATAACGGATACTTTTGTTCTAAGTCCCGGTTCTCTTACTATATTTACTATATCAACAACTTTTTCATAAATTTCAGGAACTTCAAGCTCGAACAAAACTTTAACCAAATCAGGATGAGTTCTTGATAATACAATGTTCGGACCTTTTGAATTTTTTTCAGCTTTAATTATTAATGCTCTTATATGTTGACCTACTGAAAAAACTTCTTTTGGTGCTTGTTCCGATACCGGCAAAATAGCTTCGGTTCTGCCTAAATCTACTATTATATTTTTATTTGCTATTTTATAAATTGAACCGTTTATCATTTCACCGATTTTTGCTTTCATTTCTTCATACAAAGAATCTCTTTCGGATTCTCTTATTTTTTGCACTATAACCTGCTTTGCGGTTTGTGCGGCTATTCTTGAAAAATCGTCGGTATCCAAAGGAATTTTTATTTCTTCATCTATTTTTGCGGTTTTTGAAACCTTCTTTGCATCTTGCAGACTTACTTCAAGCAAAGGATTTTTTACTTCTTCCACAACTTTTTTTATAACAGCCGCAGACATCGCTCCGGATTCCGGATCAACCTTAGCTTCCACATTTACGGCTTTACCGACATGTTTTTTATATGCCGAAACCAAAGCATTTTCTATAACATGCAAAATTTCTTCTTTTGAAATCTTCTTTTCTTTTTGAATTGTTTCGAGTGCATTTATAAGTTCACTAGACATACTTCCTCCATTAATTTTCTGAATCTACTTGTGCTTTTATTATATTTGAAATTTCTATTTCTTTAATTCCGTTGGTTACATCGTCTACTACTATTTTATTACCTGCAACGGCAAGCAATTGACCTTTAAAATGTTTTTGATTGTTTATTGCTTTTGCCGTAGTAACCTTTATACAAAAACCTTTGAATCTTAAAAAATCTTTTTCTTTTTTTAAAATTCTGTCTATTCCCGGAGAAGATATTTCCAATATGTAGTGTTCTTTTATCGGATCGTTTTTATCTATTTCGTCTCCGAAAAGATGACTCATTTTTGTACATAAATCAAGGTTTACTCCGTTGGAACTGTCTATGTAAATTCTTAAAATGTTTTCTCCGTTTTCTTTTACATATTCAATATCAACAATTTCAACCGATTCTTTGTCTGCCAAAGGCAAAATAATTTTTTCTATTTGTTCTGATATATTCATAAACCTTCCTATAAAAACTAAAGGTGACCTTTTGGGCCACCTTTGAACTTCGTTAATTATACTAAATTTAAAAGAAATAATGCAAATAGATACATTACGGCTGAATTTTAAAACTTTAACACAGAAACGGTTAAAAGGCAACAAAAGCTAAAAAGTTGATTTTATTGTTATAATTTTTGTAAAATCTGTAAATATTAATTTATGCAATTGAATTTTTCGAGAAAAAAATTAATTAGGAGAGTAGTAAAAATGGCCACAAAAAAAGTAAAAAAAGTTGTAAAAGCAGAATCATCTGCAACAAAAACCGTTGCAAAGAAAAAAGTTGCAACAAAGAAAAAATCTTCAACAGCAAAAGTTGTTGCTAAGACAAACAGCGTAAAGAAAGTAGCATCATTAACACCTAAAAAAGAAATTTTAAATAATAATTCTTATGTTATAGTTGATTATCCTGTTGAAAACGAAACAATAGTAGGTAATAATTATGTATTAAGAATCGGTGCTTCAACAGATGGATATGTTGAAGTATCTTTCAATTCCGGAGAATGGTTGCCTTGCAGATTCGCATCCGGATATTGGTGGTTTGATTGGAATTACTTTAAATCCGGTAATGTAACAATTGCAGCAAGAATAGTTGCAAGTGACGGAAAAGTAGTAAAACTTTCAGATATAAGAAAATGTAAAGTTTCTTAATAACTGAGAAAAATACAAACCTGTTATATAAAGATATTCTTTTTTAGTTTATACAATATTAATCATCGGTTGTTTTGTTTATTAAAATAAAACAACCGCATGATTTTTAGTATGTCATGTTTAAATTTTTATCAATAAATAAAAAATTTCGGGAAAAATAATAATGTACCTTAAAAAATTGGAACTTTGCGGATTCAAGTCTTTTGCAGATAAAACTACCTTAACTTTTGAAAAGGGAGTTTCAGCAATAATCGGTCCGAACGGATGCGGTAAATCCAATATATCCGATTCTATTCGTTGGTGCTTGGGTGAAAAGAGAACAAAATCCATGAGAACCAAAGCCATGCAGGATGTTATTTTTGGCGGAACAAAAACGAGAGCCGCCACAGGTATGGCCGAGGTAACATTAACATTTGATAATTCCCAAAATATGATTCCGATAGATTTTTCGGAAGTTGCGATTACGAGAAAATTGTTTAGAAGCGGAGAAAGTGAATATTTTATAAATAAAACTCAGTGCAGACTAAAAGATATAGTTGATTTGTTTTTGGATACCGGTATAGGAACAGGCGGTTATTCAATTATAGAACAGAACAAAGTTGAAGAACTTGTTATGGCAAACCCCGAAACAAGAAGAGAGTTTTTTGAAGAAGCTGCGGGTGTTGCAAAATATAAAGTAAGAAGAGAAGATACACTACACAGATTAAAAAACATAGAAATAGATTTATCAAGATTGGATGATTCTTTAAAAATATTTGAAGGTCAAATAAAACAGTTGGATCAACAAGCCAGAAAAGCAAAACAATGTAAAAAATACAAAGAAGATCTTGCAAAATATGAAATAGCCGAAGTTGTAAATAATCTTGCAAGAGGATATGTGGAATTAGAAAAATTAAAAGCACAAATTGAGCCTAAAGTAAGAGAATACGAAACGGTTAACGTTACGTTGCATCAACTTGAAGCGGAGCAACAGGATTTAAGACTTGCCCAGACGGAAAATAATGAAAAGTACGTATCTTTGAATTCCGAGTTTTCGGATTTAAAAACAGAATCGGCATTGGCGGACCAACAGATTGCAAATTTAAGACAAAAGGATGCGGATTTAATACAGGAACAAGACAGGTTAAGGATAGAAATAGAAGATGCTCAATCAAAGATATTAAAATATGAACAAGATTTACAAACCGTAAATACTGCGGATGACGGTATAGAAGTTGAAGTAGAAAACTTAAAAACGGAATCCGAACAAAAATTTGAAAAATATAATTTGATAAAACAACAAGTTACCGAATTGGAACAAAAAGAAGACGATGCCAGAACAAAACTTGACGAATTGGATCAAAACAAAAATGCATTGATAAATTCAAAGACGTCTATAATACAAGAACAGGCGGAAGCAAATGCCACGGTATCTTCAATAGACAGAAATATTGAAAGATTAAATAATGATATAGCACCTGCAAACGAAGAAATTGCTTCTTTCGAACAAAAATTGCAGGAAGCAAAAAATTCATTAAAAGAACTCGAAGATAAAGTTGAAGCAAGTAAACAGATAGTGTTAAATATTGATACGGAAATAGATAATCTTAAAGATAAAGAAATAGAATATAATAAAAAAATTGCGGGACTTGAAGCAAAAATCAGCACAATGAAAGAGATGGATGCCGAAAATCCGTTAAAGATTGCAATAAATGCCGTAAAATCTTTAGGTTATATAAAATATACGGTCGGTGAAATTATTTCACCGGATTTAGACAGAATAGAACTTGTTGCAAATGCCTTGGGAGACAAAATAGATTATCTTATTTGTGATAATATGCAGCAAGCCGAAGATGCAATAAAATATTTGTTGGATAATAATTTATGCAGACTTACATTCTTAATTTCGGAACAAATATCAAATGATATTAAAATTCAAAAAAGCAGTGATGCCGCAATAGAACTTTTTAAAATGTTAAATTGTTTGCCGGAATATGAGAAAATAGGAAAGTTTATATCCAACGGTATATTCGTTAATAATGATAAAATATATTCCTCGGCAGTTGTTTCCGGCGGAGCAAGAAATGTTTCCGATAAACCGGTTCTTGTTGAAGAACAAATAAAAAAAATACAACAGGAAATAGAGAAAACAAAGCAGGAATTGGACGGCTTAAATAAAGAAATCGATAAAAAGGAAGATACTAAACTAAACATAAGTTTTGACAATCAAAGTAATTCGAATTTGAAAATAAGAATCGATGCACAAATAGAAAATTTACAAGAAACCATAAAACAAAGAAAAGCCGATATTGCCGATACGACAATCGAAATAGAAAATTTACAGAAAGAGAAAATCGAAAAGCAACAACTTCTTGATTCCGTGAACGAAAAAGTTTCAGGTATAGAACAACAACTTGCGGATATAGAAACCGAATCTGCAACATTGGATGAAACATTAAATACGGTAGAACAAGAAATTGATGCTTTAAGAAATCAGGAAGAACAAGCTAATCAGGAATATATAGATGTATCAAATAATTATGAAAGAAGAAAGAGTGATTTGGAACATAGAGCTACCGGTCAAAAATATATTACCGATAATATAGATAATTTAAAATCTCAAATAGAACAAAAAACGAACAGAACTGCGGAAATAGAAACCGAACTTCAAAATATACAATCAACCCAGGAAACGGAAACGTCAAACATCCAAAAATACAGTGAAGCAATGACTCAAAAAGAAACAGAACTTCAAATCGTTATCGGAGACAGAGACAGAATTCAGGGTGAAATAGATGCAAAAGAAAATTTAATTGCCGAAACAAGAACAAAAGTTGCTCAATTAAACGATGAAGTTAATTCTTTGCAATCGGATCAAAAAGGTTATACAACACAAAAAGATATTTTGGAAAACCAGATAAAAGAAACTTACGGAAAAACTTATGAAGAAATAAAAGATGAATATATAGGTGTTGAAGTTGATAAAGAGGAAATAGCAAGACTTAAAAAGAAAATAGAAAGTTTTGGCGCGATAAACTGGAGTGCCGAAGAAGAGTACGAAAGTTTGTCGCAGAGATATGAATTTATACAGAACCAACGAAAAGATTTGTTAAAAGCAAAACAAGACTTGGAAGAAACAATCAAAAAAATAAATGAAACAACAATAGTTAATTTCAAAAAAACATTTGATGCCGTAAGAGAAAATTTCAGAATGCTGTACAAAAAGGTTTTCGGCGGCGGAGATGCGGATCTTATTTTAACCGATGAAAACAATTTGTTGGAAAGCGGTGTTGATATTAAAGCACAACCTCCCGGGAAAAATGTTAAAAATATTATGCAATGTTCAGGCGGAGAAAAAGCTTTTACTGCCGTTGCATTATTGTTTTCTTTCTTTATGGTAAAGCCCTCGCCGTTCTGTATTCTCGACGAAGTTGATGCTCCTTTTGATGATGCAAATGTAGGAAGATATAATAATATAATAAGAGATTTTGCTCAAAAAACGCAATTTATGGTTGTTACACATAATAAGAGAACCATGGAAATGGCAGATACTTTATACGGCGTTACAATGGAACAACAAGGTGTTTCAAAAATAATATCTGTCAGAATGAATAAAGATAGTGAAAAAGAAATAGATCAAATTTTGTCACAAAAATAATGGTTAAATTATGCCAAAAACAATAGTTTCCGCTTATCATTGTACGGATTATTCTAAAGATAATATTTATGATATTGTTGAAAAGATTGTAAAATCTTTTGGAAATTTGTTTGAGATTATTAAACCCAAATCCAAGGTTTTATTAAAACTCAATTTGTTGAGTGCATACACTCCAGATCAAGCCATAACAACTCATCCGGAAATAGTAAGAGCAGTAATAAATATCGTAAGAAAAGCCGGTGCAATACCCGTATTGGGAGACAGTCCCGGGAATTTGGTAAACGGTATTGAGCATGTTTGGGAAAAAACCGGAATGTTACAACTTGCAAAAGAAGAAAATGTTGAACTTGTTAATTTTGAAGCATGCGGTTGTGTGGAAGTATCAATACAACATCCTACCATAAAGCAGATTTATATTACAAAAGCGGTAACGGACTGTGATGCAATAATAAATTTGCCGAAACTGAAAACGCATACTTTTATGGGATTTACATGCGGAGTAAAGAATTTTTATGGTGTTGTTCCCGGTGCGAGAAAAGTTGAATATCACAAGCTTTCACCTACTCCGAAAGAATTTTCATATTTGTTATCCGAAATTTACAGAATGATAAGAGAAAAGCTTTTGTTCACGATAGTTGACGGTGTTTGGGGACTTGAAGGCAACGGACCGAGTTTAAGCGGACAGAAAAGAAAATATAATATAATTGCAGGCAGTCAAGATACTGTTATGTTGGATAGTTTTATTCTCAACAGATTGGGAATTAACTCAAAAAATAATCTTTTGTTAAAACCTTTAAAAGAAAAAAAATTAGGCAATACGGATTTGGAAAATATGATATATATCGGAGATTCCGTATCTTCTTTTAATTTTACAAAAACCAAATTACCGGTAACAAAATTTTTAAATTTATTGCCGTCATGGATTGCAAGGTTTGTTACAAAATATTTCGGATGGCTTTTTTGGGTAAAACCGCACATAATTGAAAAAAAATGTGTCGGGTGTTTACAATGTATGAAATCCTGCCCGGCAAAAGCTATAGAAAAAGATAAAAAGAGTTTAAAACCTGTTATACGGAAAGATAAATGTATAGGTTGCTTTTGTTGCCATGAATTGTGTCTTCACAAAGCAATAGAAATAAGAGAAAGTTTTATAGCGAGTTTATTTATAAAAAATGAAAAAAAATAAAAAAATACAATATTACATAGAGTACATTGCACTTAAAGCAATAATTTCATTTTTGCATTTGTTTTCAATGGATACCGCAAAAAAAATCGGTTTTTTCTTGGCGGATTTTGTTTTTATTTTTGTGCCCATAAGAAAAAAACATATTATAGATTCATTGACAAAATCTTTTCCTGAAAAAAGCAAGGAAGAAATAAAAAAAATAGCAAAAGATGTTTATAAACAATTTGTTTGTACGGTAGTGGAAATTATTTTTGTCAGCAAAATGACAGACGAACAAATAAAAAATTTTGTAAATTTTCAAAATTTATATTTGATAGAAGAAGCAATGAAAAACGGGAGAGGCGGCGTTATAATGTCTGCGCATTTCGGTAATTGGGAAATGCTTGCTCTTTCTTTTAGTAAAAGATATCCGTTATCCGTTATTGTGGCAAAACAGGAAAATCCGTATTTTGATAAAGTAATTAACTCGATAAGATCTACAAAAGGATATAAAACGATTTATAAAGAAGTTGCTCCGATAGGTGTTTTAAGGGCTTTGAAGAGAAAAGAATTCGTTGCCATTTTAGCCGATCAGCATGCCGGAGATCAAGGTGTTTATACTCCGTTTTTTTATAGAGAAGTTTCCACTCCGAAAGGTCCCGCGGTTTTTGCATTAAGAGCAAAATGTCCTTTATATACGGGATTTTGTGCACGGCAACCTGACGGAAGATATGTTGTTACTTTTGAAGAAATTCCTTTGCCGGATACAGGTGACGAAGAAAAGAAAGTGGAAGAGATAATGACGGAATATAACAGAATTTTACAAAGACATATTGAAAAAAATCCGTCTTTTTGGTTTTGGTTTCATAGAAGGTGGAAATCTCAAAAACCTAAAATAAATGTTGTAAATTAAAAAATTTTAATTTATAATTTATTTAGGTTATAAATATTGTTCTAATTGAAATTGCTTTTGTTTGTAAAAATATGATATAAAAATAAGATAAATCAAAGGAGAGGCTTATGCAAATTAATATTACGGCAAGGCATTTGAAGTTGACAGATGCTATTGATTCTTATGTCAGACAAAAGATTTCAAAAGCAGGAAAGTATTTTGATGGAGATAATGTTTGGGCACATGTTATTTTATCCGTTGAAAAAAACAGACAAATAACCGAAGTTACTTTCTATATTGCGGGTAAGGTTTTTAGAGCAAAAGAAGAATCCGAAGATTTATATGCCTCCATAGATTTGACCATAGACAAACTTTCCAAACAACTCAGAAAAGAAAAAGAAATTTCAAAAATTCATAGAAAAGCAAATTTAAAAGTAACAAAATCGAAAAAAGTAAAAGCTGAAGTGTTCTCTTATGATGCTCTTGAAGATTCCAGAACTAAAATTTCGGAAATAAAAAGATTTGATATTCGTCCTATCAGTATAGAAGAAGCTATAACAGAGATGGATTCTTTGAATTACAGAGTTTATATGTTTTTAAATTCTTCTACAGAAAAGATAAATGTTTTGTATAGAAAAGACAGCGGTTCTTTAGTTATGTTGGAACCTGAAATATAACAGATAAAATAATATTTGCCAATAAATTAGGAGGCTTAAACAAAAATGAACATTATGGACTTCTTATGTCAAGATGCTATCACGGTTGATTTGAAAGCTCAGAATAAAAAAGATGCTATTATCGAATTAATAGATCTTTTGAAAGATGCAAAAAAAATTAAAAAAACCGATGAAATTATTGATGTTGTTTTGGAAAGAGAAAAACTCGGATCTACCGGTATCGGTCAGGGAGTTGCTATTCCTCACGGAAAAACGGATGTTCTTTCCGAGCAGGTAGGAGTTTTGGGTATATCAAAAAAAGGTATAGAATTTAATTCATTAGACGGTGAACCCGTATATATCATATTCCTTTTAGTAGGACCTGTTGAAGTTACCGGACAACATTTAAAAGCTTTGTCGAGAATATCAAGATTATTCAAAGATAAATTCTTAAGACAAGCTATAAAAGATGCCGAAACAAAAGAAGATGTTATAAAAATTATTCAACAAGAGGATGCCTATTAAAATGCCGGTGCTAACAGTTGGCACTTTAATTGAAGAAAAATCAAAAGACTTATCTTTAACCGTGATTGCCGGTGCCGGTGGTTTGAATAAATGTATTACAGTACCTGATACAAACAGACCGGGACTTGCTTTCACGGGTTATTTTGAGCATTTACCTTACGAAAGAGTTCAAATTATCGGTATTGCCGAACACACTTACCTCAAAAATTTGTCATATGAAAAGCAATGTGAAATGTTGACAAAGATCTTTTCTCCCGCACAGGTTCCGTGTTGTATCATAACAAGATCGTTCGAACCTTTGCAATCAATGTTGGAGATTTTCAATAAATTAAATGTTCCTTTAATAAGTACACCGTTGTCTTCCGCACAGTTGTTGGGAGACCTTTTGTTTTATTTGGATGAAAAACTTGCTCCGATGGAAAGAGTTCACGGTGTATTGTGTAATGTTTACGGACTCGGTGTTTTTATTAGAGGAAAATCCGGAGTGGGAAAATCCGAATGTGCATTGGAACTGGTTAAAAGAGGACATATGCTTGTTTCCGACGACACTGTTGAAATAACAAAAAGATCCGGAAGAATTTTGATGGGTAAAAGTACCGGTATAGTAAAACACCACATGGAATTAAGAGGTGTTGGTATAATAGATATAAGAAATATGTTCGGTATAGCAAACATTCTCGACGAATCAAAAATAGAGCTTGTTATAAATCTTGTTGATTGGATGGAAGTAAAGAAATATGAAAGATTGGGACTGGATGAATATTATGCAAATATTTTAGGGGTAAAAGTTCCTGAACTCACTATTCCGGTTGCCCCGGGCAGAAATTTAGCTATTATCGTAGAAACCGCAAGTTTAAATCAAAGATTAAAAAATAAAGGATGTTTCACTGCTTTGGAAATGAGTAAAAAATTGCTGGAACACATGAGCAAAAATGAAAAATAATTTTTTAATTGTTTCAGGTATATCCGGTGCAGGGAAAAGCCAAGTCTTAAATATTTTAGAAGATTTTGGCTTTGTTTGCGTTGATAATATGCCGTTGGAATTTGTTTTTGAGTTTATACAGTTGTGCAAAAAACACAGAAATAAATACAAAAACATAGCATTAAGTATTGATGTAAGAGTCGGCAAAAATATAAATAAAATAACTGAAATACTTTCCGCTTTAAAGAAGGAAAAAATAAAAAGTAAAGTTTTTTTCTTTAATGCGGATGATGCAACTTTATTGAAAAGATATTCGGAAACAAGAAGAAAACATCCGTTGGGAATGCTTGTTAAAGATGGTATAATTGCCGAAAGAAAGATGTTGGAAAGTATAAGAAAAGTTGCCGATCAGGAAATAGACACAACAAATTTAACCATAGGGGAATTAAAAAATACTCTCGCACAATTGATAGGCCTTCCTGCAGACAAAAGACAATTGTTACTGTCAATAATGTCGTTTGGTTTTAAGTATGGAATTGCTGCAGAGGCTGATATTGTCTTTGATGTAAGATTTATTCCTAACCCGAACTATGTTACCGGTCTTAAAACCAAAACAGGCAAAGATATAGAAGTTGTAAAATATGTGGAGAAACAGAAAGAATATAAAGAGTTTTTTAACAAAATTTCTGATTTGTTGAAAACTCTTCTGCCAGGATATATTAAAGAGGGAAAAAGTCAATTAACAATAGCCGTGGGGTGTACGGGCGGCAGACATCGTTCTGTGGCAACGGCGGAAAAGCTTGCTAAGTTTTTTATCAAAAACAAGTATAAAGTAAAATTGTATCACAGGGATATTCTTCGTGCAAACTAAAAAATATAAAATAGTTGCAATAGGCGGCGGAACCGGACTTTCAACATTATTAAGGGGCTTAAAAAAATATGATGTTGATATTACGGCTGTTGTTACTGTTTCCGATGATGGAGGCAGTTCGGGAAAACTCAGAAAAGAATTAGGTGTACTTCCTCCCGGAGATATAAGAAATTGTCTTGTTGCTTTGGCCGAAGAAGAAAATTTAATAACAAAATTATTTCAATACAGATTTCCAAAAAAAGGCGGATTATCGAACCATTCTTTCGGTAATTTATTTTTAACGGCTCTTACATCCGTTTCCGGAGGCTTTGATAAAGCAATATTAAATGCGAGTGATGTCTTGGCCATTAAAGGTAAAGTTTTACCGGTATCTTTAGACAATGTAAAAATGAAAGCTACACTTGTTGACGGCTCAAAAATTGTGGGAGAATCGAAAATTTCAAAAAGCAGAAGTGCAATAAACACGGTTGAAATAGAACCTAAAAATGCACAAGTTTCCCAAAATGTTATTTCTTCGATACTTTCTGCCGATTGTATTATTTTAGGTCCCGGTTCGTTGTATACTTCCGTGATAGTTAATTTGTTGTTTAACGGTGTTATTCCGGCACTTAAAAAATCGAAAGCAATTAAAATATATATATCAAACATTATGACGCAGACTGGAGAAACTTCAAATTTTAAACTCAGCGATCATGTAGATGCAATAATAAAACATACTTATCCTAAAATATTGGATGCTGTTTTTGTTAATAAAGGCAAAATTCCAAAAAATATTACAGACAGATATGCAAAACAAAATTCAATTCCCGTGGAAATAGATAAATTGAAATATAAAAATATAGAAATAATTAAGAAAGATTTTGTGTCAAAAAGTCAATATGCACATCACGATTTTTCAAAATTATCAAAAGCAATATTTAATTTTTTGAGAGGTAAAACAAAATGATAAACATTCTTATAATTTCTCATTGTGATTTAACGAAAGAATTAATAAAAACAACCGAAGTTATTGCGGGAAAACAGGAAAATATATTTTATATAGAACAGAATATTAAAGACGAAAACCTTGCGAGTTTGCAACAGAAAATAGGTGAGATATTAAAAAAAATAAATAATGAATCCGGAACGCTTATTTTAACGGATATGCTCGGAGGCACACCGTGCAATGCTTCTATATTACTTTCGAAAAATTTTAATATTGAAATATTAACGGGTGTAAACTTGCCAATGATTCTTTCTGCCGTATTTGCAAGTCGAACAGCTCAAACCGCAAAAGATTTGGCGGATAAAGTTTTGGCTGATGGCAAAAAAAGTATTGTAAATGCAAAACAAATGTTGTTGGAAAGAATGAAATAAGAGAGGTAAAAAAAGTGACTATTAAAGTAGTAAGAATAGACGACAGACTTGTTCACGGACAGATAGTTCAGGGATGGTTAAAAACCGTAGATGTAGATAAAATACTTATAATATCCGATGAAGTTGCAAACGATGAAATGCAACAAATTTTATTATCTATGGCTGTTCCGAGTTCCGTAACACTTGTAATTAAAAATATAAAAGATGCAAGTTATGAAATTTCAAATGATGTCTACGAAAAAGATAAGTTGATGATTCTGTTTTCAAACCCTCAAGATGTTGTAAAAGTTATAGATAACGGTATAAAATTTCAATCCGTTAATATAGGCGGAATGCATTACTCACACGGTAAGAAACAATTGTTACCCAATTTGTCGGTCGATAAAAACGATATAGCAGCATTTTTAAAACTGATAGGACACGGAATAGAATTGGAGACCAGAGCATTGCCTCAGGATGACAGATACAATGCCGTTATGGATATTCAAAAAGAAGCTGAAATTTTAGGAATAAAACCTTAAAGGAAAAGATAGAATGAAAAAGATTAAATTTGTATTCGGAATACATAATCATCAACCGGTGGGGAATTTTAAATGGGTATTTCAAAAGGCTTATGATGTTGCATATAAACCTTTTTTGGATGTAATGTCAAAACATGAAAATATAAAATGGAATCTCCATTCAAGCGGAATGCTTTGGGAATTTATGATGGACGAACATCCGGATTATATAAAAAAGATTAAAAAGATGATTTCAAAAAAAAGTTTGGAGATAATTTCCGGAGGATATTATGAACCCATATTATCCGTTATTCCCGAGCATGACAGACAGGGACAAATAAAACAATTATCAAAATTCATAAAAGATACTTTAGGATATGAATGTAAAGGTGCCTGGGTAGCCGAAAGAGTATGGGAACCTTCATTGGTAAAAACTCTTGCAGATGCGGGTATAAAATATACAATTCTTGACGATGTGCATTTTATGGCTTCGGGTTTGAAAGAAAAAGACTTAAACGGTTTTTATGTAACGGAAGATCAGGGCTGTTCTTTATCTGTATTCCCTATAAGTCAAAGATTGAGATATTTGATACCGTTTCAAGATGTTTCGGTATGTATAGATTATTTTAGACAACTTGCAAACGAAGATAAAGATATTGTTGTAGTTATGGCCGATGATGGTGAAAAATTCGGTATGTGGCCCGGAACAAATAAGCATGTTTACGAAAATAAATGGCTGGATAATTTTTTGACGGCAATAGAAGAAAATTCGGATATTGTCGAAACGGTAACTTTTTCCGAGGTGCTTAATACGACAAAGCCGGAAGGCAGAATTTATTTGCCCACAAATTCTTATTTTGAGATGTCCGAATGGACTTTGCCGTCGACGGTTCAAAATGATTTTGATATTTTTGTTAAACAAAACGAATCAAGACAGGAAGTAAAGCCGTTTATCAGAGGCGGTTTCTGGAGAAATTTTTTAAATAAATACGAAGAATCAAATAATATGCATAAAAAAATGATTAGATTAAGTAATAAAATTCATAATAAAAATTTTTCTTCGGAAGATAAAATACAAAAAGCTCTATATGCGGGGCAGTGCAATTGTGCATATTGGCACGGAGTTTTCGGAGGATTATATTTGCCTCACTTAAGAAATGCGATATACGATTCTTTGTTGGAAGCGGAAAATCTTTATAACAAGAAATATAAAAGTAAAAATTTGTGGATTAAAGAAGATTTTAATTGTGATATGACGGACGAGTTTTTGTATGAAAGTGCAAATCAGGATATTTATGTGTCTGCACAAGACGGAGGAAGTATATTTGAATTTGATATATTAAATTCAAAATATAATTTTTTAAATGTATTAACAAGAAAATATGAGGGTTATCACAAAAAATTAAAAGAAGCTATAGAAAACAACAGAGTAACCGATTCTCAAGAATTAACTTCAATTCATACGGATGCGGTAAAAGTAAAAGAAATAGGATTGGAAAAGCATTTAGTGTATGATTGGTACAGGAAATCATCATTACTTGATCATTTTTTCAATAATGATACGAAATTCGAACAGTTATACGGAGTTCAATTTAGAGAAGAAGGTGATTTTGTTTTAGGTAAATATGATGCAAAAATAGTTTCGGGAAATTTAGAGTTAACAAGAAAAGGACATGTTTGGTTCAATAACGAGCATTTACCGGTGGAAGTAAAAAAAATAATAAAACCTTTAAAAACCGAAGGTTATGAAACTGAATATAAAGTAAAAAATCTTTCCGACATTGAGATGAATTTTACATTCGGAGTGGAACAGGTTTTTGCTTTTTCTGAAATGATTGACGACGACAATAAAGAGTTTTTAAATAAAAAAGTTTGGACAAGACAAGATAAAAATTTAGGTTTAAAAGTTAAAATAACAAGTTCTAAAAATTGCGATTATTGGGTTGTTCCCGTGAACACAATTTCTACTTCGGAAAACGGATATGAAAAAACTTATCAGGGAACTACCGTCGTTAATGTGTATAAATTTAATTTAAAAAAAGGCGGTAATTTTTCTTTTAAACTAAAAACCGAAATTTTAAAAAATAAATAATTATGGATCATTTAATTCTTTTTTCTGTAATAGGTGCCGTTTTAAGTGCCGACATAACAATGTTCGGTCAGTTTATGATTTCAAGACCGATATTTTGCGGACCGTTATTCGGTTATATTTTGGGAGATATTCATACCGGATTATGGCTCGGAATGATTGTTGAAATGATGTGGATAAATGCTATTCCGATGGGAGTATCCGTTCCGGTGGATTTAACACTGATGACAAGTTTGGCTGTTATTTGGTCTTGCTCTTTTTTTCAAGGCAGTCAGGAAGCTGCAATTTTTGCATTAGCTTTAGCTGTTCCTTTTGCATATTTGTATAAAGAAGTTGATTTAGCGGGAAGACTTTTTAATACGAAAATAATGCATTGGGTTGAAAAGGGAGTAGAAAAAGGATATGAAGAAAGAATATCCAAGGGAATATATTTAGGGTTGTTTTTTTTCTTCATAAGAACATCGGTTATGTATGGCTTGTTATTATTTTTAGGCGGATTACTTTACAAAGAAATATATGCCTATTTACCGATACAGGTGGTAGTTACATTTAAAAAAGCATGGTATTATTTACCCGTTTTCGGTTTTGGAGCGGTATTATACAATTTTAAGAATATAAAAATACCGTTTATAAAGAAACAAAATGATTAAAAATATTATTTTTTTAAGAACATTTTTTTTACAGGCTTTATGGAATTTTGAAAGATTACAAAATATAGGTATGTTATATATTTTGTATCCTGTTTTTAAAAAATTATATGCGGATAAAGAAGAAAGAAAACAAGCGTTGCTTAGACATATAGGCTTTTTTAACACGAATCCCTATATGGCAAACATAATAATTGCAATGGTTGTTAATTGTGAAAATAATATTGCTTCGGGGAAAGAACAAAATATCAAAAAACCTGACATGATTAAGTCTGTTATGGCGGGACCGGTTGCGGCAATAGGAGATTCTTTCTTTTGGGGAACGTGGAGACCTTTCGTTTCTTTTGTCGCAATATTGTTGATAATATTGTCGATGAATATGTTCAGTATTAATTTTTTGTGGGTGGCTCCGGTAATATTTATTGTTTTATATAATGTCGTACATTTGGCTTTCAGATATTGGTCTTTGGTAATAAGTTTTAGATTGGACGATAAGATGATAAAGTTGGTTTCGAAATTGGAAATCAAATTTATAGAGGATATTTTTAAAATAATAGGATTGATAATAATAACATTTGCCTTGTTTTTTTATTTCAAGACGTTCGGATTGGTACCTATTATCGATTCCGAATTGAATAAATTGGTTTATCCTGAAGTATTGATATTCGGAGTAATTTTTTTGATAAGTTTTTTATTGGGCAAAATAAGACCTGTGATAATGTTTTATTTTGCACTGATTTTTAGTTTTATATTAGGATATTTGGGGATATAAAAATGAAAGAAAAAAATGTAAAGATTGTTAACAAATTGGGACTTCATGCAAGACCGGCTTCTTTAATTGTTCAAACAGCAATGGCTTTTTCTTCAAATATATATGTGATTAAAGACGAAATTAAAGCTGATGCAAAAAGTATTATGGGCATATTAATGCTTGCTGCTGCCTGCGGAACAGAACTTAAAATTCAAGCAGACGGTGTGGATGAAGACAAAGCTCTTGAAAAAATGGTTGAAGTTTTTGATAACGGTTTTGGAGAGGAAATATAATGAATACTGACAACATTATTCTAAATGGTATTGCGGCATCTTCCGGAGTGGCAATAGGAAAAGTTTTTGTTTTGGAAGAAGACGATTTTCTTATAATAAAAAAAGAAATTCCGGTTTCTAAAATAAAGCAGGAAATAAATCGTTTAGAAATTGCCATGTCCAAAACAAAAAAAGAATTGGAAAAAAATCAAAAAGAATTGAATAAAGTTTTGGGCGAAAATTATGCAAAAATTGCGGATGCTCATTTGCTCATCCTAAATGATCCCATGGTTAAAAGCGAAGTTGAGAAAATGATTAATTCCGGAGTAAATGCCGAGTATGCTGTGCATGAGGTCGTTGAAAAAATTTCAAAGACTTTTGATTCCATGAATAATGATTATTTCAGAGAAAGAAAAAACGATCTTTTAGATGTTGCAAAAAAAGTATTGAGTAACCTTTTAGGTAAAAAGAAAAAAACTCTTACGGATTTGGAAGAAAATTCGATAGTTTTTGCAAAAACCCTTACTCCTGCAGATACCATAACAATGAAAGAAGGAATGATAAAAGGTTTTGTTACCGAGATAGGCGGAAAAACTTCTCATACTGCACTTGTTGCTCAAAGTCTTGAAATTCCTGCTGTTGTGGGTTTAAGAGATATAACACATAAAGTTAAACAGGGCATGTCTGTTATCGTTGACGGAAACTTGGGTTTGGTTATTTTGGAACCGTCAAAAGAAACATTGGAAAATTATAAGAGAGAATATGAAAAACAAGTTTCAAATAAAAAAGAACTTGAAAAGTTTAAAGATTTGCCTGCAATAACACTTGACGGCAGAGAAGTTGTTCTCGGAGCAAATATAGAAAATCCGGAAGAGGCAAGATCCGCTTTAAGACACGGCGCAAATGCAATAGGATTATACAGAAGTGAGTTTTTGTTTTTATCGGGAAAAGGATTTCCTTCGGAAGAAGAACATTATCGCAATTATACAGCGGTTGCAAAAATGATGATGCCTTATGAAGTTATAATAAGAACAATGGATCTCGGAGGCGATAAAATTGCAAGATTGGGCCTTATGGATATAGGGAGAGAAGCAAATCCGTTTATGGGTCTTAGAGCAATAAGATTTTGTTTAAAATATCCGGAAATATTTAAAGCACAATTAAAAGGAATATTACGGGCATCCGTTCACGGCAATGTAAAGATAATGTATCCTATGATATCAAGAATTTCAGAGATAAGAGATGCTAACAGAATTTTGGAACAGGCAAAAGAAGAGTTAAAAAAAGAGGGGAAAAAATTTAAAGATGATATAGAAGTGGGTGTTATGATAGAAGTTCCGTCTGCCGCTATAATATCTGATGTTATTGCAAGAGAAGTGGATTTCTTATCTATAGGAACAAACGATTTAATTCAATACACAATGGCGGTGGATAGAGTAAATTCGGATGTTGCTCATTTATATTCACCAATGCATCCGGCAATTTTAAGATTGTTAAAAACTATAATAGATTCTGCTCATGCTGCAGGTAAAAATGTAGGCATGTGCGGAGAAATGGCCGGAGATCCCGCATATACTGCCGTTTTGTTAGGGTTAGGTCTTGATGAATTTAGTATGTCCGCCGTGCAAATACCAAAAGTAAAAAAGATTATAAGAAATATTTCGAAAACGGAAGCAAAATCGTTAGTGGAAAATTTATTGAAATGTTCAAATATGCAGGAAATAGATATAATATTGAAAAAATTCAAATATAAACAAAATTTATTTTAATAAATTTCTAATAAGAATTATCGTCCCGGAAGAGAATTATATTATCTCTTCCGGATTTTTTTGCTTGATACAGAGCTGTATCTGCATTTCCTATTAAATTGTCTATATCGATATCTTTGATATATTTTGCAATACCTATACTTATTGTTACGGAAAAAGTTTTACCGTTCGATTTAAAAACAATATCTTTTACCGATTTTCGTATTGTGTCGGCAATTTCAATTGTTTTTCGCTGGTCTATCGTAGGCAGTATGACTATAAATTCTTCTCCGCCGTATCTTCCCGGAATATCACCTTGCCGTATTGAAGTTTTTATTACATTTGCTGCGGATTTAAGAACTTCATCTCCTACTAAATGTCCGTAATTATCATTTACATTTTTAAAATGGTCTATATCCAACATCATTAAATAAAAATTTGTATTATATCTTTTTGCTCTTTCTATTTCAGCATGTAATTTTCCTAAAAAAAATCTTTTTAAATATAATCCGGTTAATCCGTCGATTCTTGCTTTTTCTTTCAGTTCCGAAAATAATATTATTCTTTTTGTTCCTAATTTTAAGTGAGGGATAAAAAATTCTCCTTCTTCAATATATGTCTGAGCATATGAAGGTTCCGTAACCAAGAAAGTACATGAATTTATTTTATTGTCTATTATTATCGGCCAGGCAACTACGGGTTTGTTTTCTATATAGTACAATGATTTTATAATTGCCGGTCCGTTTAATAAAGATATTTCATTATTATCTTTTATCATCTTATCCCAAATTTGTTTCTTTTCTTCGGATAATCTTGATAATATTTTTAATTCTTTCCGATTCTCGCTGGAATATTTATCATCATTATAATTTGTTGTTGTTATTACGACATAATCAATTCCCGGTCTTGTAGTTAAAACATTAAATAAAGCATTTGCAACATCTTCGGGAACATCCATGTTCTTTGTTAAATCTTTTGAAATTGTATAAAACTGTATAATTCTCTCAAGCTTTTTTTCCAGAAACTCTCTTCTTTCAACAAGACTTTTTTCTTCATTAATCAATTCTTCTTTATAGAATTTCAGTTCATTGTTTCTCTTTTTTAAGTTAGGATACTGCATTATTTTTTTTGTTGAAAATAATAAAAGGATAGGGATTATTAATAAGAAAATCATTGATATATCCAAAGAAGTATGTGAGAATTTAAAAGTGAATAAAGCTGTTACTATTGCGGCAACACATAATGTAACATAATAAATAATATTGGGCCTTTTCGATAACAAAGAAACGGGTAACAAATATAAGATTAATATATATTTGCAATAATAATTATCCGTTTGATTGTAGATAACAAAGAAACATAATAAAATTAAGAATAATGTTATATAAAAAAATACTTTCTTCATTTTTCTTCTCTGTAAACAGAAGTTCGATTTCTTCCGTTTTCTTTAGACATATATAATGCTTTATCTGCTTTTTTTATTATTTCGTCCGGATTTTGCTCCGTGGTTAATTGTGCAATACCTATACTTATTGTTTTTCTTATTTGAATGGGATGATAACTTTCTATAGGCATAAAAAACTTTTCTTCCTCTACCATCTTACGAACTTCTTCAAGAATTTTATAACTTTCATCAATTGTTGTATGGTACATAAGAACGGCGAATTCTTCTCCGCCGTATCTCGATAAAACATCTACTGCTCTGAATCTTCTTCTTAAAATGTTTGAAAGAGATTTCAAAAAAGCATCTCCCGCTAAATGACCGTAAGTATCATTAACTTTCTTAAAAAAATCAATATCTATCATTGCAACGGTTATCGGAATATTGTTTATTCTTGCTCTTTCAATTTCTTCCTGTAATCTTTCTATAAAAAAGCTTCTTGTATATAAACCTGTCAAACCGTCAGTTACGGCTAAAGATTCAACTTTTTTAAACATTTGTGCATTGTTTAAAATGAGACTTATTAAGCTGACAAATATAGATAAAAGTCTTAAATCGTAATCGTTAAATAATTCTTTAGGATCCGACGAGTATCCTTTTATTGCTCCCCAATAATTGTTTTCAAGTTCTATCGGAACAACTATTAAAGAAGAAATATTTTTATAATCGGAATCCGTGAATCTCCTGTCTTCTTTTGTGTCTGCTATAAGTAACGGAATTTTATTAAATCTTGAATAATTCACGAATATATCTTTACTGGCAAGTCTTTTTATGCTCCATTTTCCTTTTGCTATAAAACTTTTTGTCAAATTTTCCAAGAGTTTTATTAAATCTTTTTCATTCATTGTTTTTTCTATTGAATTTATCATTTGATCAAATGATTGAAAAAGTTGCATTTTTTGATTGATAGCCGTTATTTTGTTTTCATTTTCACTTATTGAAGATTGTATTAAAGTTAAATCTCTGTCCAATACTTCGTGCTCGACTTTTAATTTTATTTTTTCAGATATCCAAAGTTGTCTGTATTTTTCAATTCTGAAAAAAACAATAATTATCCAAATAATTTCAAGTATTAACAGAAATTTGTTGGATGTTTGTTGTATTGCGGGAATTGCAAATATACCTGCCGAAACGGAAAAAGCAAGTAAAACTCCGCCGAAAACACTTCCGGAAACAAAATACATTATTATAAAAATAAAAAAAATTGTGGGAAAGACGAATAAAGGGTATTGAAATAAAAAAAATAACCAAAAAATAAAACATATACCGGACAATATCGGTATAACTACCGTTTTAAAAATATCTATAAAAAAAACTCTGTTTTTATTAAAGTTTATCAGCATTATTTTTTTGTTTGTAGTGCTCTATTAAATTTTTTTCAATATCTTCTTTTAAGTGTTTATCTTTTATATTAAACAACTTTTTCCATTTGTTTTGTTCTTTTATTGACGGCCATGCAATCCATAAACCGTAAGGCCCTTTTAATATGTTGCAGTTTATTTCAATATTATCGTTAAATATTACGGACATAAAAGCCAATATCTTTTTCGGTTGTTTGGGTATTGAACATTTATTAATTTTATATTCGATTTTTCCTTTATTCTTGTACACAATGTCGGTATCATTGCTTTGTATTTTTTTGATAATATCATTTTTAAAATTTCTGTCTAAAAAATAAAAAAAATAATATTTGTTTTCTTTGTTCTCGTAAAACGGGGATAAAAGATTGTTGTCGGTTAATGTAAAATCATGTAACTGCAAATTATTATTAAATTCTATACTTATTTTGTTGTTGGTGTTACTTATTTTTGTTAAAAGTAATTTTTCTGCTGAAACTTCAATACAAAATAAAAAGAGAAATAAGAGAAATAAAAATTTTTTTATAGTCTGCATAATAAGTTTAAAGTAGTAAAATTAAAATAAACAGCCTTCATTCTTTTTATATCTTATTCTTTTGGGATATCTTTGCCTGTCAAGGTTTATACCTTCTCTGTCCTGAAACGGATCAAACAATGTTTTAAGTTTGTCTGTCAAACCCAAAATAAAGATAACCAAAGCATATGCTCCTATGGAAACATTAGGATTACCTTTTTCTATTTTTCCTATGGTAACTCTTGTTATGCCGGTTTTTTGTGCCATAAGAACAGTTGATATGCGTCTTTTAATTCGAGCTTCTTTTATATTTTGGCCTATTTTTGTTAAAGCTTCTTGTGACTGTATCGGTAACAATTTTTTTCTTTTCATTTACAATAAAACCTTTAGATAGTTTTAATTTGATTTAGTATATAATAAGATTGCCGTTGTTTACCATTTATTTCTTTTGAATTATTTTTAAATCAGGAACATTTATAGATACATATTCTATACCGGCTTCTTTAAACAGATTCTTAAAAGATTCATCCGGATATTCTATGCTCATAACAACCTTTTTTATTTTTGCATTGGCTATCATTTTCGCACATAGTATACATGGAGAGTGTGTACAATACAATGTTCCGCCGCTTATATTTATTCCATGAGTTCCGGCTTGAATTATTGCATTTTGTTCAGCATGAATAGCTCTGCAAATTTCATGTCTTGTCCCGGAAGGAATATTCAATTCGTTTCTTAAACATCCCATTTCCAAACAGTCTTTCGTTCCTGCTGCTGCACCGTTATAGCCGGTAGTTAAAATTCTTTTATCTCTGACAATAACAGCACCTACATGATGCCTTACACATGTTGCTCTTTCGGCAACAAGCCATGCAAGTTTCATAAAATATTCATCCCAAGAAAGCCTGGTAATAATTTTGTTGTTTTCCATAATTAAAGATTAAACAAAAAAACTAATGTTATTGTCAACCAATCTATTGTAAATATATTGTTTTGAAGTTTGTAATGAAAAAATAAAATAAAAGATGAAAAAGTTGGATGAAATGTTTAAAAATTTGCAAAGAAAATTATAAAGTTGTAGAATAATCAAAACTAAATAATTCTTCGGGGAAGGTGAAATTCCTTACCGGTAGTGATGCTTAAAAGAGCTAAGCCTACGACTTCACTGAAAAAGTGAAATGAATCCGTGTAAATCGGATGCCGACGGTGAATGAAACTTTGTTTCATGCAGTCCGGATGAGAGAAGAAATCATATTGCTGTTATATATGTTCCCGAAAATTATTTTATATTTTTCGGGGTTTTTTATTTTATGAAAGAACAACATAAAAAATATATGCAGTTGGTATTGGACCTGGCTAAAAAAGGTGACGGATATGTATTTCCTAACCCTATGGTAGGTGCAATATTGGTTAAAGATGGAAGAATAATTTCAAAAGGTTATCACAAATATTTCGGTGCGGACCATGCCGAAGCCCAAGCAATAAAATCTTCACCCGTAAATGTTGAAGGATCTACACTATACGTTAATTTGGAACCGTGCAACAATTGGGGAAAATGTCCGCCTTGTGTAGATTTAATAATAAAATCAAAAATAAAAACTGTTGTTTGTGCAATGAAAGATGTTAATCCTTTAACGGCGGGTAAAAGTTTTAAAAAATTAAAATCGGCGGGAATAACGGTAATTAACGGTATATTGGAAAAACAAGCAATAAAATTAAATAAGGAATATATTAATCGTATAAAAAAAGCTAAACCTTACATTCTTGTAAAGTCCGCAATTTCACTTGACGGTAAAATTGCAACCGAAACCGGTGATTCAAAATGGATATCCAATGAACAATCAAGGAAATTTGTTCATAAATTAAGAACGAAGTTTGATGCTGTTCTTGTAGGCACCAATACAGTTTTAAAAGATAATCCTATGTTGTCGTCAAGAGGTTACGGTAAAAATCCCATAAGGGTAATTTTAGACGAAAAATTAAAAATTCCCGCAAACTATAATGTTTTGGACGGAACAATACCTACAATTATTTTGCATGATGAAAATATAAAGAAAATACCGGAACGTTTTAATAAGGATTGTATAAAATTAGTTGCCGTAAATTTTAAGAAAGCAAAGAAAGATTTTAATATAGTAATAGAAAAATTAAACAAAATGGCTTTAAAAAGAATAATGATAGAAGGCGGCGGGGAAATAAACGCATCTGTCTTAAAAACAGGCAAAACAGATGAAGTTTTGTTATTTATTGCTCCGATAATTGTCGGCGGAAGAAATGCAAAAACTTTTGTTGAAGGCAACGGAGTAAAATATATAAAAGATTCTTTGAAGTTTAAAAAAATTGAAGTAAAAAAATTTGCCGACGACATAGTCGTTTTTGCAAAGAAATAAGAGTCTTGGAGTAAAAGATGTTTACGGGAATAATAGAAGATATCGGTAAAGTAACAAACATTACAGATTCAAAAATAGAAATAGAAACCGTTTTAAATGATATTAAAACAGGTGACAGTGTTGCCGTTAACGGAGCATGTTTAACCGTTACCGAAATTAACGGTAAAACCCTTTCTTTTGATTATAGTCCTACAACAAGTGATATTACAAATATTTCGTTGCTTAAGAAAAACTCTGTTGTTAATTTGGAAAGAGCATTAACATTACAAACAAGACTCGGCGGGCACATTGTTTCAGGGCATATAGATACATCTGTAAAAATAGTTGATATAAAAAAGAGCGGTAACTTTTATTTTATTTCGTTTGCGGTTAACGAAAAAATAAAAAAATATTTAGTGAACAAAGGATTTATTGCTGTAGACGGTATAAGTTTAACCGTTGCCGAAAACAATGAAAAAATTTTTTCGGTTACGATGATACCGGAAACATTTAGTAAAACAATATTTCATACAAGAAAAACAGGAGATATTGTAAATATAGAAATCGATGTGTTTGCAAAATATGTGGAAAAGCTGTTTAACAAAAAAGAAGAAAAAAAAGATATAACAATGGATTTATTGAAAGAAAACGGATTTATTTGAAAAACGAAATTTTTTCAAATGATGTATAGACGGATAGAGGTTTGGAGGTATGGAAAAAATGAAAAACAAAGATTTTGCATCGGTTGAAGCGGCAGTTAAAGATATAAAAGCGGGGAAAATGGTGATTGTCGTTGATGATCCTTCAAGAGAAAACGAAGGTGATTTGGTTTGTGCCGCACAAAAAGTTACTCCTGAAATAATAAATTTTATGGCAAAAAATGCCAGAGGTTTAATTTGTGCTCCCGTTAACGGTAAAACATTAGACAGGCTCGAAATAAATGTTATGGAAAGAAAAAATGTGGTAAGCAACAAATATTCTTGCTCGTTTACGGAATCTGTCGACTACAAAAAAGGGACGACAACCGGAATTTCCGCTTACGACAGAGCAAAAACAATTAAAGCTTTGTCCGATCATAAAACCGTTTCTTCCGATTTTGTAAGACCGGGACATGTTTTTCCTTTAAGATATAAAGAAGGCGGAGTTTTGGTTAGAGCCGGACATACCGAAGCGTCCGTGGATTTGGCTTTACTCGCCGGTCTTGACGGAAGTGCCGTAATATGTGAAATTATGAAAGACGATGGTACAATGGCAAGAATGAAAGATCTTCTATCTTTTGCAAAAAAACATAAGTTAAAAATAATTACCGTTCAAGATTTAATCAAGTACAGAAGAGAAACAGAAAAATTAATAAAAGAAGTTGTTACCGTAAACTTTCCTACAAAGTTTGGTACATTTAAACTTTCTTTGTTTGAAGATACAATAACAAAAGAAACTCATCTTGCAATAATAAAAGGCGATGTTAAAGGTAAAAAGAATGTTTTGGTACGAGTTCATTCGTCATGCGAAACAGGTGACATTTTTCATTCTTTAAAATGCGACTGCGGTGAACAGCTTGAAACGGCACTTAAGATGATAGAAAAAGAAGGAACAGGTGTTGTTTTATATATGCATCAGGAAGGCAGAGGTATCGGACTTGCAAACAAATTAAAAGCATACAAATTGCAGGAACAAGGACTTGATACCGTTGAAGCAAATGTTGCTTTAGGTTTTGCTCCCGATTTAAGAGATTACGGTATAGGTGCACAAATTTTGTGTGAACTTGGAATATCAAGCATAAAACTTATGACAAACAATCCTAAAAAAATTATCGGACTTGACGGTTACGGATTAAAAATAACAAAAAGAGTTCCTATAGAAATGAAACCTAATGCAATAAACAAAAGATATTTGAAAACCAAAAAAGAAAAAATGGGACATAAATTAAAACTTATATAAGTTTTCGGAGGTAAAAAATGAAAACAATTAACGGTCAATTAAAATCTGAAGGTAAAAAATTTGCAATCGTCGTATCGAGATTTAACGAGTTTATAACAAACAAACTCATTTCAGGTGCGGAAGATACATTGAAAAGACACGGAACAAAAGATGAAGATATTACTATGGTTTGGGTTCCGGGTGCATTTGAAATTTCAGCTGTTGCAAAAAAATTGGCAGAATCAAACAAATTTGATGCAATAATTTGCTTGGGCTGTGTTATAAGAGGAGCAACGCCTCATTTTGATTATGTTTCAGCGGAAGTATCAAAAGGTGTTGCAATGGTTGGTTTGTCGAGTAAAATTCCCGTAAGCTTCGGAGTATTAACAACAGATTCAATAGAACAGGCAATTGAAAGAGCAGGAACAAAAGCAGGAAATAAAGGTTCCGATGCTGCACTTACTGCAATAGAAATGGTAAGTTTGTACGAACAAATATAATATTAATATTTTCAATTAATAAAATATAATCAGCCATAAAATTGTAATTTATAATTTTATGGCTTTTTTTATCCTACTTGAATAATTTTTGAAAGTTGTAAATATTTTGTGTTGATTAAAGTGTTTATATTGGCGTTTTCCGGTGCTGTAAATTCAGAATCGTTTGTGATAATATCAACCGCCATTTGTTTTGCATACTCTATAAGTTTTACATCTTTTATTATATCACCGGCTTTAAATTCCGGAAAACCGTGTTGTAATGTCCCGGTAAATTCTCCAGGCCCTCTCATTTTTAAATCTTCCGAAGCTATTTTAAAACCGTCCGTGGTTGTTGTCATTATTTGTAACCTTTGTTTTGCCGTTTGTCCTTTTGCATTTGATACAAGTATACAATAAGACTTTTTGTGTCCTCGGCCTACTCTTCCTCTTAATTGATGTAATGTTGCAAGGCCGTATCTGTCGGCATGTTGAATAATTATCATTGTTGCATTTGGAACGTCTATACCTACTTCTATAACCGTTGTAGATATTAAAACATCAAACTCTTTATTTTTAAATTTCAGCATTACATCATTTTTCTCTTTAGGTTTCATTTTACCGTGTAACAATGCAACTCTGTTATTTTTGAAAACTGTTTGTGAAAGTTTTTCCGCTTCCTGTTTTGCGGATTTTAATTCTATTTTGTCGGATTCGTCTACGAGGGGGTAAACTATATAAATTTGGTTACCTTTTTCTATTTCTTCCAAAGCATAATCATAAGCAATATTTTCGGATAAACAGTATGTTTGTATCGGAGTCCTGTTTGGCGGAAGTTCGTCCAATACACTTACGGACATTTCTCCGTATATAGTCATGGCAAGTCCTCTCGGAATGGGAGTTGCCGTCATCATTAAAACATCGGGATTGTTTCCTTTTGCAAGAGCGGAAGCTTTTTGTAAAACTCCGAATCTGTGTTGTTCATCTATAATCACAAGACTTAAATTTTTAAATTCAACTCTTTCCTGAATTATGGAATGAGTTCCCACTATTATGTTTGTAGTGCCGTCTTTTATTGCAGACAATATTTCTTTTTGTTTTTTCTTCGATTTTAAACTCGATGACGTAACAAGTTCTATATTTATATTTAATCCTTCAAGCATGTTTTTAAATGTAAGATAGTGCTGTTCCGCAAGAAGTTCCGTAGGTGCGATTATTGCCGTTTGATATCCGTTTTCCACGGCAAGAAGTATCGCACTTAAGGCAACAACGGTTTTACCGGAACCTACATCTCCCATGAGCATTCTGTTCATTGATTTTTCGCTCATCATATCGTTAAAGATTTCATTAATTGCTTTTTTTTGAGCTTTGGTGAATTCGAATTTCAACTTATTCTTAAACGGAGTTAAAAATTTTCGGGTAACGGTATATTTGCTTGTTTTTTGTTTAGCTGTATTTTTTTGTTTGGCTTTTGTAAGAATTATTTGTAATACTAAAAACTCCTGTAAAGCAAAAGCCTGTCTTGCAAGTTCGGCTTCTTTTAGGGTTTTCGGAAAATGAATCGTTTTAAGTGCCTGAGATATTGTCGGTAAATTTGTTTTGTATTTTATATTTGTTGATATTATATCGGGATAAATGTTTGCCATGTCGTTTAAAACAAGTTTTAACGCCGAAGAAATGGTTTTTTGTGTTATTCCCGCGGTCAAATCGTAAACAGGAATAAGTTTGTTAAATTGTTCCGGTATAATATTTTCATTTTCAACAACTTCATAATCTTCAACAGAAATTTGTTTTTGATTGAATTTTAGTTCGCATATTCCGTAAAGATAAACAAAAGAATTAATTTTAAAAGATTTTTTTATTGTTGCAAAAATATCGAATTTTGAATACGGATTAACTTTTCTGAAAAAATTTGCCGTAATTGTTCCGGAACCGTCATCTATTTCTGCGGAAAACACAGACAAATTCATTGAAAGTTTTTTTGTGTAAGTGTTTATTATTTTACCGAATATACAATAATGTTGACTAAAAAGTATATTTGATATTTTTGTTCTTGTTGTTCTGTCTTGATATGCTCTCGGAAAAAATGTTATTAAATCTTCAACATTGTTTATGGACAGTTTCGATAATGCTAAAGCTCTTTTTGGACCTATGCCTTTAATGTATTTAATATCCGTTGTTAAATTCATTTTCATATTATACAAAATTATTTTTGGTTAAATATATCAATTGATAGATAAGTTAAAAATTGGTATACTTATTTATTATACTTTTAGCTCATATATAAATTTTTAAAGGAGAAAATAAAATGGCATTTTATTTTAAAGAGCCGTCTCATACTTTTAACGAGTATCTTTTAGTTCCGGGATATTCCGATGAAAATTGCATACCGGACAATGTCAGTTTAAAAACTCCGATTGTAAAATTTAACAAAAAGAAAAAAGAAAAACCGTCTTTGAGTATGAATATTCCTATGGTTTCCGCGGTTATGCAAGCCGTTTCTGACGACAAAATGGCTATAGCTCTTGCAAAGGAAGGCGGAATAAGTTTTATTTACGGAAGCCAATCCATTGAAAATCAGGCAGCAATGATAGCAAGAGTAAAATCTTATAAAGCCGGTTTTGTAACATCCGATTCAAATGTTCGTCCGGATCAAACATTGGAAGAAGTTATTGCTTTAAGTAAAAAAACGGGACATTCAACTTGTGCGGTTACCGAAGACGGAACTCCTCACGGAAAACTTGTGGGAATAATAACATCTAAAGATTTTAGAATTTCTCATTGCAAACCGAATTCAAAAGTTCGTCAATACATGACGCCTCTTTCCGAAATGGTAACAGGTCAGGAAGGTATAACACTAAATAAAGCCAACGAAATTATTTGGGATAAAAAAATTAATCAGTTACCTGTTGTAGATAAAAAAGGAAATTTGGTTTCTTTAATATTCAGAAAAGATTATTCTACTCATGAAACAAATCCTTTGGAACTTCTCGATTCAAATCATAGATATATCGTAGGTGCAGGTATAAATACAAGAGACTATATGGATAGAGTTCCGGCATTAATTAAAGCCGGCGCGGATGTTTTTGTATTGGATTCAAGTGAAGGATATTCCTATTGGCAGGCAAAAGCTCTCAAAGATATTCATAAAACTTTCGGTAAAAACATAAAAGTCGGTGCAGGTAATGTTGTTGATGAAGACGGATTTAATTTTCTTGCCGAGTCAGGTGCTGATTTTGTAAAAATCGGTATCGGCGGCGGTTCTATATGTATTACAAGAGAACAAAAAGGAATAGGAAGAGGTCAGGCTACCGCTACTATCGAAGTTGCAAAAGCAAGAGATAAATATTATGAAAAAACCGGTATATATATTCCTATCTGTTCGGATGGCGGAATAGTTCAGGATTATCATATAACATTGGCTTTGGCTATGGGTGCGGATTTTGTGATGCTCGGAAGATACTTTGCAAGATTTGATGAATCACCTTCAAACAAACTTGTTGTTAACGGCAATTATGTTAAAGAATATTGGGGAGAAGGTTCCAATAGAGCAAGAAATTGGCAAAGATACGATTTGGGCGGTAAAAAATCTTTGAGTTTTGAAGAAGGTGTTGATTCTTATGTTCCTTATGCCGGTCATTTACACGACGGTGTTTCCGTAACATTAAGAAAGGTTACTCATACAATGTGCAATTGCGGTGCTTTAACAATTGCCGAATTGCAAAAAAAAGCAAAACTTACATTGGTTAGTCAAACAACGATAAGCGAAGGTTCTGCTCACGATGTTGTAGTTAAAAATACTTCTATGCAAAGTTAAAAATAAAAAAACGATGAAAAAAACAATATCAGTATTAAGTTTAGCATTTATATCCGTAATCATTTTAAATTTATTTTGTTTTGCCGGTACAAAAATTAACAAAATGCAAATAGCTGCCGAAAAGAATTTGCATTCCGGCGGCTTTATGCTTATGAATAATGAAGCTCTTATAAACAATGTGAAAAAAAATAAAATTGATTTGGCTCAAAAAAATATTGAAAAAGGTGCCGATGTAAATGTGAAAGACGATAACGGTACATTTCCTTTATTTATTGCCGTTGGTAACAATAATTATAATATGGTAAAACTTTTAATATCCTCGGGAGCGGATTTAAATATAAAAGCTGATAGAATATACAGCAGAAAGGGAATTGTCGATTACGGAACGGCATTGATGTATTCTGCAAGACTCAATCTTTACGGAATAGCAAAATTATTGGTAAATTCAGGTGCGGACTTAAATATTCAAAATGATGACGGTAAAACAGCTTTGATGATAGCTACGGAAAGAGGAAATGAAAAAATAGCAAAACTTTTAATATCCAAAGGTGCTGATGTAGATATTCAAAGTTTGGATAAAATGACGGCGCTTTCTTATGCAGCCCGTCACGGTAAAACAAAAACGGCAAAACAATTGATTTCAAACGGTGCAAAAATTGATAATGTTCACCAGTACGGAAAAACACCGTTAATGGAAGCAGCCGAAAACGGTAATTATGAAATAGTTGATCTTCTTGTCTCAAACGGTGCTGACATTGCTCATAAAAACAACGGTTATGATACGGCTTTGGATATTGCAAAGAGAAATAGAAATACTGCAATTAATAAAGGAAAATCGACTCAAGGTCTTGATAAAGTAATCAAATTATTGGAAAAAGAAACCAAATAATAATAAAAATATAAATAAAAAACAGGAAGAAAATTTTCTTCCTGTTTTTTTTATTTCTGCAAATTATAACTTTTAAATTATAGCATCGTTTTTCTAAGCTCTTCACCGGATTTTGCACTTAAATATGCAGGAGCGATATCAAATATTGTTCTTGCTCCGGAAAGGCCTTCTTTGTTTAATTTGTAAGCTGCTCTTGCAAAGGCAACAAGTACACTTGATGTAAATTCCGGATTGGATTCAAGTTTTAAATTATATTCTATAACATGTTTTGCATTTGCTGTTTGTCCTGTTCTTATGACAGAACCGCCGTGAGGTAATCCGGAATGATTTTTTTTCATTTCGTCCATGGTTATAAAATGAACAGTGGTGTCATAGTCTGCAAAATAGTTTGGCATTTCTTTTATTTCTTTTTCTATTTTTGCCTTATCTGCACCATCTTTAACTGCAACGAAACATTCTCTGGTATGTTTTTGTCTTGTCGTAAGAGTCGGATTTTCTCCGTTTTTTACAGCATTAACCGCTGCTTCAACAGGAATAGTATATTGTCTTGCATCTAAAACTCCGTCTATTCTTCTGATTGCATCGGAATGACCTTGACTTACACCTTTACCCCAAAAAGTATAATCTTTTCCGTCAGGCAAAATTGCATTTGCATACATTCTGTTTAAAGAAAAAAGTCCCGGATCCCAACCTACGGAAATTATTCCTATTTTGCCGGCCTCTTTTGCAGCCTTATCTACATTTGCAAAATGTTCAGGTATTCTTGCATGTGTATCAAAACTGTCTATAACATTAAATATTTTTACATACTTTGGTGTTTGAACGGGCAAATCCGTTGCACTGCCACCGCACAAAATCAAAACATCAATTTTATCTTTCCAATTTTCAATTTCGGATACATTTACAACTTTTGCATTTGAATTTACTTTTAAATCTTGAGGATTTCTTCTTGTGAAAATTGCAACAAGTTCAACATCCGGATTTTGCTTGACGGCATTTTCTACACCTCTGCCTAAGTTACCATAACCGACAATTCCTAATCTCATAAAAGCTCCTTTTTATATTAATATTTAGTTTTTGTAAAAAAAAAGACGCAAAAAAAAAAGAATCACCTTAATTTTTTTAGCATCTTTGCTAAATTGTGTATTGTTAATAATATCTCTTGTAAGTATATATTTTTTTATTATTGGTGTCAATAATTTGAAAAATGATGTGATTGAAACAGGAAAGTTGGATTTGCCGTTAAACAAAAAAAAACACCTGAAGTTATCAGGTGTTTTTTTTGTTATAAAGTGAATTAGTTTTGTTTTTCTTTCAAAACTAAATTGTAGAATATACCGGCCAATGCTCCACCGATAGCAGGAGCAATTATAAATACCCAAACTTGAGCTAATGCTTGACCGCCTTGGAACAATGCAGGTCCGAAAGATCTTGCAGGATTTACTGAAGTTCCTGTAAACGGAATACCGATTAAGTGTATAACAACAAGTGTTAAACCGATAATTAAACCGGCAACTGATCCGTTAGATGTTTTATCCGTAACACCGAGAATAGCCAAAACAAAAGCAAAAGTTAATACTATTTCTATAACCAATGCCGTAGTAGCTGTAACCGTTGTTCCGTTTGCTAATGCTCCGCCGAATCCGTTAGCACCCAAAGCTGAAAAGCTGCCTAAACAAATACCTAACAAAACAGCACCGCAAATTGCACCTAAGAATTGTGAGATAATGTACATTATACATTCACCAACACTCATCTTTCCTGCAACGCATACTCCGATGGAAACTGCAGGGTTTACATGACAACCCGAAACATTACCGATAGAGTAAGCCATAGCAACGATTGTTAAACCGAAAGCTAAAGCTGTGGCAATGTAACCTGCTTCAGGAAATTTGCAACCTGTTACTGCTGCTACTCCGCAAGCGATGAACACCAAGAAAAATGTTCCCGTAAATTCTGCAACAAACTTTTTCATTTACTTTCTCCTTAAATAAATTTTAGAAAATTATATAATTTTTTATAAATTTTATCAAAGATTATTTCTTGACAATTAATACTTTTAAGAATAAAATAATTTAAAAATAAAATTAATTTACGGGGGAGGAAAACAAATGTTAAATAAAAAAGTGGCAAACCTTATTAATGAACAAGTTAATAAAGAGTTTTATTCGGCATATTTATATTTATCTTTTGCCGATTATTATGAAGATGAAGGACTTGACGGATTTGCAAACTGGTATGTTATTCAGGCACAGGAAGAAATGGACCATGCAATGATGATGAGAAGATATTTGTTGGATAACGGAGTATCGGTTAAATTGGATACAATAGAAAAGCCCAACAAAACTTTTAAAAATACGAAAGAACCTTTAGACGCAGGTTTTGAACATGAACAATATGTTACATCTTTAATTAACAACATTTATTCTGCAGCATTTGAAATTAAAGATTTTAAAACAATGCAATTTCTTGATTGGTTCATAAAAGAACAAACCGAAGAAGAAAAAAATGCGGGTGATTTGGTAAAAAAAATGAAAATGTTTGCCGTTGATGCAAAAACATTGTATATGTTAAATTCCGAACTTGCAGCAAGAGTATATACACCGTCAACAACAGGTCCAAGTAAATAAATATTTACAAATAAATATTAAATCTGCATACAATATATTATTGTGTGCAGATTTTTATTTTAAATAAAATGTATAATATACGGTATGAAAACAATATATTTATCTTTGGGATCAAATATCGGTAACAGAAAAAGAAATTTACGGAAAGCTTTGGCGGAATTAAAAAAACAGGATATAAAAGAAATAAAAGTATCTTCTTTATATGAAACCGAACCTGTCGGTCCCGAACAAAGAAATTTTTATAATATTGCAGGAAAATTTAAAACAAGTTTACAACCCCGGGAATTGTTAAAAGTTTTAAAAAACATAGAAGAAAAGCTTGGCAGGGAAAAAACTTTCAGGTGGGGACCGCGGGTTATAGATATAGATATATTGTTTTATGGTAAACAAGTAATAAAAACAAAAAATCTTATAATACCGCACAAAGAAATAATAAACAGAGCTTTTGTTCTTGTACCGATGGCGGAAATTTCTGCCAACTATATTCATCCCGTATATAAGAAGGCAATAAAAACACTGAATAAAAGTTTACAAAACAAGTTTTATATAAAATGTATTGAAAAAATATAATAATTTTGGTACAATTTCATAAATTTAGTCAGCAGACTAAAATACACACACAAGCGGATTAATCAAAAGTCCCTTGAAAAAGGGTTTGAGTTCTGAAACTTGTGGAGGTCATCTTAAAAGATGAAAAAAACTAAAGGAGAGTAGTAAAATGGCAAATGTAACAATGAAGTCGTTGTTGGAATCCGGTGTTCATTTCGGACATCAGACAAGAAGATGGAACCCAAAAATGGGAAAATTCATTTTTGGAAGCAGAAACAAAATTCACATCATTGATCTTCAAAAAACTTTAAAAGAACTT
>JAFXSD010000081.1 GCA_017525905.1 Elusimicrobiota bacterium | reverse complement strand
TATTTAATATATAAATAATTATTATTATTTAATAATATTTTTTTATTAAATATTATTTTTTAATCATAATAAAAATATTATTAATTTATTAAAAAAAAAACATTTTATATTATAAAATTTGTATAAATAATATTATTTACATAAATTAATATATTTTTCATTATTTAGAAAAAAGCAAATTCACCACAACAAAAATAAAATATTACTTATAAATAAATAAACAAAAAAAAACCTTCTTTCTTTAATTCGACAATTTTAGAGTAACAATATTATCAGTTTTTTCGCAATCTAAAATAACTGCGACTCCAGCAATGGTCCATTTTGCCGGAGGAGATTTAGTTCTGAATTGAGCGAAGCAAACAAAAGTGCTTTGACGATCGATGGTTTTGTAGATAGGGCAAATGTAACTATTTTTGAGGTCTTTTTTAGGGTCTAAAAATTCAACACTCATAACTTTACAGAAAATAATAGGCAAAACGAAGAAATTTTCTTTTGGTCTTGACTCCTCTAAAACTTTATTGTCTTCATCGAATCTACATCCTTGTAAATGAAGACCGTATATGGGAACTCCTTGACTTTCTTTGAAAACAATTCCTTGAGGCTCGTTGTCTTTTAAGTAGTAGTTACTTGGCTCAGTTAAAATGTCTAATTTATCCAATTCTTGCTCAAGTTTTCTTGCTGCCAGTTGTCTTATAGCTGTCAAATATGATAATGGGTTGAAAAGTCTATTTATAAACACAACTTTTGGTGTTGTGTTGTCGTTCGATTCAAATTGCTTCAATTGCTCGATTCTTGCCACCAATGATTTCAACCATGATTGCAATCCTCTGTTTGTGGCGAACCCGTCGCTTATCCATTTTTTGGGCACACGACCCGCGCTCAAACTGAAAATCAATTGTTCTATTCTTTCATCCATAGTTAATTTACCGTCAATGGCGTCACATATATCTTTACAATTTTTCTTTATCAATTCACATAAACTATGCATTTGTTCACATTCTTGCATGAACACATTTTGATCAGGAGATAATTCACCTTCTCTTGTTTGTTTCATTTTCAAAATATCAAACAAACCATCAGCTGATTTGGCAGTGATGTCGTCGCAAATTGCTTTGACAGCTTCGAAAGCGTTTCCTTCTCCTTCTTCTCCACCGCCTCCTGATTCTTTGGGTTCTAAATCGATTAAGTTTCTGAACAAGGTGTTGGTTTCTGTGATACGATACTCGAGCTCGGCGTTGGGGTGAAGTCCGAACAAAGCGGGGCTTTCGCTGGTGATGACAGCTTCGATGTATTGACCCCATTGTTCGAAGGGGTAAACAGGGTTGTTGATGGGAGTTTTGATGGGGTTGACTTTCATGACAGGGTTATTCGAGGGGTAAGGAACGAGGTCTAAGTCTTCTAATAATTTGTCGCCGAGAAGGTAATCCAAATATGCGTTGTTTAAGACTCTGTCCATGTCGTCGACTATGTGTCCTCCGTACATGATTTCTCCGACGATGTATTTAAGGTCTTCCCAAGGAATCTTTGATGTCGCTGCTTCGAGGTATCTTCCAACAATTGCGTCGGAATTTCTTAAATCGTCTAAATTGAATGGGTAGTTTCTGTTCCATCCTAATGATCCGAATTTCTTACGTTCTATAACAACGGCGTGATAGTATGATAATCCAAAGATAACTGCGCATCTTCTACGATCGTCGATTGGATTCACTCCGTCTCCGGTTTTCAATGTCGTAAATGCAATTTTCATGTTTTCTTTCAAACCGCTTGGAGGTTCGTTTGTCAATTTTATACATTTTTCCAAGATTCCGACGGGAATGTTTCCGCTTGGTTCGGCGGATAAGAACAATCTAAAATCTTCATGTCCTTTTTCTTTTGCTATTTCTTTCATTTTTTCTTCTAAAGTTTTCAACCATTTTGGCATTAAATGAATGTTTTGCAAGAAGAGCCATTCTCCGTTTGAATTGCAATTTTTTAATTCCTCCTCAGCTCCTTTTTCGGCGTTTTGACCCATCGCAATGTATTTGAATCCGTGTTCTTTGGTGAATTTCTTTTTGATCTTTTTGGGAAGAATGTCACCTCCTAAAATTTCCAAATCTTTAATGGGGTTACTTCCGGGAGATAAAATGAAGAAGATAGGAACTTCGGGTTTGGAGTCGAAATACGAAGTTAATAAACTATCGCTGAAAGTTCTTGCTTCTAAGAATTCTTCACCATGAGGTAAGCAGACTCTAATGAATTCATTCAAAGCAATTCCAACTCTTTCAGGACGACAGGCTCTAAGGACTAAAATTTTGTGGAAACTGTGTTTTTTGTATTTTTTCCATTCAGGAGGAAGATCCAAATCTTCGGGATTGATTTCGTTGTACCATTCTTTGAATTTGGAAGAATATTCTTTCTCGATTTTTTCGCTGAAGCCATTCAATCCATCCAAATCACTTAAATAGCATAGAGCTTCCCATTGGGTGTTGTCCAAGAAATCTAAAGATTTTTCTTTGGTTATTCCCGGTTTAGTTGGACATTTGAGTAAAAAGTCGATGTGTTTTTGAGTAATTCCTTGAAGAGATTCATGAGTTAAAGCACCTTTTTTTTGAAGCAATCTAATTGCAATCATTGTTAATAATAATTGTTTGTCTTTTTCGAACATTCCTGCGGAAATCCAAATGTAAACAGTGATTCTTATTTTTTCTCTCAAAGCTAAGACTCTTTGCAAAAGATTGTCGTTTTTGGGTGTGTTTGCAATAGCCTTTTCAAAGAAATATTGGAAGCTGTTTAAAGAATATTGATACATGTCTTGAATGACAAATAGTTTTGAAATTAAGAAGAATAACATAGCACCTTCTTCTCCGACTCCTCTATAAATTTCTCTTTTTTTGTTGATATCGGCAATTAAAGCTTCGGTTGTTTTTTGGCTTTCTTCGATTTGAGTGGCTCTTGCTTTGGTTTGTTCTAAACTGTTGATTAATTCTTTGTTGTCTAAAATAGTTTCTTGATCTGCTTCGGAAAGTTTTCTCAAGACATCATCTTCTTTCAATATTAATTCGGCTTGGAACTCATTAATTTCAGTGACGTATTTTCTGATTGATTCTTCTAATTCCGGTTGTTCGATGTTCACGACCATGGCTAACAATTGATCTTCTAAACCTTTTTCAGTGACAATGAAGTTGATCAAGGTGCATTGTGCGACGATTTCTGGTTTGTAATGCGGGTTGGAAATTTTGGTGATGAAGAAAATGTTAGTTTTGGGATTGAAAGGATAGTCGCTGCTTCCAACACGAATTTGTCCGTGTCCTTTTTCTTTATTGGTAGTTTGTTTACCCATAATAGGAGCCAACATGGGGTCAATTTCTTGGTCGACGTCTTCGATGATGATGTCATCTCCGCTTCCTAAACTTTCTCCGATAAGTTGGTCCCACTTTTGTTGACGATATTGTACCAAAGTTTTTTTTGTTCCTCGATTTTTGAGCCAGGCTATGGCTTGCATTTGAGGGTCTATAATCAAAGGATATCTCGTACATTGAGTGATGATGACTGCGTTTTCGGTACTGAAGGGATCTGATGGTAAACCTTCGGCTTTCATTTTCAATATCTCAGCTTCCGTTGATAATGTGTGAACGATGTCGATGTTTTCTGTTACTGCGACGTCTTTTCCTAAAATTATGTTTTTCCATTTGTTAATCAATCTCTCTCTGAAGAATGAATTGAATACTCCGATGTATGACACAAATGATGAACCTAATAAGCAATCTCCAGCAATGTTCTTTTTGTTCTTTTTAAGATTTTCAACTTCGACTTTCCAACGTTCATTATTTGAAGCTAATAATCCAATGAACTTTTCGGCGGTGTTAAGTTTTTCCATTAAAGCGTTTTGTTCGGCTTGGACTTTGTCTAATTTGGCTTTAGATGCGTCGAATTCGGCTTGAAGTTTTCTTTGAGTTCCTGAGACTAATTCCAATTTCTTTTCTAACTCTTCTTTTTTGGCCAAAGCGGCATCGGCGGTGGCTTTGGCAGCTTGAGATTTTTTAAGCAAAGGATCGACAATAAGATACAAACGGTTGTAATTGACTAAGTTATGGAAATAAGATACGACACCTTTGACTGCTCCTGAAATTTTGGCCATTTCATTTAAATCTGTGTAAGGCGGTTCTCGATACATTTTGACTTTTTCTAGCCATTCTGGGGTGACCCAAGTGATGTTATCTAATCTTTGAATCATTTTTTGTTTGATTTGGTCTGCGGAGTTGTTTAAGCATTTGTTTTTGATATTTGGAAGTTCTTTTTTTATATCGTCTCCAGGCATTTTATCTTCGGGGTTGAAAATGAGATACATAAGTTTAAATACTTGGAAGTTGTTTTTTGAAGGATTGTTGGGATTTTTAAATTTATCTAAATCGTCTTTTTTAATGTTTTCAGCTTCGTGTCTTGCTGCTTCTTTAGCCGGTTCTGCTTCAGCAAATGCTTCGTCAGCTTCTTTTTTTTCTTTTTCAGCTTGAGCTGAGGCTTCGATGGCTTCTTCGGTTGCTTTTTCGACAATTGCTTTTTCTCCTGAAATTTTTTCGTTTTCGACTTCTAATCTCGCCAAGACTTCGCTTGTATTTTTTTTCTCTTCTTCGACTATGACGCTTTTGGCTTCGATTTCTTTTTTAAGATCTGCGATACTATCGGACGCCTTTGCGACGACGGCTAATCCTTTTTCAAGACGTTCAATTTGGAACTCAATGTCTCCGTCTTTTCTGGTGACTAATAATTTGAAGTAGTTAACTAATTCTAAGAAAGATTTTGGAGTGGTATAGTTATATCTTCTTTCGGATTTGAAGAATGCGTCATTGAATTCATTGATACTTTTATGTAACTCAGAGGCGATTTCAGATATTTTTTTAACCATGACTTCATCTTCGGTGAATTGTGGCATTTCTGCTATGGCTCTTGCAGACACAGCGGTTAAAGCAGTATCGGGCCATTCATGGAACCAGTCGATGGAAGTTCCGGAAAGAATTGAGGGGAATTTTCTGGCTCTGACTCTCAAGGTATCTCCGACGGGAGACATACAAAGAATGAGATGGACGTTGGTTTTGACTCTATAGATCAAATAGTTAAATAATCCTTCCATCGTGTAGTCACTTGCCGATTTGGTAAACCCTAAATTAGGGGCTCCGGATTTCAAGAATTTTACCATTTGAGCCTCCAAATCTTGTCGAGTTTCAAATATCTCATCTACCCAATATGATGATAAAAAGTTGTTGATATATACCAAGAAGTATTCGTCTATTATGTGGTTGTCATTTATTAAGAAACACATTGGACTTTCAGCCGATTTCAAAACTGATTTCATCATTAAGTTTCTCATATCTAATAAAAAGGCCTCATTGTTATAATCTGTTCCACTTAAATTGGGCATACTTATATCAATATCCTTTATGAAGCATGCCAATCGACTAAGACTTTGTTTTCCTGAACCTCCGACACCAACTAACAAGGCGTGGCTGCAGGAATTGGAAATGATTCTTGCGATTCTGCAAATGTCCATAATAGCGTCATCGAACAAAACAAGAGGTAAATCTCCTTTTTCATCATTGTATCTTTGCAAGTGTTCGTCAATTTCCTTTTTCAAATCATCATATGATTTTGGTTGAATTAACATATTCGGGTTGTCGTCGGTAATTTCTGGTCCGAAAGGAACAAAAATGAAGGGTTCTTTCAATTCTTCGTTAATGTTTGGATTGTCCCATTTGAAACTTTGTTTGAATTGGTCCATGACGGAAATGTCCCAGGCTTTGAAATCTTCAGCGAAAAGCAATCTATCTTTGAAAACTCTGTTTGCTTCATGGAACCAAAGTTTGTAAATTTGGGTGATGTCTTTGTAGGCACTTGAAGCGCTTCTCAAAACTCCGTCAATTAATCTACTGATTTCTCTCATGTTCCATTGATAATGGAATTTCGTTGCAGATGGGAAGAAAACTTTGTTACCTTTTCTGACTCTTTCTAAAATACCAACTGAGGCGTCAATAACTTCACTTATGAGTTTATCTATGGTATCTTCTTTTTGGTTGTTGAAGTGGAATTCTTTGAAGTGATTTTTTAAAATGAAGGTATAAATTTCAGAAGTAATACTTGCGTTGGGTTCAGAAGCTCCGATTAAAGTGAAATGTCTTTGTAATCTTAAGTCAATATTGAATGAACCAGCTTTTGGATTTTGGCATCCAATGAATAAAATATCTTCCAAAATTTTTTTGAATTCCAAATCTTTTCTGTCATAGTATTCTTTGTAATCAATGGCTTGTCTTAATAATTCAACATGAGATTGAGTACCATATTCGTCTAATTGAGGCATGTTGAGATCGTCTAAGAAATAGATCAATTTAGTGTTACCTAAGGGTCCATATCTGTTAGAGAATCTTTGAGTGATTTGAGAATCAATAATAGTTTGTAAAATGAATGAATTTGTGAAAGAGTTGAAGTTAACTCCGTAATTTCTATAAGTATAACCTTGAATTTTGCATTTTTTTGCTAATTCATCCATGTAATTTTTAAGGAAATATTTAACAACTGCGGTTTTTCCTGTTCCGGAGTCTCCAATGAACAAAACTGGTTTTTCTTCTAACATATTGATTTGGCAAATGTAGCACAATCTTGTGACTTCAACGTTAGGAATAATAATATCGCTGAATAAGTCAGTTTCTTCGAAGACGGGTTCTTTAAGTTGTTCTTTCCAGTTCACCCACGACAAAGAGGGTTCGTCGAAGTAGTAGTCAAAGCAAGTACCAGCGTCAGGGAATCTGAGTTTGTTTTTGGATTTTATTGAAGCGTTCACATGAGTGTTCATTTCCTTTCTATCGATCAATCCTCCTCCGACTCCCCACATGAAACTAAAGAAGTAAATGGCTTCGACGACTAAGGCTTTTCTTTCATCGTCCATATCAACGAATTTGGCGTCTAATTGATGTATCAAATTTTGGAATATGCAACAGAAGTTTTGCAATAATGAAATTTCTACAATGGGGGCGACATATCTATCTTTCCAATCTTCGACTTTATCGAAAGTGGATTTGAAAAATTCTTGTAAAACTCTTTTGGTGACTTGATGTCTTTGGTCTGAGAATTGGTTTTTAACCCATTTATCAAAGAAAGGAGTGATACCGATATCTTTTTCGTTAATATATAACACACCTCCTCTACTAACGGTAGCTAAAGTGGCGTTTCTTAAATTACTGACTTCAAAAAGCAATCTCATGAATTCATCTAATGGGAAACGGTCTCCGTTTGTTAAAGTTAAAACTTTATTATCGTCCATGACAGTGTTCAAACTTTCGATCCAGTTGGGGTCAATATCTCCATCTAATATGATCCATTTGTTTTTCATGGTTTCTTTGTAAGGTGGGTCGTTTTTGCACATTTTTTTCATAATGGCTGATAAAATTCCGTATTTCCATGCCTTGGTCTTGTCGTCAATGTATCCGAATAATTCGTTTCCAGTGATAGCTTTTGGACTCAATTTTTCATGTCCTGATTCTTCGTCTAAATATTTCATATTGGTATAGAAAAGTGTCTTCCAAACTGATGTTTTTCCACTTCCCGGAGCACCTAAAACGAACAAACAATGACGAACTTCCAAAATTTCTTTCAATTGACGAGTTTTGGTTGTGAATGATGCGTCTTTTTGAAGACCTACTTCTGGACATTCAGTTGCTTCATCGATTTTGCTGTTGATGAATTGATTGATATCTTCTTCTTTAACTCCTTTGGCGTCGGATTCTTTGAATAAATCTTGTAACAATCTTTCAAAAATAATCAAATCGTCAGGAACAATTTTGGCTTTATTGAAATCGAAAAGAGCTTTCATAATGATATAAAATTCATTTTTGCTCTTATTAGCTTCCAATCTTTTCAAACCTCCAGCTTGTCTTAGCAAAGATTTAATAGCTCTGAGACCCCAATCGTAGTGTTTTTGTTTAGAAAGCAAGTCTCGACTTAAGGTATATAAAGTAATGAATTTAGCTGCAATAGGTTTTGCGGAGCTGAAACCTTCGGACATCAACATATTTTGACATATTTCTTTCAAATCAGGGACAACCATAGCACAAGATCTGAACAAAGCTTTTAAGTTATCGGGCAATTCGGTTCTTCCTGCATAACCAGGGTTCATTGTAATAAAGAATCCGCAGGTTGGAACTAAATTAATTTCACTTCCTTCAAACACAAATGTGTTCACTCCAGCTCTCATTGCGTCCAATACAACTTTAACTTGAGTCGAAACGACAGATAAAACTTCAATACTAATTCTATTAAATTCATCAAAACATCCCCAGAAACCAGTTTGTGATAAACCACTGAAAATACGAGCAGTAGTTTCGATGTCCATTTGTTCGGAACAGTTATTGACAATAACACCTAAACCTAAGTTTCTACCTAAATCTTTCACAGTCTCTGTCTTTCCTGTTCCTGCTGGTCCGGCAGGAGCTCCTCCTAAAATTAAATTCAAAGCTTGAGTTAATGTTATATAGCATCTATCTGTTAAAGGAGTAATAACTAAACGACCGGTGTTTCCTATATATTCAAATGAATAGAATGTCTTGAAATCACATACGAAAATATCGCAATTTCTTTTGTCAGGAACGTATCTGAATCTCAATTGTTTCTTCCAGTTGAAATTTTGGCTGTCAATAGCGGGTTTCATTTTACTAAATCCTTCAACGACATCTCTTGCATGTACGTCAACAGTGATAACAGTGATGATTTTAACTCTCAAGTCTCTTGTTAGTTTTTCGTCTCTTACTCTATCAATTAAATGGTTGATTCTTTTGACACAAAGTTCATAATAATCTTTCAAAGCTCCATCGTCTCCTCCGTCAGTGGCTTCTAAAGCGTGTTCGACTTCTTCGGTCCAAACGACTTGAGTGATTAACAAAGCCAATTGGGCGGGGAAAGGATTTAACCAGGTATGTCTATCGTCTTTTAATTTATCGGGGTTTCCGCTTGCGGTGTTCCAGTTAACATCGGCATAGGCTTGGACTAAGATGTCGGCTAAAGTTTTTCTCATTTTGGCTTCGAATTCTCCTAAGTAAACTTCGACTAAACTTCCTTTGCAAACAAAAGGCTCTTCAAATTCGACTACTTCTCCGTTGTCAGCTGAGCACATTGCTGTGATTGTGTCACTTTTATTTTTGGCGTCGAGTGGCTTCATTTCCCAAGCTTTAATTCCGTCGAAACAATCTTTTACGTTTTTGTTAATTAAGTTTGGATAATCGGCGCTACTTAACATGTTCAATAATGTGTCGTTTGAAACAAAATAAAAACGAGGGAAAATTTTCTTTTTGGTTTCTAAATAATTGTCTAACGCATTTTGGCATGTCGCAATGTTTTCGCTCATTTCGTTGATGATGACTTTTCTATCAGCGGTACAAACGTCGATCATGGTGTTGTAATCATAGGCGTTTTTCATTTCTTCTCTGAATTTTGCGTCTAATTCTTTGAATTGCGCGTATTCGTTTCTTAATTTATTTTGAATATCGTCTGATTTAAGGAAAATGACTTCTAATTTTTCCCAATTTTTTTGGAATTTAAGCCATTGTTTAATGACATCATTTACAGTTTTCAATTGTTCCATTTTGTTGTTAATTTGGTCTCCCATATTTTCGAAGTTTTCTAAAAATCCTTTTTTTTGGCTCATTTGAATTAATAAATTTTGATCTTTTTCTAAATTTTCAATAACAATGTCCATTTGACCGTGATCGAAAAGATAGAAATCATAAGTTTTTTTGTTTAAGTTATTAGTCATTCTGAATTTTTCGGATTGCCAAGTTTTGTCAATTTTGTTGTATCTGGCTTCGATTTTTTCTTGCTCTCCGGCTGTGGTTTTTTCGTCTTCGACAGCGGCTTTGACTTTATAAATTTCAAGATCGAGAAGATTTTGTACAGAAAAATCGGGTGAATCATAAGGAATTTGTTTTTTGATGATTTCATTCAAGTGTTTCCAATGACGAGGTTTAATAGCTTTGTCTTTTAATAATTGGATGCATTGAATGGTATCGTCCATTTCGTTGGTTTTTTTTAATAAACTGTTGAAAGCGGGAATTCCGGTTTTGATTTCCTTTTTGACATTAGTTTTTAAAGCTTTTTTAAGTTCTCCAATGTCATCAGATAAATTGTTGGCGTTGATTTTGTCCATTTTAATCATTCTCCAATTGTCGAATATTTCGAAGAAGTATGAAACATAATCCCACAAAGTTTTGTATAATTTCAAGTCGTTCAAACAGTCGCTGATTTGTTTATTTGTTGATAAAGGAATTTTCAATAGCAATTCCATGTCGTTGTTTGTTTTCTTTTCTTTTTCTAATTCGATTGTTTCATCGTAATATTTATCCATTGTTGCATAAGCATTTTCGATTTCTTCTCTGCTGAAATTGACTAATTCTCTTGGGGCGTTTTCTAAAAATTCTTTTCTAAATGCTTCGACTTTTTCTTCGAATTCTTTCTTTTTTACTCTGAAACTTTCTTTTTCATGGTCAATTAAGTCGCTTATTTCTTCGTTAACATTTTCGACTTTTCTTTTCAATTCGACAACGTTTTTTTCGACTTCTTCAGTTTGAGCGATTAATTTTTGTTCTTCACTTTCAGTGTTTCTTTCTTCGATTTTGTAAGGATCATCTTCGCTTTCGTTGTTGGTGTGTTTTTTTAATATTTCTAATTCACCTTTTATTGAAGGAATTAGTTCAATAATTTTTGGGTATAACAAATCCATGTCTCTGATATTTTCTAACAAACCATAGAATTTTTTGATATCTTCTTCGGATTCTGTGTTTTCTGGTTTATTAATTATTCCACTTTCGACTCTGTCCATGAAATTTTTTATGTTTTGAAGTTTTCTTGAGGAATTTTTCTTCAAAAATTCTTTGTATTTTTCGATCCAAGATTCAATGATTTTTGTTAATTCAGCCTTGAAATCACTAAAATCTATTTCGACCCATCTAACTTTAATGTGATCGGGCATATTTTGAACTCGTTTTAGTTTTTCTTTGTATTCATTAATGGTATCGTCGAATATTTCTTTGGTTGGAGTATACTCTACGATTCCGTTTGTAATTGGATTGGGATTGGCGTCGTTGAAAATTTTATCTATTCTTTCTTGTCTTTCTTCTTGTTCTGGAGTTGGTTCGGGAATGGTAGTATTTTCTTTCAAAAATTGATTAAATGATTCTTCAAAATCTTTTTCCCATAAAACTTTGAAATCTCCGAAACTGTCCATTTTCGTGTTACTTTCATTGGCTAATAAACTGCATTCCGAGTATAATTTGTAAACGATTTCTTGAATTTTAAAGTTTTCAGTTACTTCAATCATGTAATCTCCCATAGAAGTATCGACTCTTATTCTGAACAAAGTGCTTAAGTTTAAGAAACTATTGATCCACTCTAAAATCATTGATTTTATACTTTTTCCGTCTTCTCCCGTGAAATCAGGACGATAAACGATCTTTCTATCCTCTAATAACAACCTTACCGAACAAAAAGGCGGTAAAGAGGGATCTAAACAGTTGCTCAAGTGTAACAAGTTTTGATATATCAAATCGATTGAACCATTCAAAACTATGCTATTGATGTAATGTTGGTAATTTTTCCATTCATCTTTTTCTTTAAAAGTTGATAAATTTTGAACGGCTTGTTTTAACGCAATTTGAACCTCTCCTAAATTTGATATATCTTTTACTCTCGTGGCCATTTTTGCTCTTTCTTGTTCATAGTAGGCGATGAATCTGGTGCTAACTGCGTCTGCTTCAGAGATTTCTTTTGGTTTTTGGAAAAGCATACTTTCAGGTAGCAACCATTCTTTGAAAATAGCATCGATTTTCGCAACGAATAATTTCAATTTATTAACGGTGTCTGCTAATTCACTTATGATTTTGTGGGCTTTGGTTGTGAAATCGTCGATTTTTTTTGAGTCTTCCCAAGTGTATTCATTCAAAGCTGGTAATAAAGCTTCTTCGACTTTATTTAATTTCCATTCGACCATTGGTTTTTCGACTTCGTTTAATTGTAAAATAATGCTATTGTATTGAGCTTTGATATTTTCCAAATTGGAAATTTGTTTTCTAAATTTTGAGTTTTTGGCGAAGGCATCTTCAGCTTCTTGAGGGATTTCCATGTTCAAAATTTTTAGATATTTGACTTCTTTCAACAATTGAGATAAATCAGGGTCGAAATTAACATTTAATAAATTGTCTTTTTTAACCAAAATGTATATTTTTTGTTTTTCGACTGAATCTGTTTTTGCCTTTTCGTCCCAATCTGCTTTTCGAGTGTTTCCGTATTCGTTGATCATGTTGTAAATTGAGTTGTATGAGTTTTCGATTTCGCCGAATTCTTCTTTTTCGGTTATTCTTTTTCCGCACGAACGGAATTTTTCGATTGGTTCAGTGATACGACTTTTCAAAGAGTCGGTCCAATTCAATAAAGCAGCGATCGGAGGCATGTTTTTGTTCAAAGGGTTTTTTTCGTCGTTGTTTTCGATTTGTTTTTTACCAGTTAAAAATAAATTCTGAACTTCTCTTAATTCATCTTTATACAAATCCAATAAAATATTATACTTCTTTTCCAATTCAACTACGATGTAAGGTCGTTCTAAAATAGTATCAAAATTATCTAAAACTTTGAATTTTCCCATAATCGTATCGTTTTCATCGAAAGTTTGGGTCAAAACGGCGGAAATTTTTCTTTCCAATTCTTTTAAAATATCCTTAAATTTCGCATATTTCACATTAAAAGTATCATCATTAATATCCAAAGGATCATATTCATCAGAAATAAAATCTTTCACAGCAGCTGTGCATTCATTATAAATATCTAATAAACTTTGACCGAGAGCTTCTCCTTTGATTCCTCCAATTGTTTTCGTGCTCATTTTGCTAAATTCGTTGTAACTTCGGGCCACGTTCAAAATATCACCAACTCTGTCGTTAAAGGCGTCTAATCTATAAAAAATCACGTTTCTTGTGATTTTCCATCCATCTTCTTCGATGTCTTTGTATTGGAAATAAGCTTTCATGAACTTTTGTATGATTTCTCGGGTTTGTTCCAAAACTTGGATTTCTTTTTCGGGGTCGTCTAAAATTTTGTTGAAAATATTTGAATGAATGAATTCTTGTCCTTTGGCGATAATTGCGTTGCAGATTTTTCTTATTAAAACGATTAGTCTTTCTGGTTTTTTGTAATATTCATTGTCTCGCCAAATTTCTCTAATAATGTGAAAAATTGGAACAAATTCATCAACAACTTCGGTCAACTCTTTTGTTTCATCGCCTAACATATTAAACTCCTTTTCTAAGCATTGTAAATATTTGTAATTATGATAAGATTCTTTTCCTTTTTCTTCGACGTCTTTTCTGATTTCATTGAACATTTTGTGATAGGTGCTTTTTTGTTTTTCCAAGAATTTCAAAATTTCTGTTATTTTTTTTCCTTCGATTTGTAATAAAATGCTGTTCAAGGCAGTTTTTTTATTTTCCCAGAAATCGATTTCGCTGCTTGGCAAAGGATTTCCATTGTTTCTGAATTCATGTTCGGGTTCTTGTTTCAAGATGTATCGTATCAAGTCGATCCACATCACAACAGCTCCTTCGCAAATTTGGGTTTTTTCGTTGTCGTTTATGTTTGGGTTTCTGAAAATTTCGTCGCTTGGTTCGGGCAATTTGGTTTCTCCTTTGGTGTGTCCCAAGGCGACATAAAAATGCGACAAAAAATTATGGAATTTTTCCATCAATTCTTTGCTGATCAATTCGCTGCTTTCTCCTTGTTGCACGTTTTGAGTTAGCATTGGGAAAAAGATGTCTTTACATATGATGTACATTTCATCGAGAATCTTTTTGTTAAGCTCGATAAACAAGAAGTTGTCGTCCATGTTCGGAGACAACTCGTCCTCTTTGTTTGACTTTAATATCAAAATACTCTTTCTTCTCGCGTCTTTCGGAGAAAGAACACATTGGCCTTTGTTCGAAAGACCTATGATGACTGTTTTTTTCGGCTGGAAAAATAAGACTTTCAGTTCCTTTTTTATCTCTTCCGATTTGTATGAGGTATCAAACGTGTTGTATATGTCATCTCCCTTTTTTAAATTAAAGAAAGAGGTTAATTTTTCCTCTATAAAATCTAAAGCTTGCGCTATAATTTCTTCCTCGCTCATTTTTAATCTAAAATTAATTTTTTATGAGTCTTTTATATTATTTTTTTTTTTTAGATATTTTTATAATTTTTAAATTAAAAATTTAATTTATTTCGTTTTTTATGAAGGGTTAAAATAAATATTAATTTCGAAAGGAATTTTAAAGAAAAAATTATGTGATTTTATTTATTATTTTGATTAAAATATTAAAAAGAAAAAATATTTTTTTTTCGTTTCTGGAATTTATATTTAAAATTAATTAATATTTTAATAACTTATATTTAAGTATTAAATATTTTATTTATATTAATCAAAAAATATTTTATATATAAAATAAATTATTTTTTTATTTAAATATTTATAAAATTATATAAATAATTATTTATTATTTTGAAAAATATTTATTAATTTATCGCTTATATTTTGAATTTCTTTTCCCATATGTTCTAATAAATACGAGTTAATATTAAATAAAATATTTTTATGTGCTTCAACCATTGAATTTGAGATTTTTTCAATGAAATTATTTACAATAAATTTTGTGGAATTTTTTAATATTATATTTTCAATTTTTCCTTCAATTTCTGAAGAAATTTCATTTTTTGAAATTCCCATCCATTCTTTCATGTCTTTTTTATTAGCTTCATTTTGTTCGTTTTCAAACAAACTTTGAATATTTAAATAATTTAAAACTTCTTTTTGAATATGATTAATTACTTCTTTTGTGAAATAATTATTTGAAATTTCATTGTTTTTGTTTTTTTGTTCTTTTTCTTTTTCGTTAGTTTCTTGAAATTGCAAATATTTTATTGCTAATTCACTGCATTTATTTTGAACTAATTGTTCAATATATTTTTGATATTTTTCATTGATATATTTCGAAAATTTCGATAAAAAATTTGTTAATAAATTTTCTGAATTTTCAGATAATTTTTTTGAATTATCTTCTTCATAAATTAAAATTCGTATGATATATTTAATAATCTCTAAATCTTTAGTTTTTAAATTTTTAAGCGGAAGATCATTGAAATTGTTGATTTGATTATTAATATCATTTTCTAATTTTTTGTGAATATTTTTCATTTTTTTGTTATAATCATTTCGAATGTGAATTTTGACCGAATTGAAAAAGGCACTTTCAACTGCTTTTTCGATTTTATTGAAAGTGAGTTCAATGAGTTCTTTCAATCCGTGTTCTTCGATGACGAATTTGTTATTCCCGCTTTTGATTACTCTTTTTTTCGCGACGACTTTGATAGTGTTGATTTTCCGGTTGTGCGTGCTGCAGATTTTGTTGATTTCCTTGAGCATGCAATCGCTTTCGACGTCGTCGAAGGCTTTTGTGTAGACGATGATGATGGGGAGC
>JAFXSD010000080.1 GCA_017525905.1 Elusimicrobiota bacterium | reverse complement strand
TTATCTATTAATATTTGTTTATCTTTTAAATTCATATTTTTAACCCTTTATATACATATCAAATAATTTATTTTTTTACTGTTTTTTCTACCTACCTTTGCGGTAGGTAAATATATTATAAAAAAATTTTTTATTTGTCAACAAGAAAATTTATCGTCGGAAAATTTTAAATTTTACTAAAAATTTCTAACAACAAAAAAAATTATTTTGATTGTTTTTGTTTATAATCTTCTATTGCTTTATGTAAAGCATCTGCACCTAAATTTGAACAATGCATTTTGTTTGGCGGTAATCCGCCCAATTCTTTTGCAACTGCTTCATTTGTTAAAGCAAGTGCTTCTTCAATTGTTTTTCCCATTGCCATTTCGGATACCATTGAAGATACGGCAATTGCCGCACCACAACCGAAAGTTTTAAACTTAACATCTTTTATTATGTTATTTTCAACTTTAATATAAAATTTCATCATATCACCACATACAGGGTTACCAACTTCACCTACGCCCGATGCATCCTTTATTTCTCCCACATTTCTAGGATTAGCAAAATGATCCATTACTTTTTCACTATAAAAAGCCATACTTTTTAACCTCCAAACTATTTGTCTATTACTTAATCTTTATTATTAATTTACATTCCATATCAAAATCAAACAACTTTTGGATTATAGTGTTATTAGGTTATTGGCTTATAAGTTTAACGACAAACAACCTATCACCCTATAACCTTATAAACTTATAACCTGCCTTTACTATTCTTCATGGTGGTGATCGTAATCTGTTCCCGGACCGGCTTTCATTCTTTCACCGGTAGATTTAAAATGGTCATATAACGGAGACATCATTCTTAATCTTTTAACAGTAGTAGGAAATTCCGCAATAACATAATCTATTTCTTCTTCCGTATTATATTTTGATAATGTAAATACTATTGAACCTTGCCCTACTGCGACATCAACATTTATTGCAGTTAATACATGCGATATTTTTAAAGATTTATTTGCACAGGCTGAACCGCTTGATGCCATTATACCTTTAGCATCAAGCAATAGAAAAAGAGATTCCCCTTCAACAAATTCTATAGAAAAATTTACATTTGTCGGTAACCTGTTTTGGGTAGGTCCGTTAAGATAAATATAATCTATATTCTTTTGTAACCCGATAATAAGTTTATCTCTTAACTTTATAATTTTGTCGTAATTTTTTTGCATTTCGCTTAACGCAATACTACAAGCAACACCAAACCCGACAATTGCAGGAACATTTTCCGTTCCCGCTCTTTTATTAAACTCTTGTACTCCACCATCTATTTGCGGTTTTAAATATATTCCTTTTTTAACATAAAGAGCTGCCGCACCCTTTGGTCCGTAAATTACCGAACTTGAAATAGTGAGCATATCGATATTAGATTTAGCAACATCTATAGGTATAACACCTGCTGCAACAACTCCATCAACATGCAATACAACATTTTTTTCTTTAACTGTTTTTGATATTTCATCAATATTTTGAATAGTTCCTATTTCCGTATTTGCATACTGAATTGATACTAAAATTGTATCTTGTCTTATAGATTTTTTTAGTTCATCTAATACAACAAAACCTTTGTTATCTACCGGAACATATGTAACTTCAAAACCGTCTTTTTCTAGAGATTTCACTGCATTTAAAACAGAAAAATGTTCTATTGCAGAAACTATAATATGTTTACCTTTTTTAGAGTTTCCGTAAGCATACCCTTTTATTGCCAAATTGTTGGATTCCGAACCGCAAGAAGTAAAAATTATTTCTTCCGGTTTAGAATTTATCAGTTTTGAAACAGAAATTCTTGCTTCTTCTATTGCATCTTTAGAAATTTGTCCCAAAGAGTAAATACTTTGCGGATTTCCGTAATATTGTTTCAAATATGGAACCATGGAATCAAAAACTATATCATCCATTCTTGTATTTGACTGATTATCTAAATATACTTGTTTCATAACACTCCTTTTTTAGTTTATGGATTATTGGGTTATGAGGTTATCAGTTATTTGTTTAGTTGCTCTGCCGTTACAGTTCTCAATCTATAACACTATAACCTTATCACCCTATAATCTATAATTCAAATTTTCCAATTTTTCTGTGGTTGTTTCTATACCTCTATACTTCCATACATCTATTCTTCTGCTTTGCTGTTCCACACCGGCGACATTTTCCTTACTCTTTCAACAAGTTTCGGTAACACTTCCAACACATAATCTATATCTTCTTCGGTATTGTATCTGCCTAACGAAAATCTTAATGTTCCCTGTGCCGCAAGCGGACTTGCACCTATTGCAGACAAAACATGTGACGGCTCTGCAGAACCTGTCGCACATGCAGAACCTGCAGATGCTGCAATTCCTGCCATATCAAGCATTAAAAGTAAAGATTCACCCTCAATATAATTAAAACTTACACTTAAAACACTCGGAACGGCATATTTTATATCTGTATTTATTACTACTTCCGGAATTTTTTCTACAATGCCGTTCATTAGTTTATTTCTTAACTCATATATTTTCTTACTTTCTTGTTCCATTTCTTCGTTTGCAAGTTCAAGAGCTTTTGTCATACCTACAATTTCTGCAACATTTTCTGTTCCGGGTTTCATACCGAATTCATGGTGCCCGCCATGAAACAACGGTTCAATTTTTGTTCCTTTTCTTATATATAAAGCACCAATCCCTTTAGGACCGTAAAATTTGTGTCCTGATACAGACAACAAATCTACACCTAACTTTTGGACATCAAGTTTTAATTTTCCTGCAGTTTGAACCGCATCTGTATGTAATAATATTTTGTTCTTTCTTGTTTTATTTATTTCTTTTAAAACTTTCGATATTTCTTCTATTGGTTCTATTACACCGATTTCGTTATTTGCATGCATTATGCTTACTATAACGGTATCATCGGTAATTTTACTTTTCAGTTCTTCAATATTTACTCTACCTATTTTATCGGTAGATATATAATCTGCTTTATAACCTTTTTTTTCTAAATTTTGGCAAGTAAAAAGTATAGCATGATGTTCTATTTTGCTTGTGATAACATGGTTACCTTCATTTGCAAGTAAACTGCCAACAATTGCAATATTATCCGATTCCGTTCCGCAAGAAGTAAAAATTATTTCTTCCGGAGATTCGGCATTTATAAGTTTCGCAAAAGTTTCTCTTGCTTTGGTTAATGCTGCTTTTGCTTTTTGCCCATAAGTGTGAACGGATGATGCATTACCGTAAACATCCGTAAAGTAAGGCAACATTTCTTTTAATACTTCTTCCCTTACCTTTGTTGTAGCACTGCTATCCAAATACACTTCTCTTTTTTCCATTATATTCTCCTATTGCGACCGAAATTTTTTGGTTACGACTTTGAAAATTTAAAATTTATGTACTATATCACTTCGCTACCATATCAGTACACTGCATTTTAAATTTTCTTCGTCTCACCTAAAACCTTTCCAGTCGCGTCAAAAATTGCAAATTATATTATTGCAATTTTTGAATTGTGCTTCGTTTCGCCTAAAATCTTAAGGTCTCTGAAATCGCTTCGCGATTCATTGTATTTTTATAATATAAATTCCAAATTACAACCTTTTAAAAACAACTCTTTATCTTTTCCCAGCCGCCTAAAATATTTGTTGCATCATATCCTCTTTCCTCAAGAAGAATAACCATTTCTTCACTAAAATAACCGCTTTCGCAAAAAACATAAACAGGTTTATCTTTAGGTATATTATCAATTCCTACCCAAAATTTTGAAATGGGAAGATTTATACTTTTTTCAAAACTATTACCAATATATTCTTTTTCTTCTCTCATATCAACTATCGTTATTTTACTTTTATCAAGTTTAACAAAATCTTGTGCCGAAATTTCTTTAACCATTTTCACCTACTATCGTTCCGCCACCTAAAACAATATCTCCATCATACAAAACTGCTGCTTGTCCCGGTGTTATTGCCTTTTGTTCTTGTTCAAAAACAATTTTTACTGTATTATCATCTAAAACTATTATATCTGCTGCATGCTCTTTTTGTTTGTATCTTATTTTTACCGAACAACTAAAATTTTGTGCAGGCGGTTTGCCTAATATCCAATTAAAGTTCGTTACAATAAACTCTTTTTTATATAAATCTTTTTCATCACCCAACATTACCGTATTATCTTGTGCGGAAATTTTACAAACATAAACATGTTTTTGAAAACATCCTAACCCTCTTCTTTGCCCTATGGTATAATAAACTATTCCCTTATGTTTACCTATTACTTTACCGCTTTTATCAATAAAGTTGCCTTCTTTAATTTGTTTATCCGAAAACTTTTCTATTGCTCTAACATAATTGCCATCCTGAACAAAACATATATCCTGGCTGTCCGGTTTTGAAGCATTAACAAAACCGTTTTCTTTTGCAATATCTCTAATTTCTGTTTTATGTAAATTGCCTAACGGAAACAAAGTATGTGCAAGTTGTTCTTGTGTTAAATTGTATAAAACATAACTTTGGTCTTTAGTATCATCAACGGCTTTTTTAAGATAAAATTTATCTTTTACTTTTTCAATTCTTGCATAATGGCCTGTAACTATATAATTACATTCCAAATTTTTTGCCATATTATAAAGTTTTTCAAACTTCATATATTTATTGCAATCTATACAAGGATTCGGTGTTACTGCCGATTCATAACTTTTAACAAACTTGTCTATAACCTGTTTTTTAAAATCCGAAGTATAATTTAAAACATAATATTTCATATTTAGTTTGTAAGCAACAGATCTTGCATCATTTACATCATTCAAAGAACAACATGTTCTGCTTTTTATTCCGATATCCTCATTGTTATAAAGTTTCATTGTACAACCGATACAATCGTAACCTTGCTGTCTCAATAAAAAAGCTGCAACACTTGAATCTACACCACCGCTCATAGCAATTAAAGCTCTTTTTTCCATTTTAAATTACCTGCTTAATTTGCTTAATTGCCTTATTTAATACTTTTTGCGGACATGCAAGGTTTAATCTCATATATCCTTCACCGCCAATGCCGAATGTTGAACCTTTATGTAACCAAACTCCTGCTTTTTTCAAAAACAATCTTTCTATACTTTCACAACTTAAATTCAGCTGTTTACAATTAACCCAAGCCAAATATGTCCCTTCCATATCCTGAACAGAAACTTTTGTTCCGGCAAAACCTTTTATCAATATATCTCTGTTTTGCTGTAAATACTTTAATAACTCATTAAACCAAGTTTCACCGTCTTTATAAACTGCCTTTACCGCCTGTATTGCCGGCTTGGTTAACACATGAAAACCTGTCGCATTAACGGCTTTAACAACTTTTTCTCTTATATTTTTGTTTTGTATTACAAGATGTGCCGCCTGCAACCCTGCAAGATTAAAAGTTTTTGTAGGTGCTATTGCCGTTATTGTATTTTCCGCAATCTTTTTAGAAAGAGTGCATATCGGATAATGTTTATAATTTTCGTAAACAAAATCGGAATGAATTTCGTCCGAAACTATAATAACATTATGTTTAATACATATCTTTGCAACAGACAAAAGTTCTTGTTTTGTCCAAACTCTGCTTACGGGATTATGCGGTGAACATAATATATACATCTTAACTTTATTTCGTTTTATTTTGTTTTCAAAATCTTTAAAATCAAATTCGTATTTTTTACCGTTAAAAACTAGCGGACTAACAACAAGTTTTCTGTTATTATCTTTAACAATATCCATAAACGGATAATATACCGGCTGTGAAATTAAAACAGAATCTTTTTCTTTTGTTAATGCCCTGATTGCAGCAGATATACCGAACATTACACTCGGGACACATAAAACTTCTTCTTTTTTTATTTTCCAATCCATTCTTCTTGCATACCAATTTTGTAATAACGATATATATTCATTATCAATATATGGATAACCGTAAATGTTGTGACTTGCAACTTTTTTTAATGCATTTTCAACAACAACCGGACTTTTAAAATCCATATCTGCTACCCACATAGGAATAACATCTTTGTTCTTATTCGGTATGAAATCATATTTTACAGAACCGGTATTTTGTCTGTTATTAACTACATCAAAAAAAGATTTTTTTATTTTATTCATTTTATTCTACTCTTAAAACTCACTATTAACCAACCATAAAGGTAGGTAGGTAAATATATTATAAAAAAGAATTATTGTTGTCAACACAAATTTTGTATAATAGCTTAAAACATTATTATATAAGAGAGGTAAATAATGAAAAAATTTGTTTTAAGTTTGGTTTTATGTTTGTGTGTTACACCTTTTATTTTTGCAGATACTGTTTCAACCGACAGCAGCGGTTTTCAAAAAATATCTTCAAGAATTCCTGATGCTGTTTATGATATGAGATACTATTCCGACTACAACTTTACAGGGCACAGAATAGACGGATATCATGCTCCTGTTGCTTACATGACAAAAGAAGCTCTTGATGCATTGGTAGTTGCAGCAGACGATTTAAGGAAACAAGGTTATAGAATTCTTGTTTGGGATACATACAGACCTCAAAAAGCAGTTACCGATTTTGTTAACTGGATAAACGATCCTAAAGATCCGGGAAACAAATCTTTTTATCCAGATATAAAGAAATCAGATCTTCTTGCAGGAAATTATGTTGCCGCAAAGTCCGGTCATTCAAGAGGAAGCACTATTGATTTAACAATAATAAAACAAAACGGCGGTTTTGTTGATATGGGCGGAACATTTGATTTCTTCGGTGAAGAATCTCATCCCGACTACAAAAAAATCACAAAACAACAAAAGAAAAACAGACAAATTTTAAGAGATGCCATGTTAAAAGCAGGTTTTAAACCTATCGATTCGGAATGGTGGCATTTCACTTTAAAAGATGAACCGTATCCTGATACATACTTTGATTTTAATGTAGAATACTTTTTACAAAACAGTAGCGGAACAACAAACTCAATAAACTTTTAGTTTTTTTAGATTACCAAGTATAACAAAAAAGCAGGAAGAAAATATTCTTCCTGTTTTTTTATTTTTAAGTCTATAATCTTTAACTATCCGTTGCCGTTTCTATACATCCATACATCTATTCTTCTATACCTCATTTTTTTACATTGCCGATATCCGTAACAACTTTGTAACCTGCAAGAGATACTCTTCTTTCCAAACAACCTCTGCATTCGGCGGCTTCTTCGTTTGTACAGATTTTGTCATCGTATAAAGTGTAAAGGTTTCTGTATTTGGTAGGTGATAAGTTTGGCATAACAACATTTGCACCTGATTTAAGTCCGAGTTCTCTGCCGTTCGGATCTATTGTTCCAAGTGCCGTTGTTGAAGGTATTAAAGCATAAGGAAACAACAATCTTAATATTGAAATTATTTTTAATGTTAAAATTAATTTACCGTGTTCGAAATTTTCAAATTTTGTGTTTTGCGCGGGAATAAAAGGTCCTATTCCTATCATATCGGGTTTAAGTTCCTGCAAAAAACGAAAATCTTCAATAATATTTTCCATAGTTTGGTAAGGTGATCCTACCATAAAACCGCTGCCTACCTGATACCCGATTTCCTTTAAGTTAAAAAGGCATTGCTTTCTGTTTTTTAAAGATAAACTTTCGGGATGCAACTTTTTGTAATGCTCTTCGTTTGCAGTTTCGTGTCTTAAAAGGAACCTGTTGGCACCTGCTTTAAAGTAAGCAAGATAACTTTCTTTACTTTTTTCACCTATAGATAATGTAATTGCACAATCTTTATAATTTTGCCTTATTGCAGATACAATATCACAAATTATATCGTCCGTAAAAAAAGGATCTTCCCCGCCCTGCAAAACAAATGTTCTGTAACCTAAAGCATATCCGTCTTTACAACATTGTAAAATTTCATCTTTTGTTAAACGATACCTTTTAATATTTTTGTTTGTGCAATTTATACCGCAATAGTAACAACCGTTTTTACAATAGTTTGTAAATTCTATTAGTCCTCTTAAATAAACATCTTTTCCGTAAACTTGTTGACGGACAATATCCGCCTGCTTAAAAAGTTCATCTTTATAAGTATCCGTTTCAAGTAACAGTTTAAACTGTTCATCCGAAAGGTTTTTGTTGATTTTCAATTCTTCAATTATGTTCATGAGTTATATTATATAAAATTAATTTTTTTAAATAATGATAAATATAACATATTGTAAAACACAACTGAATTTTAATAAAATAATAGAAAATTACGAAATGTAATTTTTATAACTTAATATTGAATGTTTTTGGGATCCGAAAGGATACACTTTTGTTTAGGCAAAAGGTGGCTAAAACCAAAAACAGTCGTTATAGACAAATATTATTTTGGCTGATCCCCTTAATAATATTTGTCGAGTGTTCTTTGCCCTTCGGGGGCAAAGAGCTACGGCTGTTTATTTATGGTGTTTTAGCCACTCATAAATAACACAGCCGTTTTTATTTTGCCAACAAAAGCATTTCCTTTCAAAATTTCCAAAAGTAAAAATCAAAAATAAGGAGGCATTACTTGTAAAAAACTTGTAATCAAATGTAGTTTTATTAGCAGAAATTTAATAATTAAAAGGAGAAAAATTATGGAAAAAGTATGGATAATAATAGAAATAAAAGCTCATCAGCCTGGAAGATATGCAAAATTAGGAAAAAACAAAATAAAAGAATTTTTAAATAGTAATAATATAGACAGTAAATATTATAATGAAATTATAAATTTAGAAGTTGATGAATTAAAAACAACTGAAGGATATGCAGATTACTATATCTTCATAAGAATAATGTAAAAGGAGTAAAAATGAAAAAAATAATTTTATTAATTATGTGTTTAGCTTTATGTAGTTGTTCTACAACAAAAACTCTTATAAATTATAAGGGAACTGGTTTATTAAAAGAATATAAAGTGACAGAACATAAAGAAGTAAAAAGAGATTATTCTAATTTGTTTCCAGCATTTAAAGGGTTTGAAGCAAGTGCAGAAGAGAATAATGCTTCTCCAGTTTTAACTTATATATTTTCCAATTTTTTATTTGGAATACCATTAGCAATAGATATAATAACAACACCTTTTTTATTAGTATATGATTCTATTGTTGTTAAAGAAAAAAGTTATAGGTATAATGCTCATGCAAGAATTGCAGGGAAAATTGTAAACATGGACAAAACACCTATATCTAATCAAAATATACAATTTGGTAATAAAGATTCTATCTCTTCAAATATAAATGGAATTTTTGAAAAAACAATAGATACTTCTTTTTCTGATTTCAAAGACAAACAACAATATTATCCTGATAAATTTATATTAAATTTTAATAATGGAAAGAGTACACAAGATATTAAAATGTTATTTCAAAATGGTAAAGATATATCAATAAATAACCCACATGAAATATGTATTAAATTAGATTCAGAACAAGAAAATTCTTTATATTTAGAAAAATACGATTTAACGGAAAAAGAAACAATTCGTAGCAAGAATAAAGATGTGATAGTATTAAGTAGCCAAACTTTATCTGCTCAATATTACAGAGATAAAATAAAAAAGGAAAAAGAGGATGCTTTATTGAAAGCAAAACAAAGACTGAAAGAAACCGGTATTGAAAATATAAATACAGAAGCAATCGTATTAACTAATGAAGAACTAAACAACGATTGGGAATATAACTTAGAGAAAAAAATTTATGATGATGTTTTTAACCAAGCAAAAACAAAACTTGAAAAACAAACAGGATATACTTACTATGACAGTGAAGTAAAGCAGATTATTTGTGAAGAAGAATATACTAATTATGGTAAAAACGAAATAAGAAAGGTAAAAAGTAACTGGAAAGCATTTGTAAATGAAGAAATAAAAAAGCAAAAACAAAAAGAACAAAAAAGACAAGATGAAATAGAAAAATTTAAACATGATCCGGATGTACATGCTGTCCAATCTCAAATAACACGTTGCCCACAATGCTACCGATTGTCTCTAATTGTATCTATATGGATGAAAACAGGTGATCCTTATCATCAAGGTATTTTATATGCTTGTAAAAAATGTGGTTATATCGAACAAAAATTTAATGGTTTTTAAGATCAAATTTTTAACTCTTGTGTAATTCAAGACCTTAAGATTTTATAAAAAAGCGGGAAGAGAACTCTTCCCGTTTTTACATTATTGTCGTTCTTGGCTTTCAAAGGATTTACAAATTTTAAGCTATAACGAAATATTTGCCGCCTGAAGTGTACTGAAACAAAAGCGGAGCGAGTGGTACTCGAAGAAGGCAAATATAAAGTTATAGCTTAAAAGATAAATCCGTTTCACAATTACAAACACTATTTTCGTTCAAGACCTTAAGATTTTGTGTTAGAATGAAGAAACACAGAACTGATGTGTACTCTTTGCGGTACTCAAGGTTCTGTGTTTCGAAATTATAACCAAAATATTAAGGTCGTTATAAGATTATTCTGCAAATAATGCAGTAGACAAATATCTATCCCCCGTATCCGGCAACAACACTACAATATTCTTCCCCTTATTTTCAGGCCTTTTTGCAAGCTGTATACCTGCCCACAAAGCTGCACCTGAAGAAATACCTACAAGTACACCTTCTTTTTTACCGATAAGTTTGCCTGTTATAAATGCATCTTCGTTTTGAACAGGAATTATTTCATCATATATTTTTGTGTTCAAAACATCAGGAACAAAACCTGCTCCGATACCTTGAATTTTGTGTGCTCCTGCAACTCCGGTAGACAAAACTGCCGATGTTGCCGGTTCAACTGCTACAACTTTTATGTTAGGATTTTTAGATTTTAAAAATTCGCCTACACCGGTAATCGTTCCGCCTGTTCCTACACCTGCAACAAATATATCTACTTTACCGTCGGTATCTTCCCATATTTCAGGACCGGTTGTATCTCTGTGAATTTTAGGGTTTGCAGGGTTAACGAATTGTCCCGGAATAAAGCTGTTAGGTGTTTGCTGTGCAAGTTCTGCTGCTTTTGCAATAGCACCTTTCATACCTTTTGCGCCTTCGGTTAACACCAACTCTGCGCCGTAAGCTTTCATCAACTGTCTTCTTTCTACAGACATGGTTTCAGGCATTACAATAATAATTTTGTATCCTTTTGCTGCTGCTACTGCGGCAAGGCCAATACCTGTATTTCCGCTTGTCGGTTCAATAATTATTGAACCCGGTTTTAATAAACCTTTTTTTTCTGCATCTTCTATCATTGCTTTAGCAATTCTGTCTTTAACAGAACCTGCAGGATTAAAATATTCCAATTTTGCAATTAATTTTGCTTCCAAATTTTCTGCTTTTTCTATGTGTGTGAACTCCAATAAAGGTGTTTTTCCTATTAATTCATCTGCTGATTTGTATATTCTTGACATTTTTTTCTCCTGTTTTATATAGCGACCGCAGATTTTGGACTACAGTTTTGTAATTTCAAAACTTATGTACTTATCCGCTTCGCTAATTTTTTGTACACCGCGTTTTGAAATTACTTCACTTCATCTCAAAATTTACGGTCTTCATCGGTAAAATTCACTTTGTGAATTTTGTTATTTTTTAATTTTCTATTTCTGTGGGCATTCTGCCGTTGAACAAGTTTCACTGGTACTACAACTGTCATTACCGCAGCTGCAACACTCTGCAAAACTTACAGAAACAACAACTGCTAAAACTGAAATGATTAACAATATTTTTTTCATATATACCTCCAAATCACAAGTATTATTTTAACAAATTTTTTATTGTTTTTGTCTTTAGAGACTTTAAGATTTTAGGTTAGAATGAAGCAACTAACGAATGAAGTGTACTTGGATCCCGTAAAGGCGTACTCGATTGAGTTAGTTGCAACATTATAACCAAAATATTAAGGTCGATATAAAGTGTTTTTTATATTTTACTTAACTGCTTCAAAACCCTGTTTCAAATCATCAATAATATCATCTATATGTTCCGTACCTATAGATAATCTAACCGTTGTGGGTTTTATTCCGCTGCTTAACAACTCTTGTTCTGAAAGTTGTGAATGAGTTGTTGATGCAGGATGTATTACCAGACTTTTAACATCTGCAACATTTGCAAGAAGCGAGAAAAGTTTTAAACTTTCCGTAAATTTCTTTGCCGTTTCCGCGGTACCTTTAATTTCAAATGTGAATATTGAAGCTGCACCTTTCGGGAAATATTTGTCATACAATTCTTTTTGTTTTCCCGTTGCTAAAGACGGATGATTAACTTTTTCTACTTGCGGATGATTCTTTAAGAAATCTACCACTTTAAGTGCATTTGATACATGTCTTTCCACTCTTAAAGAAAGGGTTTCAAGACCTTGCAACAACAAGAAAGAGTTAAACGGAGATATTGCTGCTCCCTGATCTCTTAACAATGTTGTTCTTATTTTTATTATGTATGCCAAATTACCTACCGCTTTTGTAAACACTACACCATGATAAGACGGATTAGGTTTTGAAAGTCCGGGGAATTTATCGTTTTGTGCCCAATCAAATTTTCCGGCATCAACGATAACTCCACCCATTACCGAACCGTGTCCGCCGATAAATTTTGTTGCCGAATGTACCACAATATCCACGCCGTGTTCAATAGGTCTTAATAAATAAGGTGTAGCAAATGTGCTGTCTACTATAAAAGGTATTCCGTGTTTATGTGCAATTTTGGATATTGCATCCAAATCTATAACATCTGAATTAGGATTTCCTAATGTTTCGGCATAAAGAAGTTTCGTATTTTCTTTTATTGCTTTTTCAAAGTTTTCAGGATTTGAAGGATCAACAAATGTTGTTGATATTCCTTGATCTTTTAAAGTATTTGCAAACAAATTGTATGTTCCGCCGTAAAGGTTTGTGGAAGATACTATATGATCCCCTGCAGTTGCAATATTTTGAACTGCATAAGTGATTGCTGATGCTCCCGATGCTGTTGTAAGTGCTGCAGCTCCGCCTTCAAGTGCTGCAATTCTTTTTTCAAGAACATCTGAAGTCGGGTTCATCAATCTTGTATAAATGTTTCCGCCGACAGTAAGTCCGAATCTGCCTGCTGCCGTTGCAGAATCTTTAAATACATAAGATGTTGTTGCATATATTGGAACTGCTCTTGAGTCTGTAGCAGAATCCGGTGTTTCTTGTCCTACGTGTACTTGTAATGTTTCAAATTTATATTTATTAGACATTTTAATCTCCTATTATAATGATCGAAAGTTTTTAGTTTCACATTTGAATTTTCAAGTTTTATGTGTTTTATATTTTCATACATGGCAACTTGAAAATTTTTTGTTTAGCAAAAAAACATCCCGATCCATAAAAAATCATCTTTGACAATTTTTTATCGAATTTTTATTTTTTATTATTTTTTAATTTCTAAGATCTTTACTTTTTAACTACTACTTTCCAACTACTACTTCTTTGCTACCTACACATTCGCTCGTAAAACAAATCACATTCTTTAATACAACATCGTGGAATGATTTTATTTTGACTATCTATTATTATTTGTTTATCTTTTAAATTCATATTTTTAACCCTTTATATACATATCAAATAATTTATTTTTTTACTGTTTTTCTACCTACCTTTGCGGTAGGTAAATATATTACAAAAAAACTTTTTATTTGTCAACTACATATAAAATATTGATTTATTTTATGGGATAAAACTAAGGCTTCCACAACAAACTTATGTTTGGAAGTGCTTGAACCTATTTACATTATGCAGCAGAAAGCAATGCTGCAATTTGTGATGTATTCATGCTGTATAAATTATCTATTTCTATATCTAGTTGTGAACTGTCAGTTAATAACAAATCTATTATTCCGCTCAAAACAATTCTTTTATCTTCCGTTGTTAAATTCTTATCTTTAATTTGTTTTTTTAGCTCATCCATTATTTCAGTGACAGATGGATTTCCGCCTAATTTTTTATTTACTCTTAAAATTGCTTCTTCTGTATCTTTATTTTCTTTCGGATTGTAACTGCCATGGGTTAACAATCTATATTCAAAAAGCCTTTCCATTAACTCATTCATATTGTCTACTCTATCGGAATATTTTATATCAGGGTTTAACTTTATCAATTCAATAACTTGCATAAAACCCTTTATTTTCCCCAAAACAGAAAAACGATTTTTATATAATTCTTCAAGAGACATTCTTCTCCCTATAAGAATATTCTCAAGAAAAGATTGTGCTTTGTTGTATAAATCGGATAACGATTTTTCACCTAAATCTTCATTTTTTATAAATTCTTCAAAATAATACAAATCTTTTATTCCTATTTCTTCCATACTATATTTTTTTATATTTTCTAGTTCTTTTAAAGCAATTTCTCTACCATCTATAATACCTTCAAATTCTTCTCTTTCTGCTTTTTGTTTAGGTGTTTCCGCAAACATAGCTTTTATTATTTCAAACATAGAGATTCCATTTTCGGAAGTACTTTCTTTACTTACTTCCGTTAATACTTCTCCGTCAAATGCTATTGCCGCTCCGGTATTTATTATTCTTTTTATTTGTTCGGGCGTTATTACTATATTTTCTCTTTCATTCCTTGCTATTGTTACTATAACATTGGATAAATTTTCTTTACTTTCTATTGCTTTATTGTAATCCATTACTTGCATTTGCCTGTCTGTTGGATTTTCAAATACCGCAACAGTTACATCTTCAATATTTATATTTTCTGCCCCTTCACCATAAATTATAACATTCATTCCATGTTCTTTTGCTATATTTATTGCTTTATATACATTTTCTTTTTGTCTTTCAACTCCAAAATCTTTTTCCGTCAAATTTAATTTGTCACCAACCATACCTGCAGGTGTTATATCAAACATTATAGTTTGTATTCCCTTATCTTTAAGTGCAACAATATCTTCTTCTTTAAATTCATGTAGCTTGTATGTACCATATATATTTTCAGGTACCATTACCATGTTACTTAGTACCTCAACTCTTGCATTTCTATGACTGTTCAATAACCCCTTTATAAGTGCACCTTTTATACTTTCATTACTTAAAGAAAGTATTGTGTTATCTTTTATATACTTTTCAAGCATACTTTTAGAACGCTTAACAAGTGAAGGTGAAACATATAAAACATTTTTGTTCTTTTTACCTATATTGTTACCATTTTTTATATCTTCCAATAACAACTCTAAAATTTTTTCTTCCGATGAAAAGTCACCATCAGTTCTTTCATATTCATATTCTGTCAAATTGCCTCTTTGTGTTGATAATTCACGATAATATCCAACATTTTCGTTGCCCAATACTTTTCCTGTTTCTTTCTTAGTAACAAATTCTTCATCTTTGGCTCTCAATAAAACCATATTTACTTTTGTTCCGTTTTTTGCTAATTCTTCGGCTTCTTGTATTCTTTCTATGTCATCTATATCAACTATAGACACAATATTTGTTTCTTCCATAAATAATTTTATTATGTTTAACATAAGATTTGTAGAAATTTTTTCAAAAAATTTAAACTGTAACCAGTAATTTACATTTTTAACTATTGCAGAAAGAACACTTTTTTCAATAGGCTTCCTTTCTGTTCTGTTCCTTATTTCTATTAATTGTTTTTCTATTTCATTATTAGAACAAGATACCCATTTAAAATATAACTCCATATTATCCGTATTTTTAGGTAAGGTTGTTAATCTATTTAAATACAAGGTAGTGCCGGCTTCAAGACTTACATTTTCTCCTATTTTAAATATGTTCAGCAAAATTAATTCTCCGCCGACTTTAAGAGTTACTCCTTCTCCCAATTCGGTTACTCCGGCTAAATACAAATTTATGTCTTTACCATTTTTGAGAATTGCTTTATTCCCTATTTTGGTTAAATTTCTTAAATATAACTCTCCATTGGATTCAAGACTTACTTCTTCTGCTATTTCGGTTAACTCTCCTAAATCCAAATCTCCGCCGGCTTTGAGTCTTACTCCTTTTTTAAGATATCTAACTCCCAATTTTAAATCTTGTCCGACATTTAAATCTCCTACATATTTTGCATAATTTGCATTTAAAATACTCGCCGATAATTCTACATTCTTTATTGTCTTTAAAAATTTTTCTACTATAGATATATCGATTTCCGCCATTTCATCCAACATCGAATCAGTTATTTCATGAACGGTATTCCAATTCCCATACTCATCTTGTGTTATCACTACAGAAAAGGCTTCCACAAACATCTGCCTTATTGTCTCGTCCGTATAATCCGTTACATCCCTTGTCTTCTCAAAAAATTCTTTCTGCTTTTCTCTTTTCTCTCTCTTCTTATTTACTATATCCGGATACCCGATTTCTTGTAATGTTTTATATCCGTCTTCATCCCGATTTTTGCCTGATTCTAATTCTTTTTGTAACTCCTTCACCGCTTCATCATATATTTCGGGAACTATATTGTTCTGCCCGTTCCCCTGCTCAAACAATCCGTAATACCACGGATCTGTTTTTAAATCTTCTAAATCTTTTGCAGGAACAAATCCTAATGTAGATCTTATTTGACCATCCTCCATAAATACATAAAAATCACTGCCATGCCCTTCTAATACTGTCTCTTCTCCTCCTCTTCCTCTTGTACACCATGTTTCAGATGATACTGCCGATAATATTTGTTTATTTAATTCTAAATCTCCTTTACCTTCTGCCTCAATGCTCTTTTTCCCTTTTATTCTTATCCACTTCCCTTTTACCTCTATACCATTATAGTCATAGCTCACTTCTTTTACTATCGGATTATTACCTTCTGCCGTTATCTGTTCCGTTATGCATTTTAAATATTGTTCATATATGTTAAATTGTTCTACGTCTTCTATCTGTGTGTTCTTAAAGTTTTCTATAAATTTGTCGAATGCTGTCTCTATATATTCTACCGGAATTGCGGATGTTTTTGCTTTTCTTAAATATTGCCTTATTCCTCTTGCTATTAAAACTCTCTCGGCATTTGTATACTTATCTTCTCTTAACATTCTTTTCCACTGTTTTAATACTGTAGATTTCCTGTTATTAATATAATTTTTTAATTCTT
>JAFXSD010000009.1 GCA_017525905.1 Elusimicrobiota bacterium | reverse complement strand
AAAATCCTATTGGAGAGATGATTTTCCTTTAAGACAATTTTTAAGAATAAAAGCTATTGCTCTTAATGATTTTAGTTGTATAGACACAATTTACGATAAAAATCATGGAGAAAGAAGTAATTTAAACAAAGAAATAGAGTTTTTGTTGTTGGATATGTAACATAAATACAGAGGAAATATGAAAGAAGAAATATTAGAAAGATTAAGACAAATAGAAAAAGATAATGATGTAAGAATTATTTATGCTATTGAATCCGGTAGCAGAATGTGGGGCTTTGCTTCCGAAAACAGTGATTACGATATAAGATTTATTTATATTAACAATCCCCGCTATTATTTGTCCGTAAATAAGAAAAAAGACTATATTGAAGTTATGGATAAAGAAAAGAATTTGGATTTTGCCGGTTGGGACATAAAGAAAGCTCTTTCTCTCTTGCTAAAAAGCAATATGTCTTTATATGAATGGATAAACAGTCCTGTTATTTATGTTAACAGTGATGAAATGGAATCTTTTATAAGTTTATCCGAATACTTATGGGAAAAGAAAAACTTAATATATTCTTATATCCATTTGGCAAGGGGTAATTATCAACACTATATAGTAAATAAAAAAGAGATGAAATTAAAAAAATATCTTTATATACTAAGAACAATTGCTGCTTGTATGTGGTTAGAAAAAAACAATGTCGGTCAAGAAATTGAAAACGAAGGTTATTACATATCAAGAAGTGAAATAATCTCAAGATATTTTCAGTATCCTGTTTCTGTTGACAGGCTGTCTTTAGTTATAAAAGAAGATAATAAGTATATCTACGATTTATTACAGAAAATTATTAAAGCAAAGAAAGAAGGTAAAGAATTATCAACATCAAAACCGAACAAAAAAGCAAACGAATGGATAGAAAAGAAAATAGAATACTATAAAAATTATGCTTATCGTCTCGGCTGCAATGATGATTTAAAATATAAAGAAAACAGGAAACTTTTAATAAAATTTGCGGATGATTTTTTATATTCAACAGTGTTACAGGAAATAAAAAAACGAGAACAAAAATTACCCACCCCGGTGGAACTGGAAATAGCAAGTTTATAGGAGATAAATTATGGAAAGGCATGGGCAAACATTATATCCACTTTGTGAAGTTTTATATAAAAAAGATAATTCTGAAGGTTGGTATTTCGGTTGTATGGGCGGAGAAGAAGAAGAGTGTAAAAAGAAATGTGAAGAATTAAAAAAAGAATATAGTTGGTATGATTATAAATGTTTTGTTAAAAGTTGGTGGGTAGTAAAACCAGCTACTAAATTTCAAATTTATACTCCTCGTGCAGATAGCATGCATGAAACATCAAATTTTATTTATTCTACTCAAGAACAAAAATACTATTATCCAGAAGAAATAATTCCGTATCCCAAAAAAGAAACTGAAATAGATGATAATTTTAAAATTACAATTAAAGGTGAAGGTGAAGATGATAATGTGTGGGAGCCAGAAGATGAAGAAGATTTTAATGAAAAGACAGAAGTATTAATATTATTTGGTTCAACAGAATATGAAAATTTTGTACTTGCTGATTATATGATTGAAGATATAAAACCTTTCATAGACCGATTAGAAAAAGAAAATTATTCTAATTTATCCGTATTGGAATACACGAACACAAAACTATTAGCATGGAAAAAAGATAACACTGTAAGATTAATAATTCAAAATTATAATGACGATGATATTATTATTGAATACGATAAATTAATACCTGAAAATATTTTTTATAGGGAATTTAATAAACTATATGAAAAATTAGGATATTACATAAATAGAAGAGTAAAAATTTATGAAGAATTTAAAAAACAAGAAAAGTTTCTTCACAGTCTAAAGTGGATATATGATAAACAAAATGTAAATATACCTTGTGAATATATTTTATTTGAAGATAACAAAGATAAAATCGAAACATTAAAAGCTTTTGCTAAACAAATACACGATAATGCTGAAGTAAACGAATATTGTGGTGTTCCTTATGCTAATATTCATTTAGGAGAATATCTGTATTGGTTAGGAATAAATGAAAATAGTATATATAGAACATATTCTTATTCTTCTCGTTATTTAATTGAAGATATTAAAAAATTTATAAAAAGTAATGTTTTTGAATATAAGGAAAATATGCCCCTTTCCGATATTGCTAATCAATCATTAGATAAAGGTTATTATTATGTTACTGAATGCACATTAAATGATAAAGATTTTAAAGTGTATCTTAACGGACAAGTGGAAAGTGAAAAAGGTTCACAAGAAGAATGTAAGCAATTAGAAGAAACAATAAAAGAAATTTACAGAAATTATAAAAACAAAGAAAAATTTAGTGTTAGCATACTATGGAATGAATTAACAAAACATTATACTCATTGTGGCTTGTGTGGTAGAGATACAGATATGATTATGAAAATAAAAGTATAATAATTTTTAGTAAAACTTTCCCCTTTGGCAGTAATCAAGGGCGTGTAGAAACATATACAATAATTTGAAATAAGCGAAACGGATTTGTCTTTTAAGCTATAACTTTATATTTACTTTCTTCGAGTACCACTCGCTCCGCTTTTGTTTCAGTACACTTCAGTCGGCAAATATTTTGTTATAGCTTAAAATTTTGAAATCCTTTGAGAGCAAACAACGACAAAACACCGCATCATTCTTATTTAAAATTCTAAAAGCTTTTGAATGCCAAGAAACAACTAAAAAGACTAATGTGACAGTAGTTGTCGCATTAGGTCTATACAATATAAATAGTAAATGCTTGTTAATTTTGTAGAATATGTTTATAGAAAAAAAAGAAAAAGACTAAAATCACTTATATAAAAACTTGACAAGATGTACATTTGTATGTTATAATTTAAATTATGAAAAATAAATATACATGTATTGACTTATTTGCGGGAGTCGGAGGATTAAGCTACGGATTCTCTAAACTTCATGAATTCAATATTGTTGCAGCTAATGAAATTGAGAAAGATATTTCTATAGCATATACTCTTAATCATCCAAATGTAAAGATGATGAATTGCAACATTAATGAATTAACCAAAGAAAAACTTGATAACATACTTGAGAAACAATCAATAGATTTGGTTGTTGGTGGTCCTCCTTGTCAGTCGTATTCCACTCTTGGTAAAAGACAAATGGATGAACGTGCAAACCTTTTCATGCAATACAAAAGAGTTTTGGATATATTAGAACCTAAAGCTTTTGTCTTTGAAAATGTAGTTGGATTACTCTCTATGGATAAAGGAAGACTTTTTTTAAAAATTCAGAAAGAGTTTTCTGATTTAGGATATAATTTAAAACATAAAGTCCTTGATGCTGCTGATTATGGAGTTCCACAACACAGAGAGAGAGTTATACTTGTAGGCTTCAAAGGTAAAAACCCATATCAATTTCCACCAAAAACTCACGGAGAAGAGCTTGGACTAAAACCATATGTAAAGTTAAAAGAAGCAATTGGTGATTTACCTGTATTAAAAAGTGGTGAATCAAGTTCAGATTATGTACCTAATCCAAATAATGAATTTCTTAAGTTTGTATGTAGAAATGGTAAACTAACTGAACACACTGCTCCAAAAAATGGAGCACATTTGATAAAAATAATGGAAGCCTTAAAAGACGGAGAAAGCAAAGATGATTTGCCGGAAAATATTAGACCAAAAAGTGGATATGGAAATACTTATGCAAAACTTTGGTGGAATAAACCATCTACAACAATAACAAGAAACTTTGCGTGTCCATCCTCATCGCGTTGCATTCATCCTAGAGATTCTAGAGCAATGTCTATTAGAGAAGGTGCTAGATTACAAAGTTTTCCTGATGATTACATCTTTTACGGAGCCGACGGAATGAAACGCCTTGAAATAGGGAATGCAGTTCCTCCTTTGCTTTCCTGTGCAATTGCGAAACAAATGTTAATAGCAATGAATGCAGAACACAAAAATGAAGAATACCATGTTGATAGCACAACAAGTGTTCCAGAACTTTTTCTTTTTTAAAATCTTCGTCAAAACATTCAGTATAATCAATTAATCATACAAATATTCTATCAAGTCTTCAAATATATTCTTTGTATTACCTTGTACTGTTCAGAATATCAACCATTTTAGAATAACTATGATGAAATTGTATATTTCCAGGAATTACTTTTCTTGGACTATGCCATTGAACAAAACCAAATGGCAATTGAATAGTACTTCCACCATTTACTGTACCATATTTTGCTGTTTCTGGAATATGTTCAAGTAAATCTGGGAGATAAATCATTGTATCAAAAGGATTTTCACCTATCATGTTCTTGTACCAAACAATCTGTGCCCAATCTTCCTTATTTTTAGACAAACCTCTCGAAAAACAAAAGTCAAATAAGTTAGCAATTTTGGAATTAAACCATGAAAGTAATTTGTCGTAGAGATTTGAATTATATAATTTAAGAGAGTCTGCAACGAGTCTATGTTTTCTTTTTTCAAGAGCTTTGTTGATACCAGAAATAGACTCAATGATTGACAGAGTATCATCAGCGGAGCCAAAATACAACTCTATAGCCCTTACAACATCACTTGGAATTTTCTCTCCATATTGTGCTTCATATCCGTTTATAAAACGGTCTATACCAATTAAAAAAACTTGTCCACCTTCATCTTTTTTAATGGAAACATTTATTTTTTTCCCTGATTCAAGAATTAGCCACATATCTGTTTTAGATTTAGTCTTTCCTCCGTCTATGATACAATCAACATTTATCTCACACAATCCACCATACTTGATATCTATTATTTTCTCGTTCGTCATATGAGCACAATCTAATATCCGTTGCTGTATTTCTATACTATTTTTTGTTAATTCTGCTATCAATTTTTCATTATTATGACCAGATAATTTTGCATGTTGCCAACCTTCTGCTCTATTTCTATCAGACATTCGTTAATCCTCTATAAATAATTTATAAGGTTCTATCTCAAATGCATCTGCAATTTTTTGAATATTATAAAGAGATATGCTTCGTTGAAATCTTTCAATATCACTTATATATGTTCTATGTAATCCACACATTTCTGCAAATTTTTCTTGAGATACTCCGAGTTTGACTCTATATTTTCGAACATTTGTACCGAAAACTTTTATAATATTCATTTTACAATGTTCCTCCTGATTCTATAGGACATTATATTTTTGATAATACAAAAAGTCTACAGACAATAAGTGTACACTGGATAAAAAAAAAGAAATAAATATAAAAATATAAGCAGATTATGTAATAGCAATATAAAAACAAAATTGTTATTAGTGAATTTTTTGATAGCGAAGAAACGGTACTCGATTGAGTTAAATACAAAATTAGAATTTAAAATCTTGGATGTCTTCGGAAGTAAACAAACAAGCACAAGTTTATTTTATGTAATGTTACAAAAGCATAGAGAACATAAAAAATAAAAATACAAAAATTTGAAAAATATTGAATGTCAATATTATCAAAAAAATATCTATTTTTAATTACTTTTGCTTTATAAATCTATGATAATGTTGTTCCAATAGTTCTTTATTGGGTTTATACTTATCTTTATCTGGCAATAAAATTGTTTTATTCTTATAATCAATAAAGTTTGAATAAATTATATTTTTATTATCACCATTATTATTCAATAACTTATCTTCATTAATTACAATTTTGTAATCTGGTGTGATTGATATTAAAAAATTATCATACGCTTTATGGTGAAGAGCATTTAAACAAAGACCATTTCTTGGGTTTAATCTATTTTCTACATCTTTTGACCAATCTACAATATGCGCCGCTTCTAAAAGATTTGGAATTGATATCCCTGTAATACAACATCTTGAATTATATAAACCGAGTATGGAACTTCTAAAAAAATTCTGGTTCACTCTTTGTTTTATTTTTATAATTTTTTCTGTTACCGAATTTATTTTTGATAAATCTATATCTAAATGTTGCTCAATTGAAATTTGTTTTATATTTGCTATAGCTTTTTCTTTTTCATAAGCTAAACTTTCAAGATTATTTTCAAATTCGCAATATATCTGTTTATCTAATTTACTTGCATTTATTAAACCAGATATATTTTTCTTTTTTAAATCAGTATCAAAACTTCCAAAGTTACCTAATTTCATAGCAAGAGAACTTGGCGACCGCCCTATTATTTTTGCAGTTTCTATTATTTTAGGATTGTTTTTAGTTGTTTTAGAAAAGGGTACTTTATAGTATAAATCTAATGCAATAATTATTTCTTCCCTACTCCATAACTTTTGTTTTTTATTCATTTAATCCATCCCTTTGACATAATATTAAAAAAGATTAATGAAAACTCAATAATTATTAAAATGTTTATAATTTCATAAGTTATTATGTATAAATTATAACATATGTGTTATATTTTTTATCAATTTTTATAACAGATAAGTTATATTTTATTTTAAAAGTATTGTAGCTTTTTGCCGTTAAAAAGACCTTAAGATTTTGTTACCTTATTCTTTGCATTCAAAGGATTTACAGATTTTAAGCTATAACGAAGTATTTTCCGCCTGAAGTGCCGTTGGTCGTTCAAGGCCTTAAGATTTTGAGATACCTTATTCTTGGCTCCCGAAGACTTCTAAGATTTTAAATTATAACAAAGTATTTGGCGATTGAAGTGTACATAAATGAAAGCGGAGCGAGTGGTACTCGATTGAGCCAAATACGAAGTTAGAATTTAAAAGATGAAGTCGTTTCGCTACCAGTTGTGAAAATCTATTTTTTCACAACTAAAAAAATGCCGATTATTACAAGGAGAAATCCAATTGTGTTGAACAACGACACCTGTTCCCCGAAAACAAGAACTCCCACAATTATCGCAGTAAGCGGTTCAAGTGCACCGATTATTGATGTCTTTGTTGCACCGATAAGTTTTATTGCAACATTAACCGTTTCTATGGCAACTATCGTAGGTATTACCGCCAAACAAAGCACATATATCCACTGATTCGGTCTTGTAAGCAACTGAAAATCCAGCCCGAACCTTAAACATATAAAATAAAAAACCGTTCCGGAAAGCATAACATAAAATGTTACTTTTTCAGGTTGCATATATTTTATGGCTTTTACGGTTTTTACAAATATCATATACATCGCATACATTATCGCACCGCACACAGAAAACAAAAATCCCAAGAATTTTCCGCCGGTACTCATACCGCCGGCATAGTTCAAAAGTGCAACTCCCAAAAAGGCGCAGGCAATGGAAATAACAGTTGTTTTTGTAAGCTTTTCATGAAAGAACAGTGTCATAATTAAAGCAACTATTACAGGATAAACAAACACTATTGTACAAGCAATTCCGGAATCTATATACTTTAAAGCGGCAAACAATGCAATGGAAGATACGGCAAAAGTGATACCCACAAAAAACAGTATTATAAACTCTTTAACCGTAACTGACAGATTAATTTTTTTATGAACTTTTAATATATACAAATAAATCAGAAATGCAAACAGATATCTGTAAAACAGTGAATTGGATACGGATGATCCCGTGTTATATAACAGTATGGCAAACAAAGGATACAAACCGTAACTTACAGAAGATATTATTGCATCAACAAAACCTATTCTTACCGCTCTTTTCATAATCGTTCTCTAAAAATAATGTAAGATTATACCAAAAAAAGTGCGGTTTGTCGTTGTTAGTTTGTTGTTTGTTGTTTGCCGTTGGTCGTTAAAGAATTTAAGATTTTAGGTTATGATGAACGACAGATGTATAGAGGTATGGATGTATGGAGGCATGGAAACGGCAGAAAGACGGAAGACTGGAAGTAAATAGGAATTTTTATTTAAACAAATCTAAATATCCGTTGAGTTCAAAATATCTGTTTCTTGCACCATTTGTTCTTTCTTTTATTATATTTAAATTAATTAAATTTTGAATTAAAGCACTTGCCTTACCGAAAGAACAATTCAAGTTTTCTGCAGCCATACCTATGTTTAATATTGGTTTTGCAAACATGTATCTTATCAACTCTTTTGCAGATGTTGCCTTGGAACCCAATTGCAGAATAGAAGTATCTATTTTTTCTTTATAAGTAATAATATTTTTTAATGTATTTTGTCCGTTTTCTGAAGTTTCTATTATTCCCGTTAAGAAGAATTTTATCCATTGTTTAATATTGTTGCTGTTTCTTACAACCGTCAAACTATCATAATAACTTCCTTTGTTTTTTTCAAAAAAGCTTGAAATATATAATGAAGGTTTTGAAATAATATTTTTTGATATTAACATTAATGGTATTAATAATCTCCCCATTCTTCCGTTACCGTCACAAAACGGATGTAAGGTTTCAAATTGATAATGAAAAATTGCTACCTTTATTAAAATAGGAATCTGCAATTCTTCATTATGCCAGAACTTTTCTAAATCAGACAACAAATCCGGCAAATCTTGAAAATGAGGAGGAATAAAAAATGCATCCTTCAAACTTGAACCGCCAATCCAATTTTGACTTTTTCTGATTTCGCCCGGATTTTTATGCTCTCCGCGAACACCTGATAAAAGTATTTCATGAATTTTACATATTAATCTTAATGATATAGGTAATGTTTTAAGTTCTTCTTGTGCAAAATTTATAGCTTTTATATAATTCTGAACTTCTTGCCAATCATCTCTTTTTTCCGGTAACACTGCCTCTTTTGGAGAAACAGCTTCATCCATAGTAGTTTGTGTCCCTTCTATTTTTCCGGACAAAGTAGCTTCTTTATAAATATGCATTTTTATAAACAAATCTATATCCGGAGTAAATTGAGAAAAAGCTTCTAACTGTCCTAAATAAAAGACAGCTTTTTCTAAAAGTAATAAAATATCTTTATCATCAAGTTTGAATTCATGATTTATTTTATTTGGTAAAAAACTCTTATATTCAAGTTGTTGTTTATAAATTCCTGCTTTAAAGTTATTCATTTTTTATAACCTCTTCTTTTAAATCATTATTTCAACTTTTGCCTGTTTTTTGAAATAAAAAATTTTCTTATTTCAATTTTATACTATTTTTTGAAACAAAGCAAGTTCTTATTTCAATTTTCGCTCATTTTTTGAAATAAGATTTTTCTTTATTTAATTTTTTAGCCATTTTTTGAATAGATTCCGGATCAAGTCCGGAATGACAGACAAAACGACAATTTATAATTTATAATGTAGAATGTATAATAAATGACTTGGATTGCTTCAATTCATTCGCAATGACAGGCGTAAAGGGAAATGTTTTTATAGATTCCGGATCAAGTCCGGAATGACAAACAAAACTGCAATTTATAATTTATGCAGAAAAGTCGTTTAAGGCCTTAAGATTTTGTGTTACCTTATTTGTAACTTTCAAAGGATTTACAGATTTTAAGCTATAACGAAGTATTTTCCGCCTGAAGTGCCGTTGGTCGTTAAAGACCTTAATATTTTTTGGTATATATGCTATAATCTACTTATGTCAATGATAAAAGTATCCAACTTAACTTTTAATTACGATACACATCCTGATTATATTTTTAAAGATGTTTCGTTTACCATTGATACCAATTGGAAATTAGGATTTATCGGCAGAAACGGAAAAGGTAAAACAACATTTTTAAATTTATTGTTAGGCAAATACGAATATACCGGTTCCATAAAAGCAGACGTTAATTTCGATTATTTCCCTTTCGAAGTTACCGACAAAAATTTAACTTCATACGAAATAGCCCAAAATCACGATACCTTGTACGAACAATGGAAATTTGAAAGAGAAATTTCTTTATTGAATATTGATTCCGATGTATTAAGCAGACCGTTTAATACATTAAGCAGAGGCGAACAAACAAAAATATTACTCGCAATAATGTTTTCAAAAGAGAACAATTTTCTTTTGATAGACGAACCGACAAATCATTTGGATGCAAACGCAAGAGTTTCGGTAACGAAATATTTAAATAAGAAAAAAGGATTTATATTGGTTTCCCACGACAGAACTTTTTTGGATAATTGTATTGACCATGTTCTATCCATCAACAGAGCCAATATTGAAGTAGTAAAAGGTAATTTTTCATCCTGGTACGAAAACAAAACCAGGCAGGACAATTTTGAACTGAATGAAAATGATAAATTGAAAAAAGATATTTCCAGATTAAAGGAATCAGCAAAAAGAACTTCGGAATGGTCCGATAAAGTGGAAAAATCGAAATATACTATGACTTGGGACGGAGCAATAGATAAAGGTTTTATAGGCACTAAAGCAGCTAAAATGATGAAAAGATCAAAATCCGCGCAAAAAAGGATGGAAAAAGAATCTGAAGAAAAGTCAAAATTGCTGAAGAACATTGAAGTGACGGAAGATTTAAAATTGCATCCTTTACCAAACAGGAAAGGACATTTAATCGAAGTAAGCAACTTAAGTATTTCATACGGTGACAGAAAAATATTTTCAAATATAAGTTTTTGTTTGGATGACGGTGACAGATTACAGTTAAAAGGTAAAAACGGCAGCGGTAAATCCAGTATCATCAAATTAATATTGGGTGAAGATATACCCTGCGAAGGTGAAATACATCTTCAAAGCAATTTGAAAATATCGTATGTATCGCAAGAAACTTCAAATCTGTCCGGAAATTTGAAAGAATATATTGATACCAACAGAATTGATGAAACTTTATTTAAAGCTATATTAAGAAAAATGGATTTTGAACGCGAACAATTCAATAAACCGATTGAAAGTTTCAGTGAAGGCCAGAAAAAGAAAGTGTTGTTAGCTAAAAGTATATGCGAACAAGCCAATATATATATTTGGGACGAACCGTTAAACTATATTGATATATTCAGCAGAATGCAGATAGAAAAACTGATCGATAAGTATCATTTAACAATGATTTTTGTAGAACATGATGAAACTTTCGGAAACAAAATTGCTAACAATGTTTTGGATTTAGACAGGAATGTGTCCAAACAGCAAAGCTAAAACCAACCGAATAACAAATTCAATATCAAAATCAAAAGAAATGAAAGTGTAAGAAAGGCTTTTATACCGGTTCCCAACAGAAATCCCACAAACGAACTGAATGCTGATTTAAATGCTTTTTTCATATTTTTGGAATTGTTTATAAGTTCACCGATTAACGCACCGATAAAAGAACCGAAAATTAAAATTAAGGGATTAACCAAAATTATTCCGGACATACTTCCGATCAGTGCACCGCGCTCCCCGCTTTTTGTTCCCCCGCTTTTTTTAACCATTTTTGCGGGAATGATATAATCCAAAACGGAAATAATCAACATAAGTAAAAGAGTTATAACTATTGTCCAGATATTTAATGTACACTTCGGAGAAAAGAAAGCAACAAACAAACCGAGCCACCCTATCGGAAGGCCCGGAAACATAGGAATAAAAGTTCCTACAAGACCTGCTGCAATTAAAATAAATGCTGTAACTATCAATGTAATTGCCATACTGTTTTACCGTAATAATTTTTCCAATACTGCTTTACAACCTAAAATTAAATCGGAATACGTTTGTTCGAAATCGCCCGTGTACCAAGGATCGGCAACATCACGGTTTATCCCGGCGAAATCCATCATAATATGTTTAATTTTTTTGTCTTTATCGTTCCACATTCTGTTCATATTGTACATATTGGCACTATCCATACCTATTATAAAATCATAATAATTATAGTCCGCGCCCGTTATTCTTCTTGCAGTTTTTCCGTTGCAAGATATTCCGTGTTCAGCCAATATCTTTTTTGCCGGAGGATACACTCCGTTACCGATTTCTTCGGAACTTGTTGCGGCGGACGCCACTTCAAAAGAGTTTTCCAACCCTCTTTTTTTTATCATATCTTTTAAAATAAATTCCGCCATCGGAGACCTGCAAATGTTACCGTGACAAACAAACAATATTTTTTTCATATTTTTATATTATATCATAAAGAAAATTATTTGAAGATATATCGGTTGGAAATTTACGGTTGATAACTGAGACCGGCATTAACAAGATTTTGTGAAGTTTGTTCCGCAAGCTCGTTGTTCCCTGTTTCCAAATAAATATCTTCCGCATCCTGCATAAGGTCCATAGCTTCGGTTATTTCTTCTTTGTTTTGTGTGGTAAGATAATTTTTATACAAACTTAAACCTAAATTGTTTTTTGTTTTGGCAAGCAATATTTTGTTATCTTCACTGATTTTAGGTAAAACTTTTTTGTATATTAAAACAGAGTCGGAAAATCTTCCCTCGGAGTACGATTTTTCCGCTTTGGAAATGTTCCATGAAACGGAAGCTCTGTTGAAAGATTTTCCGACATATTTAATTACATCAAATAAAATTCCTGATATAACCAATCCCGCAATAAAACCCACTATTACGGTTATTACAACATTTTTCACTTTAAACTCTGATATTAGAAACCAAAGTTAAAGAATACAAATACAGGCAAGAAATTGGGTTTATTCTTGATAACGTTAACAAGACCGATTTGAACACCGCCGTTCATATTGTTTGCCCAGTTAACAAAACCGAGTTGAAGACCTTTTGCTGTGTCTGCATAGTTTACAAAACCCCATTGAAGACCTGTCATATTGTTTGCATAGTTAACAAAACCTAACTGACCGCCGGTAAATTCACCTTTTGTCCAGTTAACGAAACCCCATTGAATACCTTTGAAAACTTGTGCTAAGTTAGCTAAACCCCACTGAACACCGAGACCGTTGTCAGTGTTGTTTACCAAACCTAATTGAACACCTTGCAATTTTCCTGCATAGGAATAAATGATGCCCCACTGAACACCGTCAACAGCTTCAGTTTGTGAACCGATACCGATTTCCAAACCGCCGGTATAACTTCCGTTAGGAACACAAATGTCGTCCCACAAAGACAATTTAAATACTTGTGCTTGTGCGGATACTGCAAACAACATGAATACAGCAACCAAACTTAATACAACTTTTTTCATTTTACTTCCTCCTGTTTATTTTAACAACAAATTTCCTATATCATTTATAAGTTTACCGAAACCGGTTTGTTTTTTGGCACTTACACAATACACGGCTTCTTTTTCAACTTCACATATCTCACAAATTTTATCTTTTAATTTTTCCAAATTCAAGTTGCTGACTTTATCCGTTTTGTTCGAAACTATTCTGAAAGGTATGTTTAACTTTCTGACCCAATCCATCATAACAAAATCAAGTTCGGTGGGCCCGACAAAAGAATCTATAAGAATATATACCATTTTCAACGTTTTTCTTGAAGTGATATATGTTTCTATCATCTTTTGCCAAGCGGTTTTTTCCTGTTCGGTAACTCTGGCAAAACCGTATCCGGGCAAATCTACAATCCATCTTCCTTTTACGGGAGTAAATATGTTTATTGCTCTTGTTCTTCCGGGAGTTTTGGATGTTCTTGCCAAATTCTTGGTTTTACATACGGCATTTATTACGGAACTTTTACCGACATTGGATCTTCCCACAAAAGCAACTTCGGAAATACTTTGCGGCAACAATTCCGGTTTGGTTTCCGATATAAAAAATACTGATTTGGATAAATCTATTGCCATTTTAGTTTCTTATTTTGCTTAACAATCTCAATATTTCCAAATATAACCAAATTATGGTAATCATTAAAGCAAAAGCGCCGTACCATTCCATATATTTCGGAGCACCTGCAGCGACACCTCTTTGTATCATATCGAAATCCAATATCAAATTAAGAGCTGCAATAATAACAACAAAAACACTGAAAAGTATACCGAACGTTCCGGACGAATATATAAATGTGAATCCGGTAATACCGAACATGGATAACAACAGTTCAACGACATACAACAAACAAATAGCCAAAGTACATATTCCCAGAATGGCATAAAACTTGTTTGTTGCTTTAATAATTCCCGCCTTAAAAGCTGCCAACATACAAAACAAAACACTTATTGTTAAAAATACGGCATTAAAAGCTATTCCGGGATACTGTTTTTCAAAAAATAATGTTAATGCTCCCATAATCACACCTTCACCGAAAGCATAAAAAGGAGAAAGGTACGGGCATGTCGTTTTTTTGAAAATTACTATCAAAGATAAAACAAATACTCCTATTAAAACAGGAAAATAAAAAGGCATTACAGCGGCCGCATATTTCCAACCTATATATGCACCCGCCGCCAATATAAGCCACAATATAAAACTTTTATTTACAACACCGCTTGTTGTCATTACATCATCACCGTAAGATACGGTTTGAAATGTTTTATTATTTAACGCAGGATTCATTTTTTCCCTCCTTAACAAAAAGGTATGCTTGTTTCAATAACTTCTTTTGGTTTTCATATTTTAAATATTCCGTTGCTTCGCTGTATTGCAACCATTTACTTTGTTCTATTTCATCATCAACAGAACCTTTAAAATCTTCGTTTGTCCTTGCCAAATAGTATATAACTTTTTTATCAATTATTCTATTTTTTGTGGTGCTGAGTGTTCCTTTTATTTTGTATGTATCAACACACCTGAACCCTTCAACAAATTCTGTTTCCGAAATTCCCGTTTCTTCTTTAATTTCTCTTCTTGCGGTTTCATGTTCGGTTTCACCGGGTTCCACATGCCCTTTCGGAAAACCCCACTCGGAATTTCTTTTTGAATATACCAAAAGAAACAAAATTTTGTTTTCGATTATTTTATATATAAACGCTCCTGCCGATGTTTCCTGATTTTCCATTTTAGATTTTCGATGCAACATAAAGTAAAGCTATTACGGTTTTTGCATCTTTTATTTTACCTTGTTTTATCATCCGTAACGCTTTTTTAAAAGGGATTATTGTATTTTCTATAAATTCGTCATCGTCAGGATTCTGTTTTCCGGAAACCAAATCCTTTGCGATATAAATAATAAGTTCTTCGTTTGAAAATGCAGTTGACGGATAAAACGAAATTAACTTTTTAATGTTTTTTGTTTCAAAACCGGTTTCTTCTTTCAATTCTCTTTTGGCACATTTAAGAAGAGATTCTTTTTTGTCCAGTTTCCCCGCCGGAATTTCGTAAGTTATTTTATCCACCGGATACCTGTACTGTTTAACCATAATGATATCGGTTTTGTTTATAAAAGGAACAACGGCAACAGCACCGGGATGATCGATATATTCTCTCACAGCTTTATTTTTGTTCGGTAAAACAACTTCATCTTTACAAAAATTTATTGCTTTGCCGGTATATATTCTGTTTTTCTTAAAAACCTTTTCTCTTAATTTCATTTTATCTTTATTTTATTACCACCAAATTATCATTATGTATAACTTCTTCGCAAACCATGTTGGGATACGCCTTTTTTATTTCCGAAGAAGACATACCTTTAATTTTTTCCAAATCCTGCGAATTGTAATTTGAAAGGCCTCTTGCAACTTCAATACTGTTTTGTTCTATGGGATTTTGCACAACAACACTTATTGTGTCACCCCTGTTAAAATTTCCGCCTACCGTTACTATTCCGGAAGCCAAAAGACTTTTTTCTTTGTTTCTTATTGCGATAGTTGCGTTTGCGTCTATCAAAACAAACCCTTTTGCTTTTTTGCCGAAAGCTATCCAACTTTTTCTGGATTGCAGCTTCTTGTTAGGCAAAATTTTTGTTCCTATATCTTTACCGTTAACGGCTTCTTCTATTAAATTTAATTTTAAACCGTTGGTAATAAAAGTGGTTACGCCTGAACTTCCGGCTATTTTTGCGGCAATCAATTTTGTTTTCATACCGCCGGTCCCTTTACCGCTGCTGGAATCGGGACTTGCGATTTCCAAAAGTTCGTCCGTTATTTTTGTAATAACATTTATTATTTTCGACTTTTTCGGGATACCGTCATAAAGTCCGTCAACATCCGTTAAAATAAAAAGCATATCCGCCTGAACGGAAGCGGCGACTATTGCGCTTAATGTATCGTTATCCCCGAAATTTATTTCGTCAACGGCAATACTGTCGTTTTCGTTTATTACCGGAATAACATCCTTTCTTAACAACAACTCGTTTATCGAATTTCTTATATTTATATATCTTTGCCTGTCGTCAAAATCGTATCTTGTAAGAAGAATTTGAGCCACCATTAAATTTAACGGTTTAAAAGCTTGTCTGTATGCCTGCATTATTAAAGGTTGCCCTATGGAAGCAAGAGCCTGTTTCTTTCTTAACTCGGCAGGTTTTTTTGTTAAATTTAAGTATCCCAACCCCGCACCTATCGCACCCGAACTTACCAAAATAATATCAATATCTCTTTCTTTTTTTAAAGTTGCGATTTCCCGTGCAAAAGAGTCTATATAAGAAAGATTTAATTTTCCGCTTTTATCGGTTATGGTACTTGTTCCTATTTTTATTACTATTCTCATAAATTCCTACTTATTATAATATTTTCTCCCCGGTCTTACGGTAATAACCTGTTTCGGTTGCAAATATTTTTGTTTTTTCAGTTTCGGGTTATCTTCTTTTATTGCCGAAGTTGTTGTTCTGAATTCTTTTGCGATTCTTTCCAAATTGTCGCCTTTTTTTATCTTATACTTTATAAAACCGGAACTCGGATTTAATTCTTTTTCTTTGGATATATTTATCAAAAACATATCTCTTGTTCCTTCCGGCAAATTAAGTTCAAAATCTTTGTATCCGTGAGGCGTGCACCATGCAAGAATTGACGGATTCAATTCCTGTATTCTTTCCACGGTCGTATTTGCACACTTTGCAACAACTTTTAAATCTATAACTTTATCTATAATTACCGTATCGTACTTTAAAGGTTGTTGGTAATTCAAATTATGAAAACCGTACTCTTCCGGATTCTTTGCAATTTTTACCGATGCAATAAATTTAGGTATATAAAGTTGTGTTTCTTTCGGAAGAGCATTTCTTTCTTTCATTTCCAATACCGACGATGAGTTGGAAAATTTCATATCTCTTATAAGACCGTATTCGCCCCTGTTATATGCGGAAAGCGCCAAGTGCCAATCGTTCAACAAAATATAAAGTTCTCTTAAATATTTTGCGGCTGCTCTTGTAGCTTTTACGGGATCTTTTCTTTCATCAACCCAATAATTTATTTTCAATCCCAAAGCCTGGCCTCTGTGTGCCATTATTTGCCACATACCTACAGCTTTGGAACTTGAAGTTGCATTGTTGTTAAACAAACTTTCTATAATAGGTAAATACTGCAGATCTTCCGGCAAATTGTATTCTTTTAATATGGGCAATATTAAATCTTTATATTTCCCGCTTCTTTCAAGTGCTATTCTTATACCTTGTGCGGCTCTTCCCTTACTGTATTTTTCTATCCAATAATTTAAAGTTTCTTCATCGTATGCCATTGAAATTTCAAGAGCATCATTACTTTTTATATGAGATTTGTTTGTGTCCAAACCGTTAATATTTTTTATTTTTCTTAAAATATTTTCACAGTCGGTTAACAAAAACTCAATCTCTTCCGGTTTTAAATCCAACGAATTTAACTTTCCCAAAAATTTGTGATAATTTTCTTTTGCTTCGATATAATTATCTTGATCACATGCAATTAATGCATTGTTTAAGCATTGATCGGCCTGGCAAACATATTCTTTGAACATCTCATGATTTTCGTCTATACTTTCTTTTGTAATATTTGTATCTGCAAAATCCGTAATTTCTTCAATATCACTTTTTTCCGGTTCCTGCAGAACTTGTTCCTGAACCGTTTCCTCCTGAACAGGAACAACTTTATTTTTCTTTTTATTTTTTTTACAGAAAGACAAGGCCGGATTTCCCAACAGAAATGCAACAAGCAACACTATTACCGTTACTTTTTTATATCTGTTTAAAGTATCAAAAATTAGCATATTGATTTCAACCCTTTCAAAACTTGTTGCGGATTCTGTGCGGCAAAAATATAACTGCCGCTGACCAACACATCGGCTCCGGCATCCGCGCAGATTTTCGCTGTTTCCGAATTGATACCGCCGTCTATTTCTATTAAACAATTATATTTATTGTCATCAATGATTTGTCTTAACGAAGATATTTTAGGCACCATATCATGCATAAAAGATTGTCCGCCGAAACCGGGCTCAACGGTCATAATCAACACAACATCAACCAAAGGTAATATTTCCGATATATCACTTACGGGAGTTTTCGGTTTTATCGAAACTCCCACCTTAATACCCGCTTTTTTTATATCGGATATCAACTGCTTTTTGTCACATAAAACTTCACTGTGAAAAACAATTAAATCCGCTCCGGCTTTATAAAAACTTTCCCAATATTTTTCCGGGTTCGTTATCATAAGATGAACATCAAAAAACATTTTACTGTGTTTTTTAATTGATTTTACCACAACCGGTCCTATTGTAATGTTGGGCACAAAATGTCCGTCCATAACATCTATATGCAACCAATCGGCCCCGGCGGATTCCACCATGGAAACATCTTTAATTAAATTCGAAAAATCCGCAGATAAAATTGAGGGTGCTATTAAAATATTTTTCATTTATAAGTCTATTTCCTCTATTGAAATATTGTTTATAAATACCTTAACTCTTGCTTTACCGTTTACTTTTACGGGAATCGATATCTTTGCATTGGGAGCTCTTACTCCGTTAAATATATCTCTATCCCCGTTTTCATCACTTAAAACAAGTCTTATTCTCTTGTTTTTCTTACCGTCCGGAACAACATATTCAAAATTTTTATTTTTAAGAGCCAACGAACTTTTTTCATCGGCAACATAAAAAACAATTTTTGTTTCGCTTGTCAGTTTTTCATCAAATTTCGGAGTTTGTTTAAACACTTCTCCCGGATTTGCAAGCGTGGTTTGTTGTGCTATAACATTTACTTCATAATTTTCGTCCATTGCCCATTTCTTTGCTTCCACGGCGGATTTCCCGAACCAATCCGGCATTAAAACGGTTCCGTTGGTAGGCTTGCCGTTGGACATCAAAACATTTACAAAAGAACCTTTTTCAACGCTTGAACCCGGAATAGGATTTTGATTTAAAACAATACCTTCTTCATATTTCATTGAAGATCTTGTTGTGAGTTCTCCCAACACCAACCCTAAAGTTCTTAACGAAATGGTGGCAGCTCTCATGGTTTGTCCTCTTAAATCCGGAACATAAACCGTTTCACCGCCCTGGCTTATTACTATTCTTATACTTTTACCTTCTTTAACATTCATTCCCGCCGGAGGAACTTGTCTTATAATGATTCCGGCCGGAATATCCTGATTATATTCCGCACCCTCTTTTATTAATGCAAGTTTGGATTGTGAAAGTATTTCCAAACATTCTTCCAAGTTTTTACCTTTTAAATCGGGAACCAAAACTTCGGCTTTTTCTTTCACAAATGCCGACATGAGAATATTAAAAGAATAATATCCGCCCACGGCAAGTATTGCAAGAATTACAATACACTTTATAATAAAGAAAACGAATTTTTTCATTTTTATCTCCTAAATTAGAATCTATAACCATCCGTTAATATGAATTTTCTTTGAATCGTATTTTTCCTTGGCGTCTTCATTTGTTTCCGGATATCCCATAGGAATAACATTTAAAGGAACTATATTTTCGGGTAACTCAAACAAATTTTTAACAGCTTCTACTTTTTCGTCAAAAGGATAAACGGCACACCATACCGCACCCAAGCCCAACGATTCGGCGGCAAGCAATATGTTTTCGGAAACTGCGGAACAATCCTGTTCCCAAAATTTTTCACTTGCTTCTTTATCACCGCAAACTATTATTGTAACTTGAGAATTTTTACTGTATGAAGCATTCGGCAAAATTTCGGCAATTTTTTCCAATTTTTCTTTATCGTTTATAACCAAAATTTCCCAAGGTTGTTTATTCATGGCACTGGGAGCGGCCATTGCGCACTTTAAAATAATATCGATTTTTTCCTGTTCTATTTCCTTATCGGAATATTTTCTTACACTTTTTCTGCTCAATATATTTTCTATTGCATAATCTTTGGATTCCGCAGAATTTCCGGAATTGTTATCTGCTGTTGTACTTGAACAGGAAATTAATGTACATAAAAAAAACATTGAAAAAATATAAACTATTTTTTTCATAAGACCCCTCTATATAAATGATTTTAATTATTATATATAATATACGGGTCAAATTTCAATTTTTACATTCACATATATACATTTATTTCGTATAATATCATACATTACTTTTATATACGGAGAGGATTTATGAAAAAAATATTGTCGGTTTCATTTACAGCATTTGCAGCTTTTATTGTCCTTTTTTTCACATTTAATAATTTGAATAAAAATTCGAATAAAATAAATTTGGAAATAACCGGTCCCGATTTAACAAAAATATCTTTGGACGAACAAAACAATACTTTTTTGGGAAATCCGGATAAAATATACATATACAATATACCATGTGACCAAACTTATCTTCAAAAAGGAGAAGATGTATCCGAATATATAACCGTAAGCCCGGATTTAAGAGGCAAATGGATTTTGGAAGACGATAAACCGAACTTATTTAAAATATGTTTTAATCCGGAAAAAGATTGGCTTGCAAACAAACAGTACAAGGTTTCAATAAATAAAAAAATTTTTAAAAATCCCAAAAAAATAAAGAGTTTGGATTTAAGTTTTTCTACAAAGGAAAACAATGTTAATATAGTGGATTTCGGCTTGTGGCACGACGATAACAATTTATCTTTGTTCGGTATTGAAGCCGTTGTAAAATTTGATTTCCCGACAGAAGATTCAAAAATCTCACTAAAACTGAATAAAAAAGACGTAAAACCCGCAATTTCTTTTGATAAGCATAAAAGGTATTGCTTTATAAAATACAAACCTGTAACTTTAACGGATCAAAAACAAACTGCAAATTTAAAAATTTTCGGTAAAGAACAAGATTTAATAATTCCCGATGCCGGCGATTTTTTCAAAGTAAAGGAGATAAAAACCGATATTTTGGGTAAAGATAAAGATGCTGTACAGGCTATAATCATAGAATTTACGGATTTTGTTCCCGTACAGGAAGTAGAAAAGAACATTGAAGTATATCTGTTGCCGTCAAAAACCGCTTGGAATACAAAATCCTTAAAAGATGCCGAAAAAGCATTAAATAATTCAACAAAAATTAATGTAAAAGCCATGCCTCAAGATCCTTCCGGGAGAATTGTTGCTCTTAAATATGATAAACCGCTTGATGACAGATACTTATATATTGAGCTGAAAACCGCTTTGAAGAGTAAAAGCGGTTACTCCTTAAAAAAATCCGAAAAGTATGTAGAGCCGATAACAAATTTTAAAAGCGAATTGAAATTTATCGGTTACGGAAACATTTTATCCGCCTCGGGAGATAAAAATTTAACAATATGTTCCAGGTTAATAAACAATATAGATGTTAAAATTGCGAGATTTTTTCCCGAGAAATTAAACTTTTTTGTTTCACAAAACTTCTATAAAACAAACAACTATTACTATCAGGATGAAGAATATTATGACAATTATTATAACAGATATTATGAGATGCAGGATGAAGATATTGCTGAAATTTTCAACAAAAGAATAAACCTTTCCGGCGGAATAAATATTAATTATTCATCAATAGATTTAAACAAATATATAAAAAACGGGAAAATGGGATTGTTTGCCGTAGAAATAAGTGCCGACGGAATTACCCGCAGAAAATTTATTTTGATTTCCGATATAGGAATAGTTTATAAAGAAGATGTGGACAACAAAATAAAACTTTTTGCCGTTTCTCTTTCAACAGGCAAACCTTTGGATAATGCAAGAGTATGTTTACTTGCGAGAAACGGAACCGAACTTATGATAAAAAATACCGATTTTGACGGAGTTTGCAATTTTGAAGATATATCTTCTTTTATCAATGAAAAAGAACCGGTGGCTTTTATTGTAAGTAAAGATGACGATGTTTCCTTTATTCCTATACAAAGAGGCGGAAGAGATATCGTTTATTCCAGGTATGATACAAGCGGAAAATCCATATCGGAGATAAGAGACAAACAGGTTGACTCTTATATTTTTACCGATCGCGGAATTTATAAACCGGGTGAAACGGTAAAATTTTCGGTAATTTTAAGAAATGAGAAAAACACCGTTCTTACGGGATTCCCCATAAATATAGAGATAGAAAATCCCGACGGAAAAATAATATTTGATAAAAATATTTCTTCCCCGGCAAACGGATTTATTGAAAGTGAATTTTTATCGCAGGCGACATCAAAAACAGGAACTTACAGAATAAATATTTATTCCGGAGCAAACAAAAATTATCGTAAATTTGTTTCAAGTATCGAATTTAAAATAGAAGAATTTAAAGAAGACAAATTAAAAATAGAAACAACCGTTGAAGGTGATATACATAAAGGATGGATGCCTTTGGAAGGCCTTTCCGGAAAAGTAAAGCTTCAAAATCTTTACGGCATGCCGGCACAGGGAAATGAAATAAAAGCGGAAACAACTTTGATTCCGTCCGCATTTTCTTTTAAAGAATACAAGGATTATATTTTTTCGGATTTTGTTTTGGATAATAAAGCAAATATAAAAAATATCCATGAAACATTGGAAAGCAAAAAAACATCCTCGTCCGGAGAAATTTCTTACGATCTTTCTTTATCGCAATACGAAACAGGAACTTACAGACTGCTGTTTTTTGCCGAAGGTTTTGAAAGAGAAAGCGGTTCAAGCGTAAAATCTTCGGTTCAACAGTTTGTTTCCCCGAACAAATATATTCTGGGATATAAAACTTTAAGCAATCTTAACTATTTGGATAAAAATTCAAAACCTGTTATTAACCTTATTGCCGTCGACAACGATTTAAAAAAAATAAATTTAAACAAACTTAAATTAAAAACCTATAATGTTCAGTATGTATCCGTTCCCGTTAAAGAATATAACGGCAGATATAAATATCATTCAATTGCACAAGCCGACGAAATTTCAAGTAAAGATTTTTCTGTATCGGAAAAATCCACCGACTTTAATTTAGATACCTCGGTTTCGGGAAATTATAAGGTTGAAATTATTGATGAAAACAACAACAAACTTCTGAGTTTGGAATATGTTGTTGTAGGCGGAGCCACTTTGGGATACCAGCTCGAAAAAAATTCCGAATTACTTATCAATTTGAGAAAAGATGCGGTAAAAGCCGGTGAAGAATTGGAGTTTAATGTTACATCTCCTTTCAAAGGCATAGGGTTGGTTACCATCGAAAGCGATAAAGTTCATGCATATAAATGGTTTACAATGGACACAAACAGTAAACTTCTAAAAATAACTGTTCCCCAAAATATTTCCGACGGGGCATATTTAAATATTTCCGTTTTAAAAGATAAAAATGCAAAAGAAATCTTCTTAAATCCGCACAGTTATGCTTTGAAATATTTTAAAATTTTGTCCGACACAACAAAAGAAGTAAAGCCGGAAATAACCGTTCCCGAAACGGTAAAACCAGGAACTGATTTAAAGATAGGATATTCCACATCAAAGCCCGCAAAAATAATTCTTTACGGTGTGGATGAAGGAATATTACAATATGCAAAATATAAAACTCCGAATCCTTTATCATATTTTTCCAGAAAACCGGCACTTGATGTAAACTCTTATCAAACTTTAGATTTGTTCCTGCCGGAATTTTCGGTAATAAAAGAAGTTTACGGTATAGGCGGAGACGGAGCTTATGATGCCGAAGCTCTTTTAAATGCCGGTCTTAATCCTTTTAAAAGAAAAGTACAAGCTCCCGCGGTTTTTTGGTCCGGAATAATTAACAGCGACAAAATTTCAAAAACTTACACATATAAAGTTCCGGATTATTTTAACGGCAGTTTAAGAATTATGTGTATTGCGGTAGGTGAAAATTTTTCTTTCGGCAGCAACGAGAAATCGGTTGTTGTAAGAGCTCCTATCGTTTTATCAGCGGGTGCACCTCTCGTTGCCGCACCTTCCGATATGTTTGATGTTACTTTAAAAATTGCAAACAGTAAACAAGATTTGAAAAAAGCCGATTTAACCGTAAACATTTCCGTTTCGGATAATTTGAAAGTAACGGAAGAAAAAAACAAAAATATCATAATAGAAAACGGTAATGAGGATACAGTAAGTTTTAAAGTTAAAGCACTTGATAAGCTCGGTAATGCAACAATCGATTTTTCCGTAAATGATAAAATTTCCGATGACAAATCAAAAATTTCCGCAACATTAAGTATTCGCCCCGCAGGTATTTATGCGACCGATATTGTTACCGGTAAAGATAAAAGCGAAAGTTTTAAAGTGAATAATTTTAAAAATATTGACAGCTACAACGAATTTGCAAACAAGAATATTGTCGTATCAAATAATCCTTTGGTTATGGCTTTGGGCCTTGAAAATTATTTGGAAAAGTTTCCTCACGGCTGTACGGAACAGATTACAAGTCAAACTTATCCTTCTGTTGTATTGTACGGTCTTACAAAAGAAAGCCAAACAATTTTTAACCGTTACATTGAAAAACTCGGTGCAAGACAAAAGTTTAACGGAGGTTTTTCTTCATGGCAAGACAGTAATTATATAAGCGACGACACATCTCTTTATGTTTTGCAATTTCTTACCGATGCAAAAAATTCAGGTTACAATGTTCCGGAAACGATGTTTAGAAAACTGCTGGATTGGACAAGAAATTTCGTTAAGTATCCCGCAAACGAATATGAAGCCGGTTTACAGGCAAAAGCTCTTTATCTTTTGGCAAGAAATTCGGAATCTTTTACCGGGCAGTTATCCAAATTGGAAAGTTATTTTGAGGACAATGTTAAAGATTGGACAAAGACCATACACGGTGCGTATATTGCTTCCACCTATAAACTTTTACAGAATAAAGACAGAGCCGAAGAAATAATAAAAAAATTTGAGACGGAAAAAGGAGTGAATTATTATTCGGATTACGATTCTTCTTCCATAAGAAACATGACTTATATTTATTTAATATCGAATCATTTCCCGGAACTTTTAAACAATTCAAATGTTACGGATATGATACAAAATACGGCGGACAATATAATAAATAAAGATTATAATACCTTAAGCTCGGCAAAGACAATTTTGGCGGTGGCATCTTATTCAAAAGCAAATGAGTATAAGGATGAAAACATTGAAATATTTATTGACGGGAAAAAAGCCGAAACAACAAAAAACAAATCAGGTTTTATGCAGGCTGCAATTCCGGCTGACTCCAAGGATATACAATTAAAATCAAATTCTGCGGGAAACTTGGGTTTATTTTATACAATAACTCAACAGGGATTTTTTAAAGATAAAAAACAAAATGTATCCGAAGGCCTTAAAATTGATAAAAAGTATTTAAATAAAGACGGTAATGAAACGAATACGGCGGAATTGGGAGATGAAGTTACCGTTAAAATAACTGTTAAAACAACCGATGATAAACATTTGGAAAACATTGCCGTAACCGATTTGTTACCGGGAGGATTAAATATTATACCGGGCAGCTTGGAAGGAGCATTTGACAGTTTTGATATAAGAGAAGACAGAATTTTAATTTATACATCCGCGGAAGGCAATGCAAAAGAATTTACTTATAAAACAAAGGCCGTTTCTTCGGGTGTTTTTGTGCAACCGGCTGTTGAGGCAAATCATTTATACGATGTTAAAAAATATGCCGTTTCAAAAGATAATATATTTAAGGTAAATCCACGGAAGTAAAAGATATCATGTTAAACTTTTTAAAAAAATATGCCGAACATATCATCATATTTACGGTGGTATGTTCGGTGATTGTTTTAAGCATAAGATTCTTTCCGCGGGAAAAGATTTTAAACGACTATACATTTTCAAAATCGTTCTTTTCCGTTGACGGCAAACTTCTGAGAATTACTGTTTCTTACGATGACAAGTACAGAATCTTTTATCCTTTAAATGAAATACCCGTCCAAATTCAGAAAGCTGTTTTGATGTATGAAGATAAAAATTTTTATTACCATATCGGAATAAACCCGTTTTCTCTTTTAAGAGCGGTGATAAGTACGTTTATAACAAAAAACGGAAAACAGGGCGGTTCCACAATTACGATGCAAACCGTAAGAATTCTATACAATTTAAACACAAAAACCGTTAAAGGAAAAATCAGACAAATACTGTCGGCTTTATGGTTGGAAATGAGATATTCAAAAAAAGATATTTTAGAAGCATATTTTAATATAGCCCCTTACGGTTATAATATCGAAGGAATAGGTGCCGCTTCATTAGTCTATTTCAATAAAAGATTAAACGATTTGGAACTGCACGAACAACTTACACTTGCCGTAATTCCTCAAAATCCGAACATTAGAAGACCTTCATTAAAAAGCGGTTTTGAAAAAATGAAAACCGCACGAAAAATATTATATAACAAATGGAAAGAAAAATACCCCGAAACAAAAAACAAAGAACATTTTTTTGATATGCCGATGAATATAAAAACGCCTAAAGAGTTGCCTTTTTATACTCCGCATATCGTAAACTATTTGAATTCACAAATAAACAAAAATGAAATTTATACAACAATAGATTTAAATCTTCAAACATTGTTTGAATATCAAATAAAAAAATATGTTGACAGAAATAATCATCTCGGTATAAAAAATGCTTCAGCATTTTTGTTAAATGCAAAAACAATGCAGGCAGAAGCCGCGGTTGGTTCCGCGGATTTTTTAAACAATGACATTTTAGGGCAAATAGACGGAACAAGAGCTAAAAGAATGGCCGGATCTGTTTTAAAAACTTTCATTTACGGTTTGGCATTGGAAAACGGACTTATTTACCCCGCGACTTTATTAAAAGATACTCTTCAATATTTTTCTATTTATGCACCGGAAAATTCAGACAGACAATTTTACGGACCTGTTTTTGCTCAAGATGCTTTAATTAACAGCAGGAACATACCGGCAATAAAACTTTTACAGGATATAGGCATCGAACCTTTTTTAAATCTTCTTAAAACCGCAGGAGTAACAAAACTTAAATCCGCAGAACATTACGGTGTAAGTGCGGCAATAGGGACAATAGATATTTCCGTCGAAGAAATTGCAAAACTTTATTCGGCAATTTTGAACGGCGGCACAGTAAAAGAAATAATATATACCGTCGATAACCAAACAGAAAACACCGCAAAAAATAATAAAACAATATTTTCAAAAGAAACGGCTTTTGTTTTGTTTGATATGTTAACTCATAATCCTGTCCCACCCAATTTTAATATAACGGATAAATACGGTAATAAAGTAAAAGTTGCATGGAAAACAGGAACATCGTACTGTTTTAAAGATGCCTGGTCCGCAGGTGTATTTGGCGATTATGTGTTGGTTGTATGGGTAGGCAACTTTTCCGGAGAAGGAAATCCGAATTTTTGGGGAAGAACGGCGGCCGGAAACTTGTTTTTTGAACTTCTAAGAACAGTCGTATCATACAAGAAAAACGAAAACTTTTTTGAACCGGACAGAAAAGATTTGAACGTAAAAACAATAAAAGTTTGTTCCGTAAGCGGAGCGCTTGCAAATAAATTCTGTCCCAAAACCAAAGACTGTTATTTTATACCTGCCGTATCCCCGCTGAATTTATGTGATATTCACAGAAACATTTTGATAGACAATAAAACGGGACTCAGGACAAATTTTGAAGTCAAAGGAAAAACTCATTATGAAGTATACGAGTTTTGGCCTTCGGATATTTTAACTTTATTTGAAAAAGCGGGCATAAAGAAAAAACTTCCGCCCAGATATATGCCTGATATAAAATTACAAGATATAACGTTATCCGGAAATCCTCCGAAAATATTTTTGCCTTTAAAAGATGTTATTTATAAAATAGAACCCGAAAATAAAATTATTCCTTTAAAAGCCGATATTGATGCCGATTCGGACAAGGTTTATTGGTTTGTTGACGGTAATTTCGTCGGCAGCAGCAAAAAAGATGAAACTATTTTAATAACTGCTTCAAGCGGCAACCATAATATTGTTGCCGCGGACGATTTGAACAGATATTCATATTCCTCATTTACCGTAGAGTATTAAATTATATTTATAACCGGCAATCCGTTTCAAGAGAATATAATCTGATACACTTACACATTTTTGTCTTTACTTAAATAGTTTTATTTTGTAAAATTTTTTTGTTATATATTAAATGTGTCAGGGTTAGCAGTATGATAAAATCTATTTACATAAACAACGGTGTATGCCAACAAGAAGAAAGTATCGAAAATATTAACAAAATTTTCCACACAAATCCTACTTTGTTGTGGGTCGATATTACTTTGGAAAAAGGCGATTTGTCCACTGATGAAATAGCTCTTCTTACCGACACATTTAAATTTCACGAACTTTCCGTTGAAGACTGTTTGTTCCCGTTATATAACCCTAAAGTGGAAGAATTCGATAACTACTTATTTGTAAATACTCACGGTATCAGATTAAAGACCATGAACTTGGCTGAATTTGATGAGTCCATGTATGAGCTTGATATATTTTTGTCATCAAATCTTATTGTTACCGCACATACTGAAGAACTTGAATTTTTGGATACTTTAATGCATAAAGCAATGTTAAAACCGCAAATCGAGCTGAAAAGCATGGAAACATTGTTGTATAAACTTTTATCAAAGGTTGTAGATAACCTGGAACACACAATGGAAAAAATAAGTGATAAAATAGATTTACTTGAAGACAAAGTTTTGGAAGATCCGCATCCAAACGATATGGAACAAATACTTGATTTAAAGAAAGTTCTTCTTTCCATGAGAAAGATTGCGGATCCTCAAAAAAACGTATACTCTTTCTTTGCGAGAGAAAACAATGAATATATAAGAGAGTCTTATTCCGCATATTTCAGAGATATTACCGACCAACTCAGCAGTTTAAATAAAACTATAAATTATAATTCTCAAATGATAAGCTCTTTAATAACAATTTATATGTCATCCATAACATTGAAATTAAATGAAACAATGAAATTCTTAAGTATAATAGCAACTATATTTTTACCGATACTTATATTCGCAAGTTATTACGGTATGAATGTTGCTTTCCCTGAAATGAAAATTTTGGGTGAAACGGGAACTTGGTTTTTTGCTTTATTTTTGATACTTGTTTCCACGTTCGGAATTATACTTTACATGAAAAAGAAGAAATGGTTTTAGTTTCCTTTCCGTTTTCCGTAAATATGTTTTCTTAAAAATTGTCCCGTATAAGATTTTTCCGCTGTCATAACTTTTTCCGGTGTACCGCAAGCTATAACTTTACCGCCGCCCGCACCGCCTTCCGGTCCCAAGTCTATAATCCAGTCTGCCGTTTTAATAACATCCAAATTGTGTTCTATAACAAGCACGGTGTTTCCCGCATAGACCAACTTATGTAAAACATCAAGCAGTTTTGCGATATCGGCAAAATGCAAGCCTGTTGTAGGTTCATCAAGAATATAAAGTGTTCTTCCCGTGGATCTTCTTGAAAGTTCCGTCGCAAGTTTTATTCTTTGTGCTTCTCCGCCGGAAAGTGTTGTTGAAGATTGACCTATTTTGATATATCCCAACCCGACATCGTTTAATGTAGACAATATCTTGTGCAGTTTAGGAATATTTTCAAAAAACTTTACACTTTCTTCAACAGTCATATTTAAAACTTCGTCTATATTTTTACCTTTATATTTTATTTGCAATGTTTCTTCGTTAAATCTTCTTCCGCCGCAAACATCGCACTTAACAAAAATGTCCGGCAGGAACTGCATTTCTATTTGCAACGTTCCGTCACCCTGACAATTTTCGCATCTTCCCCCTTTAACATTAAACGAAAATCTGCCCGGCATATAACCTCTTGCTTTGGCTTGAGGAGTTTGCGCAAACAAATCTCTTATTAAAGAAAATGCTCCGGTATATGTTACGGGATTGGAACGGGGTGTTCTTCCGATAGGCGACTGATCAACAATAACAACTTTATCTATATTTTCAAGACCTTCTATACCCTTATTTTTCCCGGGAACTTCTTTTGCTCTGTAAAATTTTTGTGCAAGAGATTTATACAAAATTTCATGAACCAAAGTGGATTTTCCCGAACCGGAAACTCCGGTTACACAAACAAACAAGCCTAAAGGAATATCAACATTAATATTTTTTAAATTGAACTGGCTTGCGCCTTTTATCGATAACCATTTACCGTTGGTTTTTTTTCTTTTCGGTATGGGTATTGAAAGTTTACCGTTAAGATATTGTGCCGTAACGGAATTTTTGACTTTCATAACTTCTTTCGGCGTTCCGCTGGCAACAATTTCGCCTCCGTGAACTCCCGCACCGGGGCCTAAATCTATTAAATAATCCGCGGTTCTCATTGTATCTTCATCATGTTCAACAACTATTAAAGTGTTGCCTAAATCTCTTAACGTGGTCAATGTTTTTAACAACATTGTGTTGTCTCTTTGATGGAGACCTATTGACGGTTCATCCAACACATAAAGAACTCCCGTAAGACCGGAACCTATTTGTGTTGCAAGATGTATTCTTTGTGCTTCTCCGCCGGAAAGTGTTGAACTTTGCCTGTCCAAACTTAAATATGACAAGCCCACATTATTTAAAAAGTTTAATCTTGCTTTTATTTCTTTTAAAATAATTTTTGATATTGTTTTTTCTTTTTCGGTGAGTTTTATATTATCGAAAAATTTTACCGCTTGTTCCACCGACATTGCCGTTATATCCATAATGGATTTATCGTTTACAAGTACGGACAATGCTTCTTTTTTTAATCTTTTACCGTGACATGTAGGACAAGTTTTTGTAGACATATATTTTGAAAATATTTCGGTTCTTACAAAATCGGATTCGGTTTCACTGTATCTTCTTTGCATGTTGATAATAACACCTTCAAATTCCCCGTCACCGTATAACAAAACTTCCTGTTGCTTGGATGTTAAATCTTTCCACGGTCTGTTCATGGGAATTCTGTTTCTTTTGCATGCATCGGTTATAAGTTCGTAATAATATCCGGACCATGCACCTTTCCATCTGTGAGTTCTTGTAGTTACCGGTTCGGACCATGCTTGTAATGCTCCCTGATTAACCGTTCTTGTTTTGTCGGGAACAATCAAATCGGGATCTATTTCGCTTTTTTCTCCTATACCTGAACAATCGGGACATGCTCCGTGCGGAGTATTAAAAGAAAAAAGTCTCGGTTCTATTTCGGATATATTTATACCGCAATCTATACATGCATAATGTTCACTGTAAGTTTTCTCTTCTTTTATATCTTTGTTTTCGTTAACTACCGCAACGGTTACAAGACCTCTTGCCTGTTTTAATGTGGTTTCTATGGAATCCGCTATTCTCGTATGTGCCTGTTCGGATACTTTTATTCTGTCTATCAACAAGTCTATGTTATGTTTTTTATATCTGTCCAATTTTATTGTTTCATCAAGATTATAAATTTTTTTATCTACTCTTACTCTTGCAAAACCGTCTTTTAATAATCTTGAAAAAAGTTCTTCGTATGTTCCTATTTTACTTTTTACAAGCGGAGCAAGAATATATATCATTGTTCCTTCATCAAGTTTCATAACATCATCAATAATTTGTTGCGAACTTTGCGGAGTAACTTTTTTACCGCATTTAGGACAATGTGCAACACCTATTCTTGCATATAACAACCTTAAATAATCGTAAATTTCGGTTACCGTTCCTACAATAGATCTCGGATTATGTGACGGATTTTTTTGTTCTATTGATATTGCCGGCGAAAGGCCTTCAATAATATCAACATCGGGTTTATCCATAAGGTCTAAAAATTGTCTTGCATAGGCGGATAAGGATTCAACATATCTTCTTTGTCCTTCCGCATATATGGTATTAAACGCAAGCGAAGATTTTCCCGAACCGGAAAGGCCCGTAACAACAACAAGTTTGTTTTTCGGGATATCGATATCTATATTTTTTAAGTTGTGCTGACGAGCACCTCTTATCTTAATTATATTCTCCATAAAAAAGTCCTTTTTTTATTTTGCTAAGCGAGTTTAATTTTTTACTCCTAATTTTGCATTTGCCTTCTTTATGTACCACTCGCTCCGCTTTCATTTCAGTACACTGCAGTCGTAAAATGCTTCATTATGAGTAAAAACTTGAAAACTCTTGTTTTGCAAAGAAACGGCAACAGCAAAATTTAAAATCTTAAAAGTTTTTGAACGCAAACAACACCGAAAACAGCTATCAAAAGTTTCATTAAAAGTAAAAATTCAGAAACTCTTGCATTGCCGACAACGGCAAAATGAAACAAATGCCGAATAATGATTATAACAAATTTTGAAGTATTTAGGTTAGTTATATCGGTTCAACATATATAGAAATGTTACGGCTTTTATATTGCCTCTTTAAGATCATCTTCCGTATTGTCAATCTTTATTATTTTGTTTTCGGAATCTATTTCCGTTGACCAAAGCCACTTATCCAAAACTCTTGCTTTACCGAAAGGCATATGTCCGTAATAAAACAACATGTGCTTGGCCGCTTTTTTCTTATCTTCTTTATCTATAACTATTTTCCACAAAGTTGCGGCGAGACCGGTTCTGTCCGAACCGCCCAAACAATGTATGAAAACGGGACGCGGTGCGGTTTTGAAAAAAGTTAACAAAGTTTGTATCTGTTCATCCGTAGGTTCTTTGTCCATAGCCATATCCAAATCGTAATGATTTACACCGTAAGTATCACATACTTCAATTTCGTCATCATACCAGTCTTTTCCGGGTTCAGCGCCTCTGAGATTAATGACGGATTTAATACCGTACTTGTTTACATAATGTTTCAATAAATTCTTATCAAGCTGTCTGGAACGATAAGCGGCATTTTCCGTTATAACATGAAAATTACCTTTTATCCAACCGTCCGCAAAGAACAGACCGTATATAACTATAATTAAACCTGAAATTATTAATAAACTTTTTAAATATTTGTTCATTTTATTAATATTAGCAAATATAAAACTTAAATAAAATCGGCAAGAACAGAATTTGAAACAAACAAAGCTTTCTGTGTAAATCGAACTCTGTCTTTTTCAATCACCAACATACCGTCGGCAACATACTTGTTCAGAATATCTTTACTGTTTTCAAAATATTTTATATCCACACCTTCGGAAAGTCTTAACCCCAACATTATTTTTTCTTTATTATACAATTCATCGTTTATAAATTCTTTTTCTATAACGATATTTTTACCGCTGAAAAGATTTTCAATATATTTTATTACATTGGTATTATTTTTGTATCTGTACCTTTTATAGTAAGATGAAGCACTTGTGCCAAGCCCTATATACTCTTTGTTTCGCCAATACAATTTGTTATGTAACGAATATTTTTTTTCTCTTGCCCAATTCGAAATTTCATAATGTTCGAATCCGTTTTCTTTCAAGAAAGAGCATGCAAAATCGTACATTTCCGCCTGCAGTTCCGTGTTCGGTTCAACCTTTTTCTTATAAAAAGGAGTGTTCGGTTCCACCGTTAACGGATACAATGATATATGCTGCGATTCAAGTTTTAAAACTTCTTTTAATGTCTTTTTCCAACTGCTTAAAGTTTGGTTCGGTATCCCGTACATCAAATCCATATTGATATTATTAAAACCGGTTTCTTTTGCACAATAATAAACTTGTTTGAACTTTTCGTAATTATGTAATCTTCCCAACACGGTTAAACTTTGGTCGTATATACTTTGCAACCCTAAACTTAATCTTGTTACACGGGCATCAAACAAAAGTTTTAATTTCTCTTTTGTTGTTGATTCGGGATTTAATTCCACCGTTATTTCTTTACAAAACGAAACATTAAAATTGGAGTTTATTATCTGTGCCAACTTTTTTTGTTGAGGTATGGATAATGTGGACGGCGTTCCCCCTCCGATATAAATAGTATCTATCGTTGCACCTTTATATTTTTTTGCTTCCAGTTCCAACGCTTTTAAATAGTTATCCGCCAAGTTTTCAACATAAGGCACGGAAACGAAATCGCAATAAAAACATTTCCTTTTACAAAACGGTATATGTACATATAAACCCAACATAATTTAAAACCTTAACCTTTGCTCTATCATAAATCTTTTTTCCGGTTCATAGTTCGGATCATTTGAATTCAGTCCGTAACTGCCTTTTAAATATAAATTCCTGTTTAACTTAAGCGACATTTCCAAAGCCTGTTTCAAATCTATTTCTTTTTGAACTTTATCGAAAGTTACAGAATATCCCACCTGCAGCAATCTGTTAATATTTTTTTCAACGGAATATTTCATTCCGTATAAAAGTTCCGCCATGGACGCTTCTTCTTTTGAATCTATTTGCAAAACATCCTGATTTACAAAACCAAGTCTTACATTATCTATAATACCTGTTTTCTTAAGAACGGTATTTGCCAAAGGTGTGGCAATATTTGAACTAAACATTCTTATTGCTTGTTGTTTAACCAAAAAGTCCGTGCTTGTATCAAAAGTATTTGTTTGTTCTGGATCGGTTTTTGTAAGTCTTGCAAGAGCTTTTTTGGAATCCATGGTAGGATCGTTTTTGGAAGCAAATCTTGTTTTGATATTATCCATACTGGACCTGTCCACATAAACTTTAATAACTTCGGCAGCACTGTCTCCGGATGAATAAACTTCCGATTCTCCTTCGGCGGTAACAAAAAGTGCATTGTTTATTATTTCTATTTTCGAACTTATAATATCAAAATCGTTCCCCATATAAGAAAATATACCGTTATCGGAAGTAACCACGCCGTTGGCAAGAATTTTATCCAAACTGCCTTTAAGATTTATGGAACCTTTTAACAACACATTTAAAAAAGTGTTTTCGAAATTCGTATTTGCGGCGGTTTTTAAATCTATGTCTATTTGTAAATTTTTAAACATGTCGGACACAAAATCCGGTATTTCCACTCTTTCTCCTTTTACGGGAGAAGGATAACAGAATCTTGTGTTTTCAAGTTCTGCCCAACCGGTAAGTTTTAAGTCGTTCGGAGTTCCTTTTAATTTAAAATCAAATACGGGAACGCCTTTAGTATAATTTGCGAAACTGCTCGATTCCATTTTAAAAACGCCTGATGTAGGTATAGGTAAAGCTTTTACAACAACGGGAACACCTTTTTTTGAAGTAAACAAATTCAAATCATATATTACGGGATTTATTCCCTGCAACCTTACGAAACCTTTTGCTTCTATAACGCCGGAACCGGCTTTTGCTTTTGCCGTATCTATTTTAAATAAATTGTCGTCCCATACAATTTTTATATCCAAATCTTTAATTTTGTTAATGTAAGATTCGGTTTTTATATCCGTTCCTTCCATGGTAATTTTGCCCACACTGGAAATATTTCTTCGTATACCGGTAAGATTACCCTCCACTTTTAACGAGCCTTTTTTAGCAGAAACAGTATTGTTCGCGAAATTTTTAAGTATATACAAATTACTGTCATCCAATTTATAATGAACCTTAACCTCTTTGGTCATCAATGTTTCCCTTAGTTTGGAATCAAGCCAAAAAGGGAAAAATCCGTCAACCACCAAACTGTATTTCCCGGACTTTTTTATATTGAATTTGCTTATATTAAGATTATTATTTTTAACATCTACGGCTATGTTACATACATCGAACGGAACATTGTAACAAGAACCGTTTGAAGAATCGATTGTTAAATTTATAACAGGATCGGAAATTGCTCCCCGGGCTTTCAAATTCAAATTCAATGCTCCGGTCAAATTTACGGGAAGATTAAACAAATTCGTTAATACCGTTGAATCCAATTTTCGTCCCGTCATATTTATATCAATATTGTCGGATAATATATATCCGTTTAAATTGTAAGCTTGGTCTTCGTAATTTACGGAAACATTTTCAAATGCAACTTTGGGATAATCTTTAAACAATACTTTACCGAAAAGTTTAAGTTTGTCCGTATCTTCCGTTTTAAATTCAAAATTTTTGTCGGCAACAACATAGTGTAAAAGTATGGAATCCACTCTTTCTTCATTAAGCCAAAGATTTTTGAAATTTATATCTCCGTTATAAACATAACTTCTTTTTTCTTTTTGTTTTGTCATTTTTCCGTCTATTTTTATATTACCGAAAATATCGAAAGGCCCCAAATGAGTATTAACAAATTTCAATTCCGAATTATACTTCAATGTGTTAATATCAAAATTTGCCGACAAGATTTTCATTTCGCTGTCGGAAAGTTTTACTTTTGCATCTTCTATTGACAGCACTTTGTTTTGTGCCGTAAGTTTTGAAGCAAAAGAATTAAATTTTAAATTTTTTACAAACATACTGTCCGCATAAAGGTTCAACACATACTTTAAATTCTTTAATTTTCCGGTAACCGTTCCGTTTCCGTAAAAAGCACCTTTCAACGGTGTTCTGAAACCGAAATATTTGTTGATTATTTGTTCCGAAACATCTTTAAATTCAACTTTCATATCGGTATTGTTTTCATCTAAAATTCCGGAACCCGTTATTCTGGCTTTGTTTCCGGTACCGGCAGTTATAAGAAATTTCGTTAAATTCATTTTCTTGTTTTTGTAAGAAACTTTTGTATCAAAATTAAAATTCAATCCGTTATAAAGTCCTTTTTCCACTTTAGCATTAACAAGAATTGTCGGATTTTTAATATTTCCCGAAATGTTTGTTTCCGAAGACAATATTCCTTTTGCATCGGAATAATATTGTGTTAATTTTGATTGGGTGTTTTTAAGTGTGGAAGATATATTTCCGGTTGCAAACTCATATTCTATTTGTCCGGACAAACCGTTCTCGTTATTAAATCTTTTTAAAATTATTTTTTCTTTGGTAAGTTCCATAAGGGCTCTGTGTACGAGACTTATTTTGCCTACTTCAAATTTGCTGGCAAACACTTTACCGATTATTTTATTATCATCGGCAAGTTTTCCGTTAACCGTTAAATCATAATTTATATTTATACCTTTTACTTTGAAATTTTTAATTGATGTAGTAAAGTAAGAGTTTGAATCTTTACTTGAAAAATCTATAAATGATTTTGCGGTAATATTTGTTTGCGGTCCTTTAAATGTGAACGTGGAAATATTTATCTGCTTGTTTGAATAATCACCGGAAATGTTCCAACTGTTATATTTGTTATCAAGCAAAGTTCCTTTTTGTAAATCCATATTAACAGTTGTTGTGTTATTATTTGCGGAATATATTATGGACCCCGTAGCTTTACCGGTAACAGGAGGATTTTTCATACCTAAAATTTGCAAAACATTATTTGAATCGACGCCTTTATAGCGGACGGATACTCCGTTATTTGTTTTTGTTTCGTAGAAAGAATCTATTTCTATTTTTTTATCTTTTGTTTTAATTTCCGCAAACCATTTATAATCCTGTTTATACAATTTACCCAACACATCAAAATTCTTTAAATTTTTCGAGGCAACCTGATTAGCCGTTAAATAAATTGTTCCGCTTTTACTGTTCATGCTGCCGTTTAAAGAAACCGTTCCTCTTATTGTTTTAATCTTTTCCAAAAACGGCAACTTCTTTATCGGAACATTCTTTATATCCACCGAAATATCTTCCGTTTCGTAATTTCCCGACACATATCCGACTTTCTTTTTGTTGTTATAAACATCGGCATAATAACTGCCGTCTTTTTTTATTAAACTTTCAAAACTGTTACCGGAATTGTGGTAACCGTACACTTTTAAATTATCATCCGAAGTGTTGTTTACCGTAAAACTCATGTTACCGAAATTGTTCCCGAAAACGGTAAAATCTTTTGCATCGATATTTAAATCCAATTTCTCGTCGTGAAAATCGGAAGAAAAACTTATTTTTGTGTTCAGCACATCGCTGCTGTCTCTTAAATTTATTGTACCCGTGGAATTCCAAACGTCAAAATTCAAATCATCGGCTTTAAGGAAAGCTTTGACATTGTCACCTAAAGAATCTACCGTAAACGAATTTGTATCTTTTTTTATGTTTGTTGTTATGTCGCCCAACTCCATTTTGTTCACAAACAATTCTTTGGTATCTATTTTATATTCAAAACTATCATCGAACAGATTATAATTACCGAACAATTCGAATTTGGATTTTACGGATCCGTCCGTTTCGGAATAGAAATCGCTTGTTATATATGTGCCGTCCAACTTCAAATTCCCTTTGGTTTTCATTTTAATTTTGGAATAAAATATTTCGGCTCCGAAATCTATTTCTTTGTTTAATGTAAAATTTACATCTCTCATTCTTATAACTTTATTTTTTATAAGGGCATCAACTCTGTCCACTTCGCAATTTACATTAAATAAAGAAAGTAATTTCGTAAAAAAGTTTATTTTGATTTTTTGAAATGCGGTTTTTTCTTCGTGAGGAGATATTTTTTCTTTTCTTTCATCCACATAAGTTATTTTATTTATCTTAACAAAAGAAAGAGATTTGAGCGGCGATTTTATATTTTGGAAAAATATATTCGGCTCAAATCTCAATTCTGTTTTGTTTATAAAAAGTTTACCGCCGTATTCCACATCGTGTAATATTAACTTAAACGGAAACTTTACGGAAAAAGTCCTGAATTTTATATTAGAATCTACTTTACTGACAACTTTTTGAATGTATGGGACATAACAATATTCTCTGAAATTATATGTAACAGAAAATACGGAAATTAAAATTGTAAAATATAAAACATATCTTAATGTCTTCCACATTCAAATTGTATTTTTATTTTTTTCTTCTTATAGGTTCTCCCGTAGATCTTGTTAATGCTTTAAATTCTTTCAAGAGTTTAGGGAATATTTTACCGGGTTTTCCGTCACCGATTTCTCTTCCGTCAACTTTTACTACAGGTATTGCTTCCGCAGCTGTTCCGGTTAAGAAACATTCATCAGCGGTATACAAATCGTAAGGAGCAATCATTGCTTCTCTTACATCCAATTTTAATTTATTCTTTAAAAGTTCTATTGAAGTATTTCTTGTAACACCTTTCAATGCACCTGCTGATGCGGGAGGAGTGAAAACGATTCCGTTTTTAACTATGAAAATATTGTCTCCGCTGCATTCAACAACATATCCTTCTCTGTTTAACATAATTGCTTCCAAAACGCCTGCTCTTTTTGCTTCCATTTTTGCCATTATGTTATTTAAATAGTTCAATGATTTAATGTTGGGACTTAATGCATCCGGTGAATTTCTTCTTGTGCATACTGTAATAACAGCAAGACCGTTTTTATATAATGTTTCCGGATACAAAGAAATTTTGTCTGCAATGATAAATACGGTGGGTTTTCCGCAATTTGCAGGATCCAATCCCAAATCTCCTGCTCCTCTTGTAACAACGAGTCTTATATAAGCGTCATCCAATTTATTTATTGCCAATGTATCCAATAATGCATTGGTCATTTCTTTTTTTGTCATACCGATATCAAGTGCTATAGCTTTTGCACTGTCATAAAGTCTGTCGATATGTTCTTTGCATCTGAACACTCTTCCGTTATATGCTCTTATACCTTCAAATACTCCATCTCCGTAAAGAACACCGTGATCAAAAACCGATACTACTGCATCTTCTTTGTTTACAAATTTTCCGTTTAGATAAATCTTCATTTGGCCACTCTCCTATTGTTTTAGTATTAATATTTATTATTTATATATATTTGTATAATAATATATCTTTTGGAATCTCTTTGCAATTTTCAGCAGATTTTTCCATCCACAATTTTTATTTGTCTGTCTGCCAAGTTTGCAAGTTCCTGGCTGTGAGTAACAACCAGCAACGTTGTTTTTAATTTACTGCACATTTCAAACATCAAATTTTCTATTTTTTCGCCTGTCTGCCTGTCTAAATTGCCTGTAGGTTCATCGGCAAAAAGTATTTTAGGATTATTAATCAATGCCCTTGCAAGGGCCACTCGCTGTTGTTCCCCGCCGGACAGTTCGTTCGGCATATGATTTGCTCTGTCTGTTAAACCCATCGTTTCAAGCATATTTAATGCATATTCTTTTTTTTCTTTCCTTTTGTCCCATACCGGCATCAAAATGTTTTCCATAACGGTAAAATCCGCCAACAAATAATGAAACTGAAAAACAAAACCGATATTTTCTTTTCTCATTTTTGCAAGTTTTGCGGGACTAAAAGAAGTTATATCTTTATCATCAATTAAAACTTTACCTGACGTAGGTTTATCCATAAGTCCCAAAATGTGAATAAGTGTACTTTTACCTGCACCCGACGGTCCCATCAAAGCAACTTTTTCACCGGAATTTATTAATAAATCTATCCCCTTGAGAACTTTTACTTCTCCGGATTTAGGTACAATATAGTTTTTAATTAAATCTTTCGTTTCAATTTTCATTTTATCCAGATGTATGGAGGTATGGATGTATAGAAGTATGGATAACTAAAATTCCTACTATATTTTTCTATACCTCTGTTCCTCCAGTCCTCTATCCCTCAAAATTTTGCTTTGCAAAATTTTAGTTGTATCTTATCGCTTCCAAAGGTTCCAACTTCGATACCTGATATGCCGGATATAATCCTGCAATTACAGTTATCGCAAATGCACACAATGCAACCAAACATATATCGGCAGGTATTATCATAACAGGCAACCTGTCAACATAATACACACCTTTGGGAAGTTTAAATATTTCAAAATTTTTAAGACCGTAACTTATGAATATTCCCAATGCCAACCCCAATACCGTTCCCACGGTTCCCACAATAATCCCTTCATAAAAAAAGATTTTGGATATTGCAAGTTTTGAAAAGCCCATGGCAGACAATATCCCTATTTCTTTTGCTTTTTCCACACTTAACAAAAGTATGTTCGAAATTATGTTAAACGAAGCAACTATGATGATTAAAGCAAGTATTATAAACATCATAATCTTTTCGAGTTTCAATGCGGAAAAAAGATTCTTGTTCATTTCTATCCAGGATCTTGCTCTGTACGGATAACCTAATTTTTCCTGTAAATCTTTTGCATATTTTTTTGCTTTATCGAAACTTGAAGTTCTTATTGCTATGCCGCTGACGCCGCCGTCAAAAGAAAACATTTCGTCCGCGGATTTTAAATTAACATAAGCAAGAGTTGTATCGTACTCATACATTCCTGAATGAAATATCGCTTCTATTTTTAATTTTTTCATCTTGGGGACGGACGACATTTGGCTCGGGAACATCACAATAACATAATCGTCAACTTCAGCATGAATGGAATCGGCAAGTTCGTTTCCGAGAATAATACCGTCCTCGCTTATTTCGTTGTCCAACAGTATGCTGTCTTTCGAAAGTTTTGATTTTAAGTCCATCAAATTATTTTCTTCTTTAAAATCTATACCTTTTACCAATGCACCGGTACCTTGAGTATATCCCTGTTTTTTTATTATTGATTGTCCGAATATGTAAGGTGAAGATGCTTTTATATAATCGTAACCGGATATTTGGTCCATTACTTCTCTGTAATTATCGAACAATACGCCGTCGGTTCTTGTTAAATATATGTGAGGTTGTATTCCCAAAATTTTTGTTCTGATATCTTGCTGAAAACCTGTCATTACAGACAAAGTAATAACCAAAGCACATACACCGAGCGTTGTTCCGCCTATAGCTATAAGTGTAGTTAAGAAAGCAAAAAATCCTTTTTTTCTTGCTTTAATGTATCTGTAAGCGATGAAAAGTTCCGCTGATCCTAACATTCCGGTCTCATTGTCGGGAAAAATATTACTTCTCTTATAGATTCCGATTTGGTTAATATCATAACCAATCTGTCTATACCTATACCAAGTCCTCCGGTAGGCGGAAGACCTTGTTCCAAAGCATTTATATAATCCGCATCATAAGGTTGAGCTTCTTCGTCACCTTGAACTTTAGCTTCCATTTGTTGTTGGAATCTTATTTTTTGCAGGTGCGGATCGTTCATTTCGGAGTAAGCATTACATATTTCCATACCGTTTATATAAAGTTCGAATCTTTCGGCAATTTCCGGTTGTTCGAAATTAACTTTTGTTAACGGAGAATATATTGCCGGATAATCCATAACAAAAGTAGGTTGCTGCAAATTAGGTATAACTTTTTCGTCCAATACGGCATCCAAAACTTTCTGGTCGCCGGCATCCGGTGCAACATCAAGATTAAGATGTTTTACCTGCTCATACATTTTGCCGGTTCCGACATATTGAAGTAAATCAAGGTTTGTATATTCTTTTATTAAATCGAAAAGTTTTGCTCTTCTGAAATTAAGATTTAAATCTGTTGCTCCGATGGAAGCTGCAGCATTTTTTATTAAAACTTCGGTTAAGTCCATCATATCGTTATAGTCGGCATAAGCCTGGTAAAGTTCCATCATTGTAAATTCCGGGTTATGATTTCTGTCTATACCTTCGTTTCTGAAATTTCTTCCTATTTCAAATACTCTTTCTATTCCGCCGACAACCAATCTTTTCAAGAAAAGTTCCGGTGCAATTCTCATATACAAGTCCATATCAAGAGCATTGTGGTGTGTTATAAAAGGTTTTGCGTTTGCTCCGCCGGCAAGTGTTTGAAGAATAGGAGTTTCAACTTCGATAAAGCCCAACTCTTCAAGTTTTTTTCTGATAGAAGAAATTATAGTACTTCTTTTCTTGAATACTTCTTTTACATCGGGGTTGGCAATTAAATCCAAATATCTTTGTCTGTATCTTGTTTCGGTATCTTTTAAACCGTGCCACTTTTCCGGTAACGGTCTGAATGCTTTTGTTGCTATGGAAAACTTGTCTGCTTTTAAACTGAGTTCGCCTGTTCTTGTTCTGAAAGGAACACCTGTTATTAAAACAAAATCGGACAAATCGGACATTTCTTTAAATATTTTAAAATCCTGTTCTCCGATCTGATCTTTTCTGACATAAACCTGTATTCTGCCCGTACCGTCGGCAATATCTATAAAGGATGCTTTTCCCATATCTCTTCTTGACATCATTCTTCCCGCAACGGTAACCTGATCCTTGGACATTTCTTCTTTCTGCAAAGATTCGTATTTTTCTCTAACCTGAGCAATTTTGCTGTCTATTTTTATTCTTGCCGGATACGGATCTATTTTTGCTGCTCTCATCGTATCTGCTTTATTTTTTCTTTGTGCTATTATTGTATCTATAGTAGCTTGTGAAGTTTCATTTTTTTGTTCTTGATTTTCTGCCATTTTCTTATTCCTTCCAATATATAAATTTATCTATGTATGATATCATTTTTTGATATGCAAAATCAAAAAAAACGGGAAGATTTTTTCTCCCCGTTTTTTATATTAATGTAATCCTGTTAATTTCTAATAAAAGTCAAACTTAAAGCCGACATTAAACTTAAATCTGTATGTTGCTACATCATATTCAAAATTTTTGGGATAACCTGTAAACTCCGCACTTCCGTAGTTACAGCTGTATATTAATTCCATTATAAAATATCTTGCTATTGTTGCACCCATACCGATTCCCCAATATACGCCGTTCTCGTTTTCAACGCTCGCACCGGAAGGATCATCACGAAGATCCCAATCACCATGCAATATACCGTAACCCAATTGAAATATCGGATAAATATTATTATAGCCGTCTTCATCAAAATCGAAATTATATTTTACTTCAAAGAAAATGTTCGTGTATCCGATTTTATCTTTAGGTTCGTCCGGTGCATATTTCAGTTTACTGTTAAAAATATGTTCCGCTCCGATACCTACAGCAATATTGTAATCAACATAGTAAAAGAAATCCGCTCCGACAGACATTGTTGTTTTCATATCATAATCTCTGGAACCGTTACCATCCAATGTCGTTTGTTGTGTAAGAGGAAGACCTGCTTTTACACCGAACTCCATTATTCCCTGCTCCGCCGCAAACACAGGTGCCGTAATTGCTGCCGCCAAAAACACTGCTATTAAAAATTTTTTCATTTGTGCTACCTCTGTTTATAAAATTTTCTTCCTTTTTCCCCGTATATTTGCCATTAATTATTATATTTTTATACATATTTATTGTCAAATATCAAAATTTGAGCTAAACAAGTTTTATTTTTTGCTTATAATTTCGCATTTGTCTTCTTTATGTACCATCCGCTATCGCTTTCATTTATGTACACCGCAGTCGGCAAACGCTTTATTCTAAGCAAAAACTTTGAAACTCTTTGATGGCAACCAACGACTAAACGGCAATTAACGACATTTTAAAATTTTCGTTTACAAGCATGATTAAAGCCGTCTATGAGTGCAGAAAAATTTAGAGCAAAAAGCTATAAATAAAAAAAGCTTTTTAGTGCGAACATGTTTGAAGAAAAATCCGTTACATTAGGCTGTTAGGATTTTT
>JAFXSD010000079.1 GCA_017525905.1 Elusimicrobiota bacterium | reverse complement strand
CAAATGTTCATCAATTTCAAAAAACCAAACAACGTAAATGATATATCAAATCTATGCAGCGGGTTTCAAAGTGTCTATCAAGCTTCAAAAAACTACGACAAATTCGAAAGTTGCTGCGGATGCTGCTGCGAAAATTTAATCACCCCTCCAATGTATATATCAAACATGGGAAACATAGATATGGTATACGACCCCGACCAACGAATGGTTAACTACCAATTCAAAGACACTAGCAACGTAATGCAATATCAAATAAACCCCTTAAACAAAAAAGAAGATTCAAACTGTTGTTCCGAATTTTATTGCTGCGACAACGAAAAACCAAAGCCAAAAAAAGAAATAAAAGAATGTGAATTTTGTAACATTCACTGCGGAAAATTTGTGTGCTGCCAAAACGGAAATAACTGCGAATATACATTCAGCCCAATCGCAAGCTGCGAATGTGAATGTTGCCAATGCAACATGGAAACACCATACTACCCCTATTTCACCACCTGTTTTAAGTGTATCGCATGCAATGTCTGTCAACCAATTGCGTCAGAAGAAAAAGAACAAGATTATAATTATTTATGTTGTTTATGGTGCTATGGAATGAGAGTAGTTGAAATTCCGGTTGGTCATTTAAACAAACCCTGCGAATGGGCGTTTAGTGATAGAGACTATGATGAAGTATCTGAAGTTAATTTACACCCTAATCGAAAAAATCCTGAGATGCGTTCGCATGTTCCTAAAGACACTATGTGTTCTTGCTATTGCGATTGTTGCAAGTGTCCTAAAAAAACATTTTCATGCTGCGGGTGTGTTTGTTGCAGTAATCAAAAAAAAGATGTTTATTGTTGCAGTTGTAGTAAAAGACATTTTTGCAATTGCTGCGACTGTTTGTGTTTGTTTTTCAGCGAGTTTTATAGCAATGCGTATGAATCGTTGGATGAGAGAGAAGCAAGGTTGGAAAAAGAGAAGAAAAATGAGGAGGCGAATAAAAGAAAAGAAGAAGAAAAGGAAAAGTTATTGAAAGAAATGGGAATTGAAGAAGATAAAGATAAAGTTATTATTAAATATGTGGAAATGAAGAAAGAAAAAGGATGTTGCGAAGATGAAAAAAATATTATAGGGCAAAATGCGTTTACTATTTTCACACCTGATGAACCGACAAATGGAAAAGCTAAAAGAAAAAAAGTGGGGAGATATGTTGTTACTAGATATAGTGATGAGGAATTGAAAACGGATATTTTTTTCCCAATTGATTCGAAATTCGAGCAAAGAATTCAATTTATTTTCTTTGGGGTTTATAATAGAATGTGTAATAGTCATTTGACTAATAATGCTGGTAGTAGTAGTGAAAAAAAATAAAATTTTGTTTTTATGTTGTTAGAATTTTATTTATTTGATATAATTAAATTATTAACAAAAATATATTTAAAATTTATATTAAAAATTTATATTAAAAATTTATATTAAAATTTATTTTTTATTATTAACTTTTTAAAAAAAATATAATATT
>JAFXSD010000078.1 GCA_017525905.1 Elusimicrobiota bacterium | reverse complement strand
GGGTTTGAATTGGCGGAAGCATTTGCCATGATATATATTATAGGTTCCGGATATACTGCCGCATTTCTTACCGCTTTAACGGCATCTTTGGGAATAATATCTTTTGCTTCGTCTGCAATAACGGGCTTTATAACATCTAAAGTATCTAAAAGAACTATAGTAGTTGTTTCACTTATAGTCCACACTTTGGGAAGTATATCGTTAGCCTTAGTTCCTTATTCAACGATTTTTGTTGTTCTTTCGCAAATATTACCTGCAATCGGTGTTGCCGGTCTTGCGGTAAGTTTGTGTCCGTTCTTCTACTCTTCCATGGAAGCATTAGGTGAAGACAGAGATGTTATAAAACAAAAGTATACCGCAAATGATTCATTCTTTTCTGTTGTAATGGCCTTTTCTTCTCTTGTAGGCGGAGGATTAGTTGTTCTGTTCTCACACTTGGGAACAGGTTTTGAAACTATCGGGCAACATATTGTTGTTATTTTGGCCGCCGCAATAGATATCTTTGTAACAACAGGTGCATTATTTAAAACTCATAAAGAAGCTGTGGAAACAACAATTGAAGACGATGACGAAGAAACAGCGGCATTTAGAGAGATGAAATCCGATGAAAAAGGATTCAAAGGCATAAAATCTTATATTCAAAAGATTTTTGTTCCTATGAGAACCGTTGCAAAAGATAAACAAACATTTTCTTTTGTTCTTACAAACTTGCTTGTAAACAGTGTATTCTTTGCAATAACAACATTATTGTTACAACCCATAATGAGTATCCTTATACCAAATAGTCAAATGTTGGAATTATATCTTGCAATAATTTATTTTGTTGCAAACGGATTACAATCAGTTTCAAAAAAATTCGCATTAAAATTAAATCCTATGTTGCAAAAACCGGTTACAAGAGTACTCTTCTTTGCCGGTATGGTAACTCTTGCCGCAGGATTTTTAATGACTTCAAATCCATTGTTTTTAGTAACATTATTTATTTCTGTCAATTTTTTCTACGGAGTATCTTCGGTATCTGAAATAATGGATATTCACGATATTTTACCTGATAAAGCAAGACCTCAATGGCTTGCTTTAAAATCAATACTCGGAATACTTGTTGCAACGGGAGTTCAATCTGTATCGGCAGCAATGTTAAGTACTAAACTAACCGAAAGTACAGTTGTAGGTATTATTGCAATTGCCGTTACGGGCGCAGCAACTCTTATTTCCATTGTAGCTACAGGAGACAAAATAAAACAGTTAGGATTAAAAAATATATTGTTAAAAGGTATTAAGTCTATAGGTTCTTTTATCGTAAAGCCTTATATATTTACTAAGCCTGTAATTTTATCTATAATACCTATTTGTGACTATACCAGAAATGCTCCGAGAAGAGATGTTATTTCTAATGATATTAACATAAATACAATAAAAGATCTTCTTGCTTGTGCTTAATGAAAAATTTATGACTAATTTAAAAGTTTTTATAATTACGATTTTTCTTTTTTTGTCTTTTATTAATCCTTGTTATTCCGATGTTAAACAACAAGATACACAAGAACAAAATTGTTACCGAATTATAAAAAATATCCCTGTTTCATTCGGTAAAGTGTTTGAAACAAACATTAATAACGAAGAAAATCCGGATATTATAATAATAAACGATTTACATTCCGATTCTTTTGCACAAAAAAATATATATTCCATAATAAAATATATTAAATCCGAAATGAATGTCGATAAAATATTTGTTGAAGGTTCCCCGAAAGGCAAAATTGATTTGTCCGCAATTACAAGTATAGACAAAAGTACAAGAGAAAAACTTTTAAATAAAATGTTAAACAAAGGTTTAGTCAGCGGAACTGAATATTTTTGCTATACATCGGATACGGATTTGTACGGTATAGAAGATTTTTCTTTATATACCAAGACATTACAACAAGCATATATTCTTATCCGTAACGAAAATTTTTTCTCTGTAAGGTTTGGAAAAGCAAACAAAGAATTAAATAAATTAAAAAAAACTTTTTATTCCAAAGATATGTTTGTTTTTGAAAATTTATTTTTTAACAGAGAAAAGACAGATTCCAAAAAATATTATAATCAATTAACAAATATTATAAACAAATACCCAATAGATATTAACAAGTATTCTGAAATTTATAATTATATTAACATTATAAATTGTGATACAAAATTGGAACCTTATAAAAAATCATTTTCATCGGATTTTAATTACCTTGCTCAAAAAATGAAAGATTATGCTCCTTTTAATGTTTATGCAAAATTTATTGACGACTGCAAAGGACAAGATATAGAAAATAATCTTATATATTGTTACAGAAACACAAACAAATTTTTAAGTCAAAAAGAAAAAGATTATTATTCTTATATAGACATATTGATACAAAAATATAATTTTGTAAATATCTTTGATATAAACAAATATTTAAATGAAGAAAAAACTTTTTATAATGATGTTTCTAACAGCATTTTTAAAACAGAAGAAGAAAAAAATATTTTTTTTATTAGTCAAATGATTTTTCTGACGGAAAAATATGCAAAACTCAATATAGATTTTGACAGTTTTGATAAATTTACAAAAAATAAAGACAAGTTTATAGATATATTAAATAAAACAAACTATATAAAAAATAAAGAAGAAATAATTGATATTTTAAATAATGAAGAACTTGCTGCTTATTATGAAAACAATATTAAAAGAGATACCGTATTTTTTGATAGTGTTAAAGATTTAACAAGACAAAACACTGTAAATATCTTGGTTGTCGGCGGTTTTCATAAAAATCTTTTAAAGTTATTTAATGATAACGGTAACAAGTATGTTATAATCTTTCCAAACACAAACGGTAACGATAATAAAATTTATAAACAACTGATTCTTGATATAGGCAATTATAATTTTAAACAGGAATAATTTTATTATCTGCTGTTGAAATTGTATAATCAAATATATATTTTATTTATGCAAGGTTTATAATGAAAACAAAGCAGATAACAAAATCTAATGCTAATGACGAACAAATAAAATTGCTTTATCAAACGGCCTTTCCGGAAAACGAACAAATTCCATGGGAAGATTTGGTTCGCCTTATAGATCAAATGCAACTTGATTTTACGGCATATTATGAAGATGACACTTTTATCGGTTTTACTATTCTGTTTCCTCATAAAAAGTTCAACTGGTTTTGGTATTTTGCCGTAATACCCGAGTTAAGAGGACAAGGCAAAGGTCAAAAGATACTTACATATTTAATAGAAAAATACAAAGAAAAAAATGTTGTTCTTGATATGGAATCTCCTAAACAGGAATGCAACAACAAAGAACAAAGAATTCGAAGACACGATTTTTATATTCGTAACGGATTTCGTGATACCAATCTTTACAGAAAATATGATAATCTCGAAATGACAATAATGATTTTGGGTAATTATATTTTTACCATGCAAGATTGGAACAACATTGTATCGGAATTAAGAAAGTTTTGGACCTGGGATTAAATTAAAAAAGAATCATTAATCTTTTTTTATATAAATACAATTTGATAAAATATCAGCAATAAAACAATTATGAGGTTTTTATGAAAATTAAAAATTTAATTTTAAAAATTTTTGTTAATACTGATTTACAAAAAGACATTTTATTCCTAAGAAGCATAGATTTTTTTGAAGAACTAAACATATCGCAATTAAAAAAATTAAGAGCTCATATGTATAAAAAAACTTACTTACAAAAAGAAGTTATTTATAAAAAAGGTCAAGAAGCAAAATTACTCTGTATTATAAGATCAGGCAAGATAGAGTTAGATGACGGTAAAAACAAAAGAATTATAAGCAAAAGAGATTTGTTTGGTCAAAAATATGCTTTTAATGATGATGAAATTTATACCAATACAGCAACAGCATTGGAAGACAGCAATTTATTTTTTATGTATAAAGATGACATTGAAAATTTGATGAAAAAAGATAAAGCTATCGGATTCAACATGTTAAAAAGAATATCAAAAATGCTTTATAAGAGAGAAATAAATGAAAGATAACAGAGTAACAAAAGTTTTTATTATATCTATTTTATTATTGTTCTTTTTGTTCGGTGTTCTTTACTTATCAAGACAAATTATTATTCCTTTTATAATAGCAGGTTTAATATGTTATTTAATTACCCCTATAGTAAATAAAATTATGTTGTTAGGTTTGCAAAGATGGGTTGCCGTTAGTTTTATTACATTGTTGATTATAGCTATATTTGCTTTTATTGTTACTTTGTTAATTCCTGTTATAACTACGGAAATAAAAGTATTTAAAGAAAATTATCCCAAATATGAATTACTTATTAAAGAACAATGTACTGACATTGCTAAAAAAGTTCCATTTTTAAAGAAATATACCGACAATATTACAAACCCGACAGAAAATTCAGAAAATGGGCTTACGGATTTAATTGCAAGCAAATTGGAAACTTTAACACAACATATAACATCAGTGGTATCTGTAATACCGTTTATAATCTTAATTCCGGTAATAACCTTTTTTATGTTATTGGGTGCAAACAAAGTTAAAGAATCATTTATTGAGTTTCTTCCTGCCAGATATGTTGAATTTTTCGTATCGTTTATATATGAAGTAAATTTTGTTTTGGGCGGTTATATCAGAGGTCAAATTATTGAAGCCTGTTTTATAGGAATAGTAACAAGTTTAATTTTATTCAGTTTTAATGTTAAATATGCAATAATAATAGGTGTTATTTCCGGTTTATTTAATATAATTCCTTATCTTGGTCCTGCAGTAGCTATGATATCAGGTATTCTTGCAACGGCAATACAATACAAATCAATTACAATGGTTTTATATGTCTTTATCGCTTTAGAAATTATGCAACAAATAGATGGCCGTATTATTCAACCGTTAATTGTCGGTAAAAATGTAAATTTAGGGCCTGTTACGATGATTTTTGCTTTATTGTTCGGTGCAAATGTAGGCGGAATTCTTGGAATGCTTATCGCGGTTCCTACAGTTGCTATATTAAAGAATATCTTTATAATATTTACGAACAGATACAGAAAATCTTTATTAAGTCAATAATCAAAAATTTATTTGTCAGTAATTTTTGAAGGGTATACTCCGTCAAAACAAGCACAACAGAATTTAGTAGTATCGTGCTCATCGGTACAACAAGCTTTTTTCATATTGTTAATATCAAGGAAAGTTAAACTGTCAACATTTAAAAAATCTTTTATTTCTTCGTTGCTTTTCATTGCGGATATAAGTTTATCTTTGTTTGGTGTATCTATTCCGTAATAACAAGGTGATATTACCGGCGGGCAGGATAATGCAAAATGTATTTCTTTTGCTCCGACATCTCTTAAAATTTTAACTATTTTTTGTGCCGTTGTTCCCCTTACCAACGAATCGTCTATAAGAACAATTCTTTTACCGTCAATAACATCTTTTATGGGAAATAATTTTAATCTTGCCGTTATTTCTCTCATTTTTTGTGACGGTTTTATAAAACTTCTGCCTACATAATGGTTCCTTATAAACCCGGTTTGAAATTTTATTCCCGATTCCTCGGAAAAACCTTGTGCCGAAAATATTCCCGTGTCGGGAACAGGAACAACAATATCCGCTTTTATATCTTTCATTTGTTTTGCAAGATACTTGCCCATTTGTACTCTTGCATTTTTAACACTTTTGTTACATAACACACTGTCCGGCCTGGAAAAATATACCTGTTCGAAAATACAAAATTTTTCTTTCTCTTTTTTATCGAGATAAATATCTTCCGTAATTTTACCGTTTTCCATTACAATAATTTCACCCGGATTAACGTTTCTTATAAAACTTCCCCCTGCAGCATCTATTGCGGATGTTTCCGAAGCAAGGATATAAGAGTCTCCGTTTTTTCCCAAAACAAGAGGCCTGAAACCAAACGGATCTCTTACTCCTACAAGTTTGTTACCGATAATAAATATTAAAGAGTATGCACCTTCCAATTTTGACACTGAATTTTTTATAAGGTCTCCAGCAGAAAAGCCTCTGTTTTTTGCAACTAAATGTGCTACTATTTCGGTATCAGATGTATGATTAAATATTGAACCGCTCTGTGCAAGTTCTTTTTTTATTGTTTCACAGTTTGTGATGTTTCCGTTATGAGCAACGGCAATGTTACCGTGAATACAATTAAAAACAAAAGGTTGAGCATTTAACAGTGTGCTTTCTGAATGAGTGGAATATCTTACATGACCTATACAAACTTTACCTGCTAATGTATTTAATATTTTTTCTTTAAATATTTGTGATACAAGCCCCATGGATTTGTGCGTGATGTAGTTTATGCCGTCATTGTTAGATGTTATTCCTGCAGACTCTTCTCCCCTGTGCTGTAATGTTAAAAGGCCTACAAATGTAAACATTGAAGCTGTTTCGTTGTTTTCTATTCCGAATATTCCACACATATCTATTTCCTCCAAAGAAATGACGACCGCATATTTTAAACTGCACCTTTGTATTTGGCTCCCTTATGTACCAACCGCTATCGCTTTCTTTTTGTACACCGCAGTCGCCAAATACTTCGGTTCGTTTTAATATCTGCAGTCTTGAACGACTAAGTTGTAAAAATCGCTTTGCGATTTTTGATATATATAAAAAACACTAACAAATCTTTCAACCTTTAACGATTAAAAGCTAAATTGCTATATAGCAGCTTCGCCTTCTTCACCGGTTCTTATACGAATTACTCTTTCTACCGGATAAACGAATATTTTTCCGTCACCGATATCACCTGTTCTTGCTTTTTTGATTATAACATCTATAACTTTATCAACCATATCGTCTTTAACAATAACTTCTATTTTTGCTTTCATGATAAAATTTACGCTGTATTCTTTGCTTCTGTAAATTTCTTTATGTCCGCCTTGATTACCAAACCCTTCAACATTGGATTTGGTTAAACCGTTTACGCCTATTTCGGTAAGAGCATTTTTAATATCTTCAACGATATACGGCTTTACTATTGCACTTATTTTCTTCATTGTTATCTCCTTTTATTTTTCCATCCTTCTATTTCTCTATATCTCTATACCTCACCGTTAGAAACGGTATCCGCTTTCGCCGTGTTGCGACAAATCAAGTCCTTCCAGTTCTTCTCTGTCGGATACTCTTAATCCCATAGTTTTGTCTATAATCTTTAATATAATAAACGATACAACAAAAGCATAAACTATTGTTGCAATAACACTTATTACTTGAATTTTTAAAAGTGTTACTCCGCCGTCTGCACCGTCCGGGTTAACTAATGTGGTTGCAAAAATACCGGTAAGTAAAGCTCCGGCAATTCCGCCTACACCATGAACACCTATAACATCCAAAGAATCGTCGTAGCCGAATCTTTCCTTTAAATTTACGGCAAAGAAACATATTGCTCCGCCTGCCAAGCCTATAAATAAAGCAGAAATAGGGCTAACGAACCCTGCAGCCGGTGTAATAGCAACAAGACCTGCAACAGCACCTGATATTGATCCCAAAACAGTAGGTTTGCCTCTGTATATCCATTCGCTTAAAGACCAAGAAATCAGTGCTGCGCCTGCCGCAATGTGAGTAACAACAAATGCTGAAACGGCAAGTCCCGAAGCTGCTAATGCACTTCCGGCATTAAATCCGAACCAACCTATCCACAAAATTGCAGCACCTATAAAAGTTAATGGTAAATTATGCGGAGGCATAGCTTCGTGATGATATCCTCTTCTTATACCCATTATAAGTATTGCTGCAAAAGCCGATGTTCCGGATGCAATATGAACTACAAGTCCGCCTGCAAAATCGAGTCCGCCGAGATTCTTTATCCAACCGTCTTGTCCCCATACCCAGTGTGCTATAGGACAATAAACAATTGTAAGCCAAATAACTATAAACAATATAAAAGATTTAAATTTAAACCTTTCCGCAAAAGCACCTGTAATAAGAGCGGGTGTTAAAATCGCAAACATCATTTGAAAAGCCATAAACAGTTGATGCGGTATTGTTGACGAATATGTCGGATCCGGTTCAAAGCCAACTCCGTCAAGAAAAGCCCACTTTAAACTGCCTATTACATGCCCTATATCAGGACCGAAAGCCAAACTGTATCCGTAAACAAGCCAAATTACTGTTGCAATACCTAAAACAACAAAACTTTGCATTAATGTGCCTAAAACATTTTTTCTTCTAACCATACCGCCGTAAAACAATGCTACTCCAGGTGTCATTATCATAACAAGTGCAGCACAAATAATTATAAATGCAGTATCTGCTCCGCTTACATTATTTACTTCTTGAACAACAACTTCTTCTTGTTCAACTTCTTGTGCATATACGGGAGTAAACACAAACAAAGAAATTAAAAACAAGAACATACTGATTAACAACTTTCTCATTTTCCCCCTCCTTTTTTTATTTTTATTTTTTTTAAACAGAAAGAAGCCCGAAAGATTTTTCTTCCGGACTTCTTTGCCCTTATATTTTAAAATTTCGTTTTTTCTATACCTCTATTCCTCTATACATCCATACATCAGGAAATAACAAAGTTAATTTGTTAATTTTTCGTATATAACAGGTGGTACGGATTCTTATCCGCAGCAACATACTTTGAAAAATTATCAATATTTATTGCTTTTGTATAATTAAAATATTTCTTATACTGTTTTATATATTTATTCAATATTTTCTTATCCTCGTCGGTCATTTCAACTTTCTTTATTTCTTTTCCCATATTCTTTTTAGGTATGGAACCGTTAATATACATTACTCCGCCATGCATTCCGGTACCAAGATATTTTCCAGTTAAGTTTTCCGCTTTTGTTATTCCTATACCAAGCAATATTATTATTCCGCCTGCCATATACTCACCCAAGAAATCACCTGCGGATGATCCTATAACTATTACCGGTTTCATATCGAGATATTCTTTCATGTGAATACCTACTCTATACCCTACACTGTCTTTAACAAATATTTCCCCGCCTCTCATTGCATAACCTGTAGTATCTCCGCAACTTCCGTGCACAATAATTCTTCCTTTATTCATTGTGTTACCGATAGCATCCTGAGCATTTGAAAACACTTCAAGTTCGGGACCTGCCATATATGCACCCAAATCGTTACCGGGAACACCGTCTATATTTATTTTAATGTCGTGATCTATTCCGCACCCGATATATCTTTGTCCGCATACGCCGTGAAGATTTATTTCATCGTAATTTAAAGCAAACTGTCTTATTTCTTTATTCAAATCTTCGGCTAACTTGTTATTAACATCTAAATCTATCTGTTTCATTTTATATTCCTCCGAATATCTTATTTTCTCTTATATCTTTAGAAAACACATTTAATCCTATATTTTGTTTTGTTATATCGTAATTTAAACTGCTTAAAGGTATTTTATCGTTAATTAAAGAAGTGTATATTCCCGCTCTCTCATTTGTATTTATAAGAACAAATCCTTCAAGTTTATCATCTTTTATTACAAGTTTTTTCAGTAAATCTTTATTATCATTTTTTTGGATATAAACTTTGTATCCGTCTTGTTTTGTATCAACAATTCCTGCGGAAATTAAATGTAATCCGAAAAATCCTATAGCATTTAAAGGGAATCCGCCGTTGAATTCTTTTATTACTCCAGCCATATTAGAACCTGCAAGTTTACCTTGAACAAAAGCATTCGGCCACAATGCAAGAATCTTGTTTTGTTCCGACAAAATATCAAAACTTTCTACACAGTCACCCGCGGCATAAATATCTTTTACCGATGTTTGCATATATTTATCAACAACAATACCTCTGTTAATTTTTATTCCGACATTTTTTGCAAGAGAAATATTAGGTCTTACACCTACTGCCATTATTAAAATATCGCAATTCAGTTCTGTTCCGTCTGCAAGTATTACGGAATTCTCTTTAACTTCTTTTGCAGTATTTGAAAGATAAAATGAGACATTATGTTTTTCTATATGGTTTTGGATAACAGATGCTGTATTTTTATCCAACACGGAAGCCATAACTCTGTCTGCCATATCGCAAACTTTAACCGATTTAACCTGCTTTGCCAATGCCTCGGCAGCTTTTAAACCTATTAACCCTGCACCGATAATAACTACATCGGAAATTTTGTTAACAACTTTTTGTATATTTCGAACAGATTCTATATTTAAAAAAGTATAAACATTTTTATGATTTTGTATTCCGTTTACAGGCGGAATAAACGGTACACTTCCCGTCGCAATAAGAAGTTTATCGTATTTATAAGTTTCTTTGTTTGCACAAACAACTTCTTTCTTTGTTGTGTTTATACTTTCTGCTTTACAATTTAATTTAACCGTTATTTTGTTTTTAGAATAAAAATCTTCTTTTTTATACTTTATTGTTTCCAATGTTTGTTTTCCCTGCAGGAAATAAGAAATTAACGGTCTTCCGTAAGCAGGAAAGTTTTCTTCCGACAATATTGTTATATTGCCTTTTTTATCGATGTTTCTGATTTCAGCGGCACAACTTGTTCCTGCACAGCTGTTTCCTATTATCAAATAATTCATTTACTACTCCTATATCGACCAAATTAATTTTTAAAATTTTCATTTTACAAGCATGATTAAAGCCGCCTATGAGTGCAGAAATTTTTAAAGTAAAAAGCTATAAATCAAAAAAGCTTTTTAGTGCGAACATGATTGAAGATTTTTCCGTTACATTAGGTCGTTAGGAAAAATCAAGTTGGAGCACGGCTTTAAAAATTTCAAACGAATGGCTTTTTTGCTTGAAAATGTAAAATTTTAAAAGAACATTCTTTATAGATTGCCACGACAATTTCATTGTTTAGCGATGACAAAAAAAAGAACAACTTACTTTTTCTCTTCCAAGTCCATAAACTTTAGGGCATCGTTAGGACAATTTTTTGCACAAGCAGGTTCGTTTCCGTTTTCAGTACACAAATCACATTTTGAAATAACTGTTCCCGATACCGACATTTTTATTGCACCGAACGGACATGCCATTATGCAAGACTGGCACCCGACACATTTTTCTTTTATGTTTCTGACTATACCGTTTTCATCTTTATACATCGCACCGGAAATACATGCCTGTACACATTTCGGCTCTGCACAATGTCTGCACTGAAGGGCAAAAAAGGTTTTTACTCCGTTTTTTTCTATCTCTTCAATCGTTATTGCAGAATCAACATTTTCTTTTTTATATGTTTTTATGATATCTTTTGATTTTGAGTGTGCGGTTCTGCAATAAACTTCGCACAACCCGCACCCTAAACAATTTTTTTCAAAAGCATAAACTTTTTTCATTTCTTTTATTATTCTCCTGCATGTTTTATTCCGAGTATTTCCAGTTCTTTAAGGTTAAGTCCTACCCCTCTTAACATTAACCTGTTACCTCTTAAACTGTCTATTGCGTTTATTCCCATTCCGCCCAACATTTCCTTTATTTCGTTGTTCCATGCAGTAAGTAAGTTTATTAATCTTTCATAAGCGATATCGGGATTTAGCCTTTTTACAAGTTCCGGATTTTGTGTTGCTATACCCCAATTACATTTGCCGGTGGAACAACTTTGGCACATGTGACAACCCATAGCAATTAATGCTGCCGACGCAATATATACGGCATCTGCCCCTAAAGCAATAGCTTTTACTATATCTGCACTGTTTCTTATTGAACCCGCACATATAACGGAAATATGGTTTCTTATACCTTCATCTCTTAATCTTTGGTCCACACTTGCCAAAGCAAGTTCTATAGGTATTCCCACATTATCTCTTACTCTTGTCGGTGCTGCTCCGGTTCCGCCTCTGAAACCGTCTATAACAATGGCATCTGCTCCCGCTCTTGCAATACCTGATGCAATGGCTGAAACATTATGAACGGCAGCGATTTTAACAAAAACCGGCTTTGTATAATTTGTACTTTCTTTTAAAGAAAGGATTAATTGTCTTAAATCTTCTATAGAATATATATCGTGATGCGGTGCAGGTGATATTGCATCGGAACCTTCCGGTATCATTCTTGTTGCGGAAACATCGGGACCTACTTTTATTCCCGGCAAATGTCCGCCGATACCAGGTTTTGCACCCTGACCTATTTTAATTTCTATTGCTGCACCGGCATTTAAATAATCCAAATGAACACCGAATCTTCCCGAAGCAACCTGAACGGTGGTATTTTTACCGTATTTATAAAAATCTTTATGAAGGCCTCCTTCACCGGTATTATAAAGTATTCCCAACTTTTCTGCGGCTCTTGCAAGAGCTTCATGAGCATTTTTCGATATTGAGCCGTAACTCATTGCAGAAAACATTATCGGCATATTTAACTCTATTTGCGGCGGAATTTTTGTTATCATATTACCGTTTTTATCATATTCTATTTTGTCGGGCTTTCTTCCTATCATAACTTTTGTTTCCATAGGTTCTCTTAAAGGGTCTATGGACGGGTTTGTTACCTGACTTGCATTTAACAATATCTTGTCCCAATAAATAGGAAACGGTTTAGGATTTCCCATACTGGACAAAAGCATACCGCCCGTTTGTGCCTGCCTGTAAATTTCGTCTATTGCAGTGCCTGTCCAATTGGCATTTTCTTTAAACTCTAACGTGTTCTTTCTTATTTTAATTGCTTTTGTCGGGCACATAGCAACACATCTGTGACAACATACACATTTTGAATCGTTAGACAAAACAATATTGTCTTCTTCATCAAATATATGAACTTCGTTGGAACATTGTTTTACACAAACTTTGCACCTTATACATTTTGTATTATCTCTTAAAACTTCAAATCTGTCCGATACTAAATTTAAACTCATTGTCTTGCCTCCAACTTAACGATTACCGGTTCACCGCCTTTCGGATGATAAATGTTTTCAGGTTCCGGACAAATTACTCTTATTGCGCTTTCTTCACTTGCAAAATATACTTTACTGCCTTTGGTTGCACTTACCATTGATCTTAATTTTATTCTGTCGTTTAAAGCTATCAGTCCGTCTTCGTATCCTATAAGGATAGAGAATGGACCGTTTATTAAAGCTGAAGAATATACCGTTCTTAACGCTTTTAATTCTTGAGCTCTTTTCGGATTTTCGTTTTCAATATCTTTCCAAAAAGGTGCTACCAACACCTGCAAAGCTTTTTCCATAGGGAGTTTATGCTTTCTAACAAGCAAATCAAGCAAATATGTTATTACTTCGGTATCTGTTTGAAGAGAACAATTGTATCCGAACATTTCCACAAATCTTCTGTTGGCATCATAAGAAGAAATTTCTCCGTTATGAACTATAGACCAGTCAAGCATAGTGAAAGGATGTGCTCCTCCCCACCATCCGGGAGTGTTTGTAGGAAATCTTCCGTGTGCCGTCCAAATATAACCTTCATAATTTTCAAGCATATAAAAGTTCCCTATATCTTCCGGGTAACCTACACCTTTAAATGCCCCCATATTTTTACCGCTTGAAAATACATAAGCACCGCCAAACTCTTTATTTATTCTTATTACGCATCTGGCAGTAAATTCGTCTTCGTCCATATTTAAGTTTCTGACTTTATAAATTCTGGGCAAAACGAAATATCTCCATATTAAAGGTTTATTCTTTATCGACGGAACTTTTCTTGTAGGAATATTTCCCGCACTTTCTATTTCAAAATGCTCGTTTAAAAATTCTTCGGTTTTTGCTTTTATTTGATTGTTATCATAAAAGATGTGTAAAGCGAAAAAATCTTTATATTGAGGATATATTCCGTATCCTGCAAATCCGCCGCCGAGACCGTTAGATCTTTCGTGCATCAATGCAATGGATTTAATAATATCCGTT
>JAFXSD010000008.1 GCA_017525905.1 Elusimicrobiota bacterium | reverse complement strand
GCCGGTTGTTGCCAGAATATACCTGTCCAACCTGCTCCTTGGGTCATCTTTGCACTGTAAGTAATCTTGATGCAGTTGTTTCCGCTTCTTGGTGTTTCTGTGCATGCTTGATTCAATTTCAAATCTCCAAAATCTCCCATCCAGCCTGATGGTGCAAAATGATTGTCTTTTGAAGCATTTTCTACATATACTGCAAATGCTTTAAAAGATGATGCTGCTTTTGCTGAAGATGTTGCTGCTGTTGTTTTCGGAGCTGCCATTGCTACTCCTGCTGCCATGAAAACGGTTGCTACTAACAAGCTCAATACCTTTCTCATTTTCCTTCTCCTTTTTTATTTTTTGTGCGGGACATACTCAACATTTGCTTCTTTTTTCATTTGGTTATTTTGAGTATCCCTCTTCAATATAAGTATTTCCACTCTTCTGTTCAATTCTCTTCCTGCTGCTGTCTTGTTGGTTGCTATAGGATATCTTTCTCCCAAACCTACCTCGGTCATTCTGTTTCTGTCAACACCCAATTTTGCCAGGTAATTTGCTACTGATCTTGCTCTTCTTTCAGACAAGCCTTGGTTATATTCATCAGAACCGTAAGCATCCGTATGACCTTCAACACTAATATCATTCTTAACATAAGAATTAAGTATTCTCGTTGCTTCTCTAAGTATTCTGTCGGCACTTGCTTTAATATTTGTCTTATCAAAGTCGAAGAGAACTTGAGACGAGAACGATAATTTAAGACCTCTGTCCGTTGCTTCAACTTTAAGTTCTGGAGTAATAAGTCTTACCTGGCAAATATTTGATTTTGCTATATTGCCGAAAGGATCGCTTACTATTAACTGTGCATCGTAAACATCATCAGGTAAATATCTGTTTTCAAAATCTTTACCGTTCCATTTAACCGATTCGGGGCATTCGCCAAGTCCGCTAAATGTATATACAATCTTTGAATTCTTATCAAGCAATCTGATTTCCCAAGTTGCTATACCGTTATCATCATGTGCCAACGGATACAATGTAGTCTTTTGACCTTTTGTAGGCATAATAACATCCGGATCCAAACTTAAAGAACAAGTAGGAATTGTTTCATCTTTTTCAATTCTCGGTTTGGTTCCGAATTTGAACAAGCCTTCAAATATAAGTCTAACATAGGTTCTTACTTCATCAAAAGTGCCAAGCTCATTTCTTGATTCTGCTCCACCGGTTGTTGGATCACTTGAATCTATTTTCTTTACTACATAATAGTCAGTTTTTCTTCCACCGACATAATCAATACCTGCTATTATACATTTTGAAAATTCTCTTGAAATTTGAGCATAATAAACTTCATCGTAAGAAGCACCGAAATCTCTGTGCCAATCATTAGGTCCCCAAACATCTTTACCGTAACCAATTCTAAACTTGTACGGAGCTTTGTTTACCGCTAAATTTGTTTTAAAGAAACCGGTTATGTCTTTTAAGAACACTTCCTGTCTTGTATAAGGTGAAGATAAAGTTGCAGGATCTTCTCCAACTTCAAAATCATATATAACTTCATAATCATCTAAAAATAATCTTGTTAAAAATACCAAAGAACCTAAATATCTGTCTGTAGGTAATGCTCCCGATACGGGACGGCCCGAATAATTTTCCCAAATGATATCACCGTATTCATCTCTGTATATTTGTCTGTCGGTTCCGCCCATATATCTTATTAACTTTATTTGTGCGGCAAAAGAAACCAAAGCATCTTCTTCGGGGTTTAAGTTCCAAGGTTCAAGAGTATTCGGTTCATATCTGTAGAACCAAGTATCAGGTGTCGGGTCATAAGTAAATGTAAATGTAAATTCATCGGTTTCTCTGTTATCCCAACCGGTTTGAGGATTTCTCCACCATACCCAGAAAGGTTGGTTGGGACCTCTCGGAGTCATCAAATCCGGAGCCCAGCTACTCATTCTTGAAGGAATAGCCTGCAACAAAGGTTGCTGCCACATATATGCAAAATGTCCGGTAAATGTAGGAGTAAATGCCTTTTGAACGGAAACATCCGCTTTTTGTTTGTTACCGGCCGAAATACCTTCATACAAATAACCCAAAGTAATAAAATCAAGTCCCAACATATTGGGCATAGAAAGTTTTACGGCACCGCCGAAAGCATCTCCGATAGTTGTTCTGTCTTGTTTTATTAATAAATCCGTTCCGTTTGTTCCGTTTGTTACATTTCTTTCGGCAACATAATCATAAGTATCACCAATTCTGAAAGGTCTGAATTTTGCACCTAACTGTAAAGTGCTTCCGCTGATATTGAAATCCGTACTTACTTCAGCGGTTCTCATCCTTTCATTTTCAGTTCCGTAAGGAATTTCATGATCTACGTAGAATAAATTGAAGTTGCTGCCAAGAATGTTTTTGTATTTTAAATAAAAGCCTTGTTTATAATCCGTAATAGGTTGACCGTATTGCAACTCAATATCACCGGCTTTTCCTTCCATATTGAGTTGATACCATTCGGGAACCGGTCTTCCGGTTATCATTAACAAATTGTTCGGACCTGTTTCCGCTTGATAAATATTAAACAAATCACCTTCATAACCCCAATGGTAATGAAATTGATTTCTTTTATATTGTAATTTTGCCCAATCATTATGAATTTCCGCTTTTGCCGTGTTCCATGAAAATTGAGGAGTAATTGCACCGGTATCGAACATTCTGTGAGGATGGTTTACCGTAGCCCAATATCTTGAAGCATAATCCGCTATAAACATCAAACCGAATTGCGCGCTTGCCCATGTTGCCGGTTTAAAAGCAACATCAAGCCACATAGTTTGTCCCCAACGATCTTTCCAATCTTGATCTTGTAAATAATGATCAGATGAATCATATCTGAAATAATTATTCATTAAATGAGGTGTTGTGTACCAATAGTCACCTCTTTTATTGAAAATGCCTTCGAACATTATTTCCGCTCTTACGGCAATATCATATACATCCAAATATTCCGCATCCGCAAAACCGGGAGTTTGAACAAAATCGTTTCTCGGCTCAACGGCAGAACCGATTCCGTTTCCGGCAAACGCAAGAAGAGGAATACATAACAACTGTGCGATGATTAAAGAGACCCGTTTGAAATTCATACCCTTTTATTATATTCTTTAAGTAATTTAAAGTCAAGTATTATTGTAAAAAATTTATAAAACTCATTTTTACTTTTTACTTTGAAATTTTTTGAATATTATATTGTCGAGCAATATTATTATTTCTTATTGTCTTTACATTATCTGTATCCGAAGACAAATTAAAAATTTCATCTATATTGCAGGGAAGTTTGCCGTCTTGTCTCGGTTCATAAACAAATGCACCGTTTTCATAATTAAAATCTTCCGGCATTCCCCAAATTTCAAATTGTGTTTTTTTAAAACCGTTTGAATATCTGAATGTTTTTATTTTATTTTCGGTATAGTATGCTATCGAAGAAGAAAGCTGGTGCTCCGGCGTAACAACAAACTCGTAACCGTCGGCCAAAAGTTTTTCCGCCAATTCTTTATATCCGTGAAAATAGTTTGTAGCATCGGCAATTGCGGTTTTATCGGAAATCTTATCTAAAGGAAGTATTGTATATTTTGCATGAAGACCTACGATAACCGAAACAACCAAATTAAAAATTATTGCACCCAAAACAAGTCTTTGTTTTATTTTCCCGCCTTCAACAAAATATTTTGCGGCTATTATTGAAAAAGTAAAATATGCCGGTATCGGCCAGTTGCCTCCCGGCAATCTTTTAAGTGCCGTAATTACATAAAACAAAATTACCGGAACTGAAAATGCCGCAAGATAAATATTTTTTGTATCTTTTGAAAACAAATATTTTATACCTATATATAATATAGGGAAAAATAAAATAACATTAAAAACTCCGGCCTGTGTTCCCAAATACTCAAAAATATAATTAAATCTTATACCTTCATTTGAAAGACCGTGCCCGATTTGATAAGAAAAAGAAGCCCAATCATGTTGCCAGTTCCAATATATTACCGGCAGGAAACATATTATTGAAATTATTATACCTGTATATAACTGGTAATTTTTTAACCAGTTCCATTTTTTATCCAGAACCATATAAATAAAAAGGCTCATCACAAAAAGGCATGCCGTATATTTAGATAACATGGACAGCCCGAAAAACAAACCTATTAAATACCAATAATTAACATTTTTGCTGTCGATTAAATTCCAAACAAAATATGTTGCAAGAGATAAAAATAAAAATACGGGAGTATCCGGAGTAATAATTATCGAAACGGTAAAAAGTATCGGCATGGAATGCAAAATTACGATACTTGCACTTGCCACGGCTTCACTGTGAAAAAGTTTTATTACCAATTTCCATAACAAAAAACTTAAAATTATTGTAACTATTATACTCGAAAATCTTACTGCAATTTCGCTGTTACCGAAAAGAGTTGTTAACTTAATAAAGTATGCCACCATCGGTGCATGATCGTAATAACTTAATGCAAGTTGTTTAGACCACAACCAATAATATGCTTCATCCGAATGTAACGGAATAGAAGACATAAACAGTTTCCACAAAACGGAAACAATAACAAAAATTACGGTGTTTTTAAGATTAAATATTTTTATCACAAGAACTCCAAACAATAAGCCAGATAACAGCAAATGCACCTACAACAAAAACCATCATTTGCGAAATCATTACATTATAAAAGAAATTGTACTTCAAAACGGCTATAAAGAAAAAAAGCCACAACGAAAAAAAAGCAGACAACAACAATGCCGCCCGTCTGACAACTCTCATAACCGGTTTTGTATATAACAAAGCAAAACATATAAGTATAAAAGTATAGAAACTTAACACATATTTTAACTGTGTAGTCGTAATATACATATACAGGAAATAAAACGGTTCAAAAACATATCTTATAACGGATTGACCGTCTTTTATATCGTGAGCAATTACTTTTATTTTCGGTTCATCTTTTAAAAGATCAAACATATTTTTATTTTCTTTTTCTTTAACAAGATTCCACACATTTACCATACAACCCAAACCGTGCCAATCGGAAGTTCCGAACATTAATAAATTGTTTTCATTACAAATGTTTATTAAATCTTGTTTTATATTTTCCTCTGTATGTCTGTGTCTGCAATTATAAATTTCAAAACCGTCTATTTCCAAATCTGCAAATTGTTCTATTTTCGTATTGTTATATTTCCAACAATCAGCCGCAATAACAAGCATATCATTACCGTGTGCGAAATCTATAATTTCTTCCATACTCTTATTTTTAATATCATCATTACATTCAAAAGGTTCTTGTGACAATAAAATAAGTGACTCATCTTTTTCCGTGTTTACTTTTATTGCCGGAAAAACATGTTCCGAATTTATACCGTAAGGAATACTTTTATATCCCGTTATATCGTTATAGTCGGTAACAAAAAAATCGGTAAATCCTTGTTTTTTATGAAATTTTATACTTGAAGATATACTTGAAACTCTGTCTTTTGCCGATATTGTATTGAAATGAATGTCTGCAATTTTGTATCCGTCCGGAACAATTATTTTCGGTCCGCTTATCGGCAGGATTATAACAGCGGCACATAACGAACAGAAAAAGAAAATCGCGGAAAAGCAAAATATAATCGTGCTTTTTAATTTTAAATTTTTATATTTGCAAAACAATATTGAAAACAGCACAATCCAAAACAGCCAGGAAATAAAAGCATAAATATAACCTGTCGTTTCCATTGTAAGCACATAATATGCAAAAGCATAAAACGGCTCTATAAAAAATCTGTAAATCGGCCACTGCAATATTATGTTGTTTATTGTTATACCGTTGGAAATGTCAACAATGCCGGAACCGTAAAAAATAATATTTAATACAACACAAACAAGTATTAAAAAAATAAACGAATATATTTTTTTCATTTTTACGGACTAAGCTTTTCCCCTATTATTTGGAACATCTATGGCTAAACCAAACTTAGAAACACCGGCTTTTTTTGCTTTATCCATAACTTTAACAACCAAATCGTACTTCACATTTTTGTCGCCTTTTATCACAACCGGTCTTTGAGGATATTTAGATACTTTGTCTTTTATTGTTTCTTCTATATATTTATCGTGAAATTGTGTTCCGTCTATAAAAACAAATCCGTCTTTATCTATGGTTATTTCTATTATTTTATCATCGGTTGTTTCTGTTTTTTCGACTGCCTCTGGCAAATCAACTTTTATTTGATGTTGAGACAACATAGGGGTTGTTATCATAAATATGATAAGTAAAACAAGAACAACATCCGTGAACGGAGTAATATTTATATCAGCAACTACTTTTTTTCTTTTATCCGACATTTTATTTGTTCCCCAATTCACTCATAATTTCTTTTAATGCGGAAACCACATACTCCATTTCAATCACAAATTTGTCTACGGATCTGGACAAAAAGTTAAATGCAACAACTGCCGGAATAGCAACAGACAAACCTGCCGCCGTAGCAATCAATGATTCGGATACACCGCCTATAACAACGGAAATTCCGCCGGAACCCGCTAACGAAATATCGTGGAAAGAACGAATAATACCCAAAACCGTTCCGAACAATCCTATATATACGGATACCGCACCAACCGTAGCAAGTATTGTTGTATATCTTTCCAACTTCAAAACTTCAATTGAAATTTTTCTTTTCATTGCTTGTTCAATATCGGGATTACCTGTTTCCATATATTTCTTAAGACCTGCAGCAATTATATTTGAAACCGGACAATCCAACAACAAGCAATAACCTATAAAACCTTCTATATTTCCTTTTTTTACCAATGTATTCTTTGTTCTTTTAAGCAATTCGGTTATATCTATATTTGATTTTCTTGAAAATTCAATAATTTTCAATATAATAACAGATATCGATAATATCGATATAAACAACAATAAATATAATGTCCATCCGCCTATTGCCAAAATTTCAAAAAAACTTTTTCCCGCAAACATATGAATCCCTTTCCTTTTTTAACTATATACTTTGTGTTACACCTTGAGACCATGAAGGAGTAAAAGATTCTCCCCTCATTTCAACCAATTTTCTTACACCCGTTCCGTCCATTCCCATAATATATATCTCGCTTTTACCCGAACGGGTTGATGCAAATGCCAAGAATCTTCCGTCCTGAGACCATGTAGGATTCTCATTATTTCCCTGACCTTCGGTAAGTCTTATAATTTTTTGTTTAGGTAAATCATACAAAAATATATCAAAATATTTTTCGTGTTTCATTGTAAAAGCAATTTTGTCTCCTTTAGGTGACCATGTGGGAGAATCGCAATTACCTTTAGTTGATAATCTTCTTAAATTAGCTCCGTCCATATCCATTATGTAAATTTGAGGATATCCTGCTCTGTCGGATATAAACACTATTTCTTTCCCGCTTGGAGAAAAGGACGGGCTTGTATCAATAAATTTTCCTTCGGTAAGTCTTCTTACGATAACACCTGTTCTGTCCAACAAAAACAAGTTGGGATAAACACCTCTGGACAACGTGGCTACCAAAGATTTTTTATCCGGAGAACATGCCGTAGGAGAATTTAACCCCTGAATTGTAGATAAAGCTCTTCTTTTATTTCTTGCTATATCCAAAATAAACAAATCGGGATTATTGTATAAATATGATGTGTATATTATTTGCGGACTGTTCGGAACCCATCTGGGCAAAACATTTAATCTGCTGTCTTTTGTTAATCTTCTTAAATTGTATCCGTCATAATCCACAATATATATTTCTTTAAATTTTGTGCTGTTATTTATAAAAGCTATTTTTGAACAGGCTATTCCCTCTTCACCGGTAAATCTCTTAACTATTTCATCGTTTATTTTATGTGCCAAATATCTGTAATTTTTAACACTTCCGCTGTATCTGCCTTCCCATATAAGTTGCTGGCTTTCTATATCGTATAATTTAACACCGACAATAAGTTTGGTTTGTTCAACTATGGATAATGTTCCCGTTACCAAAACGGAAACTCTTTTATCCAACCAATAAGCAAATTGTGATTCCAAATCGAATTTATAAGAAGATTTTGCAACCGCAACATTGAAATGTCTTGATAAAATTAAGTCGGCTTCCAATGTGTCTTTAAAATCTCTCGACAAATTCATTTCTTCATAAAAACCGTTTACCGGAACAAATTCCGCCAAACCTATACTTGCTCTGTTTGCTGTTCCGGACAAAGACAAATAAACATCATCCGCCGCGTATACAAAAGATACGGACAATAAAAGTAATGCTGATATAAATAATTTATTAATATTCTTAGTTAAATTTAAACTCAAAGTAAACTCCCAAACTATCTTCGTTGTAAGAATCCGGCAAAGGAGCAAACGGGCTCGATAACTCTACTGCTCTTATTGCGTTTTGATCAAAAGCACTGTCGCCGGACGATTCTTTTATCTTTACATCAAATACTCTGCCGTCTCTATAGATTTTAAAATAAACAACTGCTCTGTAAGGTTCTGCATTTGCAGACCACTGCCAATGTCTGCTGATTTTTTTTACTATATTGTTTGTATAGTAACCAAACTTAAAATTTTTATTCTCTAAAAATATGCCTCTTGAAGGATACGAACTCCCGTTGCCGTCTTTAGGTGCACCGGTTCCTTCAGCAGGTTTATCTGCAGGTTTTTCTTCAACTTTTTCTTCTTTAGGCTTAGTTTCTTTTTCTTCTTTTTTTGTTACTTTTTTTTCAACTTCTTTTTCTTTCTTTTTTATAACAATATCACTTTTCTTTTTTTCCTTAACTTGTTCCTTCGGTTTTTCCGCGGGAGGAACAACTTTAGGTTCAACTTTGTTTTCTTCAACAACTTCTTTCATTGCGGTTTGTTGAACAGGCGAATAAAAAGATACTTCAAAAGGGACCTGTACAAAAACATTTTTTTTATTGTTTTTATAATAGATAGTTCCAAAAACCAAACTGTGAATAATTATCGAAAAAATTATACAAGGAGCTAAATTATCTACTTTTATCATTGGTATAAATCTTTATTTTTTCCTTTGCGGTAAAAGCTTCTGCAGATTTTGGAAAATCGGTTAATATTGTTTGTAAAACTATTATGGCATCATTTTTTTTGTTCAACAATTCCAAACATAATGCCATTTTCAATCTTGCAGAAGGTATTAATTTTGAATCCGGATACAATTCTTCCACTTTTTTGTATTCTTCATAAGCTTCGGAATACTTTGATTGCGAATATAACGATTCCGCAATATAATACTGAGCTTGTTCTGCTAAATCATGATCTTTGTATTGCTTTAAAAAAGATTTAAATTCCACAATGGCAAATTCATATTTACCTACTAAAAAGTCGTTGTATGCATTTTCATACATTTTAGAAGGTATTTGAACTGAAGAGCCGTTTGAATTTCCGCTTTTTTGGCTTTTTACAATAACGGCAAGATCTGTTACATCTTGAGAAATTTTTGATGTCTTTTTATATAATTCTTGAATGGATGCACTTGCAACATCCGCATTTACCAAGTTTTCTTCAAACTTAGAATACATCTGTGCCTGTTTCGATTCCAACGCGGAATATTTTATTTGAAGTTTAGAAACTTCTTTTTTCAAATAATCAATATCCGACTGCGATGTCGCCGAAGCCATGCATCCAAACAAGAAAAATACCAAAACGAGTAATGCTGAATTTTTAAACATTTTATATAACTACACTGCTTTATATATGATTATTTCAATATTTTTGTTTCAGCTCTTCTGTTTTTTGCCCAACCTGCTTCATTGTGTCTGTTATCTTGCGGCATTTCTTCACCGTAAGATATAGTGGCTATTCTGTCCGGGCTGATTCCCAATTGTACATAATATTCTTTTACTTTTACTGCTCTTTTTTGACCTAATGCCAAATTATATTCCGTGGTACCTCTTTCATCACAATGTCCTTCTACAACAACATTCAATGACGGATTTTCTTTCAAATAATTTGCGTTTTCTTTCAAGGTTTTTACAACTGATTGCGGTACTGAACTGCTGTCAAAAGAAAAATATACTGTTTCAAGTGCTACTTTAGAGTCAAATTCAACTCCTCTTATTGACGGTTCTTGTGAAAATTCTTCCGGTTCCAACAATGCTACATCCAAATCAGTAGCCTGCTCGGTTTGTTCTTCATACAAATCTTGATCACTTTCATCTTCCGGTGCAACTGTTTGTTTCTTTGCACAAGAGTTAACTGCCAAACATAAAAACAACACACTTAACCACAAAAGTTTTTTCATTTTTTACCTCTCCTGAAAGTATTTTTTCCTGCACATTTTTAACTTTAAAAATTATATATAATAAACTCCTCCAATGTCAAACAAAAACAGAACTTTTTCCGTTCCGTAAAATATTCCGTTTTTATTCGGTTAAAACATTTTTAACAACAATTTTATTAAACTTATTTTCAAGCTGTTCTTTAGGAAAGTCCGCATAAAATTCGTCTATTGTATATATACCCTGAGCCAAAAGATATTGTTCCAAATTTTTAAAATAGAACTTATCTTCTCTTACTTTTTTAAAAATTATGATATTTTTATCGCCTTCTTTTATATGTGTGGTGATATTTTTCTTGCCTTCAAATGTTTTTGTAAATTTTTTATGTTCAAACGGATTAAAAAGCATAAAACAAATCAATATAAACAAAAAACCTAAAATCTTTTTATTTTTTACTTCACACATAATATAAACGGAAAAATAATAAAAAATTATTGTTAAAACCGCAGGAACGGCAAAATATGCTACGGAATAATCAAGACCGGCGGAATAATTAATTAAAAATAAAATGAATTTTAACATATAAGTTAAAACAAAACTTATTATTCCCGCAACGAAATAATTAATAAAACTAAAAATATAAAAAGCAAAAAACAGTCCGATAATAAAAGGAATTACGGGAACTACCATCAAATTCAAAATAAAAGATACTATTGAAATTTTCCCGAAATAAAAAACAAGTAACGGAACAAGTGCAATTTGTGCGGACAGTGTAACGGAAAAGATGTCCCAAACAAAAGAAATATATTTGTTTTTTATTTTGCCGAAACATTTACTGAATTTCGGATACAAATAAATTATTCCGATTGTTGCAAGAAAAGAAAGTTGAAAACTTGCGGTAAACAAACTTTGCGGATTTATTATCAGTATTATAAGTGCCGATAAAGCCAACGCATTATAAATTAACGGTTCCCTGTTTAACATAAGTGCAGCAAGCAAACACGAAACCATTATTGCAGCTCTAACCGCAGGCGGATTTGCTCCCGTTAACAGAACATAAAAAAAGATTGCAGGTATTGTTAAAAGATAAATACAGTTTAATTTCAGTCCAAACAACTTAAAACAAAACATGAATATAGCGGCACAAAAACCTATATGCAAACCGCTTATAACAAGAATATGTATAAGGCCGGTATTTGTAAAATCCTCTTTTATATCTTTATCAAGAGAAGATTTGTTTCCCGTAATCATCGATTTTAAAATTGAAGAAAAGGGCTCTTTAAAAAAGATATCCGTTTTATTTTCTATGTTTTTCTTTATTTTAAACGAGAACTGTTTTATCCTGTCGGGTTTCTTTTCTATAAGTTCGAAATTTTCCTGATAAAAAATTGTGTATATATGTTCTCTTTGAAGATACAAATTATAATCAAACACATAAGGGAACACCGGCTTTTCGGGAACGGACATTTTCCCCGAAACAAAAACTATATCACCGTATTCTACATTGTATGATTGTGATGCCCAAACAAGAGTTTTTTCTTTTTTGATTTTTTGTCCGTTTACATTATAAATTTCCAACACAAATTGTTGTTTTTCGTTTTTTTGTATAGGCTCGGTTACCACTTTTCCGGTAAGTTCGGTTATATTTTCTTTTGTGTTATCTAAAAGAGAACTGTTCCGTTCGGGCAAAAATATCCCGCAACGGTTTAATACTATAATCAGTAAAACATACAGAATTAAAATTAATATTACGGGACGGTTAAGAATTGTTTTTTTCATTTGTTAATTTTGCTTTCGCAAAAAAATTTTCAACAAATTTTCATTCCGGAAAAAATTATTGCAACGAAGATAAATTAACGAATGAATTAAACTTTTCGGTAATATAATTTATTAAAGAAATTCTGTTAATCTTTATGTTTTCGTCTTCACACATAACCATAACCGTTTCAAAAAATTTATCCAAATACGGTTTTATATCGTTAAGTTTATTTATTGCATTTGTATAATCTTTCTTGGAAAGAAGTTCATCCAACTGTTTATCCGTAACAACATATTGGTTATACAAATTCTGTTCGGGCTCTTCTTTTAACAAATCCGTTTTAACAACATCGGAAATATTTAATTTCTGTTTTTTTGCCTGATTCAAAATATTGTTTGCTCTCTTAAATATTGTTGTAATGGATTCAAACGAACTTTCTTTTCTTAAATTTTGTAATGCATCGAGTTTTTTCTTTATATCACCCAAAAATTTTAAACCCAACTTTTGTGAAGGAATAATTACCGCTTTTACTTCATCAAACTTATACCCTTCATTTTCATAAATATTTTCTATTCTGCTCCAGAAAAATTTTACAAGTCTTTGTTTTGCCGTATTAAATGTTTCTTTTTCTTTAATCTTTTGCGGTAACGAATTTAATGCCACATCCAAAACTTTTTCAAAATCCGTTTCCGGTAAAAATTCTCTTATCATTCTGACAATACCTATTGCCATTCTTCTAAGTCCGTAAGGATCTGCAGAACCCGACGGTTCAAGGCCTATAGCAAAATCCGCTGCGACAGTATCTATTTTATCCGCTAAAGATACTGCTACGGATAAAATGTTTTCCGGCAATGTTCCGGAAGCGGATAACGGCCAATAATGTTGTTCTATGGCTTTTGATACATCATCACTTTCCCCTGCAACTTTAGAATAAATTCTTCCCATTATTCCCTGAAGTTCGGGATATTCAAACACCATTTCACTAACCAAATCCGTTTTGGATAAATCTATAACTCTTGTTAAAGTTTCTTTGTTAATATTTAATTTATTTTCTTCGTTTATAAAATTTGCAACGGTTTTTATTCTGCCGAGCTTTTCATAAACGGTACCGATTTCTTTTTGGAATATAAGTCCTTTCAATCTTTCGATAGATTGGTCAAACGGTTTCTTTATATCGTTATCATAGAAAAATACCGAGTCTTCAAGTCTTGCAACAACAACTTTTTCATAACCTGCTCTAACTATATCCAAATTATCCGATTTACCGTTCCTTACATTAATGAAATAGTTCGTTAATTTGCCCATGGAATCTTTAACGGCAAAACATTTTTGTTGTTTTTTAAGGCAGGTTATAAGAACTTCTGCGGGAAGCTTTAAATATTTTTCGTTAAACTTACACAATACGGCGGTAGGATATTCAACCAACTGATTAACTTCGTTAACCAAACTTTCATCCAATATTGCTTTTGCCGAAATTGTGTTTGCAACTTCATTTATTGAAGATATTATTCTTTTTCTTCTTTCTTCCTGGTCAACCAAAACACAATTATTTTGCATTGTTTCTTTATAGACATCCGCAGATTTTATAATTATGGGTTTTGTTGTTAATGTATGTAATCCGATAGTTTTGTTTGAAGATTTTATTGCACCGTCGGCAAGTGAAAACTTTATTATTTTATCGCCGTACATAGCAACTATCGTTCTTATAGGTCTTGCAAATTTTAAGCATGAACTTTCCCATACCATAGTTTTAGGAAAATATATTTTTTGAATAATTATCGGGAATATTTCAGCTAAAATGTTTGTTACTTTTTCACCTTTAATTTGTTTTGAGTAAGTATAATATTGTCCTTTAGGTGTATCTTTTATAACAAGTTGTTCCGGTTTTACCTGATGTTTATTTGAAAATCCGAGTATTGCCTGTGTCCAATTACCGTCAGCATCTTTACCTGCTTTTGCGGACGGTCCGTTAAATTCCTGAACGCTGTCTTTACTTTTTTCTTCAACATCGGCTATCGTTAAAATAAGTCTTCTCGGTGTAGCATAAGTTTTTATTTGGCCGAAACTTACCATTTTTTCGGTCAACATATCGTTTGTAAATTTTTGCATCTGATCGAGTGCAGGTGCAATATATGAAGAAGGTATTTCTTCCGTTCCTATTTCAAGTAAAACATTTTTAACCATTTTTATTCCTCTTATTTATATACTAATTTATATTCTAAAGTTCCAATCTTTATCGATTTTAAGATTTTAGCTGAACCAAAGTATTTTTTAAATGAAGTTTACTCTTTGCGGTAAATGAATTTGAAAAATACGAAGGTGTAAGCAAAATATTAAAATCGAAATTTATTTACTAAACTGTTTCATATATCCTTCGGCAACCATCTTTGCCAAAGTTCTGACTCTTAAAACATAACTTACTCTTTCGGATACCGAAATTGCACTTCTTGCATCAAGCAAATTAAACAAATGAGAACATTTCATTACCGCATCGTAAGCAGGCAAAACAAGTCCTTGTTCTACAAGTTTTTTTGCTTCGGCTTCCCAATCGTTAAAATGTTGTAACAACATTTTTGTGTCCGCAACTTCAAAATTATATTTTGACCATTGTCTTTCATCTTCCAAATGTACATCTCCGTAAGTTACATCGTCCGTCCACATTAAATCGTAAACGGAATCTTTCTTTTGAGAATACATGGCAAGTCTTTCAAGTCCGTAAGTAATTTCCGCGGATATAGGATTTAATTCTATACCGCCAACCTGTTGGAAATATGTAAACTGTGTTGCTTCCATACCGTCTATCCAAACTTCCCAACCGAGTCCCCAGGCACCGAGTGTAGGAGATTCCCAATCATCTTCCACAAATCTTATATCGTGCTCTTTCGGATCAAGTCCTATAGCTTTTAAACTGTTTAAATATAACTGTTGAACATTCTCGGGTGCAGGTTTTAATATAACCTGAAACTGATAATAATGTTGTAATCTGTTGGGGTTTTCTCCGTATCTTCCGTCGGTAGGTCTTCTTGACGGTTCAACATAAGCAACTTTCCAAGGGTTTGGTCCCAAACATCTTAAGAAAGTTGCAGGGTTAAAAGTACCGGCACCTTTTTCCAAATCGTAAGGTTGCCATATCAAGCAACCTTCTTTAGACCAATACTTATGTAATCTCATAATAATTTCTTGAAAATTCATTTTTTATTCCTCATTTAATAACTTTTTATTTTAATATTAAAGGTTTATTATAACATTTTATAAAATTAATGTATATAAAAGACATCTACTATTTTTTAAAATTTCTTATTTCCAAGCAAAAAAACGGCAACGGCGAACAACAGAGGTATGGATGTATAGAGGGATAGAGGTATAGAAAGGACAACGGCAAAACGGCAATTTATAATTAACCGCAAAATTTTTATTTACAAGACAGAAAGATTCAGGATAAAAGATGAAAATTTTAAAAAAAAGTTATAAATATGTATAATGAAACAAATAAACTTAAAGGATAACAAATGATACCTTCGCCTATACAGACAAACAATCCAAACAATCTTGTATTTTTGGATATTGAAACAACGGGTTTGTCTTTGGAAAACGGTGCAAGAACCTGCGAAATAGCAATGTTGAAAGTTTCCGACGGTATAGAAACGGAATTTAACACTCTTGTAAATCCCGGTTATCCGATACCGGAATTTTCTTCCAATATTCACGGTATTACAACCGACATGGTAAAAGATGCGCCGACTTTTTCCGACATTGCACAGGATATAGCAAACTTTATAGACGGATTTGTTTTGGTTTGTCACAATGCATATTTCGATTTGAATTTTGTTTCAAAACAAATTATGGAAAGCGGTATAAATTCTCCCGAAATGTATTTTCTTGACACATTAATCATTTCAAGACAATATTTTTCTTTTGAATCCAACAAACTCGGTGATATAGCAAGAATTTTGGATATTGAAGTAAACCAGGCTCACAGAGCCATGGCCGATGTTTTAACAATGAAATCCATCTCAAAATATTTGTTTGCTAATCTTTACAGGAAAGGTATCGATACTTTAGAACCGTCTTATTTTGAGCAAGCACTAAACATAAAGAAAAAATAATTATTTTTTCAGAAGTTTGTATTCCACGGAATCGGAAAGAGCCTGCCAACAGGCATCTATGATATTTTCACTTACGCCTATTGTTCCCCAACTTTGCTTTTTATCTTTCGTTTCTATCAATACTCTGACTTTTGCGGCGGTATTTGCATCGGAATTTATAACTCTTACTTTAAAATCGGTAAGTAAAACAGTTTTTATTTCCGGATAAAAATTCAGTAATGCTTTTCTTAAACATTTATCCAAAGCATTTACCGGACCTTCCCCTTCGGCAACGGTATGTTCTTCTTTTCCGTTAACATCAAGTTTAACGGTGGCTTCGGAAACGATTGAACCGTCGGCAGTTTTTTCAACACTTACTCTGTAACTTTTTAATGTAAAAAAATCTTTATATTTGTTTTCTACTTTTTTTGTAAGAATAAACAAAGAACCGTCGGCATTTTCGTATTGATAACCTTCATTTTCTTTTTCTTTAACGGCTTTTATTATTCCGTGCAAATTTTTTTCTTTTTCCAAATCCAAAGCCAACTCATCGGCTTTTGAAACGATGTTGCTTTTACCCGACAAATCGCTTACCAAAACCGCTCTGCTGTTACCTACATGTTTAGGATTTATATGTTCATAAGTTCTGGAATCTTTTTTTATTGCCGAAACATGAACACCTGCTTTATGTGCAAAAGCATTTCTGCCGACATAAGATAAACTGTCGTTGGGAATTAAATTTGCTATTTCGTCAACATATCTTGAAAGTTCGGTAATATTTTTTAATTTTCTGACGGGAACACAACGATACTTTCCTTTCAGTTGCAACGAAGGAATTATTGAACACAAATTTGCATTGCCGCACCTTTCACCTATACCGTTTATTGTTCCCTGCACCATTTGGCAACCGGACAATACCGCAATTATTGAATTTGCAACGGCACACTCACAATCGTTATGTGCATGAATACCGAATTTTGTGTTCGGAAACTCTTTTATTGTTTCTTTAACTATTTTTTCAATATATGAAGGGAGCACTCCGCCGTTTGTTTCACATAAACAAACATAATCGGCACCTGCACATATTGCCGCTTTTATTGTTTGAAGTGCATATTTTTTGTTGTGGATATAACCGTCAAAATAGTGTTCCGCATCGTATATAACTTCAAGTTTTTTTGATTTTAAAAATTTTACGGTATCACTTATCATGTTAAGATTTTCTTTTAATGAAGTTTTAAGTGCATACTTAACATGCAAATCCCAGGATTTACCGAATATACATACTGTTTTTACACCTGATTCAACAAGCTTTTTAAGGTTTTTATCCTGTTCCGGTTTCAGACCGGCTTTTCTTGTAGAACCGAAAGCAACCAACCTGGAATGTTTAAATTTATTTTTTGCAAGATGAAAAAATTCTTCATCTTTAGGGTTTGAACCCGGCCATCCGCCTTCTATATACGAAACGCCGAATTCGTCAAGAGCAGATGCTATTTTCAGTTTATCTTCAACCGAAAAAGAAACTCCTGCTCCCTGACTTCCGTCCCTTAAAGTTGTATCAAATATTTTTATTTGCTTCATAAAAAATCCCGCGGATTTTTTGAGATAACCTCAAATTTCGGCTCTGCAAAAATTTATCTTTTGTTAAGTTTAAATCCTTTATGCAATTCGTTAACCGCTTTATTCAAATCAACCGCATCTATAACACAAGAAACTTTTATTTCGCTTGTTGAAATCATTTCGATATTTATTTTGTTCTTGGCTAAAATATCAAACATTTTGGATGCAACACCCGCATGAGTTTTCATACCTACACCGACAACGGAAACTTTTGCAACATGTTCGTCGCAAGTTACCGTTTGTGCACCCAACTGTTTTGCAAGTTCGTCAACTTTCTGCTGGGTTTTTTTCATATCCACTTTGCTTACGGTAAAAGAAATATCGTTCTTTTTATCCAAAGCGGCAGACTGAATAATCATATCCACATTTATACCCAACTTTGCAATAGAGCTGAATATTTTTGCTGCCATACCCGGAACATCCGGCAAATCTATTAAAGAAAATTTTACTTGATTTTTATCAAATGTTACTGCTGATACCATAAGGTCTTCCATTTTTTTTCTCCCTATTTTTTCTTCGTTAACTATATATGTTCCTTCTTTATCGGAAAAAGTTGATCTTGCATGAATTTCTATTCCGTAATTTTTTGCAACTTCTATACTTCTTGTTTGCATAACCTGTGCACCGGAACCCGCCATTTCAAGCATTTCTTCATACGAAATTAAATCTATCTTTCTTGCATCTTTTACAACTCTCGGATCCGTAGTGAAAATTCCTTCAACATCGCTGTAAATTTCGCAAAGGTTTGCTTTCATTTGTGCGGCAAGTGCAACAGCCGTTAAATCCGATCCGCCTCTTCCCAACGTTGTAATATCTCCCGCTTTGTTCATACCCTGGAATCCCGCAACAATAACAATGTTTCCTTTATCCAACAAAGAGAAAATCTTTTTGGGATTTATTTTCTTTACTCTTGCTCTTGTATACTCGTCATCGGTGGATATTCCCGCTTGAAAACCCGTCAAAGAAACCGCTTTATGCCCCATAGCTTGAATTGCCATTGCAAGCAGCGAAATAGACATTTGTTCACCGGTTGCAAGAAGCATATCCATTTCTCTCGGGTTAGGATCCGCTGTAATTTCTTCACATTTTGTAATTAAATCGTCTGTAGTGTCTCCCGGTGCGGAAACTACAACAACAATTTTATTGCCGCCTTTTTTTCTTGCAATAATTTTGTTTGCTACATGTTTCATTTTGTCACTGTTCGCTACGGAAGATCCGCCGAACTTCATCACGATTAATGCCATTTTATATTTTCTCCTTAAAAAATCGCTCTGCGATTTTTTCAGCTTATAAGCTAAACCTTTTTCAAATTCTCAAACTGATAAACCTCCAAGTTTTCAACAAAAAACAACACCTTGTTAATTATAACAAATTTAAAACAAAAATATATACATTTTATATTTTTTATATAACCAATAAAAAAAGAGCAGAAGAAAAATCTTCTGCTCTTTTATATATTCTAATTGTGGTATTAGAAGTGATAAGAGAAACCGATGCTGATAAGAGAACCGTTATTTACGTTGAAACCGAACTCATCGTAAGAATATTCATCACCTGCAGCATTTTTAAGATCAGAAGATGAGCTGTGAGAATAGCCGAGTGATAAGAAATCAAGTGTAGCACCGATTGACCATCTTTCATTTATGCTGTAAGAAATTACAGGAGCAATTGCTATACCGTATGAATTTATTGTTACATCATCACCACCATCAAATTCTTTAATTGTTGTACTCTTGTAGAACAAAGAACCTTTTATCATAACATCTACACCTGCTACTTTTGCTACATGGTATCTTGCAAAAGGTGCTATACCATAAGTAGTTGTATCACAAGCTTCACGAACAATCGGAACCATATTATCATAAGAATCTACTAAATTTTTCCCGCTTGTGTATGACAAATCTAAACCGATATCCCATGCTTCATCTAAACTAACACCGAATTCAGGTGCAATTGTAAATGAATTTGCATCAAGATCTCCCCCAGGAACAGCTTTTGCTGAAGTATTTTGATAACCTAAGCTTCCGCCAATCCACATATTTTCTGCTAATGCAGGAACTGCCAATGCTACTGCAAACAACAAAGCCAACAAACTTTTTTTCATTTTTTCTTTTCTCTCCTTTTATTTTTATTTAAGCTTGAAATATCAAGCTTATTTTTTATCTGACTCTATCGCTAATACTATAAATTTTAACTTGGTTTGTCAACATATAAAACGAATTTGTGTGACGGACAACAAACAATTCAGCACATAACAATTATTTGTTTCGTTCCGTTTTTCAGTCGACACTAAAATTTTATATCTATACCGGCTGTTCCTGTAACTCCCGTCATCGGATAATCATAACTTAATTGATATGTTTCGTTATTTGTTAAATTATCAATTTTTGCCCATAAGGAAACATATTTCATTATTTGATAATCTGCTCTTATATTAAGCAAAAGATAATCTTCTAGATATAAATTTTCCGGATTAGATGCGGATTTTACTTGATATGCGGTCGTTGCTGTATAACCGGCATCAAACGTTAATTTTAAGCCTTCAAGCGAAGTCGGCTTTAATGTTAATACATAATTAAATTTGTGCATAGGAACATAAGTTAAAGTCTGTTTAGTTTCTACATTTTCTGCTCTGGTATATGTATAGTTAATTTTGTACGAAATTTCTTTTGACATATCATAACTGAAACCTATTTCACATCCATACTGTTTTGCTTTGTCTATATTTACCGGGGTGGTTCTATATGTATTAGGATCAAATTCCCAATTAATCAAATCTTGGCTATCTATATAAAAACCGGTTATTGCAAAAGCAGCTTTTGTACCAGTATATTCAAAACCTAAATCATAAGAAAAACCTTTTTCCGGTTTTAGATTAGGATTACCTTCATATCCCCAACTGTTAGCAGGATAATATAATTGATTGAAAGTGGGAGCATTCCAAACTTTACTTGCATTACCCGAAATTTTCATATTATCATTCAATTTATATATAGCAGATACTGCAGGTGTAACTATCTCTCCAAAATCATTACTTTTATCTCCTCTCAATGTAGGTATAATGGTAAGTTTTTCTACACTGTCAAAAGTTAAGAAAGCCTGTATATATCCGGATAAAGTTTCTCTGTTTTTATTTACATCTTCAATCTCTGTTATCAAATTCTTTTGTTTAAATTCTGATTTATCCCATTCTACACCTAATGTTATAGAATCTCTATAATTAACACTCCCTTTAACTCCGGTATTTACCGTATTATATTTATCAAAATATGCTCCCCAAGCATCAAACATATCTCCGGCTTTTCTTGTATAATTTGCATTATATCCTGAAACTTGAATTTTGAAATCTTCTATTTTTGTATTATAATCCAATTTTAAGTAGTTATTATCTTCAAATTGTTTTGCTGTTTCCGAAGGATAAGATAAAGAACCGGGATTACCGATATCTGCATTATATGCTTGTCCTGATAACACTATTTCGGAATTTTCTGTTAAATTTATACCGATTTTACCGAAAATATTTTTTGAATCATAAAAAGAATTTTTTCTATAACCATCCGAAGATAACATAGACGGAGCAATTAATATAGATACGACATCGTTTGCATAAGCTCCTGTTATACCTGCATTTATTGTATTAAATGTTCCGTAAGAAAAATAAGGATTAACATTAGGTGTTAATGGTGTGGCTTTCTTTGTTATAACATTTATTACACCGCCGAAAGCACCTGTTCCGTAAACTGCTGCACCGGAGCCTCTTATAATTTCAACTCTTTCTATCATGTTTGCGGGAATTGCCGTAAAATCAGCAGTACCTAATGCAACATCATTAACTCTTCTGCCATCTATTAAGACCAATGTTTGAGCGGAAGATGCTCCTCTCATAAATACTGATTGAGTTTGTCCCAAAGGACCGTTATTTTTATAAGATATACCAAGTTCTCCTTCAATTATTTCTCCCAAATTTTTTGCACTTTTTTCTTTAATTTCTTCTTCGGTAATAACCGTTAAATTTGTAGTTAAATCTCTCAACGGTTCTGCTGTTTTTGTTAAAGATAAAAACAATACTTCTTCATTTTCATCTTCTTCATAACCTGCTGCAATTACTGTTTGAGTAAATGCAGATACTGCTAAACTTAATACTGCCAATAGACTTATAAACTTTCTCATTTTATTTTTTTCTCCATAAAAAAACTTATTTTTGCATAGCAAAAATTTTCTATACATCTATCCTTCCATACTTCTATACATCAAAAATTGCAAAGCAATTTCTATCCGTCAATAATAAACGATTGTTTCATAACAACCTCCTCGGGGTTTATTTTGATTAACGGTCGGTCTCCTGACTTAGAGCTTTTACTGCAAATATTTCCTTCCCGATTTCTTGTAATCAGTGAAAATATTTAATTACCGCACTCAATACAGTAGCCGGACTGTAGCCGATTCTCACGGCTTTCCCGTACACCGTTATAAAGACAATTTATAATTTATAATTTACAATTTATAATTAACGACAACAACTAAACGACAATTTATAATTTATAATTTACAATTTATAATTAACTGCAACAACTAAACGACAATTTATAATTTACAATTTATAATTTATAATTAACTGCAAAATATTAGTTTTTAGTTTTTTTATTGGAGGTTGCCTCTATCGCTCCCATGGTCAACCGAAAATAAATAAAACTAAAAACGACAATTAATAATTTACAATTTATAATTTATAATTACAAATTGTTGTTTCCATACATCCGTTCTTACAATCTTCTAATTATATACCGGTATAACTACAGGCTTTTTAGATACCGGATTAGTATGAACAACAACATTTACATCATAAACTTTTTCTATATCTTTATAATTTAAAACTTTTTCGGCAGGCCCGAAATTAATAACTTTCTTATCATCGAGAAAAACTATATCCGAACAAAATTCTCCCGCCAAATTCAAATCGTGAACCGTAGTAATAATTGTTTTATTATACTTTTCGTTCAACATTTTTAACAACTTAAATATCGTTGCCTGGCTGCCTATATCAAGGTGCGATGTCGGTTCATCAAGAGCAATAATGTCAGTTTGTTGAACTAATGTTTGCGCCAACAAAACTTTTTGCTTTTCCCCGCCGGAAAGCTCGTTTATGTTTCTTTCAACAAATTCGGACGTTTCGGTAAGTTTCATTACATCTTCAACTATTTTAAAATCTTCCGCACTTGCCAACTTAAACATATTTGTGTAAGGATATCTTCCGAACATAACAAAATCTTTCACATTAAAAGAAAAATCGAACTGCATTGTTTGCGGCATAAAAGAAATCTTTTTTGCCAAAACATTTTTTTTCATCTTATAAATATTTTTATCGTCAATAAAAACATTTCCTTTTACGGGCTTTAACAGTCCGACTATCGACTTTAACAATGTGCTTTTTCCTGTTCCGTTTTTGCCGATAATTCCTATAAAAGATTTTTCTTTTAAGTTCAAAGTTATATCTTCAAGAACCGTTCTTTTATCGTAAGATAATGAAACATTTTCTATTTTTATCATATAGATATTTTACCTGCTTTTCTTAACAGTAAGAAAACAAAAAACAAACCGCCGATTATGCTTGTTATTACTCCTATGGGAATTTCCACCGGAGCAATTACCGTTCTGCTTACCGTATCGCATATCAGCAAAAATATTGAACCGACAACAGCGGAAAAAGGCATTAATATTTTGTTATTGTTTCCTACAAACTTTCTTGTAATGTGCGGTATCATAAGTCCCACAAAACCTATAACTCCGCAACAACTTACAATGCATGCCGTTATTAACGAACTTAACAAGAAAATATATTTTACAGTTCTTGCCGTATTTATACCTAACGAGTTCGATTTTTCGTTACCCAGGCTTATTATGTTTATAACATTACCTAAACAACATAAAATTATAACACCGATAATCACTAATATTGTTACCATCGGTAAAAGTCGTTCATCAAAGAAAGCAAGATTTCCCATAAGCCACATAAAAGCGGAATACAGTTGATCCGAAGACGATATTGAAAACACCAACATTACCGCGGAAGAAAAAATATAACTTGCAACCACACCGGAAAGTATCATGGTATTGGAATCAAACTCTTTTTTCATGTTCAGTATATAAACCAAACCTACGGACAACAACGCACCGAAAAAACCTAACAAAGGTAAAAATATCCAAGATAATTTTGTTATTCCGAAAGCAAAACCTATAGAGGCACCGAAAGCCGCACCGCCGGAAATACCCAACGTGAACGGATCCGCTAACGGATTTCTGAGTACTCCCTGAAAAACACAGCCGCTGCAGGCAAGGCCCGCACCTGCAACTACAGCAAGAATTACTCTCGGCAATCTTATTTGATTTATTATTGTGTAAGTGTTGCCGTCACCGGTTGAAAATAAAGATTTTAACATTTCAATAACCGATATATCGCTTATACCCGATATCATCGCAATTATAAATGTTATAACCAATACTATTAACAACAATAAGAACTTAAAAAAATTATTCATTTTCCCCGATATTCAACTTTTTTCTTAAAACTTTTATTCCGTTCAAAAACTTTTTCGGTGTCGGTGTAAATATATCATCCGCTTCCAACAAATAAATTTTGTTGTTTTTAACCGCCGCTATATTTTTATATTTGTTCCATTTATAAATTTCCTGATCGCTTACATCTCCCATATTAACAAGCAATATTATGTCGGGATTTTTTTCTATAACGGATTCCGCACTTATGTTCGGATATCTCATATCTATATTTTCAAAAACATTTATTCCGTTTATATATTTGTTATATTCATTAACAAAACTTTGTTTCCCTACGGTAAATATGGGATTTGCCCCTACTTCCCAAAATATTTTTTCTTTGTTTTTGTTTACTGTTTCATTACTTAAATTTAAAATTTCTTCTTTTACATCCGTTATTATTTTTTTTGCTTCATCCGATTTACCTAAATAATCCGCAAGTGTTTGAAAATTGTTACAAACATCTTCAAAGTCGGAATACGGTTCCATAACATAAACGGTTAATTTTAATCTGATCATTTTTTCTATAACCGTTTTATAGTTACCTTCTTTTGTGGCTATAATCAAATCCGGATTCAGTGAAATGATTTTTTCAATGTTGGGTTCAGTTACCGTTCCGATTTTTTCTTTTTTAAAATTACCGTCGGAACAATAAACCGTGTTTGCAATTAATTCTTCATCTATTCCCAATTCATACAAACTTTCCGTAGCAGACGGTGCAAGAGAAATTATTCTTTTATACTCCGCAAACAGATTTGTAACAACGAAAAACAATATTAATACAAATAAAATTTTCTTCATACATTATAAATTGTAAATTATAAATTATAAATTGTCGTTAAAATTCTATTCCTTCCTGCGCGGGAACACCTTTATTATACGGATGTTTTATTTCTTTTACTTCACTTACCAAATCGGCAACATCTATAAGTTTTTGACTTGCTCCCCTTCCCGTTACAACAACATTGGATTTTTCGTTCAACCGTTTTATAATATCCATCAACAAATATTCTTCTATGAAATTGTCTCTTATTGCTATATTAAACTCTTCCAAAACTATCAAATTATATTTGTTATTGTTTATAATTTCTTTTAATTTATCCGTTGCCTGTTTACATTCCGATACTGTTTGTTCTTTCGTTATATCTTTAAAACAAAAAGGGTGCTTTTTAGCAAAAGAAAAGAAATCAAGGCCTTCAAGTTTGGTTAAAATTTTTTGTTCTCCGTAAAAATCTTCCCCTTTAAAAAGTTGAACCAAACAAACTTTTTGATTGTGTCCCAAAGCTCTAACTATTTGACCTATTGAAGATGTTGTTTTACCTTTACCGTTACCGGTTATTACGATAATCATATTTCCTCTAAAAAAAATAAAAAAAACCGGTTTCTAATAAGAAATCGGTTACTCTAAACTGCAAAAACAATCTCCTTTCCCATAGAAAAGAAACAGTTCAAACTAAAAACAAGTAATAGACCGGACTACAAAATTTCTTTTGATTACCGTTGCGGGGCAGTGTCCGAATCGCAAATTTCATATTTGCTTACGGAACTTCCTTTACTTATTTTACTCTTAAAGAACTTTACTTGGGCCTGGTAGGACTTGAACCTACGACCATTCGATTATGAGTCGAGTGCTCTAACCAACTGAGCTACAGGCCCTCTCAAGTAATTACAATGGAGATATTATACTTAAAACTTTTTTTTAAGTCAATACATTTATAAGTTCAACATATAATATACATTGTTTACATTTCAATTTCTTAGTAGTATAATTATTCATCATGGATATAATAGATTTTCATACTCATTTATGGCCTGACAAAATTGCCGAAAAGGCCAAAGAATATTTAGAAAAATCTTTTAAAATGCCGATGACTGCTGTCCCTGTTGAAAAAAATGTTTTAAAAGAGATGGATGAAAACGGTATTACAAAAAGTGTAATAGCATCCGTTGCTTCAAGACCTGACCAAGTGGAACATATAAACAACTGGCTGTTTCGTTTAAATCCGGAAAGATTTATAAAATTTGCATCTTTACATCCGTTTTATGAAAAATGGTCTTACGAACTTGACAGAATAAAAGATAATGCCCAGGGAATAAAAATACAACCCGAATTCCAAATGTTTTATATAGATGACGAACGAGTTTTCCCGATGTATGAAAAAATTCAAAAATTACAAATTCCGCTTCTGTTTCATTGCGGATACGAGTTATCTACAGGATTAATTCAGGCAGGTCCGAAACAAATGTTAAATGTAAAAAAACATTTCCCGGGAATAACATTTGTAGCGGCTCACATGGGCGGCTTTAAAATATGGGACGAAGTTGAAAAAAACATTATAGGTGACGATTATTTTTATATTGATACATCTTCATCTTTATCTTTTATGAAAGAAGAACAATTTTACAGATTTTTAAATAAACATAACAAAGATAAAATTGTATTCGGAACGGATTTCCCGGTAGGTAACCCCAAAAAAGAGATTGAATTAATAAACAATTTAAATATAGATAAAGAATTCAAAGAAAAGATATTTCATTTGAATGCGGAAAAGATTTTAAATTTAAAATAACTCTTTATTTGTTTATTGAATATTTTTTATAAAATATATATAATTTCCAAAATTTATTTAAATGGGAAAAATATGTTTAAAATTGTTAAAAAAGAAGTTTTATCATCAGTAATTAAGAGTTTTGAAATCGAAGCACCGGATATTGCAAAAAATATCAAGTCCGGACAGTTTATAGTTTTGAGATTGCACGAGAAAGGTGAAAGGTTTCCTTTGACCGTTGCCGGTAAAAATTTGGAAAAAGGAACTATTAAAATAATATTCCAGGAAGCGGGCAAATCAACAACCGAACTCGGAACATTAAAAGAAGGAGACTGTATAAGAGATATAGTCGGTCCTTTGGGAAAACCTACCGAAATTAAAAATTTCGGAACGGTTGTTGCAATGGCAGGCGGTGTAGGAACCGCAGAACTTTTACCTGTTATAAGCGATTTATTAAAAGCAGGCAACAAAGTTATTACCATAGTCGGTGCAAGAAACAAAGATTTGTTGTTATTGCAAGATGAACTTAAAGCAAATTCAACGGAACTTTTAACTGCAACCGATGACGGTTCTTACGGAATAAAAGGTTTCGTTACCAACGTTTTGGCAGATGTAATAAAAAGAGAAAAAGTTAACATTGTTTATGCAATAGGACCTGTTCCGATGATGAAAGCAGTTTCAAATATGACAAGAGAATACAATTTAAAAACTCTTGTATCACTGAATCCTATAATGGTTGACGGTACCGGAATGTGCGGTGCATGCAGAGTAAGTGTAGATAAAAAAATAAGATTCGCTTGCGTTGACGGACCTGAATTTGACGGACATTTGGTTGATTGGGACGAACTTACAAGCCGTTTAAGAGCTTTTAAAGAAAACGAAAAAATAGCTTTAGAAAAATATAAAAATATTCTTAACATGGAGTGCAAATGCCACAAAGAGTAAAGATGGTTGAAAGAGACCCAAACATAAGAAACAAAGATTTTAAAGAAGTAAATTTAGGATATAGCGATGAACAAGCATTAACGGAAGCAAAAAGATGCTTGCATTGCAAGAATCCTATGTGTGTAACAGGTTGCCCTGTTGAAGTTAATATTCCCGAATTTGTACATCATTTGGCAACAAATAACCCGGCAGAGGCAATAAAAGTTATTAAATCAAAAAGTAATTTGCCTGCTGTTTGCGGCAGAGTTTGTCCTCAAGAAAAACAGTGTGAAAGCAAATGTATATTAGGTATAAAACAAGAACCTGTAGCTATAGGTAACCTTGAAAGATATGCTGCAGACTGGGCGGCAAAAAACATTAAAGAAGAAAATTTTGATATAAAACCCAACGGAATAAAAGTTGCTGTTATCGGTTCGGGACCTGCAGGACTTACCTGTGCCGGAGATTTGGCAAAATTAGGTTACGATGTTACCATATTTGAATCTTTACATGACAGCGGCGGAGTTTTAAGATACGGTATTCCGGAATTCAGGTTACCTGTTGAAGTTTTGGACAGAGAAGTGGATTCATTAAAAAAGCTCGGAATTAAGTTCGTATTTAATTATTTAATAGGCAGAACAAAAACCGTAGAAGATTTACTTAACGAAGGTTTTAAAGCAATATTTGTAGGAACAGGCGCAGGGCTGCCGACTTTCCCCGGTGTTGAAGGCGAAAATCTTAACAATATTTATTCCGCTAACGAGTTTTTAGTCAGAATAAATTTGATGAATGCTTTTCAATTTCCCGAATACGACACTCCTGTTCACAAGGGAAAAAATGTAGTTGTTATAGGCGGCGGAAATACAGCTATGGATTCCGTTAGAACCGCAAAAAGAATCGGTGCCCAATCCGTAAAATTGTTGTACAGAAGAACTCAAAACGAAATGCCTGCAAGACTTGAAGAAAGAAAACATGCATTGGAAGAAGGTATTGAGTTTATAGAATTAACCGCACCGAAAAAATTTATTTCCGATGATAAAGGATTTGTAAAAGCGGTTGAATGTGTAAAAATGAGATTGACTGAACCCGACGCTTCCGGAAGAAGAAAACCGGTGGAAATAGAAGGTTCAAACTTTGTAATAGAAACAGATTTGGTTATTCTTGCATTAGGTTTAAATCCTAATCCGATATTACCGTCATTAACAAAAGGGTTGCAAACCGACAAAAAAGGTCACCTTATAGTTGATGATAAGTATATGACAACAAGAGAAGGTATCTTTGCCGGCGGTGATATTGCAGGCGGCAGCACGGTTATTCAAGCTATGGGTATGGGTAAACAGGCCGCAAAAAATATTCATGCTTACTTAACAAAATAAGTATAACTTTATTACATAAAAAAAGCGGGAAGAAAAAATCTTCCCGCTTTTTATTTATTTACAGATTAAAAAATTATTTATTCAAGTTCCATTCCTGAATATCACATTGATCATAATAATTGTTACCTGCAAAAGCAATCGCTCCGTTCTTTTTAAGTCCGACGGTATAGTTTAAACCGGCAGATACTTCAACTATATCATGCCAATCGGTCACATCACATTGCCCGTAATTATTATCACCCGTAGCAATAACACTGCCGTCTGTTCTTAAAGCAACGGAATGTTCTTCCGCCGTAGAAATTGCAATTATATGTTCTCTGCCGCCGATATTACATTGCCAATTATCGTTATTACCTATTGCAACAACAACTTTATTATTCATTAAAGCTACAGTATGATATTCTCCGGCACAAACTTCTTCAATTCCTCTCCAATTTGCAACATTGCATTGCCCGTTTTTATTATATCCGCAGGCAACAACCGTTTTATTTTTTTTCAAACCTACACTGTGATACCCGCCGGCAGATATATATACTATATCTTTCCACTTTTTCACTTCACATTGTCCGAAAACATTGTTTCCGCAAGCAATAACCGTTCCGTCTTCTTTTAATCCCAATGTATAATCTTTACCTGCCGATACGGCAATTATACCTTCCCATTTTGAAACATTACATTGACCGTAATTATTGTTCCCTATCGCAACAACAGTTCCGTCTTTCTTCAAACCTACGGTATGACAATTACCTGCCGATACCGAAACGATATCCGTCCACCCCGAAACATTACATTGTTTACTATCGTTGTTACCGGCTGCAACGACCGTTCCGTTCTTTTTAAGTCCGACAACATGATATCCGCCGGCAGATATGGATTTATACTTTGTATTATTTATTATGTACATACTTCTAAATTTGCTGAGTTTTTTTATATCTTTAAATTCCGCATTATTCGGAAAACTTATTACTTTTCTTATTCTTTGCCCCGAATGTTTTACACTGAAAGCAGTAAGCTCTTTTTCCAAATTCCCGTTTACCGAAAATAACGGTTCGATAATAAACTTATTTTGTGTTTTACACATCAATTCGGCTCTTTGCTTTCCTATTACGAGAAAATCATATTCCAAAGAATATTTTTGCTTTTTATATTTAATTTCCATAACAAAATCACTTACATTAAATTCTTTTATTGATAAAAATTTAGCCTTCGGTAAATCTTCATCATAAAATTTTTCCGTTTGGAAATATTTTAATCTTTCAACAAAAGGTTCGGTTACGGTTATCATTGCCGATAAAATTTCATTTTCTTCATCAAACAAGTTTTTGGTTTTACCTTGCTCTAATCTGTTTTTTCTTGCCGTTACTCTTTTTTCATATTGTTCCTGAGATTCCCCCTGAAGCCTTTTTATTCTGCTATCGGTCTGTTTTATTTGCTCATTATAGAAAGATATTATTTTGTTTTTATTTTTATTTAACAATATCTCAAAACTGTCAACTAATTCTTCCGCATCCCGCCTGACACCTTCGGCTTCATATATGGCTTGTTGAACGGATATCTTTTTATTTTTATTGAAAGTGCTTATTTTGTCATAAGCCTTTTTTTCCAAATATTTTATTTCTATTTGCCTTTCAAGCCCTATTTTTTTTATAACATTGCTTTCTTGCTCTATTTGAATTTTCAAATCCACTATTTCCCTTTCAAGAGCATTGTTTACAACTGCAAAACATAAGCCGTAAGATACAAACAAAATCATTGTAAGCAGTAAAATTTTTTTCATTATGAAATATTATTCCTTAAATTTACAAGATTATTTAAAGCAAATATGATACTATAGTTATCTGCTAAAATGCAAATTTTTAATTGTTATATATATACTTTAGCTGTATTAAGCTGTATTCTTAAAGTATTTTTTATTATACTTAATAATATTTAAAGAATTATATATTATACATTAAAATAAAAACTTAATTCGTACAAGTATCCAAACAAACTGCTATTTACTCAGGTATTTTACCGGGATTTTGACTATACATTTCTTAACTTCTTTATCACAGCACAAAGGGGCATGAGTATCTTCCGGAAAGAAAACAGCAAACTCTCCTTTCTTTAAATTTATAAAAGTATCCGGAGGGTTTGAATAAAAAGATATGTCTTTTTTTACATTGTATCTTTTCAATACTTTAAAGCTTTTATCGAAAAATTTCCACCCTATTTTTTCTTTACCTGAAATAACATATTGTAAATCTATATATTTTTTATGCTTTTCCAAAACCTGTTCATCTTTCGGTTTAGGTTGGCAAGTTTGAACCGTGGCAAATATTTCTTTGGTTATATTATATTTACCGTCAAGTGTTTCAGCATCAATATTCTTATTTATATAATCAAATACTATTTCCAATTGCGGAAAAAAGTTTAATATTTTTTTGTATTTCTTTGTTGATGATACCAACATTTCCCCTCCCTTGCCTTTCTGCCGCTGCCGTTAATTATAAATTATAAATTATAAATTGCCGTTTTGCCGTTGTCCTTTCTATACCTCTATCCCTCTATACATCCATACCTCTGTTGTTCGCCGTTGCCTTTTTGCCGTTAATTATAAATTATAAATTGCCTCTAAAAGGCTTCCATCAAAGTAAAATATGTACCTTGAGATTCGTTTGAAAATGCAAAATCTATCCTGAAATTCATTCTCGGATTATCTTTTATTTTTATTCTTGCTCCAAAACCGGTGGCTGTTTTAATTTCTCTTAAATCTATATCTTCAAGATCTTCATAAACGTTTCCCACACCGGTAAAAACAGCAAGCCAAATACTGTTGGTTATTTTTATTTTAAGTTCCGGTTGAAATGTTAACAATACATTATCAACAAACCTGTTGGCATAAAAACCTCTTATAAGATTCGAACCGCCTATGGCAGGTAACACCTGCAAAGGAGCAACTCCGTTTATGCTTTCCCCGTAAAGTTGGTACGAAAACAGAAGTTTTTTATCATAAATATAAAAATAATTTCTAAAATCGAATTTTGTTGAAGAATAATTATATTTGCTTCCGAATCTATTGTTATAAAGAACATAATCGGCTTTGATTAATACCCCTTTCGTAGGATATATATTACTGTTTCTTGTATCAAACTTTGCTTTAAACCCGAAACCCGAAATTACTCCGTTTGTTTTACAATATTGAAGTATTCCGTCATCGTCCGTATCTTGTATAGTCATGTCGGACAAATCGTATTGAACACCTAACATTAAATTTTTAACTATTTTTCTTGAAACACTTATACCGAAACCGTGTGCTCTGTTTACAAACTCTTCTTCATTATTTTTATCCGTTTCGTTACCGACTCCGTAAAATTTTCTTAAAAAATTTGTGTATATAAGTTTTCCTTCTATTAAATAATTTTGATCATCAAGATATATTGAAGGTACAACACCTATCGAAAATTGATTTTTCAGTGTGTACATTGCAAAAAAATTTAAAGCGGAAAAATATTTATGGTCGGAATTTTTGAAATGTAAAATGTCGGTAAAAACCAACCCCAAACTTGTTTCCGGCATATAAAACGGAAATAAGAAAAAAATATTCTTTGATTGAGCATAAACACCGGAACAAAATAATATTAAAAATAATGATGTTATTAAAAATTTTTTCATTTGCCTTTATTTAACTGTTTTGAAATTTCGTATAAAGCCACGGAACAAGCAACGGCGGCATTCAACGATTGAGCTTTACCGAACATATCTATTTTTATTTTGGTATCAACAATATCCAAAACATCTTTGCTTATCCCGTTGGATTCGTTACCTATAATTATTGCATTATTATTTTTAAATTTAAAATTCGACAATGTATTGTTCGTATCCAATGAGAAAGCACAAACATTTATATTCTTTTTTTTCATCGTCGTTAACAAAAATATAATATCACACTCTTGAATTACAGGTATATTAAATATTGTTCCCATTGTCGAACGAACAACTTTATCGCTGTAAACATCAACGGAATTTTTTGACACAAAAATACCTTTTGCACCGAACGCTTCCGCTGTTCTGATTATTGTGCCCATATTTCCCGGATCCTGTAAAGTATCTATAACAACAAAAGTACCTTTATTCGACAACACTTGTTCGGTATCAAAAATTTTTTTCTCGACAACCGCCAATATTTCCTGCGGAGTTTTTGTATCGCAAATTTTTTTAAATATCTTATCCGTAGTTATATATAACTTATCGGCAACAAAATTTTTATATTTTTCGGTAACCAAAACAAATTTTATTTTCCAGTTTTCGGGAATTTCCGAAACCTGTTTAAACCCTTCAACAACAAACAAAGAAAGTTCATCTCTGTTTTTCTTTTCTTTTAAAGAAACTATTAATTTAATTATATCGTTGTGTACGCTTTCTATAAACATATTATCCTTATACAAATTTAGATTCCTGCACATCTTTTGCGGATTTAAGTCTGTCTATAATTTTATCATAATCTTTTTCCACAATAATATTACTTATATGACTTTGTTTCATAAAACCTTCATCCACGGCTTTTTGCAAAAATTTCATATACCCGTCATAAAAATTGTTTATGTTTAAAAGAGCTATCGGCTTATTATGAATACTGATTTGTTTCCAAGTTATAATTTCGGTTAGTTCTTCGAACGTTCCTATTCCGCCGGGCAAAGCAACGAAATAGTCGGCTGTTTCATACATCATTTTCTTTCTTGCATGCATATCCGAAACAACTTTCATTTCGGTTATTTTTTTGTTACCTAGATTTAAGTTATTTAAAAGTTCCGGAATTATTCCTATAACTTTACCTCCGCAGGCCATAACTTCATTTGCAATTGTGCCCATAATTCCCACTTTACCGCCGCCGTAAACAAGTGTTAAATTATTTCGCACTATTTCTTTTGCAAAAAGTTTTGTGTGTTCAACATATATTTTGTTATACCCTGAATTTGCTCCGCAAAACACACATATTTTTTTAGTCATTATTTCACCTTCTTAAAAAAATAAAAGTCTAATTTATATAATTAATTTTCTTTAAAAAAAGTCCTACCGAAGGTTGCGGTATATAAGTTTTAATATAGCTTTCAACATAGTTCCACATAACTTTATCGTCACTGTTTTCAAATTCCTGCATTATATCCAAAGAATCTCCGGAACAGTTTGCTATCTTTTTTAAATATAAAATATCTTCTTTCTTTATATTGGAATAGTTCCTTTTCAAATAATCCACCATACTGTAACCGGATATTTTTAATAATCTCAAAGAAAAAGCCGTTAATACCCTTAACGGAGTTTTTGATGTTGCAAGCAAATCCCAAGTTCTTGCTATAAGTTCATATTTTTTTGCATTCGGCAAATGCATCGGAGCAAACTTGTCACTTATTTCACAAACATAAAATGCCAACAAATTTCTGTGAAAATCCTGTTTTACGGCAGTATTATTATTTAAAATTCTCGCACCTGTAATTGTAGGCCTTGAATATTGAGAATTTTGATACACAATCAATTCACTTTCCGTTATCGGTTCGGTTGCAGCATTAAGTTTTGCAACTATTTTTTTAGCGCTGGGAACAATAGCATAAATCTTGCCCCACTTATTTGTATAAGCGGTAATTATCTTGTCTGCTTCGGAAGCAACTCTTGTATTTATTATTAATGCTTTTATGTTGTAATACATTTTATTTTATCTTCAGTATAACTCTTTTTATTTTTTTCGGTTCAACGGATTCTATTTCTATTTCCAAATTATTCCAATTAAACTTTTCGTATCTTTTAGGAATATAACCGAAATGTTCCAAAACCCAACCGTTTATTGTCGAAAATTTATTTTCCGGTATAGTAAGTTTCAGTTCATCGTTTACATCCGATATCGACTCACCGGCATTTATTAAATATTTCCCTTCCGTTAATTTTCTTATATTCTCGTCTTTTTCATCGTATTCGTCCCAAACTTCACCGACTATTTCTTCCAACAAATCTTCCATCGTTACAAGCCCGATTGTTGACCCGAACTCATCGACGACTATAGCCATATGATCTCTTCCTTTTTTAAATTCAAGAAGAATTTGTTTTATATATGCGGTTTCGGGAACATAATATACGGGACGAACCAAATCTTCTATCGCCAAAACTTCTCCGTTTCTCCAAGCCATAGCAATATCTTTTGCGGTAACTATTCCTATTATGTTATCTATGGAATCTCTGTATACCGGAATTCTGGAAAATTGTGTATCTATAATTTCATGCATCAATTTTTCTCTCGGTTGTTCTATATTAACAGCCAGGATATCGGACTTGGGTATCATAACCTGTGTAATTTTTGTTTTTCTGAATTCTATAATTCTGTTAATAATGCTTCTTGAAGTTTTTGATAACGGCGAAACTTTCTCGTTAGACAACAAAAATTCAACTTCGTCCGGTTGCATAAGTTTAGGTTCCTGTGTTTTTCCGCCGAAAAGAGCAAGAATAGCATTTGATATGGAAACCAAAAAAACATTTAAGTGTCTTGTAATATGTGTGAATTTTATTATCAAATACAAACATTTTATCGTGAACTTATCGGCTTTATATCTGCCGAAAGATTTTGGTATAAGGTTTGTAAATATCAACGTTAATATTATGGATATTATCGGGAATATACTTATCCACGTAACTTTATCGAGATTATACAGTTCTATAATATCAAGTCCCATGGAAGTGGTTGTAACTCCTATTGCAACAACGGAAAGGTTCATCCATACAACCATTGTAGTAATTACATCATCGGGATTTTCTTCCCAATAAGTAATATATTTGTACAATTTGTTGTGCTTTTCTTTTATTCTTCTAATGTTCGAATTGGTAAGGCTTGTTAGTGCGGTTTCCGCTGCGGAAAAAAATGCCGCCATCCCCATAAACATTAAAAAGATAATAAATTTTATAACTATTTGTATCATTTTTATTTACACTTCATCATATTCGTCAAGAATTTCACCGACTATTTCCTCAACCACATCTTCCAAAGTTACCATTCCTATAATTTTATCTCTGTTGTTTTTTACAAAAGCTATATGTGTTGTACCTTCCTGCAACTCTTTCAACAACTCGCTTATTTTTTTGTCGGGACTTATAAAATACGGAGGTTTTATCGATTTTTTTATAAGGTCTTCTTTGTTTTCTTTCCACAACCACAAAATGTCGTTTATATGAACATAACCTATAATATTTTCTTTTGTCCCTTTATATACCGGAACTCTGCTTCTTGCGGTTTCGACTATCATATCTATAAATTTTTCATTATCATCGGCAAAATTTACGGCTTCTATATCTTTAAAAGGCGTCATTATTTTTACGGCAATCGTTTCGGTAAATCCCACCGACCTTTCCAACATATTGCTTATATTTTTATCAAAAATACCTTCTTTATCCGCTTCCAAAATTAAAGATTCAACTTCATCTCTTGTAAGAACGGGATATTCGTCTTTATCATCATCTTTATTAAATATTAAATCAAGAATTTTTGTTATCGGATATAAAAACGGTTTTGTTATATGTTCGATTTGTGCAAGTATGGGAACGGTAAAAAGCGCCACTTTTTGAGAATTTGCTCTGCTGTAAATTTTCGGTGTAATTTCTCCGATAATCAAAACGGTAAAAGTGGCAATTACCCATGTTACAACATCCAAAATATTTCTGTTTACCATATAGAAAATACTTACCGCCAACCAACTGAACAAAAAGCTTGCCATCATATCACTTACAACATTTCCGGTTAATATAACGGTTAATAAATAGTACGGACTGTTAAGCCATCTTAATAAAGGTTCGGCTATTGATTTTTTTGAGACGATAAGTTTTTTTACTCTGTATTTTGAAAGGCTGTTTAGTGCTATTTCTGAAGCCGACCAAAATGCGGAAAGCATTAAACAAAATATTAAAAGAATAAGTCCTAAGAAAATATACATTTGAATATTTTATCCTGTTTGGAAAACATTTTCTTTTTTTCTTCCGGGATATAATCCGTATATCCTTCCAAATGTAAAATAGAATGTATTACAAGATAACACAATTCCTGTTCATAAGTGAACCCGTATTTTTTTGCATTTTTTTTAGGTCTGTTATCGGATATATAAATATCGCCCATAAATAAATTTTTGTCCACAAGAAAAGAAATAACATCCGTTATTCTGTTCACTTTTCTGTATTTTCTGTTCATCTTTTTTATGTCGATATCGCTTATCTGTGTAAAACTTATGCTGTAGTTATTTACTTTTTCATATTTTAAAGCAAATTCCGCCGTCTTTTTCATCAACGGAATTATTTTTTTATCAAACCCGGTAAATATCAATTCTTTTGCTTTCATTATTTTCCTTTTTTTATTTATAATCTATAATACATTTCTGTTTTTTTACACTGCCGAAATATCAATTTTTATCGTGAAAAGATCTAATTTTTATTACTGTTATTTTTATATTCTATTCTTGCATGGTATATCGAACACAAAGTAGTCGTCATACTTTCGGATATTTTATACAAATCTTTCAATGTTATAGGGCAATCAAAAAATTGTCCGTCGGCAAACTTGTTGTTTATAACTTTTTCCACCGTTTCTTTTAATTTGCCCGCGGATGTTTCTTTTAATGTTCTTGAAACTGCTTCAACGGAATCCGCTATCATAAGAATAGCCGCAATTTTAGTTGTCGGTTTTTGGCCCGGATACCTGAAATCCTGTTCGTTAACACTGCTGTCTTTTTCCAAAGCTTTATAATAAAAATATTGAATTAATGATGTTCCGTGATGTTGCCTTATGGCATCTATTATAACTTTATCTATATTATATTCTTTTGCCAAAGCCACACCGTCTTTTACATGAGACACCAACACCAATCCGGACATGGAAGGTGAAAGTTCATCGTGAGGATTTTTACCTCTGTTCTGATTTTCTATAAAATATTCGGGATTTTTCAGTTTTCCTATATCATGATAATAAGCACAAACTCTTGCAAGAAGCGCGTTTTCACCTATAGCTTCAGCGGCATTACCTGCAATTGAAGCGGTTTGCAAACTGTGATGGTAAGTTCCGGGAGCCTCTTCCATAAGCCTTTTCAATAAAGGGCTGTTAAAATCGGAAAGTTCTATAAGTTTTATGTTTGTTGTTCTTGAAAACAACGCTTCAAATATAGGAAGCAAAGCCAATATTATAAGTATTGATAATGCGGCATTCATTGCAAGATAAGCAATATTTTCTATCATTTCATCCAATGTCACAATCTTAAACAAGAAAAAAACTATCAACGGAACAAGCATCGCAAAAAATACATTTATACCTACATTTACAAATCCTGTTCTGCTTCTTATTTTTCTTATATTTATTACCGAAATTAATCCGCCGGCAACATGTATTAAAGGAACAGTTACCGAAAAGTCGTTTATTAAAATAAAAAATATTGCCATAACCATTGTATATACAACACTTACTCTCACGGATACAAGCAAAGCTATCAGAACCGTAAATACCGATAAAGGAAAAGATATTTGGGACATTTGACTTGTATAAATTTGAAAGGACAACAATGAAAAAATGGTAATAAAAGATACTATTAAAACTTTAATATTATCCAACTTTGTTTTCTTTAATTCATATTTAAAATAAAAAATAACCAACGAAAAAATAGCTAAAAGTAAAATAAAAATTCCTAATTTTTCCATATTGTTTGTTGCCACCTGCATAGACAACATTATGTACAAATAACAAAATGAAAATATAATGGTTAACGGTACGGGAACATTTATTTCCTTTTTAAATATGTTGTTACTCGATAACCTTATTTTAGGAACAACGGGAACATCATTTTCCAATCGTTTTATTAAAAACAACAGGAAATTTTTAATTTTTGATTTAACCCAATTTTTTAAAGTTTTCATTAATTATTTTTCTTCCGTATTAACCTGTTTCTTTTGATTAATTTTTATACCTAGCTCTCTTAATTGCTTTTCTGCAACTTCCGCAGGAGCATTAGATAACGGACATACAGCTTTCTGCGTTTTCGGGAAAGCTATAACTTCTCTTATCGATTCTTCACCTATCAACAATGCACATAATCTGTCGAACCCGATTGCAAGTCCGCCGTGAGGAGGTGCACCGTAAGTTAATGCATCAAGTAAGAAGCCGAACTTTTCTTTTGCGGCTTCTTCCGTAATATTTAAAAGATTAAATACTTTTGATTGCATATCCGATTTATGTATTCTTATGGAACCTCCGCCGAGCTCAACACCGTTTAAAATAACATCATATGCTCTTGCTTTGGCCTGACCTGCTTTTTCCTGAGTTAATTTATCTACATCTTCATCTTTAACCGCAGTAAACGGATGATGGTTTGCAACCCATCTTCTTTCTTCTTTATCCCAAGCAAACAACGGGAAATCCACTACCCACAAGAAATTAAATTTATTTTTGTCTATAAGGCCCAACTGTTTACCCATTTTAAGTCTTAATGCACCAAGCCCTTGAGCAACAATCTCAACTTCATCAGCCAAGAAAACCACCAAATCACCGTCTTTAGCTTCCAATTTGTTTATTATCGTATCTATTTCTTCTTTTGTGAAAAATTTAACAATGTTGGACTCTGCACCGTTAGCTGTTATTTTCATCCAGGCAAGACCTTTTGCACCGAACTCACCTACAAATTTTGTAAGTCCGTCAATTTCGGATCTTGAAAATTTTGCACCGCCTGTTATGCAAAGGCCTCTGACAACATTACCTTTAGCTATAACATTTTTAAAAACTCCGAATCCGCAATTTGCAAGTTCTTTTGTAAAATCTTTTATTTCCATTGCGAATCTTGTATCCGGTTTATCGGAACCGAATCTTAACATTGCCTCGTCATAAGGCATTCTTAAAAACGGAGTTTGTATTTCTTTGCCTAAAACATCTTTAAATATCTTGGCAAGCATTTGTTCAACTATCGTCATAATATCTTGTTCATCGATAAAAGACATTTCCATATCAACCTGGGTAAACTCAAGTTGTCTGTCCGCTCTCAAATCTTCATCTCTGAAACATCTTGCTATTTGATAATATTTATCAAAACCTGCAACCATCAATATTTGTTTAAATATTTGAGGTGATTGCGGCAATGCATAAAAGCAACCGTGAGCAAGTCTTGCTGGAACCAAAAAGTCTCTTGCACCTTCAGGAGTGGATTTTGTTAAAAAAGGAGTTTCTATTTCCAAGAAACCTTCTTTGTTAAGATATTCTCTTATTGTTTGCGAAATTTTGTGTCTTAATATGAAATTCTTTTGAAAAGACGGTCTTCTTAAATCAAGGTATCTGTATTTTAATCTTATTTCTTCGGATGTTTCTTTATAGTCATCAACTTCCAAAGGCAATACAGGGCTTGTATTTATTATCTCAAGTTCATTTACAACTATTTCAACTTTACCTGTAAACATATTAGGGTTAACGGTTCCTTCCGGTCTGTTTCTAACCAACCCTTTTACGGATAAAACATATTCGCTTCTTAAATGTTCCGCTTGAGCGAATATTTCTTTTTTCTCGGGTTGAAAAACTATTTGAACAAGACCTTCTCTGTCTCTTAAATCAATAAAGATAACTCCGCCGTGGTCTCTTCTTGAGTGTACCCAACCGCTTACGACAATTTCTTTACCTATAAAACTTTCATCAACTTTACCGCAATAACAACTTCTTTTCATCTTAATCCTCTGTCTGTATAAAATTAGTTTATTTATAATCTTATATATTTTACTAAAAAATTAATAATAAAGAAATAACGATACAACAAACAAAAAAAGCCACAAACAGCACCTGCTGATTGCAGCTTTTTTGTTTTAATTATAAATTATAAATTGCCTTTCCGCCGTTGTCGTTTTGTCGTCAATTATAAATTATACATTGTAAATTATAAATTGTCGTTTTGTATTCTCGGAAACAAAATTTCAAATTTTCCCAATTTCGTATCGCTTGGCGAAAATCCTTCTTTCGGTAACTGTTTATCTTCAAAATATTTTTTTGCAACTTCAACAATGTTACCTTGTGCCGCATTTAATTGCCAAATTTTTTCCGAAAGGGTAGGCATAAAAGGTATTAAATGTAAAGCTATTAAATCGGTTGCCTGAAAATAGCAATACATACAATCCGCAAGTTTTTTTGTATCGGTTTTTGCAAGTTTCCACGGAGCATCCTGTTCTATTTGTTGATTGATTAAAGTTATTGCCTGTTGCAAAATTTCCGATGCTTTATGAAACTGCATATTTTCTATTGAAAGTCCGTAACCGTTATTTAAAATTTTTGCAACTTCTTTTGTTAAGTTATCTTCAATATCCGTTTTGGGAACTTTACCTTCAAAATATTTTTCCGCCATCTTGTTTGTTCTTGATACAAGATTACCTAAATTGTTTGCCAAATCGGCATTATATTTTTTTGCAAGTGCTTCCAAAGAAATATCGCCGTCCGGTCCGAAAGGTATTAAAGATACGGTTAAATATCTTGCGGGATCCACACCGAACTTTTCCACAAGTTGTGCCGGTGTAATAACATTTCCCAAACTTTTAGACATTTTGTCACCGTTGATTGTAAAAAATCCGTGAGCATAAACTCTTTTATGCACCGGAATATCCGCACCCATTAAAAGTGCAGGCCAAATTACGCTGTGAAACCACAAAATATCTTTTGCCATCAAATGTATATCCGCAGGCCAATATTTTTCAAACATTTCTTTGTTATCTTTGTATCCGATAGCCGACACATAGTTGATTAAAGCATCCACCCAAACATATACCGTTTGACTGCTATCAAAAGGTAAAGGTATTCCCCAATCAAGAGCGGCTCTTGAAATACTTATATCTTCAAGTCCCAACCTTAATTTTCCCAAAATTTCGTTTCTTCTTTGTTCCGGCAAAACTTCTATATGGTTAGGATTTGCCGGATTTTCTATCATATCTATAAGTTGGTCGTTAAATTGAGACAATTTGAAAAAGTAGTTTTCTTCCGCCTGAACTACCGGTTTTTTCTTGTGGTCGGGGCAACAACCGTTTTCATCCAAATCTTTTTCCGCAATAAACTTCTCGCAACCCACACAATATAATCCTTCATATTGTTTTTTGTATATAAGGCCTTTATCGTAAAGTTTTTGCATTATCATTTGAACCGTTTCTTCGTGAAGTTTGTCCGTCGTTCTTATAAAGCCGTCGTTGGAAATATTTAAAAGTTTCCATGCCTGCTGAAAGTATCCGCTCATTTCATCGCAAAGCTCTTTCGGTGTAACACCTTTAGCTTGTGCGGACTGACAAATTTTTGCACCGTGTTCATCTGTTCCGGTTAAGAAATAAACTTCGTTATTTTGAAGTCTTTTCCAACGGGCGGCAATATCCGCCGCGATGGTTGTATATGCATGACCTATATGAGGTCTGTCATTAACATAATAAATCGGTGTTGTAATGTAATATTTTTTCATTGTTCCCCTTCTTTGTTAGAAATTATTATTTCCATTAAGTATACCAAAATTTGATTATTAAAAAAACCGATAATATTTAATATAATGTTTTATAATAAATATTCGGGTAAATAAATGAACATATTTATTACAACAAAATTAGAAAAACAACTGAAAAAATATAACGATATCGACAGATTTAACTCGTTAATACAAAAACTTCAACAAGTTTCCGTTGATGAACTTTACGATTTCAACAGTTTCGGTTTTAAAAAGTTTAAAGGAACAAACAAAGTAGGTGCAATAGATTTAGGCAGTGACAGAATTATCTGTATGCTGCTTACCGATTATCCGCTTCAGACGGATTATTGTTTTAACCAATATTATTCAAACAACGATATTTATAATACTCTGCTTTTATTTTTTATAGCAAAGCATGACCAACAACAAGACAAAGCATTTTTTGTGGATAAAAATAATTATATTCAGCAAAACTTTATTGATACCGGTTCAAAACAGGTTGATGCGATAGTTGAAGACACACAAACCACTTTTAAAGATTTAAACAGGCAGGAAGTTCTGACGATAAAACAAAACTCTTCTTTGCACGGTAACGATATGCAGCTGAAACTTCCGAGCATTCTTTCGGGAATCGCTGGCAGCGGAAAGACCGTTATTTCCATTCAGGTGATAAAAGAGTTACAAAAAAAATATAACAACGGGAAAAAAATTCTTTATGTCACATATTCGGAAGGTTTAAGAAAATTCGTTGAAGAAAAAGTGAACGACACTTCCGTTGATATAAAAATATTCAAAGATCTGTGCCTGTTCCTTAAAAACAAGTACGAAAACAAAAAAATTTTAGATACACATATTCTTCAGAGTGCGGAAAAATTCGAAAAAGAATTTTTGGATACAAGAAACAAAAAGTATCAAAGATTCATAAAAGAAAACAAAAACTTAATTTACGGCGAAATTTGCGGAATACTTAAAGGGTCGATGTATGTTGACTGGGACAGAAAACCAAAAAAGTTGCCGGACGGAACAATTAACAATATCGTAGACAAAAATTCTTACATAAATAAAGATGAAAAAATTCCCGATGATTATAAAGCGTTCAGTACGGAAAACAGAACTGTTTTGTACGAGCTTACTTTGGAATATAATAAATGGTTACAAAACAGAAATATGTTTGATTTGAACGACATTGCTTTTGACTTGTGCAATACAATTGAAACAAAAAAAATAAAGTACGATTATATTATTGTGGACGAAATTCAAGATTTAACCGAAGTTCAAATATATATGCTTTTTCTTTTGTCCGACAAAAAGGGACTTATTTTTACCGGCGATCCGAACCAAGTAATAAACCCCACATTTTTTAAAATAGGCAGACTTGAAAAATTGTTTAACGACAATGAAATAAAACCTTTTAAAACAAGACTAAACGAAAATTTCAGAAACTCCACCGATATAACAAAACTTATAAATTTGGTTAACGAAATAAGAGACGAGAAGTTGCCCGCAAGACACCACGAAGATAAAGTTCCGGAAATAACAAGAAACAACAATGCCGGAAAATTCGGAATAATAAAGTACAGTGACGAAAATAAAAAAGTGCTGTTTGAAGGACTAAGAGATAAAGATCTTGATGTAGCAATAATCGTTTCCGATGAATACAAAAAAGAAAACCTGAAAAAAGAGTTTCCCAACCTTACAAACATTTTTACCGTTTCGGAAATTAAAGGCAGAGAATATCCGAACATTATAACTTACAACGTATTGTCGAACTATTTCGACATATTTCAAGATTTTTATAAACCGTATTGGAAAAAAGACAGAAATTATGATTTTTATTTTAACCAGTTTTATGTTGCGATAACAAGAGGTGAACACAACATTTATTTGTTGGAAGAAAAAGATAATATCGAGTTAATAAATAACATTTTATCGAAGATGAATAAATATGAAATCAAGTATACTTTAATTAACAAAATAAACAACATAAACGAAATACATTTAGATTTGGAAGAAGCTACCGATGAAAGATATTATTTAAAAGCATTAAACTTTTTTAATAACGAAGAATTCGAAAAAGCTAAAGATCATTTTGAAAAAGTGGTAAAATATAATATTGATGATGCAAAAAAAATGATTGAAGTGTGTGACAAGTTCATATTGGAACCGAACATAACATACGACGAAAAAGCACAAATTCTGTTTTCTTATAACCAGTTTACTCTTGCAAAAAAATATTATGAGAAAGATTATAATTTCGAGTTAGTTTGTATCATGAATTTGTATCAAAACAATTTTGAAAACTTTGAAAAAGTTTTATTCGAAAAGAATTTGAATCTTGAACAAATTTACAACAAATACGATTTCGCAAAAGATAAGATGGAAGAATATTTTTATTATAAAGAAAAAGAATTAAATGCTGTTTATACGGACATACAAAAATCAACAACCAAAATATTAAAGGAGTTGACCAATGAGTGATTTTATTAATAAAGTGAATGAATTGAAAAAGTATGCAACGGAAATTTCCCAGGCTCTTAACAGGTTTGAAGAACTTGATTTAACCATAGAAAAAATTAACGAGCTGAACAAAAAAACCGCGGAGCTGAAAAGCAATTACGAACAAATTGTTGCCATATTACAAAAAGTTGAAGTTGCAAAAAAGTCCGTTGAACCGTTGGAGAACATAAGAAAAACAATCGATTCCATAAACACTACAATTCAAGCCGTAAAAAAGAATATTGCCAACTTTGAAAAACTGCAACAAAAGTTTGAAGAATTGGAAAAACTCGATATAGAAAAACAATTAAACAAAATAGAGGAATTTTATAATAAAGTTTCCGCCGCAGGTGAAAAAATAAGTTTGGCAGACAACTTTTTTAACACATTGGATTCCATAAACAAAAAGTTGGAAAACATTGAAAAAAAATTGCCTAACAGAGTTCTTCCGAAAATTCCGTTAGGCCAAATAAGAAGACCGGTTGTAATGCCGAAAATTAATCCGATAACCAGAATAATTCCCAAACCGCCGATAAAGAAATAAAAAATTACTTTGTAACTTTTTCCGCGCCGTTTTTATCGAAATTCAATATAAAAGTCTTTGTAGGAACCGTTTCTTTTTTCCAGATTTTTGCCATTGCTTTTGCAATTTTTTCAGCTTTACTGCTATCACAAAAAGCTATCATGGAAGGACCTGCTCCGGACAAACATGCTCCGTAAGCACCTTCTTTAACCGCAGAATCTATAAGTTCCTGCATAACGGGAATCAATTTTGCTCTGTACGGCTGATGAATTTTGTCCTGCATGGCTTCCTGCAAAACTTTAAAGTCGTTTGTACAAAAAGCTTTAGTCAGCAGTGCAACTCTTGATATATTAAACACAACATCTTTTCTGTCGTATTTTGAAGGTAAAATATTTCTTGATCTTTCCGTTGCGAGTTCAAATCCCGGTGTACAAACAACAGCTTTTATTTTAGGTATAGGCAACTTTATAACATCTATCATATCGTTACCCTGATTTATGGAAATACATATCCCGCCGTAAAATGCAGGGATAATGTTATCGGGATGTCCTTCAAGTTTTACACCGAGTTGTGCCATTTCACCGAGTGTTAATTTGTTTCCGCAAATTTGGTTTGCGGCTATTATTCCCGCTGCTCTTGCTGCCGATGATGAGCCAAGCCCGGAACTTAAAGGAATATTGTTTGTAAGTTTTATATTAAAACTGTTTAAGCTGTACTTATCGTTTTGGTCAAGCAACATAAAAACTGCATCCATTGCTTTCCACAAAATATTTCTTTCGCCTTTAGGCAAAATTTTTCTGCCTTCGCCCGCTACAACAAACTTTGCTTTTTTAGGATCTTCCGCAATTGACACTTCAAGTTCGTTATATAACGATAAACTTGCTCCCAACACATCAAAACCCGGACCTAAATTTGCAGTGGTTGCCGGTACTCTTACTTTTACTGTTTTACACATGGTTGCTTTTTTCATAGATCTTCATCCCTCATTGAACAAAATTCCCCGCACATTGAACAAGTATCCTTCAAATTGGGAACGATTTTTGCTCTTTCTTTATCAAACTTTATCGGGTCTAAACAAAATTCTCTTTGTTTTTCCCAGTTTCTTTCTTTTCTGTATTTTGACATCTGATAATCCTGTTCTCTTGCACCTTTAACATTTTTTACAATGTCTGCACTGTGAGCCGCAATTCTTGAAGCAATAACACCTTCTCTGACATCATCAACATCGGGCAATCTTAAATGTTCCGCGGGCGTAACATAACAAATAAAATCCACTCCGTAACTTGCCGCCATTGCACCGCCGATTGCAGAGGTAATATGGTCGTATCCCGGAGCAATATCGGTAACCAAAGGCCCCAAGAAATATAAAGGACTGTTATGTGTTAACCTTTTTGCAAGTAAAACATTGGACTGAATTTGATTTATGGGAATGTGTCCCGGACCTTCAATCATAACCTGAACACCTTCTTTTCTTGCTCTTAATGCAAGTTCACCGAGTATTGAAAGTTCGGCAAGTTGAGGTCCGTCTGTTGCATCGGGATTTCCGCCCGGTCTGAACCCGTCACCCAAACTTAAAGTAACATCATATTTTTTTGCTATTTTTAAAAGTCTGTCATATTGTTCATAATAAGGATTTTCTTTTTTGTTTGCTCTTATCCATTTAACCAAAAATGAACCGCCTCTGCTGACTACTCCCATAACTCTCGGTTGTCTGTCCAACATTGAAACGGTTTCCCTGTTAACTCCGCAATGTATCGTCATAAAATCAACACCTTGTTCGGCTTGTTCTTCTATAACATCAAACATCAATTCCGGATCCATCTGCGAAATTTTTTTCTTTCCGCCTCTAACGGTTTGGCTTGCAACCTGATATATTGGAACCGTTCCCACTTGTACAGGGCACTGTGTTAATATTTCTTTTCTCATTTCCACCAAGTTTCCGCCGGTAGATAAATCCATTATGGCATCCGCACCGTACTCAACCGCAACTCTCATTTTTTCAAGTTCTTCTTCTATACTTATGTGGTCGGGAGAAGTACCTAAATTGGCATTTATTTTTGTTTTAAGGCCAGCACCGATAGCTCTCGGCAACTTTTGTATTCTTTTAATGTTTTTAGGAATTACTATTGTTCCTTCACTGATACCTTTTAAAATAAAATCCGTTGATACTTGTTCGTATTTTGCAACTTCTTCAACTTCTTTTGTTACAATATTTTGTTTGGCCTGATCTGCTAAAGTCATATTACTTTCCTTTATCTATATTTTTCTGTCGTTTCCATACCTCTATACTTCTGTACTTCTATACCTCATAATTATTTCTTTAATTTCTTGTGCTTCTTTTTTTATATCCTGTGCCCCGCATACAGCTCTTACGACGGCAACACCGTCCGCACCGGCTTTAATAACATCCGCAACATTTGTTTTATCTATACCGCCGATGGCAATAACGGGTTTTGTAATATTTGCGGTTTTTAACTTTTTTAAAACTTCCAACCCTCTGACATTTGCTTCCGGTTTTGTAGTTGTAGGAAAAATTGCTCCGCAACCTATATAATCTACAGGAAGTTTTGCCGCTTCAATAACTTTATCGTATCCGGAAGCGGAAATTCCCACAATTTTGTTTTCGCCCAACACTTTTCTTGCATATTCTGCCGGTAAATCTTTTTGTCCCAAATGAACACCGTCACTGTTTGAAATATCGGCGATATCTATTCTGTTATTTACGGTAAAATAAACGTTATATTTTGTACAAATTTGTTGCAATTTTAAAGAAAGATCAAACAAGTCCTTATCCGACATTTTCTTATCTCTGAGTTGAATCATATCGGCTCCGCCCTGACAGGCAAATTCAACTTGTTGTTCGTAAGAAATGTCATCTCTGGGACAGGTGATACATAATAACTTTATTTCTCTTTTCAACATATTAAATTTTCAATCTAAAATAACTTTTAAATTATACCAACTCACACCCCAAAAATCAAGAACAAAAATTGCTCCGCAATTTTGAGGTTTCCATACCTCCAAACCTCTATACCTCCAAGTTGCCTTTGGCAACTGTTTTATATATAATAGTTAAAATTATTGTCCGGTTTTTTGGTAATGCTTAACATACTACTTATTTTTTATAATTGTCTGCTTTTAATATTTTTAGTTCCTATACTTTTGGCGATAGTTTTAGCCGGTAAAAAAAATCGTCAGGAATTTTTTTATTGTATTAAGGAAAGACTTTCTTGTTGGAATATTCCTCAACTCGACAAAAACAAAAAAACAGTTTGGATACATTGTGCTTCTTTAGGAGAAGCAAAAGCAGTTGAACCGATGATACCTTTCTTAAAAGATTACAATATTATTGTTTCAACAATAACAAAATCTGCAAGAGAATATGTTGCTAAAATTAAAGGAATTTCTTATTTTGCTCTTGCTCCTGTAGATGTTTATCCGTTTATAGCATCGATATTAAAAAAGATTAAACCGGATGTTCTTATACTTATAGAAACGGAATTTTGGCCGAGTATGATAACTTGTGCAAATAAATTGGGAACAAAAATCATAACCGTCAACGGAAGAATTTCCAAAGGTGCATTCCCGTATTACAAACTGACAAAGTTTTTCTGGAAACCTTTTTTAAACCTTATAACTTACATTTCCGTAAGAAACGAACATGATTACAAAAGATTTTTAGCATTAACGGATAACAAAGATAAAATCGGTATTACCGGAAACATAAAATACGACAGAGATTTTACAAGCGAAACAATAACTAAAGAAAATTTGTTCCTTGCCGATAATGATTTGATTTTAACCGCAGGCAGCACAAGAGAAGGTGAAGAAACTATACTGCTGAAATCTTTTGTGCAACTTAAAAATACTTTTACAAATTTAAAACTAATTATTGCCCCCAGACACATTGCAAGAGTGAACGAAATTTGTTCTTTAATAAAAAAGAACAATTTATCTTTTGAACTGTTTTCAAAATTAACCGACAGCAAAAAAGATGTAATTATCATAGATGTGTTCGGAAAATTGCAAACAATTTATTCAATATCCGATATAGTTTTTATAGGCGGTTCAATAGTAAACAAAGGCGGGCAAAACCCTATAGAAGCCGCAGCTTATTCAAAACCGATAATTTTCGGTAAATATATGTATAATTTTGAAAGTGAGTCCGCATCATTAAAAAATAACGGAGCATTTGAAATAAATAATCAAAAAGAATTTGTTGATACGGCAACAAAACTGTTAAACGATACAAACCTTAGACAAGAAACCGGCAAAAAAGCTTTGGAAGTAGTGAAAAGTCAAAAAGGTGCTATCGAAAAAAATATAAAAATAGTCAAAGAGTATTTATAATGAAAAACGAAATTACAGAACTTTTAAAAAACGGATCGAAACCTAAAATATTGATAGTTCAACCGAGCAGAATGGGCGACATAATATTTGCGTTGCCTGCTGTTACACAAATAAAAAAAACTTACCCTAACGTACATATCAGTTGGATAGCCGATGAAAGATGTGCGGACATAATAAAAGATAATCCGTTAATCAATAACTTAATAGTGTTCGACAGAAGACATATAACTCTTTCATATTTAAAAAAGATGTACAAACTTTTAAGAGCGGAAAAATTTGATTTAAGTATCGATTTTCACGGCCTTTTTAAATCCGCATTTATAGTTAAAATGGCAGGTGCAAAATATAAACTTGCTTCATCATCCACAAACGGAATGAGAGAACTTTCATGGTTGTTTTCAAAAGAAATTAAACCTGAAAGTGTTAACACACATTGTATTGAAAGACATTTGGCAGTTGCAAAATATCTCGGTTGCCCGGTTGATACGGACAACTTGGAATACAGTTTGCATGTAGATGAAAAATATATTAGCGAAGTAAAAGAAATATTAAAAAAAGAAAATGTTGATTTAGATAAAAAGATTGTTTTGGTTCATCCCGGTGGCGGTTGGATATCAAGAAGATGGCAAAGCGAAAAGTTTGCACAAACAATAGATTTGATAAATGAGAATTACGATGTTACTGTTATGCTTATCGGCGGTAAAGAAGGCGGTGCAAGCGAAAAAGGGCTTGATGAAGAAATAATATCTTTATCTAAAACTAAAAAGATAGTAAACCTTACAGGCAAACTGACATTAAAGCAGTTGATGGCAATATTTAAACTTGCAAGTTTGTTTTTGGCAAACGAAGCAGGTCCTATGCATATAGCAACAGCACTCAAAGTTCCTGCTGTTGCAATTTTAGGTCCGACAGACGCTAAAAGAACGGGACCTTTCAAAGGGAACACTACGGTTATTCAAAAGAAAGTGCCTTGCCAACCGTGCAGGAACAGGACTTGTACCAAGGTTGATTGTATGAAACTTGTTTCTGTTGAAGATGTTTTTTGCGAAATCAGCAAAAAACTTAAATAGCGACCAACTACAAAATAAAAACGGCAATCCGTTGAGAGACAAGCAACGACAATTAATTAGGATAATTTGTAACTTCTATTTTTTTAATTAACTTTCCGTTTTTGTCGTAAGTTTTACTTGAACCTTTGGATTTTTTAACCGTTGTTTTGGTTTTGTTACCTTTCTTATCGTATTTTGTAATTGTTGTATTTCCAGAAGAATCTTTTACCTTCGAACTTTTTTTCTTGCCGTATTTATTATAAGTATCTGTTCTGTTTCCTACAGTTACTTTATAGCTACCGGATTTATAACGAGTAACCGAATTATTTGAATTTGTCTTTGCAAAAGTTAAACCGGTAAATAAAAATAATATTGTTAGTAATAATATAAGTTTTTTCATAAAAACACTCCTTATATTTGTCTAAATTATAATTCTAATTTAGGAAGGGATGTTATAATATCAATATATCCTTGAGTTACTCCATTATAAAATATATTACAATTTTTAATTCTTGTAATTTTTGTCGTTATATTATTTTTTTGTGTAATTTTTTGTCCTACTCTATCCTCACAATAATAGTTTTTTATGCCATATACATCTGCCACGGCAAAATCATAAGCTTTTCGACTTTCCTCAGATGGAAACTCCAGTGCTTTAATAATTTTTGTAACTTTGTCTACATATATACATACATTATAATATCCATTATGATATACTTGTCTACATTTGAATATATACATTTTTGTATTATTTATGGTTGTTTCATGACTATATTCTACTTCATCACTTGAAGTATCCAATTTTTTACCTATTTTATATTTATTTAAAAATTCAATCATCGCTTTTTTATCTTTATTTATATTTTCATCTGCTTCCCAGTGATCTACAAATTTTATTTCAGCATAATAGTTATCAAGGGAATCTATTATTTCATTACCATTAGAATCATAATATGCAATAACACCATCATCGTGACTTTCCGTAAACATTGCAATTCGCAAACTATTTTTCTCATCATATACCGGCCACAAATTTTCTCCAACATTTTCTTTTAAATCATCTATTTCTATATAAAAGTTATTATATTCTTTTTTATCATTTACATAACAAAAACCTTTACAATATGTTGTTTTTGTTTTTCCAAACCAACTATTAAATTTACTTACAGTATAAATTTTTTTATCTTTATATTTGGCTATTTGACTATTTACATATTCATTAAATTGTTTTGTCTTAGCATTAGGGACTCTTATTTCTATACGATATATAAATCCGTCCCTATTTATATTTAAACCTGAGTTTTGTCCCAAATAATCGACGTCCGGTGCTCGCCAATCACGACCTCGTGAAAGAAATTCTACATTAGAAATATTAGGTATATGTTCACCTTTATTTTTATATTTTGCAGATAAAGTATATCCGGCTAATGAAACTTTATATAAAGACGGATCAACACTTGTAGTTATAATCGGCATTTTTTTGTTTTGTGTTAATATATATGAAAGTTCATATAATGCACCATTTATTCTATTCGTATTTAATTTGTTTTCATTAAAATAATTATTTATAACTTCAATTATAATGCTATGTTTTTCTTTAGCTGTTTCGATTAAATCTTGATTTATTTTTTTACATAAATCTTCAAAACATTTATTTAAATTATCAATACTATATTGTGTACCCTCTGCTCTAAAAACATTTCTTACATATTCATTATAATCTGCAAATGTCAGCTCTTTTTCCTCTAAATTTTGTTCTTTTTCTCGTTCTTTTGCAGTATTTTCTTCCTGTTGTTCTATATTTATACTACTATTAACAGCCTCTGTTTCCGGAGATAATGCCTTATTCAAATCTTCACCTGCAAAACTAAAATTTGTCATTAAAAGAGAACTGAAAATTACACTTAAGAATAAATTTAATTTATTAAAATTTTTCACTAAAATTCTCCTGCTTTTAATTTTATAAATTTTTTTCTATGAATTTTTTCAACAAAACGAAATAAATATCAAGTTTTTAATTACTAAAAAATTATAATATAAAACATGTATATTATCAATCACAAAATTAACCACAAAAGCAGTTAAAGACCTTAAGATTTTAGGTTAGAATGAAGAAACTCAGGAATTTTTACTTAGAAAAAATAATAAAATATCTTAAAAATAACAGTTGGTGTGTGATCGTTCAGGAATAGGAACTTATCCGTCTTCATCAAGATCCACACCAACTAACAGACATAAGCTTG
>JAFXSD010000007.1 GCA_017525905.1 Elusimicrobiota bacterium | reverse complement strand
GCATGGCCAGCTTGGAAGGCTGGAGCACTACCACTGTGCTACTCCCGCACAGTAAATGGGGGCGGATGGATTTGAACCACCGAAGGACAAAGTCCGGCAGATTTACAGTCTGCTGCACTAGACCGCTATGCGACACCCCCACAACTTTTAAAAACACTAAAAAAAGAACAACTCTCAAAATAGAGAGTTTAAGAGATTTTATATAAAAAGTAAATAAAAGTCAACTACTTTTTTATTTTATACCTTATTATACTATCTTACAACAACAACTTTGCCATCATATTTACTGCCGTCATCTTCAGTGATAATCCAAATATATACACCGCTTTCAACATGGTCATTATCATTATTCCTGCCATCCCAATGAACTATATGATCCCTCTTTTCACCCCCATACATATCATCTTCTTTTAACTCATCACAGGGTTGCGGAAGAGGAATCGACACTTCTTCAACATGTGTCCATCTTTTCGATCTTACAAGATGTCCGGTAACATCATAAATTCTTAAAGTTCCACCATAATAAGACGATTTTTTAGATAAATTTTTTTTATCTACTCCATAAAACTTTATCCAACCGTCGGCAGTATAAGCACCATGCCTCATTTGATCCCCTCTTTCGGTAACAAGAGACTTACCCGATTCGGGAATCCACGGGTTTGGATAAACTTTTAAACCGTTTTTCCCGGCATATACAACAGCAGACAATAATGTTAATAAAAATAATACTGAAAACTTTTTTATCATAATAAAAAATCTCTTTAAAATCTTATTCTTTCCAAAGCTCTTTGAACTTCGATTTTGTTAGGTCTGTAATACAATGCTTTTCTATAATATTCTCTTGCTTTTTCCATTTCGTTTTTACTATATGCAGCCATACCCTTTTCATAAAAAGTTTGTGCTACCTGATCTGCAACTCTCTCAAGTTCAAACTGAGCGGACGTATTACCGGGATTATATTCCAAAGATTTTTTGTACAAGCTTGCAGCACCCTCAAAATCATTCTTTCTAAATGCGGCAAATCCTTTCTTATAATATTTTTCGGAAAGGTTTGCACTGATTCTTGATATATAATTTTTGGAATTTTTATAATATTCTTCAAACTCATATTTTTCGGCAATAGCACTTGCTTTCTTAAATTCCGGAATTGCCTGTTCAAGTTTACCTTTTTGATAATATTTCAAACCGGCATCGTAAGCGGCATAAAGTTGATCTCTGACTTTGTTCTGTTCTTGTTCCAAAGCGGAAAGTCTTTCAGCTTCCGCAATTTCCTGAACATTCTTTTGAGCTTTACTGATTAAATCCTGAATATCAAGCCTGTGAGGAGCCGCAACAGCAACAGCCTCAAAATATTTTATTGCCTCATCATAATTACCGGCCTTATAATATTTCAAACCTTCATTATAAAGTTCATTTGCTTTATCGGAAGCAACTTTTGCCAACTGGTTATCCAACTCTACAATTTTTTCGTTTGCAAGACCGTTTTCGGAATCTATATCAAGCAAATATTTTAAAGAATCTCTTGCTCTAACCAAATCGCCTTTTTTATAAAATTTTTCATATCTCGACCACAAATACTCTATTCTTTCACTGTTTTCGGCTCTTGCCTGTTCAACTTTAACATTATGAGTTGCAACTTCACCCTTTTCTATACCATACTTTGCCGTTTTATTTGTAGGATCAAGTTCCAATGCTTTCCTGTAATATTTATCTGCGGTCACAATATTGTTTTTAGCCAATGCCTTTTCGGCTTTTCTCATATATCTGTTTACTTTATCTAAATTATAATCATCTATTTTCGAAAGTTCATCTATTGTTTTTCTCAAATATTCCTGCGAAGGAGCATGGTCCGGATAAACAGCCAATATATCATCGAACTGTTCTCTTGCTTTTACAAAATCTTTAGCATAAAAACTTGCTTCTGCTTCTCTGAAATGATTATTTAAATAATATTCATAAGCTCTTTTTTGGTCGGAAAAATTTCCGAATGCGGCACTTAAACTGAATTGGTGAGTAGCATTTAAATCGGATGTAGGAATAAAGGCATAATCAAAACTAACTCCTTTGAATTGCACACCTACACCTGTTCTAAAGTTATTAAATATTGAATCCCCGCCCAACTTTAAGCCGAACCTAAAAGCCAAAAAATATACCGGATTGAAAGAAAGGCCTATACTTGTAAAATCTTCATAATCCTGCATATCGTTAAAATCCACTGCAATTTTCAAATTATAAAAATCTTCGTAAGAAAAACCTAACCCCAAAGTAATCATTCTCGGCAAATTAAATGTTTCTTTGACATATTTTTGGTTTGTCCCGAAATTTTTTAAAGTAAAACCAAAACTTAAATATTTTAATGTAGGAATTGCAACAAGACCTCCGAAATCAAAAGCAAAAGATTCGGAAATATAATCAGCCAAGGAACTTCTTATAAATTTTAAATTTGCACCTATTCCGCCGTAATCTATGAAGGTAGGAAGGAATCTCTTTAAAGGTAAAGAATAATTCAATATTGCCGCTATATCGTAACTCGGCCCCAAATCTACATCTCTACCCCAATTATCAAAATAATCTCCGGTCTCGTAATCCACATACATAACCGATGCACTGAAAACTCCTATAGAACTCAAAAAAGCAACACTTCCGTAATCGTATTGTATGTTACCTGTTATGTTCGATACTGCCAAAGTTGCAACCGTTCTGTACACACCTACGGTTGAAGCAGGGTTTATATTTGCCCCTGTTCCGTAAGAAGACATCAATGCAACACCGGAATCACCCATAGCGGATGTTACCGGATCGGGATTTAACATAAAAACTTTACCGGTAGCATAAAGATTTTGGAAAGGTAACAAAACAAAACTTACTGCAAGAACAAAAGCCGTTATTTTTTTACACATCTTTTAATATATCCTTAATTTTTATTTTAAAAATCTTTTACCAGATACTTGTTATTATACAAAACTTTTTACTTTTTCTTAACATCCGGAACAAATTTAAATCCTCTTCCGAAAATTGTATTTATTCTGTCGCCCCAAGAACCGAGCGCCTGCCTTAAATTTTTTATATGTGTATCTATCGTTCTTGTAGTAACACCTATGTTATAATCAAATACATTTTCCAAAATATATTCTCTGTTCAGGACAACATTAGGTTTAAGCAAAAACATATACAACAAATCGAATTCTTTAGGTCTTAACTTAATTTCTTTTCCTTTTATGGTCACGGTTCTTGCTTCAAGATTCATAACAAGACCATCCGTTTCTATATTAACGGTTTTATCTTCTATTCTTGACACTCTTCTAAGTAATGCTCTTACTCTTGCAACAAGTTCTCTGTTACTGAACGGTTTTGTTATATAATCATCGGCTCCGACACCGAACCCTATAACCTTATCGGTTTCGGTGGATTCCACCGTCAACATAATTACAGGAATATGTTTCGTTTCAACATTTTCTCTTAATAATCTGCACAGTTCTATTCCGCCGATTTGCGGCATCTTTACATCAAGTATAACCAAATCCGGTTTAGACTTCAAGATTCTTTTATATCCGTCATCAGTATCGGCACATTTAATTACTTTAAAATTTTCCGATTCCAACAAATCGCCTACCAACTCTCTTATATTTTCTTCGTCATCAACTATAACAATTTTATTTCCTATCATTGATCCCCTCTTTTAAAAAAAACTTTATCTGCTGTATTTTCTTCTTTCAAAAACATAAGAACTTTTATTATTTTTTTTAGCAAGTTTTTTTAATTCCGAAGCTCTTTTCGAAATTTCTTCAAAGCAACTCAAATGAGCAACATCCGTTGCTATTATGGCTATGGAAATAGTCATTATCGGAAATTTGTGAACATTATTGTCTCTGTCGGCAGAAAGAATATATCCGTTTTTTTTATCTTCTTCATTATAAAAATTTAAAACTTCTTTATCAAATCTTTTTATAATATTTTCCGCTAAAACAGAACTGTTATTCTGTTCGGTAATAATAACAAAATCGTCTCCGCCGATATGTCCCAAAAAATCCGTAGAAATTCCGAAATTCCTTATTACCGACTGCAACAGTTCAGCTGTAAATTTAATTACTTTATCTCCCGTGTAAAATCCATAGTTATCGTTAAAACTTTTAAAGTTATCCAAATCTACATACAACAACGAGAAATAAGTTTTATCCGCAATTCTTTTTTCGACGTTTTCCTGTATAGATAAATTTCCCGGTAACGATGTTAAAGGATTTACATCTATACTTTTCTTTTTTCTTTCCAAAATACTTTTTATCTTTGTTAAAAGAATAGGTATTTTAAAGGGTTTTGTTATATAATCATCAGCTCCTAAATTTAAGCCTTTTATTTGTTCTTGTTCGCTCGATAATGCCGTAAACATTATAACCGGCAAATTTATGAATTTAGGATTTTTTCTTATTTGTGCCAATGTTTCAAAACCGTCCATAACCGGCATAGAACAATCTAAAATAACAAAGTCGGGACAATATTTTTCTATTTTTTCCAAACCGACTTTTCCGTCTTCGGCAGTCAACACATTATATCCTGCCATGGTAAAAATATCTCTCAGCATTTCTCTTAACGGCAATTCATCATCAACCACCAAAATTGTAAATGCCATTTTTAGAATTTCCCTACTTAGGCAAAACAAATTTAAAAGTTGTACCTTTGCCTAAATCACTTTCCGCCCAAACATGCCCGTTGTGTAATTTTATTATTTCAAAAACTATGGTTAAACCAAGTCCCGTTCCTTTAGGTTTTTTAAATTCACCTTCTTTAACTTGATAAAATTTTTGGAACACCAAATCCACCTGCTGTTTCGGAATACCTACACCATCATCTTGAACCCACACCTCAATATAATCATTTCCGTAACCTTCGGAATTAGGAAAAGCTTTCAGTACCACATTACCGTTTTCTTTTGTAAATTTCATTGCATTACTTACAAGATTAGTTACAACTTGTTTTATTCTTTCAATATCCATATTTATAAAAGGTATTTCTTCTTTTATCTCGGAATAAATTCTTTTTTTCTGTTGTGCGGCCAAAGGTTCGTATAAAGAAACTATTTCTTCTATTACGGCAGTTATATCGGCATCCGTTTTTTTAATTTCAAGTTTGTTTGCTTTCATTTTTGCCAAATCAAGAATGTTATTTATAAAGTTTGTTAAACGAACCGTTGCCTGCTTTATTATTTGAAGTCCCTTTAATTGTTGTTCTTTGGAATAATCTTTATTTACATACTCTATTAACAAATCGCAATATCCGTCTATTGCAGAAAGAGGAGATCTCAACTCATGAGAAACACTTGATACGAAACTGTCTTTCATTGTATCAAGTTCCTTAATTTGTTTTGTCATATTATTAAAAGTGTTGGAAAGTATTCCTATTTCATCCTTTCTGTTAACTTTAATTTCCACATCAAGATTTCCTTTGGTTATTTCTTCTGCGGCAACAGTAAGAATTTTTATTGGCTTAACGAAAGAATAACCCAGGAAATATACCAACAAAACTCCGAAAATAAAAGTAACTATAACTATAACTTTTATTTTGGATAACATTATTGAAATGCTTTCATCTATTTGTTCCTTCATCTTATCCTGAGAAAAGCCCACGACAAAAGTACCTACATTTTCTCCTTGGAAGAAAAAAGGAGTCGCAAATTCACAAATTTGTTCTCCGGTAAGAGAAGAATATATTTCTATGTAATCTTTACTTGCCTTTTTTATTCTGGCTTTAAGAACCGAATCCATATTCCTGTCTTCGTCTCTTGAAGCATACATAACGGCATTATTTAAATTTATATATCCTGCATACACTACCGACGGTTTATATGTTGACACCAGCAATTTTACGGCATTATTTACTTGAATATCGTCCCTGACTTTTATGGCTTCATTGCACATAGAAACAAAACTTTTAAAAGCTCTGCTTCTGGTTTCCGATATTTGTTGTGTTAAGATTTTTTTTTGTGTAACGAAAATATTATATGATACAACTACGATAACTAACAGTAAAAGAAAAGATACAAACAGGGTAAGCTTTGCTCTAAGATTCATTAAATACCCTTCTTAAAGAAAAGTTAAAAGATAGTTTACCATAATATGAAATTACGGTAAACTATCTTCATTATGTAAAGAATTATTCTGCAGTTTGATCTAATTCGATAACTGCACCGCCAACTTTACCTGTGATAAAGTTGTAAATCCATGCAACAACTATTACACCTACCGACATTATAACAGTATAAAGAACGATGAAAATCAACCAAGAAAGCAATCTTGCACCAAAACCTAAGTTTGCTGCCAAGTCTGTAGGGAAAATAAAGAATGTAAATATTCCGATCAATGCTCCAAGTATCGCAAACACTATCGGAAAATTCTTCACTACAGATGCAATTCCTACTTTTTTAACTTCATAATTTGCCATAACTGAAAATCCCCCTTTTTTTTATATATACAAAACTTTGTGCGCTTATGGAATAATTATAACAGACAATTTTTTCATTGTCAACAACTTTTATTATTTACTGTACTCTTTTTTCATATCTTCCAATGTTAAAGGAGCATAGTCACTTGCATGTCCTGCCGTACCGAAAGCTTTCATTTTGCTTGCGATTAAACCTTGCAATGCTGTTCTTGCAGGGCCTAAATAATCTCTCGGATCGAATTTTTCAGGAGATTCCGTGAATACTTTTCTTATTGTAGCTGTCATTGCAAGTCTTCCATCGGTATCAACATTGATTTTTTGAACACCCAACTTAATTGCTTTCTGTAAGTGTTCCATAGGTACACCTTCTGCACCGGGCATTTTTCCGCCATATTTGTTTACTGCATCTATTAATTCTTTAGGAACAGATGATGCTCCGTGAAGAACTATAGGAATATCGATAAGTTTTCTAACTTCCTGTAAAACATCAAATGCTAAAACTTTAGCACCTTTAAATTTATATGCACCGTGAGATGTTCCGATAGCAATTGCCAAAGCATCTACTCCGGTATCTTTTACAAACTGTAATGCTTCCTGAGGATCGGTAATATGTGCGGAACCTGAACCAACTCCGTCTTCAATTCCGCCTAATCTTCCGATTTCAGCTTCTACGGTAACACCGTATTTGTGAGCATATTCAACAACTGATCTTGTTACATTAACATTATATTCATAATCTGAAGGTGTTTTACCGTCTTCTTTTAATGAACCGTCTATCATAACGGAAGAAAAGCCTAAATCGATAGCTTTCTTTGCACTGTCCAAAGAATTTCCGTGATCCAAATGCATTGCAACAGGAATTGTAGGATTTTCTATAACAGCAGCTTTCATCAAATATCCTAAATATGTAAAATTGGAATATTTTAAAGCTCCTCTGCTTGCCTGAATAATTACAGGTGATTGTGTTTCTTGTGCTGCAGCCATAATAGCTTGGATTTGTTCCATGTTGTTTACATTATAAGCTCCAACGCCATACCCTTTTTTCTTTGCTTCTTCCAAAATTTGCTTCATTGGTACTAATGCCATTTTTACTTCCTCCTAGATTTTGTTGTATTAGTTTTTTTCTTCTTAGAACCTTTTTTTTGTTTAGTTGTTTGTTCTTCAAAAACGCCTATCTTTCTAAACTTCATATATCTGTCATCGGCAAGTTCCTGCTTCGACATTTTCGATAAACTTGCAAGAGATTTATTTATGAATCTCTTTATATTCATTGCGGTTTCTACAGCATCAACATGTGCTCCGCCGACAGGCTCTTTTATTATTTCATCTATAACACCGTTCTTCAATAAATCTTTTGCGGTAATTTTCAGTGCTTCGGTTGCTTCTTTGGATTTCGATGCATCTCTGAATAATATTGCCGCACATCCTTCCGGAGATATAACCGAATAATATGCGTTTTCAAGCATTGCAACTCTGTTAGCAACACCTATACCTATTGCACCGCCCGATCCGCCTTCTCCTATAACAATACTTACTACCGGAACATCCAAATAAGACATTTCTCTTAAATTTCTTGCTATTGCTTCAGCCTGTCCTCTTTCTTCAGCCGCAATTCCTGGATATGCACCGGCCGTATCTATAAAAGTTATTATAGGTCTGTTAAATTTTTCAGCCATTTTCATAAGTCTTAAAGCTTTTCTGTATCCTTCCGGATGAGCCATACCGAAATTTCTGTCGATATTTTCCTGAATTGTTCTTCCTTTTTGGTGGCCTATTACAACAACAGGATTATTGTCTATTGTGGCAAGACCGCAAACAAGAGCCGGATCGTCCCCGAAAGCTCTGTCACCGTGCAACTCAACAAAATTTTCACATATGATTTTTACATAATCAAGAGTATACGGTCTGTTCGGATGTCTTGCAAGCATAACTTTTTGCCAAGACGAAAGCGAACCATATATTTCTTTTTTCAGTTTTTCTTTCTTTTCTTCAAGTTCGGAAATTTCACTTGAAAAATCTATTTTACTGTGTTCCGCGGAAACTTTTAAACTTAAAATTTTCTTTTCAAGTTCCACTACCGGTTTTTCAAAATCCAACAAAAATTCGCTCATTAAAATTCCTCTTAAAATCTGCTCTGATAACTGATTTTTAAAATTCTTTCACAACCGTTTTTTTCTTTATCGGTTGTTGTAAAATTTCTAAGTATAAAATCCAAATCAAAATTTTCGGTTATCCACACTCTAAAACCGCCGTTCAATCTTGCATCTTTACCTTGTCCGAGATTATCATATTCAAGCATCACCATAAGAGCTTCTTCAATTATTTCATAATGAGTACTTACAAATCCTAAAAGTCTCGGATCTTTAAAATCGTTCACATTTATACCCGCATTAAAATCCAATCTGGGAAAAAATAACTCTTTGCCGAATACAATGTATGCACCCTTACCTTTTTGAATGAAATCTTCATCATCCTTGTTATAGAAAAAACCTTGTCCGTCATAACCAATTGCAAAGCCGGGCAATTTTTCGCTTCCGGAATAAACATTCAACTTTACCTGCAATGCCGGTAAGGCAACGGTAACATCATCCGCACCTATAAGGCCTCCCAATTCCCAAGAAACACCGATATTTAAAACCTTAAAAATTCCCACATTTAATTTTGTAAGAACTCCGCCTCCGGAAAACACTCTAAACTGAATATCGTAACTTCCGTAATCCAATATTGAATATGTGGGAGTATCTACAAGATAAGTAATATTTGCAGCATAAACATTATTTGAATATATGCAAACACCCAAAATAACGGCAACAGCCAATACAAATTTTTTAAACAAAATAAAAACCTCTTCTTTATTAAAATATAGTATGTTTTATATTATCACTTTTTAGAAGTTATTGTCAAACAAAAAAGACAGTATTGAAATTACAAAATAACATAAAACAACATATATTAAAAAAAATATTGACAAACAAAAAAACAAAAATGTAAAATACTTCCCAACACAACTATATATGATTTTAATAGAAAACTGAATAATTCACGAAAGCAAGGACGCTTTCATAAAGCAGTAAATGATGAATTATTCATTTTTTTGTGTAAAAAAAACAAATTTATATAAGGAGCAAAAAGATGAACGCTTACGTAGAAAAAGTGTTGAAAGAAGTAGAACAAAGAAATCAGGGCGAAGCTTTGTTTTTACAAGCAGTAAAAGAAGTTTTAGAATCAATCAGCCCGGTAATAGAAAAACATAAAGAATATCAAGATGCAAGTATTCTTGAAAGAATCGTTGAACCTGAAAGACAAATAATTTTCAGAGTTCCTTGGCAAGATGATAAGGGAGCTTTCCATGTAAACAGAGGTTTCAGAGTACAATTCAATTCAGCTCTCGGGCCTTACAAAGGCGGATTAAGACTTCATCCTTCAGTAAATTTAAGTACAATTAAATTTTTAGGTTTCGAACAAATTTTCAAAAACTCATTAACAGGTTTAATGATGGGTGGCGGAAAAGGCGGTTCAGACTTCGATCCTAAAGGTAAATCAGATAACGAAGTTATGAGATTCTGCCAAAGCTTTATGACAGAACTTTGCAAATATATCGATGCAGATACAGATGTTCCTGCAGGAGATATCGGAACCGGTGCAAGAGAAATCGGTTATATGTTCGGTCAATATAAGAGAATAAGAAATGTGTTCCACGGAGTTTTAACCGGTAAAGGTCTTACCTACGGCGGTTCACTTGCAAGAACACAAGCAACAGGTTACGGAGTTGTTTATTTCTGTAATGAAATGTTAAAAGACAGAGGTACTTCTTTTGACGGGAAAACAGTTGTGGTTTCAGGTTCGGGAAATGTTGCAATATATGCGGTAGAAAAAGCTCAAAGCTTAGGAGCAAAAGTTGTTGCAATGTCCGATTCCAACGGATACATATATGATAAAGACGGAATTGATTTATCTATAGTAAAACAATTGAAAGAAGTTGAAAGAAAGAGAATAAAAGAATATGCAAAATTGAAGAAAGGTGCAGTTTATACGGAAGGCTGCAAAGGTATCTGGACAATAAAATGCGATATCGCATTGCCGTGCGCAACACAAAACGAGCTTGACGGTGAAGCAGCAAAAACACTTTTGAAAAACGGTGTAATTGCAGTTGTAGAAGGTGCTAATATGCCTTCAACTCCTGATGCGGTAGAAGCATTCATAAATGCAAAAATAGCTTATGCTCCCGGTAAAGCATCAAATGCAGGCGGTGTTGCAACATCAGGTCTTGAAATGGCACAAAATTCTCAAAGACTTTCTTGGACATTTGAAGAAGTTGATAACAAATTACATCAAATTATGATCAACATTCACAAAAATGCCAAAGAAGCTGCAGAAGAATACGGAACACCGGGTAACATGGTTAACGGCGCAAACATTGCAGGTTTCAAAAAAGTTGCAACAGCAATGTTGGCTCACGGATTAATCTAATTATATTTGGAAAGAAAGTAATTTCAGATAATCCCAAATCAAATAACAAAAAGCAGGAAGACTTTTCTTCCTGCTTTTTTATTTTATGAGAACAAAAAAAAGAAGGAGTTTTTGGCTCCTTCTTTTTTGTATATATTGCAGTAAGTATTATCTCTTTGAGAATTGGAATCTCTTTCTTGCTTTTGGTCTTCCGGGTTTCTTTCTTTCCACCATTCTTGGATCTCTTGTTAAAAGACCTTCTTTTCTCAATGTATCTTTCATAGATTCGTCTATGGTTAAAATTGCTCTTGCTATTGCATGGCTGACTGCACCGGCTTGTCCGGAAACTCCGCCGCCGTTAACTTTCACATAAATATCATATTTTTTTGAACCGGACCATACTTCAATAGGTTTTAAAGCAACTTTTGTATTTCTCTGTAAACCTTTAAAATATTCTTCAACAGATTTATCGTTTATAACGATTTTTCCTGTACCTTCAGACATTCTTACTCTTGCAACTGCATTTTTTCTTCTTCCTGCTTTTAAATAACCTGTATTATTCATATTATTTTATTTCTCCTTATTTTGTAACTGCTTGTGCTTGGTGAGTATGTTCTGCACCTTTGAAAAGTTTTAATCTTTTCATTTGTTTATCAGCTAATTTATTTTGCGGCAACATTCCTTTAACTGCAATTCTTACTGCCTTTTCAGGATTTTCTGCCATTAATTTTGAATAAGGAGTTAATTTTGCTCCACCGGGATAACCCGAGAAAGAAAAAGCTGTTTTTTGTTCAAGTTTTTTACCTGTAAGAACAATTTTTGAAACATTTGTTAATACAACAAAGTCTCCACAATCTATATGTGATGTATAAATTGCTTTTCTTTTTCCTCTTAATAAAGCTGCTACTCTTACCGCCAACCTACCTAATACTTGACCGTCAGCATCTATAAAATGCCATTTTCTTTTTATTTCTTCCGCTTTAGGAAGATAAGTCTTACCGTTTTTCATTTTAGTCGAACCTACCTATTTAGTATATTAAATTTGTATTTTATATAATTTTGGGCTCATAGTCAACAGAAAGTCCACTCTTTCGCTGACTATAGGATTATAAAAATACAAAAATTTTAGTTTCTTAAAGATATTCCCAAATCTTTGTTCCACTTTTCCAAAAGAATTGCGATATCTTTGTTTACTTCGTTATCGTTCAAAGTTTTATCGTTGTGTCTGTAAGTTAATCTAAAAGAATAACTTATTTTCCCCGCACCCAACTTTTCGCTTTCATATACCGAGAACAATGTCCAGTCTTTTAATATTCCGCCGTCTTTCATCACATGTTTAATAATTTTTTCTATTTTTTCAAACTTAATTGTTTTATCCGCAACAACGGAAATATCTCTTTTTACCGCAGGGAACTTTGCTACATGTTCATAAGCATTAATTTTGTTCTTATAATTCTTTTCTATATTTTCTATTTCAATTTCAGCATATATAACTTCGTCGTTTGTACTTTCTGCAACATCCGGTCTTAAAACACCGAACTGACCTACAACTTTACCGTGATAAACTATAGCGGCTGTTTTTCCCGGATGATAATATTTCGCAGGTGTTCTGTTTTCCGCTATCGTAAACTCTTTTGAAGGCAATATATTCGATATAACTCCGCTTGCAAAATAGAAATCAAATACAGGATTTTGTTTTGATGATTCCCACTTCCACCACGGTTGCCATACAGGACCTGACATAAGAATTCCCAAAACTCTTCTTTCACCTTTATCGTCAAATATTTTACCTACTTCAAACAATTTTATATCTGTTGTTGCCTGCCCTATATTAAAATCAAAATTTTTCATAAGACCGGTTAACAAAGAAGGTCTTAAAACTTCGTTTTCTTTTGATATAGGATTTGCAATTTTGTATGTGTATTTTAAATATAATTTGTCCAAATCTTTTATTTCGGCAAAACTGTAATTCATTGCTTCGCAAAAACCAAGTCCAACCAAAGAGTTGGTTATTTGTTTCGTTAATTTGTTTAATCCTTTTTGTTCCGTTGAACTTATACCGGAATCTATATCCATAGGAATTTTTTCATAGCCGTTAACTCTTGCAATTTCTTCTATCAAGTCAACTTCTTCTTTAATATCATTTCTGTAAGAAGGAACTTCGGCTATAAGAACATGTTCTACTTTTGAACTTATCTCTATACCTAAAAACCTTAAGATATTTGCTATTGTTTTTTCGTCAACAGCATAACCTAAAAGTTTTTCTACTCTTTCCACTCTTAAATTTATTATAACTTTTTCATTGTCGGGGCTATTATAATCTTCTCTTGTTTCAAGTCTTCCGCCGGCAAGTTCTGTTATAAGATTTAATGCTCTCCAGCTTGCCATTTCGGCAACTTCCCAAGATGTTCCTCTTTCGTATCTGTAAGATGCATCCGTAGAAATATTTAATTTCCTTGCCGTTTTTCTAACACTTCCCGGATTAAATACGGCAGCTTCCAAAAACACTTCCGTAGTTGCATCTGTTATCGAAGAACTTTGTCCGCCGATAACACCTGCTATCGCAAGAGCCTTTGAACCGTCGGCTATGACAAGATTATTTTTGTCCAACTCGTGAGTTTTGCCATCAAGTGTAGCCAACTTTTCGCCGTCGTTTGCTCTTCTTACTACAACTTTTCCGCCTGACAATGTGGTAGCATCAAAAGCATGTAACGGTTGACCTAATTCCAACATAACATAGTTGGTAATATCTACAACATTGTTAATTGATTTTACTCCGCAACTTTCAAGTTTATCTTTCATCCATTTGGGTGACGGAGCAATTTTTACACCTGTTATATGACAACCGATATATCTTGTACACAAATCTTTGTCTTTTACTTCCACCAAATTTTTTTCCGTATATTTTGCTGTTTTAAGTGTCGGCAATGTAGGAATTTTTTGTAATTTTGCGGCAATTTCTCTTGCAACGCCCCAATGACTTAAACAATCGCCTCTGTTGGTTGTAATTTCTATTTCCAAAATCGTGTCTTGTTTTTCCAATACATCTTCAAGTTTTTTGCCTAAAGGTGTTTTGTCATCCAACACCATTATACCATCGGAACTTTCTTCCAATCCCAACTCTTCTTTAGAACATATCATACCTTCGGAAGATACACCTCTGATTTTAGATGCTTTTATAACAAAATTCCCCGGCAACACCGCACCTATCAAAGCAAGCGGTACGGTTTGGCCTGCTGCGACATTAGGCGCACCGCAAACTATTTGATAATCTTTTTTCCCATCATTAACTTTGCATATTGAAAGGTGATCTGAATTAGGATGTTTTTGCCTGTCCAAAACTTTTGCGGTAATAACTCCGGACCAATTTGTTCCGCCGCCGACAACCGTTGTTTCAACGCCCAAAAATGTGAGCATTTTGCAAAGGTCTTGCGGCTCCATATCAAAATCTACCAGTTCTTTTAACCAATTATATGAAATCTTCATTTTTTCCCCTTTAAAAATAGCTTTGCGATTTTTGATGTATAGAGGTATAGAGGTATGGATGTATTGAAACAACTTAACTAACCGCTATACTTCCACTTCTATACTTCTATTCCTCCGGTCTTCTATACCTCAACAAATTGTTCAACAATTTGTTAAAACTGTCTTAAAACTCTTAAATCATTTTCGTATAAAACTCTCATATCGTCAATTCCGTATTTAAGCATTGCAAATCTTTCAACACCCAATCCGAAAGCATATCCTGTATATTTTTCGGGATCATATTTTACCGCCCTGAAAACATTAGGATGAACCATTCCGCATCCCAGCACTTCTATCCATCCGCTGCCTTTACAAACTCTGCAACCTTTACCGCCGCAAAATACACATTTCATATCCACTTCCGCAGACGGTTCGGTAAACTGAAAGTGTGAAGGTCTAAATCGTATAGGTAACTCCTGATTAAATAATCTGTTTATAAATAATTGTAATGTTCCTTTAAGTTGAGCAAAAGTAATATCTTCACCTACTACAAGCCCTTCTATTTGATGAAATATTGCAGAATGTGAAGCATCTGTCGCTTCGTTTCTGTAAACTCTGCCGGGCACAATAACTTTTATAGGAGGTTTTGATTCTTCCATAATGTGTATTTGTGCTGCAGATGTTTGTGTTCTCAACAAGTTTTCGGAATTTTCAAGATAAAAAGTATCCTGAGTATCTCTTGCAGGATGATCTTTAGGAATATTTAATGCTTCAAAATTGTACCAGTCTGTTTCTATTTCTCTGCCGCCGGAAACATTAAATCCCAAAGAAACAAATATATCACTCATCTCTTCTATTGCTTTACTTATTATATGATAATGACCTTTAGGAAAATCAAATGAAAAAGCTGTGGATATATCTATCTTTTCGTTTTTCATTTTTTCTTCCAAAATTTTGTTGGAAATTTCTTTTTTCTTTGCTTCCATTGCTTCGGTTAACTGTGTTTTTGCTAAATTAACTTGTGAACCGATTTCCTTTTTTTCTTCTATGCTTAACGAAGAAAGAGATTTTAATATTTCGGTAATTTTACCTTTTTTACCTAAATATTCAACTTTAATATTTTCAATATCTGCAAGTTGTGCACTTTGAAGTTTGTTTAATGCTTCTTTAAGTATTTCATTAATATTATTCATTGTTCATTCCCGTAATTCTACTAATATGTTCTTTTGCGACCTTATTTTCTTTATTCAATTCAAGTGTTTTATCGTACATCTGTTTTGCTTTTATAAAATCTTTTCTTTCTTCATATATCAGCCCTAAACTGCAATATGCTTGCCAACATTTAGGATCTTTTTCCAACACTTGATAAAACTCAATTTCCGCTTCTTCAAATTTACTGTTCAAAAAATAAAAGTTTGCCAATTCCAACAACTGTTCCTGAGTTTTTTCTTCCGCCATATATAACCTACAATTTTTTAAACTTTTTTAATTGTTCTTCTTTTCCCACAACAACCAAAATATCATTTTCCAAAATTTCATCATTTGGACCGGGAGCAATATTGGTTTCTTCTTTAATATCACTTTGTCCGTCATCATTTATAAACGGAACATTTCTTTTTACGGCAATAATATTTATTCCGTATTTGTTTCGTATGTTGGCTTGTCTTAATGTTTTTTTCCACAAATCCTTAGGAGCCATTATTTCAACAAGATTATAATCTTTAGAAAATTCTATCTGTTCCAAAATGTTTGGACTTGCCATACTTTCTGCAAGTTTTTTTGCCATTTCAAGTTCAGGGTAAATAACTTTATCCGCACCTATTTTTACGGCTATTTTGGAATGCCACATACTTGTACATTTTACAATTACATTCGGTACACCCAAATCTTTTGCTATAAGCGTTGCAAGAATACTTGTTTCTACATCTTCACCCATGGAAATTATAACCGTATCACAATCGGCAATTCCCGCATCTTTTAAAGCTATATCATCGGTCGCATCGGCAACTATTGCTTGTGTTACAAAAGAACTTATTCTGTTAACAACTTCTTCTTTATGGTCAATCGCAAGTACAGGGAATTCTCTTGCTGCTAACTCTTTTGCAACATTTGATCCGAATGTTCCTAACCCTATTACTCCAAACTGTTTTTTTGCCATATTTTCTCCATTTGTTACAATTTTTATCCTATAAGGATTCTGCCTTCAGGATATTTTATATTGTTTGCAACTGGTTTTCTGTTCATTAAATATATAAGTATTGTTATTGCTCCAATTCTACCTACAAACATAGCTAATATTAATAATATTTGACCTGTTACAGATAGCTGTGAAGTAATACCAAGAGATAATCCTACGGTACAAAAACCCGACACTGCTTCAAATATAACCTTTAACGTATCAAGTTGCGGTTCAACAAACAACATCAATGTAATAAACATAACAACAAGTATTATCATTAATATAAACACTAAAAGAGCTTTTCGTACCAAATCATAATCCATACTCTTTTTAGCAAGAACATAATCATCCTGCCCTTTTATAACACTTCTTATAAATACAAAGACCAAAGTTAAAGTGGTGATTTTTATACCACCGGCGGTACTTCCCGGACCGCCGCCTATAAACATTAACATTATTAAGAAAAATGCAGTAAATGTTGTCATTGTGGACATCGGCAAAGTATTAAAACCTGCGGTTCTTGAACTTATTGCTTGGAAAACAGCATTATTTACAATCCATCCCCAAGAAGAATCAAGGTTTATAAATGTACCTGCTTGACCTATACAAAAAACAACAAATCCTATACCTATTAAAAGAGCGGTCATCCATATAATAACTTTTGAGTGGAAAGTAAGTTTTATATTTTTGCCTCTGATTTTATCTATTATATCTACCAATACAAAAAATCCCAAGCCGCCTAAAACCACCAAAGCCACCACAGTATAAAGTATTGTGGGGGTTCCGGAAAAACTTTCCAAACTGTTACCAAACGGGCTAAAACCGGCATTACAAAAAGCAGATACCGCATGGAATATTCCGCAATATATTGCTTTCCCCAAAGAAAAATCTTTCAAGAAACCTATTGTGAGAATTGTCGCACCCAACAATTCTATACTTAATACAATAATTACCGCTTTTTTTAATAATTTAAAAAGCTCATTAAAAGAACTGATATCAAAAAGTTCCTGCATTATCTTTCTGTCTTTTAAAGCCATTTTCCCGAGTAAAAGACCTAACCCGGTTGAAACCAACATGTACCCGAGGCCGCCTATTTGTAACAACAAAAGTATAACTATCTGCCCGAAAAGGGTAAAGTAAGTTCCTATATCTACTACTGTTAAACCTGTTACACAAACTGCAGATGTAGCAGTAAACAAACATGATAAAACAGAGAAAACAGCATCATCTTGTCTTGCAAAAGGCAAACACAACAATGCTGTCCCCAAAATTATTAAAGCTATAAAAAATAAAATTATAGTTTTAACAGGTGAATTTTTCATCCGCTATTATGCAGCTTTTGCTATTTCTACCAATTGTTTAAATGTTGCGTTATCTGTAACGGCAATTTCAGCAAGCATTTTTCTGTCTAAAATAACATTTGCTTTTTTAAGACCGGAAATAAATCTGTTGTAAGACATACCTTCTTCTCTAACTGCAGCATTAAGTCTTACTATCCACATTCTTCTGTATACGCCTTTCCTGTCTTTTCTGTCGTTATATGCATATACCAAAGACTTTTCAACTTGTTGAATCGTCATTCTCCAACGATTGTTTTTATCCGAATAATAACCTTTGGCAAGTCTAAAGACTTTTTTCTTTCTTTGTCTTGTTTGAACTACGTTTTTTACTCTCATTATCTTTTCTCCTTAATTTTCTAAACAACCAACAAAACTACTTTGCATAAGGCATAAACTTTGCCATTCTTTTCATATCAGTACCATCTACTATTTGAGATTTTCTCAATTTTCTTGTTGTTTCGCCCGGATTTCCGGTAAGTAAATGTCTGTTACCTGATTTTTTATACTTCAATTTACCTGTTCCGGTAGCTCTGAATCTTTTTTTTGCACCGGTGTGAGTTTTCATCTTAGGCATAATACATATCCTCCAAATTATTTTTTATTTTTAGAATCTTTCTTTTTAGGTGTTAAGGTCGCAAACGACCTTGTTCCCATAGAAGACAATTTGCCTTCAACAGCTGCTATATCTTCAACTGCCGCCTTAACTTTTTCAAGAACGGCAAGACCTAAATCTTTATGTTGCATTTCTCTTCCCGAAAACATAACCGTTATTTGAACTTTGTCTCCGTCTTCGAGGAAATCTCTTATTTTTTTAAGCTTTACATTAAAATCGTTTTCAGCGATTCTTGTTCTGAGTCTTACTTCTTTTAACTGTATATTTTTTTGTTTCTTCTTAGACTCTTTTTCCTTTTTTGCTAACTCATAACGAAACTTTGAATAATCTATAATTTTACAAACCGGCGGTTTCGCTTGAGGAGCAATTTCTATTAAATCTTGTCCCGCATCTCTTGCTTTTTGTAAAGCAACTGCTATCGGAACTACTCCTACCTGTTCGCCTTTTTCATCAATAAGTCTTACTTCCGGTACTCTTATGTACTGATTAGTACGATATCTTCGAATATCTATACAATCCCCCTCGCAGGATTTTTACCTGCAAAAATAAAAATAGAACGGATAAAGATACCCGTCCCCAATAGTATATACATATAATATATATAATTAAACTTCTAAAACCTCTTCCCTAAAAAAAGGTGAAGGTGAGTCGGGACGACTACTTTAACCAACTTGGACTATTATAATTAAATTATTTTAAAAAGTCAACAGTACAACAATTTATAATTAACGACAAATAACCACTTTTAAACTTTTCTAATGCATAAAGAATAGTGATTTGTTTATGACATCAATCGGCATGTTTGTTTAAATTGTTTTCTACATTATATACCAACATAACAATGCTTAATTTATAATCGGTCATATATTTTATTTCCCACCGATATCTCAATATTTAAAATTTTGAAAGCTAATAAGCATTTTTCTAAATGTGGTAGTATTGTAATTCTATATAATTTTGTTCCATAGTATTTTTCTTTTTGAAATTTAATCGGTGAGATTATAGAATAAAATATTTTTTGCCAATTGGATTTACATATTAGTGATTTAATTTCTTTCTTTGTCTTTAAAGGATTTAATAAATAATTACAAAAGCTTATATGTTCTGAAAACATAGGTATATATTTTGTGTGAGCCATATCGTCACCAAGCTTAATATTTCTCATATTGTTTATATCATTTTTCGGCATATTTTTAATAAAACAATTTATCCAAGAAACAATAATCTTATAATCAAAAGATAGTTTATAATTTCCGAATATTGACATTAATTTTTTAGTATATTCGACTTCACCCTTGCTTATCTGTTCGTATAAATCATGAACAAATTTTTCATATTTGTTTGGAGTTTGATTATATATCGGGTTTCCTGAATTATCTATCCCAATTATCGGGTATTCGGACGATGACAATAAAAATTCAATAAATATCCATCCCTTAACACGATATCTCTTTAAAGTCTCAAAGTCATATTTGGAAAATTCGGAAAAGTTATTACATAAATTATATTTTTCGACTATCCAATATATTCCCCATAAACTGTTTTTAATTGAATTTTCGATTAATTTTTGTGCCGAAAAATTAATTGTAACAGTATCCACTATACCTATTTTTGAATCATCATCCAATACTTTCTTTAAATAATTTTTATAATAATTATATAATTCAATGCTTTTTTGTTTTATTTGTACATAATTTTCATTTATAAACTTATTGCAATTTTCAATTGTTGCAGTATTTACTTGCAGTTTAAATTCTTTTGCATAAAAATCGGCAACAGCTTTTACCTGAGTATAGTCATTTGTGTCATAATCAAGCCTGCATATTAAATTTAGTAATCGCGGAGCATATATGTAAGAAGTTTTCATATCAATATTTAATAAATTAAAAACTTTTTGCAACGAATAACCATCACGAGCTATAAATAATAATTTATCCAATTTTTTTTCATTGGCGATATTTTGTATGAATTTACAATAGCCGTAAGCTACTACACCGCCATACAGATAACCAATCTTTTCCCAATAATCGACTCCGGAATATCTTTCGGTATTTATCCAATATAACATCGATAAAGAAGTAATTACGGACGAATTCAGTGAATTATTATTTTCCGCAAGAAATTTTCCATATTCCGGAAACTCTTTAAGGAAACAATACATAGGTGTTTTATACTTAAAAACATCTATATTATTTTCTTTTGCCTTTTTATAATCATAATTATCTCCGATATGTATAATATCCGAAGATTTATACATTGAATAATCATCAATAACTTTTTTATAAAGATCTCCTTTACTCTTTGTTGCACTATATTCTGAAGAAACATATAATTTTTCATAATTTTTACAGTTGTTTTTTTTCAAAATATAATCAATGGTGTTATAGTCAAGATACATATCTGAAACGACAATAATTTTTTTATTTTGTTTGATTGCATAGTCATAAACTTCTTTAATTTCAGGATTGATCTGTAAAATTTTTGTTTCCCATTCAATTTCACATTGTTTTAAATATTTGAACCTATCTCCGATAAAATTATATATATCATTTAAGGTTATTTCGTTTTTATTTAAGTTTTTTCTTGCATCTTCTTCAGCTTGAATTCTGGCAATTGCAAAATTTTCCAAATTGTAATGACTTTCCATATGTAAAAAAAGATCTGTTGGCCTGACATATGGTCGTAATAATAACGTATCAAATATATCAAAAGATATTATTTTATGCTTATCTATTAATTTAAAAATTTTCTTTATTTTGTTATGCATTTATATAATTTCCTAATCTTTGTAGGCTTTTTTTCTAATGATATGAGTTCCATCGAATAAAACTGCTATATCCTATCTTCCGGTTGCAGCATAAATTATTGCTTGTTCCATGGAAGACGGATCGGCAACATTTTTACCTGCAATATCGAACGCTGTTCCGTGCCCCGGAGATGTTCTTATAAAAGGAAGTCCTGCGGTAACATTTACTATCCGTTTCGGATTTAAAATTTTTAAAGGTAACATTATTTGATCATGATACATTCCCACTATCAAATCATATTTGTTTTTCAAGAATTTTGACCATGCGACATCTACAGGATAAAGTCCGCAAATATTGTAGCCTTGTTTTTTTAATTTTTTCACAGCAGGAATAATTTTTTCTTTTTCATCATTACCCAAAATTCCGTTATCACCGGCATGCGGGTTCAATGCACATAATAAAATTTGGGGATTTCTTTTTAATATTTTTTTTATAAAATCCGCAGAAAGTTTTGTAGCGGAAATTATATCTTTTTGTGTTAACTGCGATGAAATATCGGATATAGGCAAATGTCTTGTTACCATAACCGAATTTATATCATCACAAATCATCATCATACAATAATTTTTTGTTTTGGTTAATGCTCCCAAAAATTCCGTATGCCCGGAATATTTTAATCCGGCATATTTAAATGATTCTTTTGATACCGGTGCCGTAACCATAGATTTTGTTTTATTTTCCAAACACATTTTTACGGCTTTTTTTATTGCATCACAAGCTATAAGCCCGGATATTTTTGAAGGGCTGCCCAAAATCGGTTCTTCACAATAATCGGAAGAGAATACAAATTCTGTTTTATTTGATTTTTTATTCAAATTAAAATATTTTGAAATGATTTTTTTATCACCGACAACAACAGGGCTGCAAATCCTTTGAACTTTCAAAGAATTTACAGCCCTTAAAACTATTTCCGGACCTATTCCTGCCGGATCACCAATTGTTATTGCAACTTTAGGTTTTAACATCTGTTACCAAACTTGGTTTCTTTTTATATTTGCTTTTGCTTTTAAACCGTCTACCCATTTATCGAAAAGTTTTTTACCGTTTTGTCTGTACAAAACTTCCGCCAAATCATTTTTTACATCTTCATATGTAAAAGATTGGCTTGCTCTGCTTTCGGTTACTCTTAAAAAATGATAACCGGAATCACTTTGTATAGGCTCTTTGGTATATTGTCCTACAGTCATACTGAAAGCTTTATCTTCCAATCTTTTATCCAAATCTCCTTTTATAACAAAGCCCATATCTCCTTTTCTTTGTTTGAGTAAAGCATCATCGGAATATTTTTCGGATGTTTCGGCAAAACCTGCTCCGCCGGCTAAAGCCTTCTTTACATTGGCAACTTTAGCTTCCGCGGCTTTTCTTTCTTGAGCAGTTGCACCTTTGTCGCATTTAATATAAATTTGATTCAATCTTACCTGCTCGGATGACATTCTTTTTAAAAGTTTTGCAACGGCATCTACGGTTTCTTCTTCTTCTTTGGAAAGGTTTAACTTTTCTCCTTTCATTTTAGCTCTTACATTATCGTAAAATTTTTTTATTTCTGCATCCGTAGGTTGTTTTATATTGCCTTTCATTTCTTTTTCAACAAGTTTTTGAACCATCAATTGTTCTTCTATTCTCTTTTCAAATTGAACCAAAGATAAACCTTCTTTCTTTAATTCGGATTGAAAAACATCGTCACTCGGAAATCTTTTCTTTACCTGATTTACGGCTTCATCCAATTCTCTTTGTACGATTTTTATTTTTTGTTTTTTTGCTTCCTGCGTAAGAACCATCTGTTCGATTCTTTGTTCCAAAATTTGATTTTTCAACTCATTTATTTTTGAATCTGTTTGTTCTTCTACAGGAGACATTGCCTTATATTGCTGAATCATAGGCTCAAGCAACTTATTAAACTCAGAACTCATCAAAGGTTCTCCGTTAACAATTGCAAGGGTTTTATCTACAACTTCTTCTGCAAAACCGATTCCTGCAACAAAACACATCATAAATACCAATGTTAAAATTTTTCTCACTTTATTTTTCCTCCTTCCGATCAAATGCTAATTTAAATACTATTTCGAACTTTCTTCATCTGCTGCCTGTTCTTCTTGCTGTTCTTCAACAACTTCTTCGAAATCAGAACCGCCCACCTTATCCAATTTCGAATAATCTACGGAAACTTTTAACTTTTTCTTTGTATCTTCAAACCATTTTTCAAATTTTGTTTTTTCTATAATACTTTTTATTTCAGCTTTTGCAACATCTTCCGGAACCGGTTGTAACATTTCTTCCGATACCTTTGTTATTATATGGAACCCGAACGGAGTTTCAACTACTTCGGATATTTCACCTTTTTTCAAATCAAACACAACAGCTTCAAATTCTTTTACAAGTTCTCCTTTTCTGAAAGGCCCGATTTCTCCTCCTCTTTGTGCGGAAATTTTATCGGTAGATACTTCTTGTGCAACTTTATCAAAAGATTCCCCTTTATTTATTCTTGCAAGAGCTTCCTCTGCTTCTTCTTTCGTCGGAACAAGAATATGCTTTGCAACTACTGCCACAGGATTCGTAAAATCCTGTTTATGTTCTTCATAATATTTGTTAACTTCTTCTTCACTTGCGGATATGGTATTTTCCTGAATATCTTTAATATACATTTCTATCATTAAACCGTCTTCATAATCTTTCAACTGTCTTTTCTGATCCTCTTTAAAACTTTCAATAGAATCTTTATATTCTTCTCTCTTGTTAATTCCGGCCTGTTTTGCCGATTCCAACATAAGTTTTTCTCTGACAAGCAAATCAATAAACTGTTTTTTGCCCGGTTCCGTATTAATATATGCTTGATATGACGGAGGTGCCGACATAACTCTTTCGGAAAATTCTTCTACGGTTATACCTGTATTACCTACCTTTGCAATAAAATTTTCTTCTTTTTTGCATGCACCCAAAATTAACAAACTGCAAAACAACAATGCAACCAATTTACAAACTTTCATTTTTAACAACTCCTCTAAGTTACTTATCTTTTTACTGTGCAAATTTTTACAACAAGTACAAACTTTAGACTATTAACATATCATAATTGTTTCACTTTAAAAATTTACACTTTTAACTTACATAATAAATGTTTTTTTATTATATTAAAAAAAAACTATTTTTTATAGTCTTATATTTTATTAAATTTTATATAAATATACAAAATTAAAAACATTTAGTATAATGTTCTAAGTATTTTATCTCAAGAGGTTATTAAATGAACGGCAATTCGATAAAAACTTTTTTTCTTCTGTTGCTTATGACTGTTTTCTTCTTAATTATCGGTGAACTTATAGGCGGTGTACGAGGAATGCAGATCGCTTTAATTGTTGCGATAGTATCCAATTTCATATCTTACTTTTTTTCGGATTCAATAGTTTTGGCATCATACAAAGCAAAAGAAGTTTCACCGGAACAAGATCCCCGGTTACACAGTATTGTTTCAGAACTTGCATTGTCGGCAAAAATTCCCAAACCAAAAATATATAAAATAAACACAAATATGCCCAATGCTTTTGCTACCGGAAGAAATCCCAGTCATGCCGCCGTTGCCGTTACCGAAGGAATATTAAGATTGTTGGATGACAGAGAACTAAGAGGAGTACTTGCCCACGAACTGTCTCATGTAAAAAACAGAGATATCTTAATCAGTTGCATAGCAGCAACTTTAGCAGGTGCGGTTATGACTCTTGTCAGGTTCGGTTTTTATTTCAGCGGAGGACGAAACAGTAAGAACAATTCAAATTTTATAATAGCGTTATTGTTGATGATATTAGCTCCTATTGCCGCATCGTTAATTCAAATGGCAATTTCAAGATCAAGAGAATATATAGCGGATTCCGACGGTGCAAAAATTTCAAATGATCCTTTGGCTTTGGCTTCGGCTTTAAGAAAGTTGGCTTACGGTAATTCAAAAGAGCCGAACAATGTTTCTGCGAATACGGCACACATGTTTATAGTTAATCCTCTTAAAGGAAAAGATTTACAAAATCTTTTTTCCACTCATCCTCCTATTGATGACAGGATAAAAAAACTTGAAGAAATGGCAAATGTTATTAAAGAGGACAAATATAAAACACCAAAGGTAATATATTAATGACAAAACAACAAAAACAATTCTTCCTTGATATAGAGCCTAAACAATTGTATTCCGTTTTAAAACCTTTCGTTAAAGAAAATTACAAAACGGATCAAATCATCCAGTGGGTTTATTCCAAAAAAGTTTTGGATTTCAACGATTTTACAAATATATCAAAAGATATCAGAGGAAATTTGGAATCTTCCTTTATTTTGAGAAGTTTTACCAAGGTTATTAAAGATGAATCAATATTGGACGGAACTGTTCGTTATACATTTAAAACTTACGATAACAAATATATTTATGCCGTATGTCTGCCAAGTGAAAACAAAAAAACCGTTTGCATTTCAACACAGGTAGGATGTCCCGTTTCTTGCAAATTTTGTTTGTCCGGTAAAACAAAATTTACAAGGAACTTATCAAGAGGCGAAATTTTAGAAGAAATATTGCACATAGAAAACGATATAAAGGAAAGAATTTCCGGTGTTTTGTTTATGGGTATGGGCGAACCTATGCTGAACTACAAAAATCTCATTTCCGTAATAAAAACACTTATTTCAAAAAAAGAAATGAATATCGGCAAAAGACACATTACCGTTTCATCAATGGGAATAATTCCTGCAATCAAAAATCTTGCTAATGAAATGTTGGGAGTGAGATTTGCTCTGTCGCTTCATGCAACCGATGATAAACAAAGAACAAAAATCATACCGAACAATTTCGGTACAAATATATCGGACTTACTTAACACATGTAAATATTATTTGAAAAAAACAAATTCACGGGTTACAATAGAATATATTTTATTAAGAGATTTCAATGATACTTCAACCGATGCTCACAGACTTGCAAGACTTATGAAAGTTGCCGGGCTTGTAAATCCGAGTGTGCAAGTAAATCTTATTCCGTATAACGAGACAAACAGCTTTGATTATAAAACGCCGTTACAAGTATCAATATTAAATTTTAAAAAAATATTGAAATTGAACGGTATAACGGTTAACATAAGAGAACCTAAAGGTTTGGATATAGGGGCAGCATGCGGACAATTAGGAAAAAAGAACGGAGCAAATGAAAAATGAAAACAGCAATAGCATTAGGCGGTGGCGGGGCAAGAGCATTGGCACACATAGGTGTTTTGAAAGTAATGGAATCAAATAACATTAAATTTGATTATATTACCGGAACTTCCATGGGGTCCGTTATAGGTGCGCTGTATGCTATGGGAGAAACTCCGGAAAAGATAGAAAAAACATTGAAACAATATTTTTCAGAAATTCTTTTTTCAAAAATGAATTTACAAAAAATGCAGGATGAGAATCAGGTAACATCCGCAAGAAGTTTAATAAGAAAAGCAAGAGAATTTGTAAAATACGGATCACAAGAAGGCGGGAATGCCTTTTTGTCTCATTCTATTTTAGAAGATTTAGTTAACACAATAATCCCCGATGTTGATATTTCCGAAACAATTATTCCTTTCGCTTGTGTAGCAACAGATATTACCAACGGAAAAGAAAAAATTTTCACAAAAGGGCCTTTAAGAAAAATTGTTTTGGCATCGTCATCAATTCCGGGCGTATTTCCTCCGGTACAAATAGATGATGTATGGTACACCGATGGAGCTCATGTAAATGTTACACCCGTAACTGTAGCTAAAATGTTCGGAGCAGACTTTGTTTTGGCAAGTGATGTTAAAAGTAAATTAAAGAAATTGGAAAGTTTGCCTACAAAATCAAAAGACATTATGAACAGATGCAACTTCATTGCAAGCCATTTATTCTATGAAATACTTATAAAACAAGCAGATGTAATAATAGAACCTAACATAAAAAACATATCGTGGTCTGAATTTAACAAATTCAATTTGATGGTAAACGAAGGTAAAAAAGCAGCAGAACTAAAAATTAAAGAAATAAAAAATAAATTAAAACAATATAATGCTCCGACGGCAAAATGTAAAAGATTTATTAAAAAAGTTTTTAACCGCAAAAACAACAATTTAAAAGCCGCACTTTATTAATAACATCACAAAAAAAACAGCGAACGAAAATAAGAAAACCGTTCGCTGTTTTTTAATTAAAACTTTATTATTTCTTTTGTTTTTTTACATCTTGTGCCTTTTTATCTTTATCACTATTATCTTGTTTGTCAGACATATCCCTTTTAAATTTTCCCATCATTTGTTTTCTGTTTTGTTCCATTTTAGTGTATTGTTCAAAACTTAAAACACTTCTTACTTTCAGTTTGCTTTCAATGTTTATTTTTGAAATTTCGGCATTTATTTGTTGAATTTCGGCTGCCAATTTATTTATCTCGTTCATATCAATTGTTTCTTTCATCAATTCTTCATCAACAGCATCCATCTTTTCTCTTATTTGTTGTCTCAATTCTCTTTTTTTCGACATATCGGCTTTCATCATTTCGTTCATTTTTTGTTTCTGCTCTTCGGTAATATTAAGTTCTTTTGCTATTTTATCAAACTCTTGTTTCATTTTTTGTTGATTATGATGTGACGGTTCAAACATGGAATTTTCTTTGTTTTCCTGAGGTTGTGCTGCAAAAACCACACCGCTTACAAATAATGTTAATACCAAACTTAAAAATTTTTTCATATTTTTTCCCCCTTACAAACCAATTATAATTTTCAGTTAAAATGTATCTTTCAATTTATTAAATTACTAATCGTGTCTTAAAGCCTCTATCGGTGACAATTCCGATGCTTTCTTTGCAGGCCACAATCCGAAAACTATACCTACAATTGCAGAAAATCCCACTGATAAAGCTACGGAAAAAGACGACACAAAAGTTGCCCATCCGGCAATTTTAGAAACTATAACCGATATGGCAACACCTAAACTTACACCGAGTATTCCGCCTAAAAGCGACAATACGGATGACTCTATTAAAAATTGTAAAAGAACTGCTATTTTCGTTGCTCCTATAGCTTTTCTTAAACCTATTTCTCTTGTTCTTTCACTTACACTTACAAGCATTATGTTCATAATACCTATACCGCCGACTATCAGTGAAATACCGGCAACGGCTCCAAGCAACATTGTCATCGTTTGTGTTGTCGAAGTAAGCATTTGTATCATGTCCGACATATTTCTTATTCTAAAAGCATCCGCCTGTTCGGATGTAAGCTTGTTTCGCTCAAGCATTGTTTTCAACAAATAAGTTTCCGTCTCGCTCATTTTACCTTCTTGAACTTCAACGGCAACAGAAGACACATAATTCGTTCCCAGCAATCTTTTCATTGCGGTATTTAACGGAACTATTATCATGTCGTCACCGTCTCTGTAACCTTGTGCGCCTTTTACCGGTAAAATGCCTATGACTCTAAACTGTTTTCTGTTAATTTTAATGTATTTGCCTACAGGGTCTTCATTACCGAAAAGATTTTTTACTACGGTTGTTCCGATTACACACACTTTAGATAAATTTTCGTTTTCGGATCTTGTAAAAAATCTTCCGTATTGCGGAACAGCATTTTGTAAATATTGATAAACGGGAGTTGCTCCCGTAATTGAAGTATTTGTATTTTTGTTACCGTAAACCACCTGTGCCGAACCGCTTACATTGGGATCTATATTTTTTATCAGTTCCGTATTTTCGGCAAGAGCATCAACATCTTTTAAATATATTCTTCTGGCTACAGAACCGGAAACACCTCCCAACGAAATTCGTCCCGGCATTAAATATAACAAATTGGTACCCATAGATGTTATTTGTTGTTCAAGAGATTTTTGTGCTCCGCTGCCGAGCGCTAACATAGATATGATAGAAGCAACACCTATGATAATACCAAGCATTGTTAAAATTGATCTTGTTTTATTTGAAATAATTGCTCTTAATGCGGAAAAAAAGTTTTCTGCAAATTCCGCCATACTTAAATGAGATGTTTCTTTTTTTATTTTTAAAGGTTTTGTATCTTCTTTCTTTTCTTTTTTCTTTTGAATGGTATCGGAAAGAACTTGTCCGTCCTTAATCATTATTAACCTGTCTGCCCATTTTGCAATGTCGGGTTCGTGTGTAACCAAAATAACGCTTATACCTTTTTTGTTTAAGTCCGTTAATATTTGCATTATTTCGTTGGATTGTTTCGATGATAAATTTCCCGTAGGTTCATCGGCAAAAATTATTTTCGGATCGTTTACCAATGCTCTTGCTATTGCCACTCTTTGTTGTTGCCCGCCGGAAAGTTGTGTAGGTTTATGTTCCGTTCTGTCGCTTAATCCTACTTCCGCAAGCAACTTTTCGGATTTTTCTTTTCTGTCTTTACCGCCGGAATATACCATAGGCAAAGCAACATTGTCTGCAGCAGTCATTTTGTTTAAAAGATTATATTGTTGAAAAACAAAACCTATAATTTTTGATCTTAAAAATGCGGTTTGATTATCGTTAAATTTTAAAACATTTTCACCATATATTTCATATACACCGTCGGTAGGCCTGTCCAACAAACCCAATATATGCATCAGAGTGGACTTACCCGAACCGGAAGGTCCCATGATTGCAACAAACTCGCCTTCTTCAACGGTTAAATTTATACCTCTTAAAATATCAAGTCTGTTATCCCCGATATTATAAACTTTTGTGATATTCTTTATTGATAATAATGGTACATGCTTTTCCATTATAAAAATTTTCTCCGCTCTTACAACAAAAACATTTATGCTTTTTTGTTCTGCCCGTTATTTAAAATATCTTTACCGGTTTTTCTCTTTCCCGGTCCCATCGATAAGAAACCTTTTGTTTCTTCTTTCGTCATGGAAATATTATATCTCCTTTTTCTAACCAAAATCGTATCACCTTTTGAAAGTCCGGAAGTAACTTCAACATTATCTCCGTCTAAAATTCCGGTCGTTATTATATGTTTTGATTGTTGCATATTATCACCGACCAAAACATAAGTATTCCCTTGTTCGTCTTCGGAAAAGCTGTCCCACGGAATAACCGCGGCATCTTTTTGTTCTTTTACGATAATATCAATATTTGCCGTCATCAAAGATTTAAAAAAGGCGGGAGTTTTTTCAGGTCTTATTTTTACATAATAAGTAATAACATTGCTGACATTTTTCCCTTCTTCCAAAATTTGGAACACTTTACCGTTTATTGAAACATCTTTGTAAGCATCAAGTGTTATTTCGGCTCTTTGTCCGTTTTTAATTTTACCTATATCGGATTCGTCAACACTTGCTAAAACTATCAACTCATCCGCCAAAGCATATAAAATATCGTTTGTTGAAATTGTTTGACCCTCAACAACATTTCTTAAAATTATTTTTCCGTTCATAGGTGAAATTACCGGGGTTGCTTTATAAGTATTCTCCCAATCTTTTATGTTTTCGTTCGGATTGGATCTTACGGCATCAAGTATTGCCACTCTGTCGGAAGAACTTAAATATGCCAACACTTGTCCTTTTCTTACCGTATCTCCTTCGTTAACCAAGAGTTTATCAACTCTTCCGGAAACGGAAGGTTTTATTTCTACTCTGTTCAAAGCCGAAACTTCACCGGTTGTATCAATAATCTCTTTTACATCGGCCGTAGAAACAGTATACGGCACATAATTTATAACCTCAACTCTTTCTTTTTTGTCTCTAAGCTGATAAGTGATTATTATTCCCAACACAAGAAGTATAGTAAAAATTATTGCTGCTTTTTTCATTTTATTTCTCCGTTAGTGTTACCCAAGAGTCTATCTCTTTTGGCCAAAGCTAAATTATAATTATGTAAAGCGGAAAGGTGTGATATTCGGTAATTTACATACTCCTGTTCAATATCCTGCCAAGTTTGAAAATCCATCGTTCCCGCTCTATATTTTATTGTTGCTTCTTTTTGTCTTTGAGTGGCTGCTTCCAAAAACATTTGATATATTTTTATGTTATCTTTTGTTCGTTCTATATCGGCCAAAACTTCCTCCAAACTTGTTTTTGTATTGAGTATGGTTTGCCTGTAATTTTCTTTTGCTTTCTCCAAATTTATGTTTGCGGCTTTTATTGTATTTAATGTGCTTGTCAAACCTCCGGAAAATAAAGGGTAATTCAATGACACACCGACACTCCAATTTTTGCTGTCGGCAGGCGGTATTGGATGGGTATCATCCGAAACTCCTACTGATGCCGAAGCCGCAATATTCGGGTAAAGATTTCCTTTGGAAGAATCTACCGAATATTTTGTTATTTCTACCGATGCAGACGAAAGTATAACATCGGGACAATTTGCCACCGCATTATCAACATCTATATCTTCATTATCTTCAACTTCGGAAAGTTTATAATCCACCGTACATATCGGACTTAAATCCGCTCCGAGATTTTGAGCAAGAGATCTTCTTGCAACGGTTAAATCTCTTTTGGCATTCGATACACTTACATAAGCAGACTGTTTTTGCGCTTGAGCTTTTAACATATTCCCTCTGCTTTCTTTTCCTCCCTCATATTGTAATCGAACAATATCGGCAGACTGTTTTCTCATTGTATAAATACTTTCCAAAAGCGTTATATTCTCTTGAGCATAACACATTTGTAAAAAAGATTGTCTTATTGAATAATAAACATCAGCGGAAGTTTTTGTAAGCTGTGCAACCGTTCTGTTTATGGTAGCTTTTTGACTGTGTATTTGGGCGTTTGATTGAAAATTGTATATTGTTTGTGAAGCATTTAAACTTGCACTCCAATTGTTTGAAGCATGTCCGTTACCGCTTCTTGTAAAACCATACCTGAAATTTACCGACGGATAATATCTGTTTAATATCACATTATAATCGTATTCGGCAATTTGCAAATCCTGTTTTGCCATAACAAGAGTATTGTTCGTTTTGTTTGCCATATCCATACAATCTTGCCAAGTTAAACTTTCGGCATTTGCATAACAAACAAATCCCGCTAAACAAGATATTATTAATGTAAACATTTTCTTTTTCATTAAAAATTACTCCGTAATCTTTATTTATAAGGTGAATAAATAATTATAAATTAGCAGTTTGCAAATTGTGTTCACCCTTTTAACATCACTCTTATTAGACTATATGAATATAACAAAAAGTTACATTTCATAAATAATATCAATTTTTGTTATTTTTTTACAATTGGTTTTTATCAAAAAACTAATGCCGTTAAAACCAATAAAACGGGGGTATCCCGAACTTAATTCGATCATATCCCCCGTTGTTCAATTTATATTTTAATAAAATTTGTATGCCTATTGTTGCGTTTGTGTTTGAGCAGTTTCTTGCGTTGTTTCTTCTTTTTTTGTTTCTTGTTTTACTGCTTCTTGCGTTGCTTCTTCCTTCTTTGCTTCTTGTTTTACGGCTTCCTGTGCTGCCTCCGCTTTATTTGTTTCTTGTTTTACGGTTTCTTGTGTTGTTGTCTCTTCTTTCTTTGCCTCTTCTTTTTTCGTTTCTTCTTTCTTGTCGGATTTAAACAACCCCATTAAAGCAGTTGCCGCTTGTGTTGCTTCAGTTTTATTTGTTTCTTGTTTCGCGGTTTCTTGTGTTGTTGTTGCCTCTTCTTTCTTTGTTTCTTCTTTTTTCGTTTCTTCTTTCTTGTCGGATTTAAATAAACTCATTAAAGCGTTCGTAACATTTTTATCACTTAAAGCGGTTGATATTGCGGCAGCGACATCATAAGAAATTTTCGGATCTGACATTGTTCCCTTAATTTTCATCCCAGCATAATTGCCGGCGGTTACAGACAAATTCAAAGCTTCGGTTTTTAAATCTGCAGTACCTTTAGCTATTATTTTTGCGGTAGGAATTTTTATTGAAACATCGTTCGTATTTATTACACCATCGGTAAACAAAACATCACAAACTATATTTTGGAAACTTATATCGTTTTTACTGTTGGCTTTTGTTTCTTCGGTTCTATTATTGTTTACAATATTAAATAAGGATAAAAATGTTTTAGCTATCTTATTATCGGTTAGTTTATTTACATTTGTTATTGTTCCCGTACTTATTACCAAAGCGAATGTTCCGTTAGTTTTTTTACAAGTATCTGTTACGGACTTTAATGAAGTTTTTAATGTAGCTTTTTTACTTGCCAAATAAGGAATGTTTACTTCACCTATGGATATATCCGTATAAATATTATAATTAAATGAAGAAGATGATGATGATTTTGATGCCGATGTTGTTGATGATGAAGATGAAACAGATTGAGTGCTTGCAACAATTTTTAATTTATCCATATTAAAATTCAATTTTATATCTTTGTCTATTAACGAACCGTTTGCATTAAAATTGCCGTCGTTAAATATACCGCTTGCCGATTTTATTACAATATTATTGTTGGATTTTGCCGTTGCCTGTAAGTTAAGATTCGAAATCGTGGCAAAAGGCAAATATTCAAATGCCACATTTGAACAATTTAAGTTACCGGAAAAATTGGTATTGGAAACCTTTGCATCGGAAACAAGTTTTCCTTTCATTTTATATTCCGGGAAATTTTTTGCTATGCTGTCTAACAATAAATTCAAATTTAAAGAGAGATTATAAACAAAATTCTTCTCTTTTTTCCAATCAAGTAAACCGGTTACATTGGCGGAAGAATCCGGCATTTTAATATCAAATTTTGTTATGTCCGCAGATTTTGAACTTAAATTTAAATTTAAAACAGCATTCATATCCAATGTCGGAATTATAAATTTTACCGGGCAATCATAAAAATTTTTAAAAGTATTATTTGAAATATTTTTAGATTGTAAATTTAAAGTAAGAACGGATTTCGGTTGTTTTGTAAGTTCACCGGTTGCGGAAATATCGGAATCGTTATATTTTAATGATAATTGTTTAATATTAAAAATGAGACTGTCTATATCGAGAGTTGAAAAATCGACTTTGTGTAACGGTGTTTTGTTTTCCGCTTTCAAATAAATTTCAGTATTTAAATTCGATATTTTCCCGTAATTAGATTTTGATGAAACTTTTTCCAAGCCAAGCTTTCCTTCACAAAAATTTTGATTTGCCGCAAAATCCGTTTTTAATCTTCCGGCTAAATTATATTCCGGAAAAATTTTTGTAAAATTATCCATTAATAAATCAATATTCATTTTTACATCGTATTCAATATCTTCTTTACCCCAATCAACTGTTCCGGAAACATCCGCCTTGGAATCCGGCAGAACCAAACTTAAACTTTCAATATTTGCATTCATTGAAGAAATATTTATTGCCGATTTTGTTTTAAATGTTATTTCGTCTGCTTTAAATTCGGTTTTGCATTTAAAGAAATCCTGGAAAGTTTTATCGTCTATATTTTTTAATATGAGGTTACAATCTATCTTCGGATTATTTATATTTTCCACACTGCCCTGCAAACTTATCGTTGCATTATTGAAAATTGTTTCAAATGTTTTAACATCCAAAAATAATTTGTTCATATCAAAGTTATTTAAGTTTGTTTTAAATTTTGCACTTAACGGTAAAGAAATATCAAGTTTATTTTGTTTAACTGCCAAATCAAAAGAGAGTTTGCAATAAAAAATGTCATCCAAAGAAAAATCGTCTGTTTTTAAATTCAAATTTTTGATACTTGCATCAAGTTTGGATTGTTTATCTATATAACTTATGTTTGCATTTTTAATATCAAAATGTTTTATGTTTACTGCAAAAGGTAATTTTTCATCGGCTTTTTCTTCGGTATTTGTTTGTTCTTGTTGAGAATCTTTATTTTGGAAAGATTGTATTATATCATCAAAATTAAATACTCCCTTTTCGTCTTTTAATATATTTATATCTATCGAATCAAGCAAAATTCTGCTGATTTTTATATTTTTAAATAATAACGGCAACGGAGAAATTTTTACTATAAAATCATCGGCTTTTATAAATGTTCCGTCATTAAGAGTGGATTTTTCCGACATTTTAAAGTTCTTTAAATCTATACCTATAAATTTAATGGAAATGGAATCAAAAGAAACTTCTCTGTTAAGATTGTTTTTTGCATAATCCACAATATATGTTTTTATTTTATCTTCCGGTAAAAACACTTTTACGGCAACAACAGCCGCAACAGATAAAACGACAATTAAGCCTGCCAACGAAACCAACAAAATTTTTAATTTCTTCATAATTTTATCCTTAATTAATAAATTAATAATTGTGTTAATTATAGATTATAAATTGTAAATTGTAAATTGCAGTTTAGTGGGCAATGTGGCCTAAGAATGAAACGATTATTACACCCAACAACAAACATAATCCCGCTTTTTTATTGGAAGCTTTATGCGTTTCCGGGATAAGATCCGCCGCTGACAAATAAATAAATGTTCCGGCGGTAAATGCTAAAAAGCTGCCTATTAAATGTGCTATTTGGTTAGAAAAGAAAAGTCCCACCAGTGTTCCTACGGGAGTAAATATTGCCACCGTTAACGAATAACATATTATTTGTTTTATGGACTTATTCGAGTGCATCAAAATTCCGGTAATTGTTACACCGTCCGGTAACTTGTGCAACATTATTGCTATTGTTGTCATAAGTCCTATATAAGCATTTGCTCCAAACCCTATACTTATAACTATACCGTCAAAAAAAGAATGCAAAGATAAACCGAAAGTGGAAAGTGTTCCTAAATGAACATGACAATGATCGTCGTGACAAGGATGAAAAAATATAAAATGTTGAATTACAAACATAAACAGGAAACCGACAAAAGCATAAATTATTGCATTGGGATTATGTTCCACCGATTCCGGCAACAAATGAACAAATGCTATGGATAACATAACACCTGCGGCAAAACCTATTAACAATATGGAATTTTTTCTTGCCCATTCGGAAAATTTCAATACTATAAAAGTTCCAAATAGTGCCGAACTCATTGCCAAAAAAGAAAACAACAATTGTTTCATTAAAAAAATACTCCGTATTTTTTAATTTATAATTTACAATTTATAATTTTTACCGACAATTGTACATTATACATTGTCGTTTAGACTAACGGTAATCTATATATATTTTTTTCGGTAAATTTTATTATATTGCCCATCATTGCAACAGCTTTTTCGGGATATTTTCCTACCGCTGTTTCCGCAGATAACATTACAAAATTACTACCGTCTATAATTGCATTTGCAACATCGCTTACTTCAGCTCTTGTAGGAACAGGATTTTCCACCATACTTTCAAGCATTTGAGTTGCTGTTATAACAAATTTCTGTCTTGATCTGCATTTTCTTATGATGTATTTTTGAACTACGGGAACTGTCCACAACGGAATAGAGATTCCCATATCACCCCTTGCTACCATTATACCGTCGCAAACTTCAAGAATTGAAGCTACATTATCTATACCTTCTCTGTCTTCAATCTTTGCTACAAGTTGGCATTTAGGATGTTGTTGTGAAACTACTTTTTTCAAATATTTCATATCGGATTTGTTTCTTACAAAAGAATTTGCAATGTAGTCCAATTTATTTTTTATTGCAAATTCAATATGTTTTTTATCATGTTCTTCTATTTCCGGAAAATGCAATTTTGCGGCAGGTATATTTATACCTTTATGCTCTTTTAAAAGATAATCCATTCCAACAACGGTGGTAACGGAATCTTTACCTGTTGCAATTACCGTAAGTTTTAAGTTACCGTCATCTATAAATATTTCAAGACCTTTTTTTAAATCGGACATAGGACCCGAATAATCTATAGAAAGAGTTTTTGAATTTCCTATAAGTTTTTTGTTGGTTAATACAACCTTTTGATCTTTTTTCAGTTCAACAGGTTTTCCGCCTTCCAACATACCTATTCTTATTCTGTGTCCTTCCAAATCGCCTAAAATTTTAATATTCCTTTTATATTTCTTGTTTACGGATCTTATTAAAGCAATATCTTTTTCATATTGCTCAAAAGTTCCGTGAGAAAAGTTAAGTCTTGCGACCGTCATTCCGTTATCGGAAAGACTCTTTATTATTTTTGCAGACCTTGTGGAAGGTCCCATTGTACAAATAATCCCTGTCTTGTTAGCCATAATAAAAACACCCCTATACTTCTATCCCTCAAAATTTGCTTAGCAAAATTTATAAGTTTACTTTAGGTAAATCTTTTAATGCTTTTTGAACTTCTTCTTCGGAATAATTACAATCCTGAATTTTTCCCGCCAAATATTGTTCGTAAGCCGTTAAATCAAAATGTCCGTGACCTGACAAATTGAACAATATAGTTTTAGATTTTCCTTCTTCTTTTGCTTTTAATGCTTCGTTTATTGCCACTCTTATTGCATGAGAAGATTCCGGTGCAGGAAGAATTCCTTCGCATCTTGCGAAAGTTACAGCTGCTTCAAAAACTTCTCTTTGTTTTACTACTACGGATTCTGCAAGTTTTTCTTTTACTATTGCAGATACCAAAGGTGATGCTCCGTGATATCTTAATCCGCCGGCATGTATACCGCTCGGCATAAATGTATGACCTAATGTGTACATTTTGAATGCCGGCGTAAAACCGGACAAATCACCGTAATCGTAAGCATATACACCTTTAGAAAGTTTAGGACATGCAGAAGGTTCTGCAGCTATTGCTCTTAAATCTTTGTGTGTGCCGTTTATTTTATCCATTATAAAAGGAAAAGCTAAACCCGAGAAATTTGAACCGCCGCCTAAACAAGCTATTACTATATCCGGATATTCATCTATCATTTCCAATTGTTTCTTTGCTTCCAAACCTATAACCGTTTGGTGCATTGCAACATGGTTTAATACACTGCCCAACGAATATTTTGCATTTTCATGTGTTAAAACATCTTCAATTGCTTCAGATATTGCTATGCCCAAAGAACCTGTGCAGTCAGGATCTTTTTCCAACACTTTTCTTCCCGCTTCGGTTTGCATCGAAGGACTTGCATAAACATTTGCTCCGTAAACCTGCATAAGAGATTTTCTGTAAGGTTTCTGTTGGAACGAAACTTTTACCATATATACTACACATTCTATGCCGAACATTTTGCAAGCCATAGCAAGAGCCGAACCCCATTGACCGGCACCCGTTTCGGTTGCTATTCTTTTTGTTCCCGCTTTCATATTATAATAAGCTTGTGCTATTGCGGAATTTGATTTATGACTGCCGGAAGGACTTACACCTTCATTTTTAAAGTATATTTTTGCAGGGGTATCCAAAAATTTTTCAAGATTTGTTGCTCTTATAAGCGGAGACGGTCTCCATATTTTATAAGCATCTCTTACCTGGTCCGGAATATCTATCCATCTTTCTCTGCTTACTTCCTGTTCAACAATTGCTTCCGGAAAAATTTGGCACAAATCTTCTTTTGTTGCAATTTTACCTGTTCTTGTATTGAATGCAGGTTCCAAAGGATGCGGCAAATCCGCTTGTATGTTATACCACTGTTTAGGTATATCTTCTTCACTTAAAATTATTTTTTTACTGTTATTTAATTTTGACATAATAAAATTCTCCTTTTGAGTTTTTTAGGTTAAACATACGAAAACTGTCTGTTTTTCACCATCGAAACTCAAAATTCTTTTGAAACAAAAAATTTTGTATACAAGTTTTATTATCTTCACAAAACATATCTTTTTATTTTACATTATATATGAAAATGTGTCAAACCTAAACGGCAATTTATAATGTACAATGTATAATTGACGGCTATGGATTGACGCAGGGCTAAAGCCAAAACTCAGTAATTACCAGCATAGCGAAGTAATCTATTACAAAATCGACCGAAGGGCACTTTAATTGTAAATTATAAATTATACATTGCCGTTATTTGACTATCTTTTATCAAAAGTATATAATTTTATTTCAACAACTGTATTTTTGTAGCTGTTTTGGAGGAATTAATGGCCGAAATTATTTTAAAAAATGTGTACAAAAGTTATGGCGATGTTAAAATTGTTAAAGATTTCAATTTAGAAATAAAAGATAAAGAATTTTGTATTCTCGTAGGACCTTCCGGTTGCGGAAAAACCACAACTTTGAGAATGGTTGCAGGTCTTGAAGATATTACCGCAGGTGATATTTTTATAGACGGCAAAAGAGTTAATGATGTTCCTCCAAAAGACAGAGATATAGCAATGGTTTTCCAGAACTATGCTTTGTATCCTCATATGACAGTTTATCAAAATATGGCTTTCGCTTTGAAACTTAAAGGTTACGATAAAGCCGAAATAGATAAAAGAGTTAAAGAAGCTGCCGATATTTTGGGTATTTCCCACTTGTTGGACAGAAAACCGAAACAGCTTTCCGGCGGTCAAAGACAAAGAGTTGCAGTAGGCAGAGCCATCGTTAGAAAACCGAAAGTTTTCTTGTTTGATGAACCTTTATCAAACCTTGATGCAAAGTTAAGAGTTCAAATGAGAGCCGAATTGAAAAAATTACATGAAAGATTACAAAGTACAATGATATATGTTACCCACGACCAAACGGAAGCTATGACAATGGGTGACAAAATTTGTGTAATGAAAGACGGTATTATTCAACAAGTTGCAGGTCCGTTGGAATTATATGATAAACCGGCAAACAAATTCGTTGCGGGTTTTATCGGAACACCCCCGATGAACTTCTTTAATGTTGAAGTTTATAAAGAAAATGACGGTTTGGTATTAAAAGAAGGTTCTTTCGACGTTAAAGTTCCCGACTTTATGAAAGATAAAGTTGAACCGTTTGTTAACCAAAAGATTGTTATGGGTGTAAGACCGGAAGATATTTATGATAAACTTTTTGCAAGTATTTCCCATCAAGTAGTCAGCGGATTTTCCGCGACGGTAGATATAGTTGAACCTTTGGGAAGCGAAATTTATTTACATTTTAATACCGGAAAAAATATAATGGTTGCAAAAGTTGATTCAAATAATAAATCAAAACCCAACCAGGTTATAGAGTTGGTTTTTGATTTGAAAAAGGTTCATTTGTTCGAGCTTGAATCAGGAAAAACAATTATATAGTTGAAAAAAAAATATTTTTTTGGTAGAATTTAAAAGATATGAACGAAATAATTACAGTTTGTATAGTTTTGTTGACAGTAGCTATCATAGTTGCCATAGTTTATCTTATACTTACTTTGGTTCAAATAGCAAAAACAACAAAAAAACTTGAAGAAACTATAGACAAAGTTAATGTCGAATTAGATTCGGTTCATAAAGTTTCGGAAGGAGTTTTGGAAGTTGCTAACTTTTTCCCGAAAGCTTGGGTTAAGATAGTCGCGACGGTTTTACCTGCAGTAACATCTATGATCTTTAGAAAAAAGAAGTAGGAGGCATATTATGGATAACAGAGATAGTGGTCTTTTTGCTTTTTTATTAGGTGCAGTTGTAGGTGCGGCAGCAGCTTTATTGTATGCTCCGAAAACAGGAAAAGAAACAAGAGCTCATTTGAAAAAATTAACCGAAGATTTCGTTGAAGACGCAGGCGAAGTCGGTGCGGATTTAAAAGAAAAAGGCAAGAAGTTTGTTGCTGAAAGTAAAACAAAAGTTTCCGAATTTGTAGAAAAAGGAAAAGCAAGATATTCAAGAGCTTTTAAAAAACAAGCTCCGGCAGTTGAAGAAGAAGTTGCTCCTGTTGAAGAAAAAACAGAAGATCTTATACAAGAATAAAGAAGTAAAGTGCTGAGGTAGCTCAGTCGGTAGAGCAAAGGTCTGAAAAACCTTGTGTCGGCAGTTCGATTCTGCCCCTCAGCACTTTTTAAAAATATTTAAAAGTTTAAGACAAATACCGGTCTTAAGCTTTTTTTATTTATAAACTTATTTACATTTAATTAAAGACATTATTCTTTTATCGGTAGGTTCTCTTCTGTAAGAAAAAAACATTTCATATTCGTGGCAAGTACAATGAGAATTTATATATGATCTTTTTATACCTAACTTTTCAAATTGTCTCTGCGCTTCTTTTGCCAAGGAAAAATATTCTTCATCGTCAGGTCTGTTGAAAGCTTTTTTTAGTTCGTTCCCAACCCGGTAACAACATTGTCCTATATGCGGTCCCACATATGCAAAAATATCCTGACTGCTTATACCGAAATCTTTTAAAAATTTTATTGTTGCACTTTCTATAATACCGCCGGCAAGACCTCTCCAACCGGCATGAACCAATGCAACCACGGAATAATCTCTTGAAGCTAAAAATACCGGCATACAATCCGCCGTAAAAATACACAGGTAAATATTTTTATCATCGGTTATTAAACCGTCACAATCGGCAATAAAAGTTCCGCAATCGGCAGATGAAACTTTTTTAACCATGGTTCCGTGAACCTGGTTAGCAAAAACTATTTTTTTTGCATCAATATTTACGGATTTACAAAAGCTATTTCTTTCATCCGCGTTTTTCATATTTCCACAGAACTTTGTTGTGGTTAAATGAAAAGTCTTAAATTCATTTTCTGAAATTATAATATTATTTTTTTGCATAGTAAGTAATTATTATAATTTTGTGGGTCTGTGAATTTCGTAAGCAGGTCTTGCGAACACATCAGCATTTTCTTCGTTTTGTATTTGTTGCTGCTGTTGCTCTTCTTCTTTTTCTCTGTCTTTGGCATCGTCAAATAAATCATTATTTATTTTTTCTTTTTCTTCTGTTTTTTTGAAAGATGCAATGATGGATACTCTTATTTTTGTATCAAGATCATCATTTATTATATGCCCTACTTTTAAAGATTCATAATGTTTAAACTCTTTTGGTATATAATCGTATATTTTCTTTACATCTCCAACATTAAATGAACTGTTATTGGAATATGAAATATTTACAAGCAGTTTGCTCGACTCGGTTATATCGTCGCCTTCAACAAATTTGTTTGTTATTGCATTTTTAAAAGCTTCTTCCAATGTCTTACCGTCACCAAGTCCGATAATTGCATTTCCGGCTCCCGATAAAACATCTTGAATATCGGCAAAATCTATATTTATAATACCTGTTTTTGTTATTGTATCCGTTATGGATTCTATGGCTCTTCTTAAAACATCATCTATAAAAGCAAAACCCTGCTCATAGTGGGTTCTTTCATCTATTAAAGAAGAAAATAATTTATCGTTCGGAATTATTATCAAAGCATCCGTATATTCTCTAAGGTTTGCTATACCTTTATTTGCATTTGATACTCTTACCGGACCTTCCGCGGAAAAAGGTCTCGTAACAACTCCGACTATCAAAATACCGGGCTTACCTATTTTTTTCAGGTTTTGATCCATTTCTCTTGCAACTCTTGCAATTATGGGAGCTGCACCTGTTCCTGTTCCTCCGCCCATACCGGTTGTAATAAAGACCATATCGGCACCCTGCAACATATCTCTGAATTTATCCAAAGATTCTTCCGCATATCTTTCTCCTTTTATCGGATCTCCCCCTACACCTAAACCTGTTCCGATAGACACCTTTGTATCTGCAGAAGATTTTTTTAGACTGCCGATATCCGTATTTACGGCATATAACTGAACACCGGTAATGTTTGCCATAACCATTCTGCTTACGGCATTTGTTCCGGCGCCGCCTACTCCGATAATTTTAATATTTGCATTTTTATTTCTTTCCTGATTTCCGTTATTCGATTTTGTTTTTACAAATTGCTGTTCCGGGAACCTTATTTCCAAATTTTCCATATTAATACTCCGTTGAAATCTTATCTTAAATTGTTAAACCACGATTTAATTGTTTGTGAAAATGATTTTTTAGAACTTCTCTTTCCTTTTTCCAATGCAGTCGGCGTTAAAGTTTTTAAACTGTTTTTAAGTATGGCAAGTGCTGTAGTATAAGTTTGAGAATTAATTATATTATCATCCGAGCAAACAAAATCTTCGTCGGTAAATGTTGCACATTTTGCAACAGATTCAAAATATTTTGAAAAAGCTTCCGGCATTCCTTTAAGCAAAGAACCGCCGCCGGTAAGTATAAAGCCTCCGACAAATTCCGATGGTCTTATACCTCTTTGTTTAAAATTTTTTAATATTTGCTCCAACTGTGTCTCTACTTGAGGTTTTATTATATCTACCAATTCTCTTACGGTAAATTTTTGTGTTTTGTTGCCGGGAACGGTATATTCAAATTCCGTATTTTCACTTATAAGTTCTTCCAATATAACACCGTATTTTTCTTTTATATTTGTGGCTTCTCTTTTGGTAATTTTAAGTCTTGCGGCAATATCTCTTGTGATATAATCGGAACCGAAATTTAATTCAAAAGAATATTTCAGTTTACCTTCCGCATACACAACTATGCCGGTAGTCATACCGCCGATATCCACCAATATGCAACCCAACTCTTTATCGTCATTTGAAACCAACGTATCGGAAATTGCACTGTATCCGTATTTCAATTTATATCCGCCGGTTGCCTGTTTAATATTAGACATGTTGCTTTTTGTTCCGTAAATCATAAGAGCCGTAAGTTCCAAAAATTTACCGCTCATTCTTACCGGGTTTGAAACAACCTGTTCATCTATCTTATACTGTTGAGGAATTATATCAATTATCTCTTTTGTATCGGGAATTTTGTTTCCTTCTTCCAACCTTTCTATAATTTCGGAAATAGTATCTTCCGTAACTATTCCGCCTTCTTCTTCATCAATTCTTACTCTTGTATTGGCTGTTGTAACTTCTATCAAAGAACCTCTGACGGCACATAATAAATCGGAATTTTCAATATGAAAATCATCTTCGGCTTTTGTATAAAATTTATGCACCGTAAACTCTGCGGCACTGATATCGGAAATCACTCCGTTTCTTACTCCGTCCGATAAAAAAGTATCGGCAGATAAAATCTCTATTTTATTTTCATCGTTTATTTGTGCAATTACACCGTGAATAGAATTGGTACCCAAATCTAAACTTATAATAGCATCTGCTTTTTCCATTGCTAAACTCCTTCTTGTTCAACAAAAAGTTTTACGATAACTCTGTTTTTATCGTCATCAATAAAACTTAAATCTATATTTTTAGCTTCTTTATTCTTTTTGGATAAATCGCTTAAAATTTGTTGTAATTTATCGGTTTTTTCTTTGTTTTTATTTTCTTTCGGTAATCCCCAATAAACAGCGGTTCTGTTATTCAGTGTCAGAACTATATCATCGATTTCTCCGTATTTTATTTCCGTAATTTCCGGAACCAAATTCGGAACATATTTTTTTATCTTCTTATAAAAGTTAAGAAGAAAAGTTCTCTGTTCAATATCGGCAAATTTTAATGTGGGAATTTTCATGTCAAACATATTTCCTCTTAAGCTGAACGGCTTATTATCGAAATCGAGTCCGAAATTTTTATCGTCTATACTGACAAACACTTCCGGCACTCTTTCGGTTAAAGAAACAACTATTTTCTTTCCCCAATTATGCCTGGACATTGAAATATCTTTTAATTCGGATTTATATTCTTTCATTTCTTTTTCGGCTTGTCCCAATCTTACCGCAAAAGAACTGTCTCCGACTTCAAAAGGTATCAATTTTTTTATTTCTGATTCCGTAACATTGTTACAACCTGTGATTTCTATTGAATCTATAAAAAATCTGTCGAGAGTACATAAATATGACATTAAATGATTATAAGCGAAAAACGAAGCAAAAGCCAAACAACCGACAAAAAGCAACTTAAATATTTTTTTGAATATTTTTTTACTTAAACTCTTTTTTCTGCCTCTTCCTATACTTATACTGCCGTATGTCATAGCCAAATCGGTATGTCTTGTCGTATAACCGCTTTTAGCTTTTTTGTTGACGGTTTTTTTTATGGGTTTTCTTTTTTTTGGTGCTTTATCTTTAATTATTTTTATAGCCATTTTATTTTGCCGATTTCAAAATTTCCAATATTAAATCTTCAAAACTCAATCCCATACTTCTTGCCGCATCCGGAAACAAAGATGTTTTTGTCATTCCGGGTAAAGTGTTAACTTCCAAAACATATATATTATTTTTCTTATCTACTATCATATCAACTCTGCACGTTCCGTTACATCTGAATTCATCATAAACTTTAAGTGCAATATTTTGTATTTTCTTCAACACCTTTTCCGACAATCTTGCAGGAATAATATGTGTGGATTGTCCCACGGTATATTTAGATTTAAAATCATAAAATTTACCCTTGGGAACTATTTCTATTACCGGTAATGCTCTGCCGTTTAACACTCCCGCCGTAACTTCAACACCTTTAATATATTTTTCCACCAATATTCTGTCTTCATAAGAAAAAGCAAGTTTTACCGCTTTTTCAAATTCTTTTTTATTTTTTACTATCGATATCCCTATTGCAGAACCTTGTGATGCGGGTTTTACAACCACGGGATAAGATATTTCATCAAAAGGTTTTAATTTTTCTATTATTGTCCATTCGGCTGTGGGAATTTTTGCATATTCAAACATTTTTTTTGATATTATTTTATCTATTGTTGCCGAACTGGAAAAAACTCCGCAACCCGTGTAAGGTATTCCCATAACTTCAAGCATACCTTGAATCGTACCGTCTTCACCCGGTGTTCCGTGAAGAGTTATATATGCAACATCTATTTTTTCTTTTTTTAATTTTTCTGCGACATTTTTATTCACATCTATCAAAACAACCTTAAAACCCAACTTTTTTATTGCATTATACACTTCTTTACCGGACATTAAAGAAATTTCTCTTTCCGACGATGTTCCGCCGCACAACACACCTATTTTTTTGTTTTTTAAATTTATCATTTTATTATTCTTATTTCCGTTTCAAGTTTTATATTATATTTTTTATAAATTTCATTTTTTACGAATTCAATTAAACTTAACATATCTTTTGCACAACCGTTGTTTTTATTAATAAAGAAATTTGCATGTATATCGGATATCTCTATATCTCCGACATTATAATGTTTAAGGTTTAGCGAATCTATAAGTCTTCCCGCACTGTCATCTTTAGGGTTCTTAAATATACACCCTGCATTTTTAGTACCGATTGGTTGTGATTTTTTTCTTCTTTCAAGTTGTTGTGAAATCGTCTTTAAAATATCATTTTTATCAGCATTTTTCAAGATAAAAAAAACCCTGGTTATAATACAGTCTTCCAAATTACTTTTTCTGTATTCAAATCTTATATCTTTTTTATTTAAAATTTCTTTATTACCGAAATAATCAACAACTTCTATTTTTTCAATTACATCGGAAACGGAACTCTCTTTTACTCCTGCATTTCCAAAAACCGCACCGCCTACGGTTCCGGGTATTGATGAAATATATTCCAACCCGCTTAAACCTTGTTCGGCGGTTTTTCTTGCCGCATAAGCTAAATTTACGGCACTGCCGCAACAAACATATTCCGTATTCTGTTTTTCTTTACCTTCACAAGTTTCCACTTTTCCGAATTCACTGTTTGAATTTGACGAAAGTTTTATTACTATTCCTCTAAAACCTTCATCGCTAAACAAAATATTTGAACCGCCGCCAATAACAAAAAATTTTATTTTATTTTCATTTATAAATTTTAATAACGATATTAATTGTTTTTCGGTTTCAACTTCAACAAAAAAATCCGCGGTACCGCCTATACACAATGTTGTGTGTTTTGATAACGGTTCGTTACACTTGTAATTACATTTTATCGATAACAAATATTCTTCTATATTATTTTTAATAATTCTTCTCCCTGCTGCCAAACATTTCCGGCACCGAGCGTTAACAAAATATCGTTTTCTTTCAATGTTTTGGCAACGGAATTTATATCAGTGAACTTACAAACATTACATTTGTTTTGTTTTGCCGAATCTATAATTAAATCCGCCGTCACACCTTTTATCGGCTTTTCACTTGCGGCATAAATATCCATAACATAAACAATATCGGCTTTTTTAAGCGCCTTACCGAACTCTTTATACAAATTTTGAGTTCTTGTATATCTGTGCGGTTGGAATATTGTAACCAACCTTTTGTGCGGATAATTATGCTTTAACGCGGAAAGCGTTGCATTTATTTCGGTAGGATGGTGACCGTAATCGTCTATAACGGTTATACCTTTCTTCTCACCTTTAACTTCAAGTCTTCTGCCTACTCCGCCGAATTTAAAGAGTGCATTTTTTATTGTCACAAACGGTATATCGAATTGTAACCCGATACCGATTGCCGCTAAAGAATTCAACACATTATGTTCACCGGGAACTTTTAATAAAATTTTCCCTAATTTTTTTCCTTTATAAATAACTGTATATTCAGTGTTACCGTTAACAACGGTTATATCTTTAGCAGTTATATCGGGATTTCCTTTAAAACCGTAAGTAATATACTTTCTTGTTGCATACGGTAAAATTTCTTTTACTAAAGGGCTGTCGGTACAAACCATTGCACAACCGTAAAAAGGCAGGCTGTTTATATGTTTAATAAAAGCCTGTTTTAAGTTATCCATAGAACCGTAATAGTCGAGATGATCGTTATCTATATTTGTAACAATCGTTAAAACCGGAGACAACTTTAAAAAAGAACCGTCGGATTCATCTGCTTCGGCGATTATATATTCCCCTTTCCCCAGTCGAGCATTAGTTTTTAAATTTTTTAATTTACCGCCGATAACTATGGTGGGATCAAATCCGCCTTCGTCCAATATCATGGATGTAATTGATGTCGTTGTTGTTTTTCCGTGAGTTCCCGCAATGGTAATTGTATATTTTAATCTTGCAAGTTCCGCAAGCATTTCAATTCTTGGAATAATAATTATTTTTTCTTTTATTGCCTGTTTAACTTCGGGATTGTCTTTTGAAATTGCGGTGGATGTTACAACAACATCCACATTTTTCACATTTTCGGCTTTATGACCTATATATATTTTTGCACCCAACTCTTTTAATCTTTGTGTTACTTCCGTTTTTTTTATATCGGAACCGGAAACCTGATGACCTAAATTAAGTGCAACTTCGGCAATTCCGCTCATACCTGATCCGCCGATACCTACAAAATGTATTTTTTGTTTTCCGTTAAACATTTTATTCCTCTTTTGTACCTTTGTTTTCAAAATATTCGGTTACTTTATATTTCAATTTTTCCATTTTTGTATTTACGTCGCTGAACACTTTTGCCGTCAACACATTCACATCATTTATACCCTGCAATATCTCCGTTTTGGTAATTTTTGCACCTTCCAAATTGTCATCTTCGGATTTTTCCAACACATCAACACTTTCAATATTGTCATCGAGTTTTTTATCTTTGTTAACTTCGGATTTTTGTTCCTTGCTGATTATAAATCCTGAAGAAAATAATTTGTCCAACAGTTCTTTTTTATATTTTTCAAACTGTTCGCTTATAGTTGTTTCTATATAAGTTCGCACATAACTTTTTATTCGTTCGGGAGTGAGGATATATTTAAAAGTTATATAAACAGACGCTACAAACAGTAAAAATGTTATCAATAATGTTAATATTATAATCTTTAAAACTTTCATATTCTAAATTATACAAAACTTTACAATTTTATTTTCTTACATAAATAAGATTTGCAACTTCACCGTCTAAAGCAATTTGCGTTTCGTTAACTTTCACGATATATGTAGGGAACTTTTGATGCAGTTTTATTTTTGTTCCGGGAACCAATCCGATAGATAAAAGTTTGTGCATATAGTCGTGATTTGTTGTAACTATGTACGAAAGAGTTACCTCTTCTGCAATATCTATTTTTGATAAAGGAACAACTATGGATTCTATTTTGCTGCTCGAATTTTTACAACAGTTCCCTTCAGGAATCGGGTTTCCGTGCGGACATTGTTTTGGATGTCCGAGCAATGTACAGATAGAGTCTGCCAAATCGGTGGAAAGGTTATGTTCCAAATCACAGGCAATTTTTTCTATGTCTTGTCTGTTAAAATCCAAAACGTCGGCTAACAATCTTTCGGTAAGTCTGTGTCTTCTTGTAAGCTGTTTCCCTAAATCTTCACCGGAAGCCGTAAGTTTTATTTTGTTTTTTTCTTTAATTATAAAATTCTTTTCCAAAAGAATATTGGTTATGTTTTGTGATACACCTTTCTCTATTGTTTCGGAAACTTTGTCGAAATCGTCTTCGTTTCTTTGAAGAGAAGTCCAAATTACTCCGAGAGCTTCTTCGATATCGATATTTTCTTTACTCTTGTGAATATTAATAGCCATACTTTTCTCCTATATTAAGCCAAATATTTTTTTAGAAATTTCTTAACTTCTGCCAAGTTGTTATCCGTTAAAATCGGGATTAAGTCGTTAATTTCTTTTATGCTCTTATCCCACCATTTTAACTTAAGCAACAATTTTATCAACTGATTATCAAATCTTTTTCTTATTACTTTTGCAGGATTACCTGCAACTATCGTATATGGAGCAATATCACTTCCTACAACGGAATTTAATCCTATAATTGCTCCGTCTCCGATATGTACTCCCGGCAAAATTGTTACATTTTGTCCTATCCAAACATCGTTTCCTATTATTGTATCACCTTTTAAAGGCATTTTGTTTAACGGCGGAACTTGTTGTTTCCACCCTTCAAAAATATAAAAAGGAAAAGTTGTAACCGCATTCATTTGATGGTTTGCACCGTTCATTATAAAATTTACACCTGCAGCTATCTGACAAAATTTTCCTATTATAAGTTTGTCACCGATAAAATCATAGTGGTGTGTCACATGCTTTTCAAAATCTGTATCGGCAAAATAAGTAAAGTCTCCGACAATAATATTTTTGTTTTTTATCGCAGGTTTAACATTTGTTATTGTTTTAAGTTTTCTGTTAGGAAATATTTTGTTTGGGTTTGGATTCATTTTTCCTCTTTTTACCTACAAATTAAAAATTTCATCAACGGAACTAAATCGCAAAAACGGTGTATGATGTGACGCATTTTTCAGCAACACAAAATTACCTTTAAAATATTCCTGTTGCGTAGCCGGATTAAATACTTTATCGTTATCGGACAAAATCACTTTATCAAAGTCCACAGGTTTAAACTTTAAATTACAATACTCCTGCAATTTTATCAACTCTTGTTTTGAACTTTCAAACGGTCTGTAAGAAGGTGTAGAAAGGAATTTCTTCATTTCTTGTTCATCGTGGACAAGATAGGTTGATATAAAGTCCATGCAGTTATCTAAATTTAAGTTCAACATTAAATCTATAATTTTTTTGCTTATTCCAAACTTCTTATCTGTCATTAACGGATTACCGTTTACTGCAACTTTTTTATCGAATTCAGGAAATTTATCTTGCAACAAACATGCTGTCAAAACGCCCGCAGAATAAGTTAATAAACTTACTTTATTATATTTACTGAAATCAAACTCAAAATCCAATGTACAATAGTCCCAACACAACAGCAAATTTTTGCTTGAAGAAAAATTTTTAAACTGGTTATCGTCGCATCCCCAACCTGTTAAAAACACAACCAAATCATTACTGTTATTTTCTATCAATTTCGTTTTCATTTTTTTTAAAATTCTTTGAAAATATTGTAAAAATTTAACAAATTGTAAAACAGAATATAAACTTGTAAATTTAACTATAATTATTTTAAAATTTTTAATTTATAGTAATAAATTTTTTTAAATTATTATATCTTCGTATATTATAAGTTCCATCTTGATTAAATGGACTTGAATGAATATTTCTATCAACTGTTTTGTTTGTATTACTTAATGTTAACAAGTTTTCAAAGTTATTAATTATTTCAATTTCGTTATAAATATTCCAACTTAATACAACGTCTCTATATCTCTCGACATTATTTAAATAATTATGGGATGAAATAAAATCAAATTTATCATTAAAATCAACAGTAGAAATATCTCTAATAATTTTTAATATATCCTCCATAGTATGTTCTTGTCCAGATAGAAAATCCCATAATTCACTTGATATTAAAATTTCTTTTGCATCACAAAACTTAGAAAATTCAATAACACTATTCATAAATCTCTGTTTGTCACAACCTGTTTCTGTATCAGACAAAGGATCAAATGGAAAACCAAAATAATAAGAAATTATTTTATTTGGATATAATTGTTTTAATACTGCTTTTGCTGAAAGAATTTTTTGTTTTTCATCGTGTATTTGACCTGAATTCGGACGAACAGATTTTAACTCTATAACAACAATTCTATCTTTTTCTTCAAAAATACAATCTGCTACAAAATTTTGAGCAACTGTTAAATTTCCATTCGAATTATTCATAAGTAAGCTTTCTTCTCTTGCTACATTTGGTTTTTGTGTACCATTTTTAAGATCAATCATGATATTTGATATTGTGTTTACTTGATTAGAATATATTTTTCGATCTTTAAATGCTCTTTTTTGTCCACCAGAAACAATTTGTGCTGTCTTTTCAAAAAAAGATTGACCTAATGTTGTATTCAATCCGTGAATCCATGAACTTATAGTTATAGATGCATCCATATTTAAATTTAAAGCTTCAAAGTTTTTAGAAAAAGCTTGCAAAAAAGCTTTATGAAAAGGAGCATTTCTTGAAATTGTTGCTGTATTTGGAAAAGAATCAAATCTAGACTTAAGTATTTCAATAACCACAAATGCAATGGCTTGTTTTTGTTCTTTATTCATAAAAACCTCAAATTATATTAATTTTGATTTTTTATTAACTATATTATATTTATCATTATAATTTTGTTCTAATTCTTGCATCTTTTGCTTAATAAATTTTTTATTAAATAAACGACACCAAAATAAATTTTTTAAAGACAACATTGGTACAGCAAACAAAGCTGTTAATATCATATCTATTAATTTATCAATAATTACACTGTTTCTACATAATTTATTTAAGTAATCACTAAAACTATAAATATAATTATATTTCCAATCTCGAAAATAAAATAACAATACTATTGACGTAACACAAAAAAGAATAACCAGTATTGAGAAAACAACACCTCTAATCTTCCAATTTAACAGATCTTTACTCACATTATCTTTTATTAATTTCATATTTATAGTTTTTTGTTTTTGATTTATCTCAATATTTTTATTTTCATTTAATTTTAGTTTTTTATTTTCTTTCATTACTTCTTCGTAATTTGATTTTAATATTTCGTTCTCTTTTTCAAGTTCTTTTTTTGCATACAACTTGGCAGTTTCTTTAATATTTTCAGGTTCAATTCTTTGTTTTTTGAAATCATTATCTATAAAATTTTTTACAAAAGTAGTCTGTTGTTCTATATTAGTAGTTACTTCACTGACACCAGCTAAAATTGCCTGAAATTGTTCTCCTGTTATCACATTATCATTCATCTTTAAATTTAAAAAAGCGACAAAGCTTTTAAAATCATCTTTGCTACGATTTATATATCTTAAAATAATACTTAACCATTGACTTGGCAATAATACAATAGGAGTAACATCATTTTTATAAGCTCTATTTGAGTCCCATTTTTGTAAAAGTTTATCAGCAGAAATTAAAAAATATATAGTGTTAAAAATATTATCTTTATTACTTTTTCTTTTTTCTTCTATTAATAAAATATTTTGAGCATCAGGTTTAACATCACCATAATCATCTCTTTCAGTAGATTTTATATTTGAAATCTCTTCTACATAATTATTTAATATATTTTGTTTGATATATAATTGTTTATCATTCAAAATATCATTATCTATTGATATATTAAACTGTTTTTTTAGGTTATCATATAAAGAAAGTAAATGAATGTGAAATATATTTAAATTTGTATTGTTTTTGTTAATTCTCCATTCATGATAAAATGTAAAAATATCATTTTTTACATAATTATATTTGAATTTTTTATAATTTCTAAATACTTTTGAATTTATTTTAGTAGTTAATGAGTTTTGAATTCGTTTTATGTGAAAATCTATTGTGCTTTTAAATTCTTTATCTGTGTGCTTTGAAATTATTAATTTATTTTTACATTCATTAAATTTTTGTAAAAAAGTTATACATCTTTTTTGCCTATCAACACCATTAATACCTAACGCTCTATATATTATATTTGTATCAATATAAAATTGTTTATTATTTAAACTAGATAGTTTTAATGCATTAGAATCTTTTTTGTTTGTTAAAAAGCAGTACTCTAAAGCATAACTTGCGATATCAAATATAGCCTTATTTTTATCATCATTATCCCAATCTAAAAAATTATTTATCAAAATTTTTTCGCTATCTTTACAATTATAATTATTATTAAGTTCTGTGTTTTTTTTACTTGTAATTAATTTTTGAAAACTATTGATATTGGTAGTGAAAACATTATATAAAAATTTATAAATTACATCCTTAATATCTATATCAATATATTTATTTTTGTTGTCTTTTATAAAAATATCAATAAAATAATCAATATTATTATTTATTTTATTGAGAATATTGTTTTTCCTTTTTTGTGGAATTGAAATAAATAAGATATTATCTTTTTTGCTAGTATAAAAATCACTACTATATTTTTTCAACACAGAATTAACGTCTTGTTCGCTAAAAATTAAATTATAATTTAATTCAATAAAATCAATAATTTCATGAATAGATATTTCTTTTTTTAAATTTTCTATAAAAACAGATTCAATTATTTTTTTACGGATACCTAAAGTGCTAATTCCATCATAGTTACTATCTGCATACAATACAGCTGCTAATCTAAATATATTATTCTCATTGTCCATCATATTGTTCCCTCAAATGAAAAATAATTTCAGCATAAGCATTTTTATCTTTTTCTGTTCTATTTAAAACTGGTCTTTTAAATTGATTTACTATTTTCATTCCGGCAAGTTCTGCAATTTTCGGATATAAGTTATATTTATCGTTTGCAACTAAAAACACATTATAATCTTTTTTTAAATATTTTTTACAATTATTTAAAACCGCTGAAATTCCCTTTATATAATCTTTTTGAGCTTGTTTTGTATGTCCTTTTGACAAAGAACCTATTTCTAAATTATCATTTCTTTTGAAGCCGAATAAATCATAGGCATATGCATGTTGTTCGTGGTAATCAATAAGACCGACATAAGGTGGGCTTGAGAAAATTCCGTCAATTTTTCTATTTTTTAAAATTTCACCTAAATTTTTATTTTGTTTTGAAATTTCTTTAACAATATTTATATTAGAACTATCACCAGTTAAACAATATTGATAAGTATTAGTTCTTAAGTTTGAAAATTCTTTTAATCTTTTTACTGTATCTTTTGAATATGTTTTCCACCATTTTAAAATTGAAAAAATTGGCTTACAAATTTTACCATGTTTATGACAATAATAAGTTGTATTAACAGGTTCTAAAAGTGTTGCCAAATCAGAATGTGTTGTTGCTCTGCAAGAACGAATAGTTCTACTCAAAATTAAACTTACAATTTTTTTCGAATTTTGATTTTTTATTTTTTCAATTTCTTGAAATATAAAATTCATTTCATTTAAAACATTTTTAAAATACCATTTTTCCAAAAAAGTTTTCGGCTTTTCTTTAAGTAAATCAACATTGTATTTTGAGATTAATTTTCTATAAATGGATAAAAATAACTTTTCTTTTTCCTTTCCATATTTATATTCATCTATTAAATTTTGTCTTAATTTATATTTATATTCAGGCACAGGAAAATATTTATTATTAAAAATATTTAATTGGTCAATAAGTTCATTTTCAAAGTTTATAATATTTGACTGATTTACTTTTATTTCAAATTTGTCAGTAATATCTTTTATAATTTTTTCCATTTCGCCAATATAATATTCGTTTATTTTACAATTTGAAATAAAAGAATTAAAAGATGAGATATCTATTCCTATGGCATGAATACCAAGTTCATTTGCTTGAACGAGAGTAGTTCCACTACCACAAAATGGATCTAAAATTATATCATTCTTATAAAAATATTGTTCTTTTTTAAAGTTATCGGTATGTGCATCTAAAAAATATTCAACTAGTTGAGGTATAAATTTTCCTTTGTAAGGGTGAAGTCTATGAACATGTTTAGTTGTATCTTTTTCTTTTAAATTATCAAAAGATAAATTCCAATTTAAATCTTGTCCTAATTTCTCTTTCCAAGCAATTTCTTTTGATTTGTTTATACTTTTATAATATCTTTCTAAATCTGACTTTAAAATCTGTGTTGAACCGTTATGCCCTATTTTTCTTATTCTTCCATATTGAATAAGATAAGAAATATTAGAAATAGTTACTTCTTTTCCTAAATAATTACTTGCCCAGTTACTTGCTTCTTTAATTGATAAATATATATTGTTTAACATAGATATTATTATACATACATCTGTATATTTTGTCAAATTTTTGTTTTATACCTTTATCTCACCATCTTAATTCAAATAACAATTTTTTCTTTTAGCTATCAAATTTTTTAAGTAACACCTTTTTTATATTATTCAAATATATCTTTTTCTAATTCTTTATAAACTTGTGTTTCTGGCGTAATTAGAGGTGCTAATGTGTCTCTAAAAAATGCATCTTTGGTATTTCCACTATGCGATAGTTGTAATATTTTCTTTATCTCAACATAAATGTCACCACTCGCAGATTTTATATCATCTTTTGGATTTCCTCTTGAAATAGAATCTTCTAATTTTGCTTTTTTTATAGATATAATCTCATCATATTTATCCGATTTATTTTCTTTCTCACATAGAAGCTTCAATATTTCATCATCTAACAAATAAGATTCTATATGCCTTTTAGACAGAACTTTTATATCTTGATTTTTTAGTTCTTCTATTTCATTATCATTCATATCATCTCTATCAACAAGTTTAATTTTTTTAGAATTACTTAAAGTTTGAGAAATTATTTTCATACTAATATTTTCTTCATTCTCAATTTCAGAGCATGAACCAACAGAAACAAAACTAACATCCGGATATTTACTATTAAATATTTTTGTATATATTTGAGCATCAAAATCTTTATATTTTCTTCCATTTGTATTTCCTTCACAAAATACAACTATTTTTGGAGCAATAAGCTTTGATAGATCACCAAGAGCTAAATCTAAAAATCGTTTCCACATAGTTGAATCAATTCTTGAAGGAGTCATAACAACTTTGTTATCAAAATCTCTATTTTCAAAATCCAAAAAAACTACAGTCCCAGGATTTTCTTCTTCAAGTTCTTTTGCTTTTTTCAACATTCCCATAGAATGAGTAGAAATCCAAAGCTGGGAATTTTTAGAAATTAAAGAATACAATTCCTTCAATAATTTTGATTGTAATATTGTATGCATATGAGATTCCGGTTCATCAATACAAAAAACTGTATCTGTAAAATAACTAGATTTTATGATTAAATCTAATATTAGATCAAAAGCTGATTTTTCTCCAGCTGATAAATTAGCATAAATAAAATTTTTTGAGTTTCCCTTCGTAAAATAAAAAGAACCATTTTCCAATGGTTCACCCAATGATGATAATTCCAAATCTTCAAAGACATTATGTATTGAAATTTGAATTTTTTCTATTAATTCTTTTCTTAATTCTTCAACAGTTCTATCATTATTTTCTTTTATAAATAAACTTGATATAATCGAAGAAATTAAACGATGATAATTTTCTGATACAATAGCATCTGTAGTTATTAGAGTTTTACGATTTATTTCCATATCGTTTATAGGATTTTTTTGTTTACTTAAATTTGATATTACAAAATTCGATTCATTTCTATATGCAGATCTAAAATAAAAACTTCTACAAATTTGTCCCTTACTTAAACTTGATCCATAATAAATTAATTTAATTATTTTGTTGATATCATCAAAAAAGAATACTGATGTCTTATCTTGAATATTATTATAATTAGATTTTTTTATATAGTATTGATAATCGTGAGTACCTAGCATACTAAAGCCTTTAATTTGATACCATACATTAAATGCTTCAAACAATGAAGTTTTTCCACACCCATTTGGACCAACTAATACTACAAGCTTTGCAGTTTCTGGAATCCCCGTTATTGTTAGATCCGTAAAGCGTTTAAAATTATTGATTCTAATTTCTTTTATTTTCATACAAACAACAGACTCCTAAACTTTTCTTTGTATTGTTGCCTTTAAATTTGCAAGTTCTTAAACGAGACGAAGTATTTTTAAAATGCGGTGTACTAAAAATATAGCGGAGCGAAAGAGTACATAAATTTTAAAAATACAAAGTCGTAGTTAGAAATTGCAAATCGTTATATTATTATTTCATTTTTTTAAAAAAATGAAATAATAAATCTTAATGTTCCTCCAAATAAAATTGCATAAGTCGTTATCGCTATAAAAACTATTGAAGCAATTTTTATTCCATGCTCTTTTATTACCATCAAACTTTGTGCAAGACAAGGAACAAACAAAGTTATAACTACCGCACTAACCAAAATTTGTGTTCCCGACAAAAGTCCGTCTTGTGCCAAAGTATAAATTCCTGATGCTCCGTAATCTCTTCTTAAAAAGCCCATAATAAATGTGCTTGTTGTTTCTACAGGCAACCCTAAAAATTTTACCACTATCGGAGAAAACCATTTTTCAAGTATTGTAAGCAAATGAATTTTGTCCATAAAAAACAAGCCGACCGTAGCCAAAATAAATAAAGGAACTACCTCTTTCATGTACCAAACAAGTCTCATTTTCACTTTAGATAAAATGTTTATTACGGATGGTATTCTCATTTTGGGAATTTCTATAATAAAGTTTGTAGACTCGCCTTTAACATAAAAATCTAAAACCTTTCCCACCAGGAAAAGTGAAAACAATATACACAATAACCAGACTATTGTCGCTTTATAGGATACCGACGACAACATTGCAAGAATAATTCCCAATTGTGCCGAACACGGTATTGAAAGAGATAACAAAATTACAACTATCATTCTTTCTTTTTTTGTTTCGAGTATTCTTGAACTTAACACCGCCATAGTTCCGCATCCCACCCCCAACACCATGGGAAGAACGGCTTTTCCGTTTAAACCTACAAGCGAAAACAATCTGTTAAGTATTACAGATAATCTCGGTAAATAACCGGAATCTTCCAATATCCCGAAAAAAGAAAAGAATGCAATAACTATAGGGAATATTATTGCAAAAGCGTACGGTATTGCCATTGTAAAAATTCCGTACTGACCGACAAACAGATCTTTTATGAAATTTACAACCGGTCCGGTTCCAAGATAATCGAAACAATTTGCAATAAACGGATTTATCAATTCTTCAAACACTTTTGTTTGTATCCAATCTACAACAAAACCCGCAACAAACACTCCGATAAATTCGTACATTATAAAAATGATGAACAACATTATTATCGTTCCCCAAAAGGGTTGCAAACAAATGTTGCCAATCTTTTCCATAATACTTTTATGTTTCCTGTGTTTTATTGTTTTTACTTTAGAAACGATATTTAATATTGTTTCGTTGTTATCATGAAATATTTGTGCGGCAAACATTTTGTATTCATCTTTAACAGTATCAGATACCAACTTAAAAACTTTCTCCTGCAACTTTTGCGGGACATACTGTTTAATATCTTTATCACCGGACAACAAATATACCGATAATACTTTTGATATCGAAGATTTATCTTTTAAAATATTTTCCACCGTTAAAATATCTTTATTGTTTTTATATTCAATGTTTAAGTTACTTACTGTTGCTTGAGGAATAATTTTTAAAATATCGCTTACACCGTCACCGGTTGTTGCCGTACAACAGGTTATCGGAACACCTAAAATTTCAGTTAGCTTTTTTACATTTATTCTGATTCCGGACTGAATAGCTTCATCCCGCATATTTAAAACCAATACCATAGGAATTTTGAACAATGCAAGTTCACAGAACAAGTGTAACGACCTTTCAATATTTTTCATATCGCAAACTTGCACTATAATGTTAGGTTTTTCTTTTATTATTAAATCTCTTGTAACCTGCTCGTCTTCCGATAACGGCATTAGAGAGTATGTGCCGGGAGTATCAACAACTTGGTATTGCTCGTTACCTATTGTAATATTTCCTCTTGTAACATCAACCGTGGTACCTGCATAATTTGAAACAACAGCATACTGACCTGTAAGTTTATTAAATATTACGGATTTGCCGACATTAGGATTACCGACAAATGCTATCAACTTTGACATTTATTATTTACCTTCTTTGATAAATATTTATTAATGCATAATATACCGATATATTTTATCATTTTAATACAAAATATTAAAAAATTTTTATTGACAACATTGTTTTAAAGGGTTATTATCATGTTAATATTATTTTAGGAGAAAAAATATGTTTAATTTTAAAAGTTTTGCTGTTTTTGTTGTAGCATCTTTTTTAACGGTTCCTGCGATTTTTGCACAAAGCGGAGTTGTAACAAAAGATCCGTCGGGCGGATATGTTTATGAAACAACCATAAGTTCGCTTGTTGACCAAAGAGTATATGAAGAAATCAAGCTTATAAACAATTCTTCACTTGCTTTATCACATGTAACTTGCACAATTACAATCAACGGAAAAACTCATGACATGAGACCTATGCCGGTATTAAAGCTGGGAGATTCCGAAGGATTTGACGGGTACTTCGAAGATGATATGAACAGAGAATTTCCAAGATATTTCGGAAAAGACGGAAAATTTTCAAGAAAAAACAACAATGTGGTTAGATTTACTTTTAATTTCAGAGGTCACAACGACGATGTAGAAATAACGGATGTTTATTTCGGGGAAGAAGATTTATGTTTTATAGTTACAGATGCAGCTTATGATTCTTCCGTGGCAGAACCAACTCCGGCACCTATACCTGCACCGAAACCCGTACCCGTAAAAAAAGAAATTAAAAAAGCTGTTCCGGCGGCACAACCTCAACAAGTACAAAGTCAACCGGCATCAAATAACAGTGACAGTATGATTGTTATAGACGGAAAAACTTATATACTTCACGACGGAAAAGCATATCTGTTTCAATAATTAATAACATAAAAAAGGCACACTTGATTTTATAATCGGGTGTGCTTTTTTTATTTTGAAAATTTTTATTTTATTTCTTTAATTCTTTAATGCTTCCCGCAGATACGGTTGTCGTGATTCCGCCTCTGATTTTAAACACAAGTTCAACATATATTTGTTTTGGTTTTAACAATTCTTTAATATCTTTCATAATACTGTTTACTACGGATTCGTGAACCATACCTACCATTCTGTAAGATTGTAAATACATTTTTAAAGATTTCAGTTCAACAACAACTTTGTTTGGAACATACTGAATTTTTAAGTGGGCAAAATCCGGAAGCCCCGTCCACGGACAAAGACAGGTAAATTCATCCGTTTCTATACAAACATTTATGTTGTTACCTGCATATTGGTACGGCATTGCCTGTAGCAATTGTTTTGATACTTTATTAAATTCCGGCATATTTTTCATTTTTTTCTCCCGTAATATTATTGAAATCATTTTATCATTTATTAATAAAAAAAATAAGCCCTATTTTTATAATAGAGCTTATTTCTGTAAATCAGTTATAAATTATATTTCTTTAGCTTTTTTAAAGAATGTGCTGTAAGATATTTGTATACCGGTATACCAGTTATCCGCTACGCAATTAAAATGTTGTGCCGATGCACAATAATAATTAATAAACGGAGCTATTGCAATATTGTTCCACAATTTTACATCAAGTCTCAATTCCGCTTCTATTTCATAATCCAAATCACTGATTCTTTCTTCACTGTAAGTTTGATAATCTCTGTAATAAGACCAAGCTACAAATTTTACACCTTCTCTTATTTCCGCTTCTGCTCTAAAACCTGCTTCAAAAGCGGTATTTGTGGATTCCGGAGTATATGTAAAATCTCTTTCAAATACATAAGCCGCATACAATTCTTTCAAATATTTTCCTTCAAAAAGTTTTGCACCGACTTTACCTCTAAGAACCTGTTTCCTGTTGTCTCTTTCTTTATGTCCGTCTATTTCTATTTCCGCAGGTTCAAATTCGGTTTCGTAACCTATATTTGCAAAAGGACCGGCTTCAAAACCGCCTAAAAAATCTTCCTCAACTTTCCATAACCTGTAAGTTAAGTCTGTCGTTAACGTGATTTTGTCGGCATTTTCGGTAACCACTTCTTCTTTATCTACAGGTCTTATTGATGTTTTTCCGTATTCCATAAACAAATTGTTTGTCCATAACAATTTAGGTGCAAAATATTTTGCATCAAAATCCAACTTACCCTGAACTGCTGTTTGAGAATCGGTTGTTAATCTTGCATTTGTAAATGTCGGTGAAGAATTATGAACTTCGGTACTTGTAATACTAACCGCCAACTGTTTTAATTCCAATTCCCAACCGTCTTTTGTTCCTGCAAAAACCGTTGTTGAAAACAACAAAACCAATGCTGCCGCCAATAAAGATAATTTTTTCATACATACTCCTAAAATAAAATTTTTTGTTATTATATCATTTCCTCAAATTTTTTACTTTATAAAAAATTTCTAATCTTCTTCCCGTTCTTCGAGTTGAGCTTCTTCATATCTTTCATTTCTTGCTGTCCTTTTTCTGTCTAAAGCGTTAAGAATTTTTTTCCTTAATCTTAATGCCGTAGGTGTAATTTCCACAAGTTCATCGGGAGCAATATATTCAACAGATTGTTCCAAACTCATAACTCTGTGCGGTGTTAAGGTCAATGCTTCATCGGCAGCTTTACTTCTCATGTTTGTAAGTTTTTTAGGTTTGCACGGATTAACTACAAGATCTCTTTCTCTGGAATTTTGGCCGACTATCATACCTTCGTAAACTTCTTCACCGGGACCTACAAACATTTCTCCGCCGTCTTCCAAATTATGTAAAGCATAAGCTGTAGTTTTTCCCGGAGCCATGGCAATAAATACTCCGTTACCTCTTAACGAAGAAATATCTGCTTTCGGTAAATATCCGTGAAAGCTGTGATGCATTATTCCGGTACCTTTTGTTGCCGTTAAAAATTCGTTCTTAAATCCTATCAAAGCTCTTGACGGAATAATATATTCCAATCTCAAATGATCCTTACCCTCGCTTACCATATTTTCAAGCTGTGCACTTCTTTTACCTATAAGTTCAAAAACTACTCCCTGAAAATCCGAATCTATATCAAGAATAAGATATTCCATAGGTTCACACATTTTCCCGTCAACTTCTTTAAAAATAACTTCCGGACTTGACACCGCAAGTTCAAATCCTTCTCTTCTCATGTTTTCTATAAGAACGGTTAAATGCAGTTCTCCCCTGCCTGAAACTTTAAATCTGCCCTCACCTTCAAGTTCTTCAACTTTTAAACCGACATTTGTTTGAGCTTCTTTTTCAAGTCTTGCTTTTAAGTGTCTTGATGTTAAAAATTTTCCTTCTCTGCCTGCAAAAGGCGAATCGTTAACTAAAAAGTCCATAGATATTGTCGGCTCGTCTATAGCTAACGGTTCAAGCGGTAAAGGATGTTCCAACTCACAAACCGTATCACCTACTTTTAACCCTTCAAGACCGGATATGGAAACAATATCGCCGGCAGACGCTTCTTCAACTTCAACTTTTGCAAGTCCTAAAAACTTTTCTATTTTTACGGCTTTAGATTGAGTTGAACCGTCTTTATTCACAAGAAGAACCGTTTGACCTTTTTTAATTGAGCCGTTCAATATTCTGCCTATACCGACTCTGCCCAAAAAGTTGTTATAATCTATCATTGTTATTTGCATTTGAAGATGTTTATCTATATCGGCTTCAGGTGCCGGAACATATTTTATTATACCGTCAAGCAACGGAGAAACATCCGTTCCTTTTTTATCTATTTTTGTACTTGCCCAACCTTCCCTGCCGGAAGCATAAAATATAGGAAAATCAAGTTGTCTGTCAGTAGCACCGAGTTTCATAAACAGTTCAAATATATCATCTATTGCTTTACTGGCATTGGCTTGCGGTTTATCCATTTTGTTTATAACAACTATGGGATTTAAACCGAGTTCAAGCGCTTTTCTTAAAACAAATCTTGTTTGCGGCATAGGCCCTTCGGCCGCATCCACCATAAGAATTGCACTATCCACCATTTTCAATACTCTTTCAACTTCGCTGCCGAAATCGGCATGTCCCGGAGTATCTACTATGTTTATGGTATGGTCTTTATATTTTATTGAAGTACACTTTGCAAGGATTGTAATACCTCTTTCTCTTTCAATAGGATCGGAATCCAAAACCGTATCTTGAACTTCATCTTCTTTAACGGTCCACTCACCTGCAACCTTTAACATTGAATCTACTATTGTTGTTTTGCCATGGTCAACATGGGCTATTATTGCTACATTTCTGATATCTTCTCTTGTACCCATAACTATATGTCCTTATTTTATTTATGTATTATATATTATACATTACAAATTATTTTGTATATTTTACAATTCATTATGCTTTTTTTGAGGTTTTAATGCATAGATAAAAGATGTATGAAAACCTGCAACTTATTTCTCATTTCTTCTTTCTTTTTCTGTTGTCGTTTCTATACTTCTACAGTTATAAACTTCCATTCCTCAAGTATTCACAAAGTGAAAATTTCTAACTAAATAGCTCCGAAGCTTTCTGGCCAAGGGTAACATAATCAACTTTACCGTTACCCATAATAATCATTTCTTCCAATACTTTTATCTTTTTAGGAACAAACAAATCGCTTGATCCCTGAGATTTAAAAGCCGCACTTATTTCACTAAAGGTTGTGTTAGGTCTTGTAGTAAACAGTATTAACTGTTCACCTTTCTTTTCATCAGGTATTGTAACAACCGCATGCTGATAAGTAGGCCATAAAGCCGTTATCATTTCTTCTACGGCAGTTAACGAAACCATTTCGCCTGCAATCTTTGCAAACCTTTTCGCTCTGCCTTTTATAGTTATAAAGTTATCTTTATCCACCGAAACAATATCTCCGGTATCGTACCAACCGTCTTCCAAAGGTTGTATTACTCCCGGATTATCACTCTTTATATAACCCAACATTACATTTCTGCCTTTAACTACCAACTTTTTACCGTCTTTTATGCCCGGCACATCATCTAATCTCATCTGTATTCCCGGGAAAATTCTGCCTACGGAACCTTTTTTATGATACATAGCTGTGTTTACGGAAAGAACAGGAGCGGTTTCTGTTGCGCCGTAACCCTCCAAAATATTTATACCGAAATTCGTGAACAAACTTTTCGCGGTTTCCGCTTTTGCTCTTTCGGCACCTACAACAGCAAGTCTTATTGAATAAAAATCGTAAGCATGAGCATTTTTACCGTACCCGCTAAAGAAAGTAGGTGTGGTAAATGTAATTGTTGAGTTTGTATCGTAAATAAGTTCAGGAATAATTTTATAATGTAACGGTGTAGGATAAAAGAACACTTTTATACAGCTTGTTATAGGAAGTATCATACCGCAAGTAAAACCGAAAGAGTGAAATATCGGTAATGCCATAAAAAATCTGTCTTGAGTGTCAAAGAATAAAACTGCTCTTATCTGGTTCAAGTTTGCTTGAATGTTCCTGTGACTTAAAGCAACTCCTTTGGGAACTCCTTCGGAACCGCTGGTAAAAAGAACTATCGCAGGATCTTCTACCGACACATCACCTTTAATTTTGTTGTAATAATGTTTCGGGAAGAAAGAAGCAAAAAGACCTGTAAGTTTTTCTTTTAAAGTTATTTCTTTTTTCAAATCTTCAAGATATATTATTTGAAGACCTTCGTCTTCCATAGTTTTTATAAGATCCGTAAAACCGCCTTTTATAACAAACTGTTTTGAAGTGTAAACGGTTTTAATCGCAGCGGTTTTGCAACAGGAAATCATATTTTTTGTTCCGGTGGAAAAGTTTAACATACAAGGAACAATATTGTATGCCTGCATACCGAAAACAGCAACTACGGATGCTGCGGCATTTGGCATTAAGAAACCCACCTTTTCTTTTTGTTCGCTGTGCTTTGTAAATTGTTTACCCAAAACAAATGCTGCAGTCAGAAGTTGCCCGTAATTTAAAGGTTTTCTTGCTATATCTTCTACAATCTTCATTCTTCTTCCGACAAAATTCTTTGCTTCAATTAAAGATTCAAACAAAGTTTTGTCGTCGGTTGCAGAATAATATTTAGCATTTGTCATTATATCAAAAAGTTGTTTTGTGATTTCTTTTTTTCTTTCTTCGCCTTTTAATTCTTTATCTATATTCAGCGTTGTAGGCTTAAAAACATTTAATACGACTTTTGTTCTCGGTCTTATTTTAACTTTGTTTCTGTAATACGAAAAAATTGTATATTGAGTACCATCAATATATATAGGAACTATCTGTGCATTTGTTTTATCTGCAATCATTGCAGGTCCCGGATAAATTTTCATCATGCTTCCGGTGGATGTAACTCTGCCTTCAGGATAAATAACTATTTTGTGTCCGTTATTTATTTCCCTTATCATAGATTTTACAGCCATCGGATTGTTCGGCTCTATTTGAAAAAATTTAGCAATATTTAATAAAGGTTTTACATACCACTTTTTTGCTATTATCGGGTTTATTGTAAAACATAACTTTTCGGGAATAAATGCCCATAACAAAATTGCATCTATAAAAGAGTTATGATTTGCGACAAACAAAACTTTTCCCTGCAAATCTTTTATATTCTCTAACCCTTTTACTTGAACTCTTAAGAAAAATTTAGATAGAGCAATTATTAACTTTTTATTAAACAGAATTTTTACTAATGTATTTATCATTTGTTAAGTTCCTTAAATATTTCGTGTAACTTTGTATAATCGGTAGCACCTGTTCCTATTATAGGAATTTTTTCTACAACGACTATTTTATCCGGCAGAACAAAATTTTCTATTTTTTGTTCTTGTGCAAATTTTTGTAAATCACCTAAATCCGCATCTTGTTTGGTAGTAAAAACTACTATTTCTTTTTTTCTGTTATTTTGAACGGCAAGTACGGCAGATTTATATTCTTTCCAAATATTAGATATATTAAATTCAAGTTCGGTTAAAGATATACTTTCTCCGTCAACTTTAGTAAATCTTTTGGATTTACCTTTCATAAACACAAATCCGTCTCTGTCTATTTCAACGATATCTCCGGTATCAAACCATTCACCGTTTTCTTTTTTGGAAATAAGCTGTTTATTTTCTATATAACAATTTGCTATATTAGGCCCTTTTACAAGCAAATGACTTGAACCTACAAAAGCCGTCGTAGATTCCAGTTTACATTCTACGGAAGGTAATAGTCTTCCCACGCTGTACTCTTTAAAATACATCGGAGTATTTATGGATATCGTTGAAGCTGTTTCGGTTGTCCCGTAAGCTTCAAAAATTCTTTTACCGAAATTATCTTCCCAAATTTGTATTGTTTCTTCTTTAAGTTTTTCTATTCCCGCGATAACATACCTTATTGCATAAAAATCGTACGGATGAGCATTTTTGGCATAACCGCTGAGAAAAGTATCAGTTCCCAACAAAACCGTAGAATCGGTATCATATACAAGCTCCGATACCATTTTATAATGTAACGGCGAATGATATTCAAATACCTTTATTCCTCTAAGTAACGGTAAAAGTGTTCCGGCAACAAGTCCCAAAGAAGAAAATATCGGCATTGCATTAAAGAAACTGTCTAAAATACCGAAATCCATAACACTTGAAAGTTGTGCTCTTGAAGCTTGTATGTTTTTATGTGATAATACAACCGCTTTACTTTTGCCTTTAAATGCGGATGTAAAAAGTATAACTGCCGGTGCAAACACATCAAATGTGGAACATATATTTTTATAGTATATTCTGGGGAAATGAGATTTTAGATATGCGGACATTTTATTAAACATCGTAAAACTGTCCTTAATATCTTCAGCATAAATAACTTTTATTCCGTTTTCTTTTAAAGCTTCCGTCAAATTGTTTAAATTTGAAGCCTTTATAAACCGCTTGGATGTATAAACTTTTGTTATGCCTACATTTTTTAAATTGTAAAGTATATTTTCAATACTGTCGGTAAAATTTATCATTGCCGGAATTCTGTTTAAAGCAGACAATGCAAAAAATATTTCTATCATTGTTTTAGTATTTGCCGCAATAATTCCGACATACTCTTTATTTTCCGTTTGCTTGCTTATTTTATGTGTAAAAGCAAAAACGGCACCTAAGAAATCGCCGAGGTTTATCGGTTGTCTGTTGATATCTTCCAATATTTTTTTTCTTCTTCCGACCAAGGATAAACTGTCAATTAAAGACTCAAACAAAGTTTTGTCGGAAAAATTACTCGCAAATTTCATTTCGCACATAATATCATAAAGTTTTGTAATTGCAATGTTTCTTCTTCTAGAATCCGACAGGGATTGATTTACATTAAGTTTTCTCGGAGGTAAAATAGTAAGCTTAATTTTTCTTTGTCTTTTAATTTTAGATTTTGCTCCGAAATATGAAAAATCGGAATATTGTATTCCTTCAATACATATAGGCAAAATATCGGCATCGCTTTTATCTGCGATAACGGCAGGACCCGGATAAACTTTCATAAGTCCGCCGGTAGTAGTAATTCTTCCTTCCGGAAATATTACAACCATTCCGCCTTTTTTTATTTCGTCAATTATCGATTTAACGACCATAACATTGGTATTATCTACAGGGAAATATTTTATTATTTTCAGCAGCGGTTTCATCCAAAACTTGTTTATAACATCACTGTTTATTGCAAAAGAAAGTTTTTCCCCGAATGTAACGGAAAGAATTATACCGTCTATTAACGAAGTATGGTTTGCGATAATTAAAGTTCCGCCTTTACATTTTTCAAAATTTTCAATTCCTACAACTTCTATTTTGTATAAAATATCTATAATTCTTTTGACTATTATTCTTAACAAGTGTGCAGGTAAAATTGTGCAAATATATATTGCAGCAACCACATTAAACAAAGCTATTAATGTTAACACTACAGGAAAAGCAAGTCCCATTTTTATAAATATAAAACAAACCGAACAACCTGCTATCATAAACAAAACATTAACAACGGCATTTGTAGCAAAAACTCTTGCTCTTATTTTTCTGTTAGCCAAAACCTGTAACATGGTTATTAAAGGAACAATATAAAGACCTGCAAACAACGAATATGCAAAAACATCTATTATTATTCTTATACCCGACAAAGTCGAAAGGAAATCGGATAAAGCTATATTTGTTGTAAGTGCAACATGTGCATAGTTTGCGCTAAACGACAAATCCACAATAAAAACAGTCATAAGAACTACGGAAATAGGAACATATTTTATTGATATTTCTTTCTTTAACAAAAGACAAGAAAGTAATGCTCCGACAAAAACTCCGGAAGTAAGAAGAAGCGCCAAGAAAATATATAAATCCTGTTGACCTTTTAAAACGATTTCGGCAAAATTCGGTATTTGATAAACCAAAACCACGCCTACAAACCAAAACCACGATATTCCCAAAATACACATATAAATATCTTTTGTGTATTTTAAATATGACATATTCTTAAATGTTGTTTTGATAAAATTTTTTGATATATCGAACTTTTGTGTGTTTGTTTTTAGTTCCGGTATAAACAGTGCCGCTGTCAATCCTATAACCGCAACAGTCAAATATATAAGAAACAACCAACTTTTATCTATGGAATATACCAAAATACCGCAAATGTTTCCTAAAAGCATGGAAATGTATGTTCCCGCTTGAACAATGGAGTTGCCGGCAACAAGTTGTTCATGTTCCAACAGTTCCGGAACGGCACTGTATTTTACCGGAGAAAAAAACGCTGACAGTATTCCCGAGATGAAAAGAACTATTAAAAGTACCGTAACGCTGTGAACCAAAAAACCTGCTATTCCTATAAAAGCTAACAACAACTGAGCCAACTTAACTATTCTTATAACAATATCTTTTCTGTATCTGTCTGCAATTTCACCGGCCGTTGCCGAAAAAAGAAGAGACGGAACCATAAATACAGCTATCAAAAAAGAAGCAAAAAAGTATTTTGTTCCGGTTGATAAAGATGTTGGTCCCAACATTATATATGTAGCTAAAGCTATTCTAAAAAAGTGGTCATTAAAAACGCCAAAAAACTGAGATATACAAAAAGCAAAATATCCTTTATTAAAAAATACTTTTATTAAATTTTTCATATAATTCTAATCCAAAATTTTAAAATATAACAGTCTTATAATTTTATAAAAATACCCGAACACAAATCAAGAAAAAAAAGGCTGAATTTTTATCTAAATTTTATATAATAGTTTATTATGAAAAAGAAAATTGTTTTAATAAGCGATTTTGACGGAACAATTTCAAAAAAAGATTTTTTCTATATGGTAATAGATAACCTTTTAAAAGATAAAAAAGATGCTCTTGCACCCTGGAACGATTATCTTAACGGGAAAATAAAACATATAGATGCTTTGACGGGAATTTTTTCTCAAATACATTTAACTCAAAATGAGTTGGACAAATTTATTTCCACAATAGAAATAGATCCTTATTTTTATGATGCTGCACAATATTGCATGGAAAAAAATATTCCTTTTTATATTTGCAGTGCGGGAACAAATTATTACATAAAAAAAAGAATTTCCGATGAATTGTTAAAATATAATATTGTTTTAATTTCAAATGATGCTTCTTATTCTCAAGAAGAAGGAATGAAGCTTATTGCTCCGGCAGAAACTTCACCTTATTATAACTCAAATACGGGAGTATCCAAACAAGCAATAGTCCAAAAATTGAAAGATGACGGTTTTTTTACTATATATGCGGGTGACGGTAAACCTGATTTTAAATCGGCACAGATTGCCGATGTTGTTTTTGCAAAAGATATGCTTTTGGAACTTTGCAAACAACATGGTATTAAAACTCAACTTTTTGATAATTTTAGTGATATATTAAATTATATCAGGAGAACAAATGTATAATAACGAAATAAATATTCCCTCATTACTGAAAATAGGCAGCGGTAAAATCGCAAAAATAGGTAAATATCTTATAGACAGGAACTATACTAAAATCGCACTTTTTTTCAGTGACGGTATAGAAGGTCTTGTCGCGGATAAACTGTATCCCGGTCTTGAAAAGTATAATATAAGTATCGTTCATAAAGATATAATTTCCGATATTAACATAGAAAATGCGGTTCATACGGCATTTAAAATCCCTTCCGAAACAAAAGTGTTGTTAGGTATCGGCGGAGGAAAAGCTCTCGATTACGGGAAATATTGTGCACATATATTAAAATTACCTTATATAACGGTTCCGACATCCGTTTCAAACGATGGTTTTTGCAGTCCGAATACGTCTTTGCTTGTTGCAGGTAAACGAAAAAGTGTAAAATCCACAATACCTTACGGAGTAGTTGCCGATATTGATGTTATAGAAACTGCTCCCAAATCTTCGTTGTATTCCGGTATAGGAGACACTATTTCAAAAATTACGGCACTTTGGGACTGGAAACAATCTTTCGTAAAAGGGTTTGAATATTTTAACGATTTCGCAGGTCTTATGGCATACAACTCGTTAGACATAATTTATTTATGTGATAAACTAAAGCCTGAAGATCACGAGTTTAAATACAGAATGGTAAACTCGCTTGTGTTAAGCGGTATAGCAATGGAAATTGCCGGTTCTTCAAGACCGGCAAGCGGCAGCGAACATTTAATATCGCATGCTCTCGATAATGTTCTCACTGACAGTAAAATGCACGGATTACAAGTGGGAATAGCAACCTATTTATGTTCTTTCCTGCAAAACAATCAACATGAAAAAGTTAAAGATTTCTTACTTAAAACGGGTTTTTTAAATTTTATCGAAAAAGATCCCGTAAATAAAAACGAATTCATAAAAGCTTTACAACTTGCACCCTCAATAAAACAAAATTATTATACTGTATTGTCCGAAAAAGATTCTTTTGACAAAGCAATAAATTTTATTGAAACGGATAGCATATTAAAACAAATAATAAAATAGTATGAAAAAGATTTTTTTATTCTTCACTTTATTATTATTGTGTTCATGTTCAACAGTAAAAACAAATCCTCCGACGGAATTTATTTATAAAGAGATAAAAACGGATGATTATGTTTTGGCAAGCTGGCAAAAAATAACGGATGAATCTTTGCCTGTGAAAATTTATGTTGAAGGTGACGGACGTGCTTACACTTCAAAAGGGTATCCGACAACAGATCCTACACCGAAAAGCTATTTTTTAAGAAATATATCTTTTAACGATGTTTATGAAAATGTAGTATATTTGGCAAGGCCGTGTCAATACATTAAAAATAAAAATTGCAGCAATGTTGATTGGACTACCGGACGATTTTCACAAAAAATTGTTGATAATATGTCTCAAGCAATAAAACAGATTGCCGAAGATAAAGAAATTATTTTAATAGGGTACTCAGGCGGAGGTTTAATTTGCGGACTTATAATAAACCAACATAAAAACGACTTAAATATTATTAAATGGATAACTGTTGCGGGACTTTTAAATCATACGAACTGGACTAAACATTTCAATTATATCCCGCTAAAAGATTCTTTGGATTTAGACACAATTCCAAATATATCCCAAACACATTATATCGGTAAAAAAGATAAGGTTATCCCTTATAAGCTTACTTTGGATATTGTCGATAAAAAAAATTGTGTAATTATTGAAAATGCAACACATAACAGCGGCTTTGAGGGAAAAATCGAGTAGTCTTAACAAACAACATTTAATAACTGTTTAACAAACAGACACAAAAAAACGGGAAGAAAATCTCTCCCCGTTTTTTATTATCTTTACTAAAATTTACAATTAGTCGTTTACTGTAAATTTAAGTTCTGTTCTTCTGTTTTGTGCTCTTCCTTCTGCTGTATCGTTGGATGCTATAGGTTTTGAGAATCCAAATCCTTCTGTTGTTACTCTTCCTGCATCCGCTCCGTTTTCTATCAAGTAGTTTGCTACTGCTTTTGCTCTTCTTTCTGATAAGTTTTGATTATATTCTTTTGATCCGATATTATCAGTATGTCCTTCTACTTTTACTGATACATTTGGATTTTCTTTCAAGAAGTTTGCT
>JAFXSD010000077.1 GCA_017525905.1 Elusimicrobiota bacterium | reverse complement strand
CCTGAAAGTTGTATAATAGTCACTAAAATCCGTTTATTCATTTTTGGGCAGCGTAACTCCTAGTTTTTCAAGGAAAAGTCTGTCTCGTAAAAGCACTTCTGTATTCCATCTTTTTTTCTTAATTTCGCTTGATATTTCTATGCTTTCTATAGTATCAAACCATTGCAGCTGAAGATATATTGGCGTATTTTCAAGCCATGACCTTAATTTAAGTTCTCTATTTAAAATAACTTTTTTATCATGACTGTTATCACCATTTTCAACGCCAAGCGTTCTCTTTATTTCATCAATTTTATTGTGTAAATATTCATAATAGCAAAGAGATACAAATTGAACAAATAGCCTACCTCTCAATGTAAACGAATCCCATACTCTTGGACGTCTACCGTCTACAATATTTTTTTCATATTTGAAAAAACTTTCAATTTTATTTCTTTTTCTATATTTTTTTAAACAATCAAATGTAGATTTTTCTTTATTTGAAATAAGGGCAAAGAAGCCTGCGTATTTATAAGCTTCTTTACATTGCTCTTTTTTGAATGAAACATTTATAGCACTGTCTGTTTCTATTATATTTAAATATTTGTTTACTTTTTTCTGCATATTTGCATCTAAGTCATCTATAGTAACTTCCCGTTTTTCTATCCGCTCCTTTAGATCATACATCTCTAAGTCAAATTGCATTCTTTCTTCTGCTTGTCTTTGTGCAGAAAAATATAAATGTAAATAAATTTCTTTTTTAAATTTTTTTTCACTGTTTATCTCATTATCAGATATATTATATTCATTTCTTGTAAAAATATGCATTAATTTTACTGTTACGCCATGGATACTAGCATCAAACGGGCATAATGTTTCTATAGAATTTAATTCATCAAAATTTTCAACAATTTCAGATTTTACCCATTTAATATTTGTTTTTATTAATGTAATAAAATTAAAACCATTAAAAAGTAACTCGGCTATATTAGATATAGAATAATACCCATTATCTGTAACTATCTCTGCAGTTTCAATTCCTAATACTGATAGTTCATTTAACGCATTTTTTATGCAAACTACGTCCGGAATATTTCCAGGTTGTTTTGAAAAGGCTATAGGAAGCATATTGTCTATGGAATATAGCGTTAAAATTTTTATAGTTTTTAAGCCATCTCCATCTTTATTATAACCATACACTGCGTCTTTTTGGTTTTGTGAATACGTAGAAATTGTCGTAGAATCGTATGCAATTACTGAATTGCTGCCAATTTTAGAGCACCTTAATCTGAAAAAATTTTGCTGAAAAGTCTCGTCATATCCGATTTTTTTAAATAATTCATGATACACACTTTCTGTAAATCCTGACTCGTAAGGCATCTTATGCGTAAGTTGCCAGGTCGTTATCCCCGGTGCGCTTTGACCATTCGTTGCAAGAAAATACCGTGCTAAAGATATAGTTTTTTGGGCCGTTCCAAGTTCAGTTGAACCGTAAATAGCTGAATCAATTGATGATTCAAAGCCAACATGCTCTAGTATTTCCATCATCCCTACGCACGATCTCTTTGCAGCTATTTTCGTTCCGGTTTTTTCTGCTTGTTCTGCCTTCGTTGTTTTGGGGCCTGAGGAGCTTTTTGGTCTTGTTGATACAAGCTCAGACTCTCCTCTAGGTATTTTACCAAGAAGCTTGCTTTCAAGAGTTACGTTGTACTTTTTTACAGGATCGTACTTCGTTGACCTCTGATACACATAAATGTCGCCGTTTTTTTGCCGTACGGAAACTTTGCTGGTTTTTATTTCTCCAGATGGCTTGGCTGGCATAGGCATCCCCATCTAATTTTAGTGACTATTGGAGATGCAATTGTAATAAAAACTAAAAAATGTGTCAAGAAGTTAGTGCCTATAACTCTAGAAAAAAACGAATTTTTGTTGTT